>NZ_JBIOOM010000001.1:0-205000 GCF_051712205.1 Enterococcus sp. DIV1375a
ATGCCCGACGTGGAAAGTTTTTGGCATAGCCTTGAAGAAGCCTATCAAGCGATTTTGTCGGCGCCAAGTTTTGATGCTTGGATTAAAACCACACGCCCTTTGAAATTAGACAACAATCAATTGTGGCTAGAAGTCCCTTCTGCAGTTCATCGTGATTACTGGGAAAAAAATCTTTCGGCAAAAATTGTCGAAACTGGATTTAAATTGACCGGTGCAGAAGTGATGCCCCATTTTGTTGTTGCCGATGAAAAAGACGCAGCACTGGCACAAGAACTCGAAGAACCTGCCGAAGAAGAAGTTGTTTTTAGTGAACAAAGTAAAAAAGCGATGCTTAATCCTAAGTACACTTTCGACACCTTCGTTATTGGTAAAGGAAACCAAATGGCTCACGCTGCAGCGCTTGTTGTTGCCGAGGATCCGGGTTCGATTTACAATCCCCTTTTCTTCTATGGTGGTGTAGGGTTAGGGAAAACCCATTTGATGCATGCCATTGGTCATCAAATGTTAGTGAATCAACCAGATGCCAAAGTCAAATATGTTAGTAGCGAAACGTTTACGAATGAATTTATCAACTCAATTCAAACAAAGACATCCGAACAATTTCGGAAAGAATATCGCAATGTTGACTTATTATTAGTCGATGATATTCAATTTTTGGCGGAAAAAGAAGCAACATTGGAAGAATTTTTCCATACCTTCAACGATCTTTACAATGAAAATAAACAAATTGTTTTAACAAGTGATCGCCCGCCGAATGATATTCCAAAATTACCTGAACGATTAGTTTCTCGCTTTGCTTGGGGTTTGTCTGTCGATATCACCCCGCCTGATTTAGAAACACGGATTGCAATTTTGCGCAAAAAAGCAGATGCCGAGCGTTTAGAAATTCCGGATGATACACTAAGTTATATCGCTGGTCAAATCGATTCTAATATCCGTGAATTAGAGGGTGCTTTGGTCCGCGTTCAAGCCTTTGCAACTATTAATGGAGAAGATATTACCACTAGTTTAGCGGCGGACGCCTTGAAATCTCTAAAATCAGTTGGTAGTAAAAATCAATTGTCCATCTTACAAATTCAAGAAGAAGTATCCAAATATTATCATGTGCCTCTTAAGGATTTAAAAGGGAAAAAACGAGTGAAAACAATTGTGGTTCCTCGTCAAATCTCAATGTATCTTGCTAGAGAAATGACCGACAATTCCTTGCCAAAAATTGGTGCCGAATTTGGCGGCAAAGATCATACAACGGTGATTCATGCGCACGAAAAGATTCAGCAATTATTGGAAAAAGATCCAGCGATTCAAAAAGAAGTCAGTGAAATTAAAAATTTATTGAACTCTTAGGATGTGGAAAACTAAACAAAAAAGAACAAAGTTATCCACAACTTATACACAAGTGGATAACTTAGTAAAAACAATGCTCTTTTGACTTTTCCACAGAATCAACATGCCCTATTACTTTTATTATTTATTTATATATAATATACAAAACAGTGGCATACAAAATTAGAACGTATTGAAAATACTTAAAAAGGAGTTTACATTATGAAATTAACGGTCAAACGAAGTGTCTTTTTACAAGAATTACAAACTGTTCAACGAGCAATTTCTTCTAAAACAACGATTCCAATCTTAACAGGTGTTAAAATTGTGTTATCAGAAGATGGCTTATCACTTACTGGGAGTAACGCGGATATTTCAATTGAAAGTTTTTTAAGTAAAGATGATGAAAAAGCTCAAATGACCATTGAACGCACAGGTAGCATCGTTTTACAATCTCGTTTCTTTGGCGAAATTATTCGTAAATTACCAGAAGATATGTTCACAATGGAAGTTCTAGATAACAATCAAGTTGCAATTACTTCAGGAAAAGCTGATTTTACGGTTAATGGATTAGATGCTGACAATTATCCGCACTTACCAGTAATTGATACTCAAAACCAAATGAAATTACCTGTTCATTTATTGACAAAAATTATTAGTGAAACAGGTTTTGCTGTCTCGATGCACGAAAGTCGTCCAATTTTAACTGGGGTCCACTTTATTTTAGAAAATCAAAAATTACTTGCCGTTGCGACAGATTCACATCGTTTAAGTCAACGTGTGATCCCGACAGAACAAGCAGTAGAAGACTTTAACATTGTAATTCCAGGAAAAAGTTTAACTGAACTTTCTCGTTCATTAACCAATGAAGAAGAAATGGTTGAAATCAGCATTATGGAAAATCAAGTGCTATTTAAAACAGAAACAATGTACTTCTATTCTCGTTTGTTAGAAGGTAATTATCCTGATACCAACCGTTTAATTCCAACTAGCCATAACACGCAAATTGAATTTTATGTACCAGAATTGCTTTCAGCAATCGAACGTGCCTCTTTACTTTCTCATGAAGGACGTAACAATATTGTTCGCCTTTCGATTTCACCAGATTCTGTTGTTTTATATGGAAATTCACCTGAAATTGGAAAAGTCGAAGAAGCGTTAAACTATGAAAATGTTTCTGGTGAAGCGTTGGATATTTCTTTCAACCCAGATTATATGAAAGATGCGTTGCGAGCGTTTGGCGATATGAATATTACCGTGAAATTCCTTTCTCCAATTCGTCCGTTTACATTGGAGCCAACCGAAACAGAACTAGATTTCATTCAACTAATTACACCGGTTCGTACAAATTAATCATGTTTAAAAAAGACCTTCGGAAAATCACTATGATCGCCGAAGGTTCTTTTTTGTCGTCTATTTAAAGCCGATAAACGCTGCTAGATAAGCTTTTTAAAACTAGAATAGCTTTTACGCTAATATGATTGTGAATATTTGAACTATCGTTTGACGAATAAATTCTGCTTTTTTTTTTCGTGGATAAAGAAAAAAGCCCTTTAATTTTTCGTTTAAGAGCTGTTCATTTTTTTATGAACATTTCCTAGTGAAAGAAGTTTACGTTGCTTAAAACGACGCTCAGACCTCTACAAGCTACTTTTCTTCAATGCATGCCCTCTTCGTTTGTCTTTGAGTTACCCCAAATTGTTTTTTAGTTAAACGCTACTCGTCATTTCTGCCAAATCAGGCCCCTTTTTTCTCAAGAAAATATCAATTTCCGTTTTAAAATGCTTTTTAAGAGTTTTTTTATCCTAATAATATTTTCGGTCATTTAGAATTAAAATTGCTTAGAATGAAAATTAGACAGATAAATTTGTTTTCTCTTATGAAAAAGGGTATAATATATATGAGAACGTATTAGAAAAAAGAGGGATGCACATTGAAAAAAACGTTTGTTTTAGCAACTGAGTATATAACGCTTGGTCAGTTTCTTAAAGAAATCAACGTCATTGGTAGTGGCGGCCAAGCCAAATGGTATTTGGCAGACAATAGCGTGTTTGTTGATGGCGAGTTGGAAAATCGTCGCGGACGGAAACTTTATGCGGGCATGATGATTGAGATACCTGAAGAAGGTACTTTTTTTATGGTGAAAAACGGAAACGAGTCCGACGATGCGGCTGAATGAGCTGACACTTCAGCATTATCGTAATTATGAAACAGTCAGCTTAGATTTTCCAAAAACGTTAAATCTTTTTTTAGGCGAAAACGCCCAAGGAAAAACCAACTTGTTAGAAAGCATTTATGTTCTAGCAATGACACGAAGTCATCGAACCAGCAATGAAAAAGAATTAATTGGCTGGGAACAAGCAGCAGCTAAAATTAGCGGTGTGGTTGAAAAAAAGACAGGCACCGTGCCGTTGGAAATTTTAATTTCCAACAAAGGACGTAAAACCAAGGTTAACCACATTGAGCAAAAAAGGCTCAGTGCGTACATTGGGCAACTGAATGTTATTTTATTTGCCCCAGAAGATTTATCTTTGGTGAAAGGCTCACCTCAAGTCCGCCGGAAATTTATTGACATGGAACTCGGACAAGTGAGTCCTATTTATCTTTATGATCTTGTCCAATATCAGTCTGTTTTAAAGCAACGGAACCAATACCTAAAACAACTAGCTGAAAAGAAACAAACAGATACTGTTTATCTGGATATTTTGACAGAACAGCTAGCTGAATTTGGCGGGAAAGTTCTATACGCTCGGTTAGGTTTTCTTAAAAAATTAGAACACTGGGCAAACTTACTCCATCAAAAAATTAGTCATGGACGCGAAACGCTCACCATTGACTACGCATCAAGCATCCCAATTGACAACACGGATCTTTCCTTAGAAGCACTTCAAAATCAATTGCTCCAACAATTAATGAACAATCGTAAGCGTGAATTGTTTAAAGCGAATACTTTTTTAGGCCCTCATCGTGACGATTTGCTGTTTATTGTCAATGGTCAAAATGTTCAAACGTATGGCTCACAAGGCCAACAGCGAACGACAGCTTTAAGTATTAAATTGGCAGAGATTGATTTGATGCATTCAGAAACAGGAGAATATCCTGTGTTATTACTAGATGATGTCATGAGTGAATTAGATAATGAACGTCAAATTCACTTGTTAGAAACGATTGAAGGCAAAGTTCAAACGTTCTTAACGACAACTAGTTTAGATCACATAAAAGACAAGCTAACAGTTGAACCAGATATTTTTTATGTTCAACAAGGCAAGATAGAAAGGAATTCAGCGACATGACAGAAGAAGAAAAAAACATGAGAGAACGTGCGCAAGAATATGACGCTAGTCAGATTCAAGTTTTGGAGGGCTTA
The DNA here is from genome assembly GCF_051712205.1 of Enterococcus sp. DIV1375a. Lineage (NCBI taxonomy): Bacteria > Bacillati > Bacillota > Bacilli > Lactobacillales > Enterococcaceae > Enterococcus > Enterococcus sp. DIV1375a. The sequence goes on from NZ_JBIOOM010000001.1 coordinate 4,691, forward strand.
GAAGCTGTCCGGAAACGTCCTGGTATGTACATAGGTTCTACTAGTGGCGAAGGGTTACACCACTTAGTATGGGAAATCGTTGACAACTCTATCGACGAAGCCTTAGCAGGATTTGCTAAATCAATTCAAGTAATTATCGAACCAGACGATAGTATTACTGTTATCGATGATGGTCGTGGAATTCCAGTCGGGATTCAAGCCAAAACAGGTCGCCCAGCTGTGGAAACAGTGTTTACAGTGCTACATGCCGGCGGGAAATTTGGCGGTGGCGGCTATAAAGTATCAGGTGGCTTGCACGGTGTTGGTTCCTCTGTTGTTAATGCTTTATCGACCAGTTTAGATGTTCGTGTTTATAAAGATGGCAAAGTGTATTACCAAGAATATCGTCGTGGTGCGGTTGTTGATGACCTAAAAGTTATCGAAGAAACGGATCGCCACGGAACCACTGTTCACTTTATTCCAGATCCTGAAATTTTTACAGAAACAACCGTTTATGATTTTGATAAATTAGCAACACGGGTTCGTGAATTAGCCTTTTTAAATCGAGGCTTACACATTTCAATTGAAGACCGTCGTGAAGGACAAGAAGATAAAAAAGAGTATCACTATGAAGGCGGGATTAAGAGTTATGTTGAGCATTTAAATGCCAATAAAGACGTTATTTTCCCAGAGCCAATCTTCATTGAAGGAGAGCAACAAGATATTACAGTGGAAGTGTCAATGCAGTATACAGATGGCTACCACTCAAATATTTTAAGTTTTGCCAACAATATTCATACTTATGAAGGCGGAACGCATGAATCTGGTTTTAAAACTTCTTTAACACGTGTGATTAATGACTATGCACGTAAACAAAAATTGATGAAAGAAAACGATGAAAAATTAACTGGGGAAGATGTTCGTGAAGGCTTAACCGCAGTGGTTTCCATCAAACACCCAGATCCTCAATTTGAAGGACAAACCAAAACGAAATTAGGAAACTCAGAAGTACGGACCGTCACGGATCGTTTATTCTCAGAATACTTTACAAAATTCTTGATGGAAAATCCAACAGTCGGTAAACAAATTGTCGAAAAAGGTATGTTGGCCTCAAAAGCTCGTTTAGCCGCTAAAAGAGCCCGTGAAGTCACCCGTCGTAAAGGCGCTTTAGAAATTAGCAACTTGCCAGGGAAGCTGGCTGATTGCTCAAGTAAAGATCCGGAAAAATGCGAATTATTTATCGTCGAAGGAGACTCGGCCGGCGGTTCAGCAAAACAAGGCCGTAGCCGTGAATTCCAAGCCATTTTACCAATTCGTGGGAAAATCTTGAATGTCGAGAAAGCCAGCATGGATAAAATTTTAGCCAATGAAGAAATTCGGTCATTATTTACAGCTATGGGAACAGGCTTCGGCGAAGATTTCGATGTTTCTAAAGCACGTTATCACAAACTAGTGATTATGACCGATGCCGATGTCGATGGTGCGCATATTCGAACGTTGTTATTAACCTTGTTCTATCGCTTCATGCGGCCAATTGTTGAAGCTGGTTATGTGTATATTGCCCAACCACCACTATATGGTGTGAAACAAGGGAAAAACATCACCTACGTTCAACCGGGCAAACATGCTGAAGAGGAACTAGCAAAAGTGTTAGAAGAATTACCTGCTTCACCAAAACCAAGTGTTCAACGTTACAAAGGGTTGGGTGAAATGGATGATCACCAACTTTGGGAAACAACAATGGACCCAGAAAAACGATTAATGGCGCGAGTGAGTGTCGATGATGCCATTGAAGCTGACCAAATTTTTGAAATGCTAATGGGCGATCGTGTGGAACCACGTCGTGCGTTTATCGAAGAAAATGCCCATTACGTGAAAAACTTGGATATTTAATGTGTCGCAACGTTGTAAGAGACGCTAGAACATATATTTAGAGGGGAAAAAATTCATGAGTGAAGAAATTAAAGAAAACATTCAAGACGTCAATCTGACCAGCGAAATGAAAGAATCTTTCATTGACTACGCAATGAGTGTTATCGTAGCCCGCGCGTTACCTGACGTTCGTGACGGTTTAAAACCTGTTCATCGCCGAATCTTATATGGAATGAACGAATTAGGGGTAACCCCTGATAAACCACACAAAAAATCAGCCCGGATTGTTGGGGATGTTATGGGTAAATATCACCCCCATGGGGACAGTGCGATTTACGAATCAATGGTGCGGATGGCACAACCTTTTAGTTATCGGGCTATGTTAGTTGACGGCCACGGAAACTTCGGTTCTGTCGATGGTGACGGCGCTGCCGCTATGCGTTATACCGAAGCACGTATGAGTAAAATTGCTTTAGAAATGCTACGAGATATTAACAAAAATACAGTCGATTTCCAAGGAAACTATGATGATTCAGAACAAGAACCAGTAGTTTTACCTGCTCGTTTTCCAAACTTACTAGTTAACGGAACAACGGGGATTGCGGTGGGGATGGCAACAAATATTCCACCACACAATTTAAGTGAAGTGATTGATGCAACAAGTTTATTGATGGACAATCCTGATGTAACGACGAATGAATTGATGGAAGTGTTACCTGGACCAGATTTTCCAACAGGCGGTTTAGTGATGGGGAAATCAGGGATTCGCCGAGCATATGAAACGGGGAAAGGTTCGATTACAGTTCGTGCAAAAGTTGAATTGACTGAAATGCCGAATGGAAAAGAACGTATTTTAGTAACTGAATTGCCTTATATGGTGAATAAAGCCAAATTAATCGAACGAATTTCTGAATTACACAGAGATAAACGAATTGAAGGAATTACTGATTTGCGGGATGAATCTTCTCGTGAAGGCATGCGGATTGTCATCGATGTTCGTCGAGATGTGAGTGCCTCTGTTGTGTTAAACAACTTGTACAAAATGACTGCCTTACAAACATCTTTTGGTTTTAACATGTTAGCCATTGAAAAAGGTGTACCGAAAATTTTAAGCTTGAAACGTATTTTAGAAAACTACGTCGAGCATCAAAAAGAAGTCATTACTCGCCGGACGATTTTTGACAAAAACAAAGCAGAAGCACGGGCACATATTTTAGAAGGTCTCCGAATTGCCTTAGATCATATCGATGAAATCATTGCCATTATTCGTGGATCACAATCAGATGACGAAGCAAAAGCAACGTTAATTGAACGCTTTGAATTTTCAGATCGTCAAGCGCAAGCGATTTTAGATATGCGTTTACGCCGTTTAACAGGCTTAGAACGCGACAAAATTGAAAATGAATATCAAGAGCTATTGAAATTCATTGCGGACTTAGAGGACATTTTAGCCCGCCCAGAACGCGTCATTGAAATCATTAAAACAGAGTTAAATGACGTTCGTACAAAATTTGGTGATGCACGACGCACAGAATTATTAGTAGGTGAAGTCTTAAGTCTTGAAGATGAAGATTTAATCGAAGAAGAAGAAGTCGTGATTACGTTAACCAATAACGGCTACATTAAGCGGATGGCAAACTCTGAATTCCGGGCGCAACGCCGTGGCGGACGTGGTGTCCAAGGCATGGGCGTTCATGATGATGATTTCGTGAAAAACCTAGTTTCTTGTTCAACACACGACACGTTATTATTCTTTACGAACACTGGGAAAGTTTACCGAGCAAAAGGTTACGAAATCCCTGAGTACGGTAGAACAGCAAAAGGAATTCCAGTGATCAACTTACTGGGAATTGATTCTGCAGAAAAAATTCAAGCGATTATTTCTGTTGAGGGCAAAGCGGAAGCAGGTAAATACTTGTTCTTCACAACCTTAAAAGGAACCGTCAAACGGACAGCCGTAACAGCTTTTTCTAATATCCGTAGTAATGGATTAATCGCCATTAGCTTAAAAGAAGATGATGAGTTAGTTAACGTGGTAACGACTAATGGCAATCAGAAGATGATTATCGGAACACATGCAGGATACTCTGTCACATTTGATGAAAATACTGTACGTGATATGGGCCGGACAGCATCAGGTGTTCGGGGAATCCGTCTCCGCGAAAATGATTATGTGGTCGGCGCAGCGATTCTGGATGAAAATAAAGAAGTCCTAGTCATTACTGAAAATGGTTATGGTAAGCGTACAAAAGCTTCTGAATATCCAGTTAAAGGACGTGGCGGTAAAGGGATTAAGACAGCAAATATCACTGAGAAAAATGGTCCATTAGCTGGTTTAACCACGGTCAATGGGGATGAAGATATCTTATTGATTACGAACAAAGGCGTCATTATCCGCTTTAACGTTGATTCTGTTTCTCAAACAGGACGCGCAACATTAGGGGTTCGTTTAATGAGAATGGAAGATGGTGCCAAAGTGGTAACAATGGCTGTTGTAGAACCAGAAGAAGTGGAAGAAGAAATCGTTGAAGTTGTAGAAACAACAGAAAACGAAACAACATCAGAAACAGAAGAATAACATAAAAAAGTTTCGCCAGTTGGCGAAACTTTTTTATTGGGGCTTTTCAAAACTATTTCTTGCTTTTGTCCATCAATTAGCATATAATTAGAGATTGTGAACTACCTTTTTAGGTATGTTCTCCTTGCTCTTAGCCAACTAAGAGCCTTGAAGTCCATAGGGAGGTGAAAATCAATGAGTCAAGATACGAAGTACGAAATCATGTACATTATTCGTCCGAACATTGATGAAGAAGCAAAAACTGCTTTAGTAGAACGTTTCGACACAATCTTAAAAGATAACGGAGCAGAAGTTATCGAATCTAAAGATTGGGAAAAACGCCGCTTAGCATATGAAATGAACGGATTCCGTGAAGGCATCTATCATATCGTTAACGTTACTTCTCCATCAACAGCTGGCGCAATCAACGAGTTTGATCGTTTAGCAAAAATCAATGACGATATTATCCGTCATATGATCGTGAAGGTAGAAGCATAATTTGTTTCACATGAAACATTTATTGACGAAAGGAGATGTTTTGAATGATTAATAACGTTGTATTAGTCGGAAGATTGACAAAAGATCCTGACTTACGTTACACCGCTAGTGGTTCAGCTGTTGCGACCTTTACACTTGCTGTAAACCGTAACTTTACGAATCAAAATGGTGACCGTGAAGCAGACTTTATCAACTGTGTGATTTGGCGTAAACCCGCAGAAACAATGGCTAATTATGCCCGTAAAGGTACATTATTAGGTGTTGTCGGAAGAATTCAAACTCGTAACTACGAGAATCAACAAGGTCAACGTGTCTACGTAACTGAAGTGGTTTGTGAAAACTTCCAATTGTTAGAATCTCGTTCTGCTTCAGAACAAAGAGGAACTGGCGGCGGTAGCTTTAATAACAACGAAAATGGTTATCAATCACAAAATCGTAGCTTTGGTAATAACAATGCCGGTTCTGGATTTAATAACAACAACAATAGTTTCAATCCATCATCTTCTCAGTCGCAAAACAATAACGGTATGCCTGATTTCGATAAAGATTCTGATCCATTTGGTGGCTCAGGTTCATCTATCGACATTTCAGATGATGATTTACCATTCTAAACGAATTTGATAGGAGGGAACAAGAATGGCACAACAAAGAAGAGGCGGACGTAAACGTCGTAAAGTCGACTACATCGCAGCAAACCACATCGAATACATCGACTATAAAGATACTGAATTGTTAAAACGATTCATTTCAGAACGTGGCAAAATTTTACCACGTCGTGTTACAGGTACTGGCGCTAAAAACCAACGTAAATTAACGATTGCTATTAAACGCGCACGTATCATGGGATTATTACCATTCGTTAGTGACGAACAATAATTTTATGACAATTTCCAGAACCAAAGAGCAGGCTCTTTGGTTCTTTTTTATCTTGACTAGTGTTTCACGTGAAACATAACAAGGTTCGCAGAATGAAGTGTTTTGTGATAAAATAAAGGATGAAATAACTAGTGAATCACCAGAGCAATATGCTCGTTGGAACAAGTCGCCTCAAAGGTCTGCAGAAACATTGGAGGCAAAAAAATGCAAAAGAAGAGAATTCAAAAAAACGGTTTCTTAATTGTTGTGGGTCTTCTCTTAGTAGAATTTCTCCTCTATTTCTTACTAACAAATAAATGGCTGCTATTGGCGGTAATTATCGCATTAGATATCTTTCTCTTAGTGGTTATTCGGCTGTTGATTAGAGATGTAGAAATTACGAACGTAGAAAAGATTCAAGAAGCAAGTTCCATTGCTGAACAATCGTTGGATTATGTTGTGAATGAAGTACCTGTGGGAATTATTACGTATAATGGGGAAACACGCGCGGTAGAATGGCTTAATCCTTATGCTGCTTCTATTTTTAATAAAGACAATCAGCTAACGTTAACCGCTAGCCAAGTGACGTCCTATTTAGAATTAGCAGAACGAAACCAAGATATCTTTACGATTGATGAAAATACCTATCGCTTTAGCGTCAATAAAGAACAACATACAATTACTTTTGAAGATATCACTAAAGAAAGTAATTTGTATCAAGAAAAAGTCGAAATGCAAACGGCTATTGGCATTGTGTCTGTCGATAATTATGATGATGTCACCGATACAATGGACGAGAAAGAAATTTCTTATTTGAATAGTTTCATTACGACGATGGTTTCTGATTGGATGGACCAATACAAAGTTTTTTATAAGCGAATCAACGCAGAACGTTATTTTTTCATTGCCCAATGGGAAGATATTCAAAAAATGATGGACGAAAAATTTTCTATTTTGGATACGATCCGTAAGGAATCAGCTAACCATGAAGTAGCCATTACGTTAAGTATGGGGATTGCTTATGGGGGGCCAACCTTAGATCAAACCGGGACCACGGCTCAAACAAACCTAGATACAGCTTTAGTACGTGGTGGCGATCAAGTGGTTGTAAAAGAAGCCAAAGATGAAGCGAAGCCGTTATTTTTTGGTGGAAAAACGGCAGTAACGACGAAACGTTCCCAAGTACGTTCTCGTGCAATGAGCATGGCAATTAAGGGAATTATTGCGGAATCAGCTGACATCTATATTATGGGCCATCGTTATCCAGATATGGATGCGTTAGGTTCAGCATTTGGTGTTGCTCGTTTAGCTTCGTTTAATAATCGAAAAGCGTGGATTGTTTTAGATGAAAATGAAATCATTCCCGATGTCAAAAGAGTGTTAGAGGCGATTAAAGAGTACCCAGAATTAGAAGAGCGCATTATTAGTCCTAAAGAGGCCATGAAGCGCAAGAAAGAAAGTAGCTTATTAGTTATGGTAGATTACCATAAACCGTCTCTATCGATCTCACAAGAGCTCTATGAGCGTTTTGATAAAGTGGTAATCATTGATCACCATCGACGAGGAGACGAATTTCCAGCAAAACCCTTGCTTTCTTATATTGAATCTTCTGCCTCTTCTGCTTCAGAATTAGTCACAGAATTGATCGAATACCAAAGTAATAGCGCAAATAAACTGCAGGCCTTTGAAGCAACCATGATGTTGGCGGGAATTGTGGTTGATACGAAAAGTTTCAATACACGAACGACGGCGCGAACATTTGATGTGGCTAGTTATTTACGAACTTGTGGAGCAGACTCATCTTTAGTACAATATCTATTAAGTTCTGATCTTACAAGCTATCTGGAAATGAACAACTTAATCTCTAAAAGCGAATATGTCACAAAAGATACCGTCGTTGTTGCCGGGAGTGAAGACAAAGAATATGATAGTGTCACAGCTGCCAAAACAGCGGACACATTACTTTCTATGGCAGGGATTAATGCAGCATTTGTCATTACCAAGCGGACGGATCAACAGATTGGCATTAGTGCTCGGAGTAATGGTTCAATTAATGTCCAAATTATTATGGAAAATTTAGGTGGTGGCGGTCACTTTACTAATGCGGCAGTACAATTATCAAATGTAACAGTAGCAGAAGTAAAAGAGCAACTACTTGATGTAATTCGTCAAAATATTAATGAAATGTATGAACAGGAGTGAAGGAAATGAAAGTCATTTTTTTACAAGATGTTAAAGGAAAAGGAAAAAAAGGGGACGTAAAAGAAGTTCCAACTGGTTACGCCCAAAACTTTTTAATTAAAAATGGTTATGCGAAAGAAGCCAATAAAGGAAGCATGAGTGCGTTAGCGGGTCAAAAGAAAGCCCAAGAAAAACATGAAGCAGAAGTTTTAGCACAAGCAAAAGAAATGCAAGCCTTTTTAGAAGATGAAAAGACTGTTGTAGAGATCAAGGCAAAAGCTGGAGAAGACAGCCGTTTATTTGGCTCAATTCCTTCAAAACAAATTGCAGAAGCCTTAAACAAACAATACAATGTAAAATTGGATAAACGCAAAATCGAATTAGCCAACCCAATTCGTTCTCTAGGTTACACTAACGTACCAGTCAAACTACATCATGAAGTTACAGCGAAAATTAAAGTTCATGTCGTAGCGGAATAATACAATCGATAAAAAAGAAGCCGATTTCTCCGGCTTCTTTTTTATATAAAATAAATTACTCGGTTTATTTTTATTATTTTTTTAAAATGAAATGAATAACACTTTTAATTAATAAAAATATTATATTTTTATTAATTGTGTATTTTTTAAAATTGGAAAGTGAACTAAAAATAGAGAAATCAGCAGAGAAAAAATGTACTTTTTTTAATGAAATTGTGTTAAAATGGATAGACTAAATGAACCAGAAAGTAAGACATCGTGGGAGAGAACAAAATGAATGAATTATTGCAAGATAGGGTACCGCCACAAAATATTGAAGCGGAACAAGCCGTTTTAGGTTCTATTTTCTTAGATGCAGATGTGCTAATAGAAGCGATGGAATATGTGGAACCTAAAGATTTCTATCGTCGTAGTCATCAGTTGATTTTCCAAACGATGATGACCTTAAGCGACCGAAATGAAGCGATTGATGTGGTAACAATCAAAGATCGCCTAGAACAAGAGAATTTGTTAGAAGATGTTGGTGGACTAAGTTATCTGTCAGATTTAGCTTTAGCTGTACCGACAGCTGCCAATGTCATTTATTATGCAAAAATTGTTGAACAAAAATCGTTGCTGCGCAACTTAATCCAAACCGCTACAGAGATTGTAACTAAAGGCTTTGAGCAAGGTGAAGATGTTGAATCTATTTTGGATGATGCAGAACGCAGCATTTTAGAAGTCTCCGAAAAGCGGAATCGTAGTGGCTTTTTATCAATTTCAGATGTTCTAAATACAACTATTGCGAATATTGACCAATTATACCAAAATGATGAAGAGATTACTGGTTTACCTACAGGCTATCAAGCATTGGATAAAATGACTGCCGGCTTGCAAGCGGAAGAGCTAATTATTTTAGCGGCCCGTCCAGCGGTAGGGAAAACCGCTTTTGCATTAAATATTGCCCAAAATGTCGGCACCAAAACAGATAAAGCTGTCGCTATTTTTAGTTTAGAAATGGGGGCAGAATCATTAGTGAACCGGATGCTTTGTGCAGAAGGATCCATTGAGGCTAGCCATTTAAGAACAGGGCAATTATCTGAAGAAGAATGGCAAAACTTAATTATTGCGATGGGTAGTTTGTCCCGTGCGAATATCTATATTGATGACACACCAGGGATTAAAATTACCGAAATTCGTGCGAAATGTCGTAAATTAGCACAAGAAAAAGGCAACTTAGGTCTAATTTTGATCGACTACCTACAATTGATTGAAGGAACTGGAAAAGAGAACCGCCAACAGGAGGTTTCTGATATTTCACGTCAATTAAAAAAATTAGCGAAAGAATTAAAAGTCCCGGTTATCGCTTTGTCACAGCTTTCTCGTGGCGTGGAACAACGTCAAGATAAACGTCCTGTGTTAAGTGATATTCGTGAATCAGGTTCCATTGAGCAAGATGCCGATATCGTTGCCTTTCTTTATCGTGATGATTACTATGATCGTGGTGAAGGAGAAGACGGCGATCATGAGCCACCAGAAGTTGACAATGTTGTAGAAGTCATCATTGAGAAAAACCGTAGTGGTGCGCGTGGAACGGTCGAATTACTTTTCATTAAAGAATATAATAAATTTTCTTCGCTTTCGCCGAGGACAGAATTTTAAAAAAACGAACTCATTTTTTGAGTTCGTTTTTTTGCTTATTAAGGGATTAAAATCAGAGAGTAAAACACGAACAATATTCGTATATTTTATTATTTTACAAAAACATAACTAAAAATGTTCGTATTTTTAACAGAAACGCTTTTGATTGTGAAAGAATATTCGATTTTTACCCTTGAAAGGGACTGGTTTTACTGGTACAATGATTCAGGACAAAAAAATTATGAACGAGGTGTTCGAATGTCATCAGTAGTAGTTGTTGGAACGCAATGGGGCGACGAAGGTAAAGGAAAAATTACAGACTTTCTAAGTGAAAACGCAGAAGTGATCGCTCGTTACCAAGGCGGAGATAACGCCGGACATACCATTAAATTCGACGGCGTAACGTATAAATTACATTTAATTCCTTCAGGGATTTTCTATAAAGAAAAAATTAGTGTAATTGGTAACGGCGTAGTTGTGAATCCAAAATCTTTAGTAAAAGAATTAGCTTATTTAAAAGAAAATAATGTTGCCACTGATAATTTACGTATTTCAGATCGTGCCCATGTCATCTTGCCGTATCATATTAAATTGGATCAATTGCAAGAAGATGCGAAAGGTGAAAACAAGATTGGGACAACGATTAAAGGAATTGGCCCAGCCTACATGGATAAAGCAGCACGGGTGGGAATCCGTATCGCTGATTTATTGGATAAAGAAATTTTTGCGGAACGTTTGAAAATTAATTTAGAAGAAAAAAATCGTCAATTCGTTAAAATGTTTGATAGCGAAGCCATTGAATTTGATGATATTTTTGAAGAATACTATGAATACGGACAACAAATTAAACAATATGTTACAGATACTTCGGTTATTTTAAACGATGCATTAGATGCTGGAAAACGGGTTTTATTTGAAGGGGCACAAGGTGTCATGTTGGATATCGATCAAGGAACCTATCCATTTGTTACTTCCTCTAATCCAGTAGCTGGTGGCGTAACTATCGGTAGTGGCGTTGGTCCATCAAAAATTAATAAAGTGGTTGGTGTCTGCAAAGCGTACACTTCACGTGTCGGTGACGGCCCATTCCCAACAGAATTATTTGATGAAACAGGAGAAACCATTCGTCGTGTCGGTAAAGAATACGGAACAACAACAGGACGTCCGCGTCGTGTCGGTTGGTTTGATTCAGTAGTTATGCGTCATTCAAAACGTGTATCAGGGATTACAAACTTGTCATTAAACTCGATTGACGTGTTAAGTGGTTTAGAAACGGTGAAAATTTGTACAGCTTATGAACTTGATGGTGAATTAATTTATCATTATCCAGCAAGCTTGAAAGAATTAAGCCGCTGTAAACCAGTTTATGAAGAATTACCAGGTTGGTCTGAAGATATCACTGGTTGCAAAACTTTAGCTGATTTACCAGCTAATGCTCGTAACTATGTGCATCGGATTTCAGAATTAGTTGGTGTGCGCATTTCAACATTCTCTGTAGGTCCAGACCGTAACCAAACGAACGTTTTAGAAAGCGTTTGGGCACAAATTTAAGCAGATTTTTAAGGGAACGTAAAGGATGGCTTATGCCAATTCAGCCTTTACGTTCTTTTTTAATTTTATATAAAAATGAAAAACTATGGTAAAATAAAAGAAAACATGAAGGGGGCAATTGTCCGTGAATTATCAATTAGTGACAGATTCTTGTTGTGACTTGCCGTATACATACTTAAAAGAAAACCAAGTACCTTTTATTAGCATGAATATTCAAATTGACGGGAAAGAATATCGCGATGATTTAGGCGAAACGTTTGATTATCAGAACTTCTTAACGGCCGTTAAAAATGGAAGTATGCCCACTACCTCTCAAGTTAATGTAGGACGCTACAATGAATTTTTCCGTCCTTTTGTGGAGCAAGGGTTACCGGTAATTTATTTAGCTTTTTCATCTGGGTTAAGTGGCTCTTATCAAAGTGCGTTGCAATCAGTAGAGATGTTAAAAGAAGAGTACGATAATGTAGAAATTCATATTATTGATACAAAAGCAGCTAGCTTAGGTCAAGGGATGTTAGTCCGAGAAGCCATTCGATTACAAACAGATGGTCATTCATTAGGAGAAGTTGTTGCCTATCTTGAAGAGCAAAAAATGAAACTTCACTCGTGGGTAACGGTAGATGATTTAAAACATTTAGAACGTGGCGGACGGATTTCTAAAACAGCGGCAGCGCTTGGTGGCTTAATGAACATTAAACCAATTATTCGCGTGGATGCGGCGGGTAAACTAGCATCCGTTGGTAAAACTCGTGGACGAAACAAGTCCTTGCAAAAGATTGCGCAAGAAACGATTCAAGGCATTGTAGAGCCAATGAAACAAACACTATTGATTGCATATGCAGGAACGAAAGATGACGCGGAAAAAGTCAAAGAATTAATTGAAAAAGAAATAGAAGTTAATGAGATACTGATTTATCCTCTAGGACCCACTATTACTAGTCATACTGGAATAGGTTGTATTGCTGTGTTTTCTTTTGGTGAAAAAAGAAAATAAAAAATGAGCCTGGGACAAAAATCACTTTGGATTTTTGTCCTAGGCTTAAAAATTGATAAACGGCGGGAACAGAAGCAACACTACGCGTTGCTCCGATCTCAACAACTTCTAAGAGCTAAAGCTCTAAGAGTTGAAGGTCCTTCGGAAATAAGCCGAAATTCTCCAAAAATTATAGAACAATTTTCGGAAATTCCTTCTTATTTCTCGGAGTTAAACGTTTCTGTCCCGACCTCATTTTTTAATAATCTGAACTGAATAAAACGTCCATTTGTTTTTGAATTTCTGGGTTTTCCAAGAATTCATCATAGGTTGTTTCTGCCCGATCAATGACCCCTTTATCAGAAACAGCAATAATTCGGTTTGCTAATGTTTGGATAAATTGGTGGTCATGTGAAGCAAAAAGAATTGAACCAGTGAAAGCCATCAACCCATCATTTAACGCAGTGATTGATTCTAAGTCTAAGTGGTTCGTTGGATCATCTAAAACTAAGACATTGGCTTTGGAAAGCATTAATTTTGAAAGCATGACACGCACTTTTTCGCCTCCGGAAAGAACATTGACTGGTTTTAGTACCTCTTCACCAGAGAATAACATCCGACCTAAGAAACTACGTAAGAACGTATTGTCATCTTCTTCTTTACCAGCAAATTGACGTAACCAATCTAAAATAGTTAATGGCTCTTCAAAGTCTTTGCTGTTGTCTTTTGGTAAATAAGCTTGGCTAGTTGTAACGCCCCAACGAACAGAACCTGTATCGGGAGTAATTTCGCCCATAATCACTTTGAATAACGTAGTCGTTGTAATATCTGAGTCAGCGATGAATGCCACTTTATCATCTTTTGTTAAGTTGAACGAGATATTATCTAAGATTTTTTTGCCATCAATCGTTACAGAGACATTTTCAACTTGTAATAAGTCATTGCCGATTTCACGTTCTGGTGTAAAACCAACGAATGGATAACGACGAGAGGAAGGTTGAATGTCATCTAAGGTAATTTTATCTAACATTTTTTTACGTGACGTTGCTTGTTTTGATTTTGAGGCATTGGCGCTAAAACGAGCGATAAAGTCTTGTAATTCTTTGATTTGTTCTTCTTTTTTGGCATTAGACTGTGCTTGCAATTTTGTCGCTAGTTGGCTTGATTCCAACCAGAAATCATAGTTACCAACGTAAAGTTTGATTTTACTAAAGTCTAAATCTGCCATGTGGGTGCAGACTTTGTTTAGGAAATGACGGTCATGGGAAACCACGATAACGGTATTTTCAAAGTTGATTAAAAATTCTTCTAACCAATTGATTGAGCGGGTGTCTAAACCATTTGTCGGCTCGTCTAATAGTAAGACATCTGGTTTACCAAAAAGAGATTGAGCTAATAATACTTTGACTTTTTGACCAGCTGTTAATTCGCTCATTTTTTGATCATGTAATTCTTCTGGAATGTTTAGCCCTTGGAGTAAAACAGCTGCTTCAGGTTCTGCTTCCCAACCGTCAAGTTCAGCAAATTCGCCTTCTAGTTCTGCGGCACGAATCCCATCTTCATCTGAAAAATCTTCTTTCATATAGATAGCATCTTTTTCTTTCATTACTTCGTAAAGACGTTTATGTCCCATAATTACAGTTTCTAAAACAGTGTAGTCTTCGTAGTCAAAGTGATTTTGTTTCAGCGTTGCTAGTCGCTCATTAGGACCCATTGAAACCACGCCAGTTGTCGGTTGAATCTCACCTGATAAAATTTTAAGAAACGTTGATTTTCCTGCACCGTTTGCGCCGATTAAGCCGTAACAGTTGCCAGGAGTAAATTTAATATTCACTTCTTCAAAAAGTTTACGATCTGGAAATTGTAAACTTACATCATTAACAGTAATCAATTGTTTTCCTCACTTTTAATATATTCTTGAACCTCTCTGCATTATATCGGCTACAGAACCTTTTTTCAAGGAGTTTCAATCTTTTTACAGAAACGAATAAAAAGGTGGGTTTTTTATAGAAAAAAAGGCGTTTTTTTAAAATGTTTCATGTGAAACAGAAAATTTTTTCATGAAAGGGTTTTTAGTGTATTTTTTTAATGATACACTGTATCATGTAAATTAATTAGTGTATCGATTAAAGGAGCCATCAAAAATGAAGCGGATTGAAAAAATCTATCAATATGTTAAAGAGCAAACGAAGAATTTAACGCCAATGATCTTAACAAGTGATGCGGGAGTCACGACACAAGAAATTTCAGAACGTTTAAACATTCAGCGGACCAATGCTAGTAAAGATTTGAATCAACTCGTTCGTGAAGGGCGCTTGAAAAAATTATCTGGTCGTCCAGTAAAATATGTCGCGCAGGTGGCGTTTCAGCATCGACCATTAACCAAGCCAGTTAAAAGTTATCGGGAAAAATCAATGGATCACTCCACAAAAACTTTTATCGAACCATTGGTTGAACCAGTAGTCACGACCAGTAAAACCCCAGAAGTTGAAGATATTTTCAAAAAAATTATCGGTTCAGCTGGAAGCATGAAAACGCCGGTTGAACAAGCCAAAGCAGCGATTTTATATCCGCCAAAAGGCTTGAATTGTTTAATTACTGGACCAACAGGTTCTGGGAAAACTTATTTTGCTCATGCCATGTTTCAATTTGCGAAGTTGAACCAAATTGTGGCCAAAGAAAAAGAGTTTGTGGTGTTTAACTGTGCAGACTATGCGCATAATCCAGAACTTTTGATGTCGCATTTATTTGGGTATGTAGAAGGGGCCTTCACAGGCGCTACGAAAGCGAAAGAAGGGATTATTGATGAAGCAGATGGCAGCATTCTGTTTTTAGATGAAGTACATCGGTTACCACCCGAAGGACAAGAAATGATTTTTTATTTTATGGATCACGGCGTGTACGCGCGTTTAGGTGAAACAGTGAAATCACATCATGCAGATGTTCGGATTATTTGTGCTACGACGGAGAATCCTACTTCTTCTTTATTGAATACTTTTGTGCGACGCATTCCGATTATCATTCAATTACCGAACTTCAGTGACCGTCCTGCGAAAGAAAAAATTGACCTCCTAAAAGTGATGGTTTCAATGGAAGCAGCGCGGATTCAACGGCGAATCTCTTTGTCAGAAGATGTGGTCAAAGCGTTAATCGGAAGTGTTTCTTATGGAAATGTCGGTCAGCTAAAATCGAATGTGCAACTTGTGACTGCGCGAGGGTTCCTTAATCAGATGGAACAAGAGGAATTAATGATTACGATGGACGAATTAACGGACAATATTAAAGAAGGCATTATGCAACTTGCCAGTAATCGAGAAGTATTGTCGGAGTTATCGAAATATCTGGAACCGCAATTAGTGGTATCACCAAATGAATCTTTAGTAGCTATTCAGTCAGATGCCTATGAATTGCCTTACAATCTATATGAGATTATTGGAGATAAAGCGGCTCTCTTAAAAGCAGACGGCTTGGACCAAGAACTAATTAATAATTTTATTACAACGGATATCAATGTTCATTTAAAATCTTTCTACAAAGATTATGGATTCACCTTTGATACAGAAAATAAATTGGCTGAAATTGTTGACCAACGAATTATTGATGTCACTAAGAAAATTTATAATTTTGCAGCGAAGCGGTTATCGTATTCGTTTCAACCCAACTTTATTTATGCAATGAGTTTACACATTAGTTCTTTCTTGAAACGCATCCAATTAGGCAAAGATCCTAAGCATCCTTTAAATGAAAGTATTCGAAATATGGTTTTAGATTATCCAACAGAGTTTGAAATAGCGAAAGAAATTAAAAATATTATTGAAAGTAGTTATCAGATGGAGATTCCTGAATCTGAAAGTTACTATTTAGCTGTTTTGCTCATTTCTTTAAGAGAAAATCCTGAGGCTGGCCGGATTGGCATTGTCGTGGCTGCGCACGGAAATAGTACCGCTAGCAGTATGGTACAAGTGGTTTCTCAATTGTTAAATGTTGATAATTTGAAGGCTGTGGATATGCCGTTAGATATGCCACCGAAAGAAGCTTTGCGTAAAATCGTTGAAGCAGTTGGTGAAGTGAATGAAGAGAATGGCGTACTATTATTGGTGGATATGGGTTCATTAAGTACGTTTTCAGAAGAAATTGTACGCCAGACAGGCATTGATGTGCGGACAGTAGACATGGTGACCACGCCAATTGTGCTTGAAGCGGCCCGCAAAACCGCATTAATTGATACACAATTGGAAACACTTCACGAGTCCTTAAAAAACTTTCATGGCTATGCCGATATTCGCCAAAGTGAAACGAAACAAATCATTGAAAATTGGAAAACAAGAGCAATTATTGCTATCTGCGCTTCTGGAGAAGGAACTGCGCGCCGAATGAAAGAGCTTATTGAGGAAGCTGTCTTGCCACAAATAGACTGGCATTTAGAAGTGATTCCTTTGTCCATTGTAAATATGAAAGAAGTCTTGCCTAAAATTCAAGAAGACTATGAAATTATTGCGACAACTGGGATTACCAATCCCAAAATTGGAGTTCCTTATATTTCCATGGAAAATTTCTTTTCCGGTGAAGCAGAAAAAATTATTCAGCAATTACTAGCAGAGCGGAAAGAAGAAGTAATGAATAAGCCGTTGGACGAAGCGGCAGCAAAAGAAATTTGTCTCAAATATATGGAGCAAAGTTTCACTTTTATTAATGGAAAAAAAATCATTGATCTGTTGTGGTCATTCGCTAAAAATATCCAAACCCAATTAGCGATGCCAGAAGAGTACACATTTTACATTAATTTGATTATGCACACATCGGGCATGTTGGAGCGTATTTTACGGAATGATACACTGACGGTTTCAGAAAAGGAACTTGGTCAATTGGTTCAAGAGCCAATTTATCCAGTGATTGTGGCCTCAATTGAGACTATGGAAGAAGCTCTTAATATGGATGTTCCAGCAGAAGAAATTTATTTTATCGCACAGTTAGTCAAAAATGCCCAGTGTATCGAAGATAAAATCACCGAAATTGATACACTAGATTAATACAGAAAAATAGATACACTATTTATTAGTGTATCTATTTTTTGATTTTCTTAAAAAAACCTATAATTTTCTAGGTTTCGAACCGATACACTAAAGTTGGCACGAAACTTGCTTATAATAAGGTGTCCCTTTTTACCTAAAATTTTTAAGTAAAAAGACAAAGGTCCTAACCTTTAAAAATGAATTTAAAGGAGCATTCCCGATGGTAATGGATATTCGTTTAGCTCGAATTGATGATCGATTAATTCATGGCCAAGTAGCAACTGTTTGGGCAAAATTGACGAACATTAATCGCATTTTAGTGGTTAGTGATTCCGTTGCTCATGACAATTTGAGAAAAGCCTTGTTGGTCCAAGCTGCTCCACCTGGTGTCAAAGTAAATGTCATCACTGTTCAAAAAATGATTGATGTTTACCCTGATCCTCGTTTTGATTCGTTTCGAGCCATGTTGTTATTCACTAATCCTTTGGACGTGAAACGAGTGGTCGAAGGCGGTGTACAACTAACTTCTGTGAATATTGGCGGAATGAGTTTCAGCACAGGCAAGCGAATGATTACGAATGCAGTCGCAGTGGATGCCAACGATTTAAAAGCATTTCTGTTTTTAAATGAACAAGGTATTGAATTGGAAATTCGAAAAGTCGCAGCAGACAGCCAAGTGAATTTGATGGATTTACTGAAAAAAGAGCGTAGCAAAGAAAATAACGCCAGCTGACGTTTATTTTTACAGACGAAAGACATTGAAAGGATGTGGTGGCCTAGGACCAACATCATTGCTTCATGAACTGTATTGATAAAGGCAAGTGCTGATGTTGAAAAAAATCAAGAACTATTGAAATTTTTTCATTTATTTTTGTCAGAATCTGATTTATCTGATTTTTTTCAAAAAGTGAAAGCGTTTAGCAGTACAACCATGAAAAAAAACATCAATTATACAGGAGGTATAAAAATGGTAGGAATTATCCTAGCAAGTCACGGTGAATTTGCTGAAGGGATCTTGCAATCTGGTGCAATGATCTTTGGCGAACAAGAAAATGTAAAAGCAGTTACGTTAATGCCTAGCGAAGGTCCCGATTATGTAAAAGCAAAAATGCAAGAAGCCATTGCATCGTTTGACAATCAAGACGAAGTACTATTTTTAGTTGACCTATGGGGAGGAACACCATTTAACCAAGCAAACTCATTGTTAGAAGATCATAAAGACAAATGGGCAATCGTTGCAGGTATGAATTTACCAATGGTTATTGAAGCATATGCTTCTCGTTTCTCTATGGAATCAGCACAAGAAATTGCGACACACATTCTTGAAACAGCAAAAGATGGTGTCAAAGTTAAACCAGAAGAGTTACAACCAGCAGAAGCACCAAAAGCTGCTGCGACAGAAGATGCACAGCCAAAAGGTTCGTTACCACCAGGTACAGTTGTTGGCGATGGCAAAATTAAATTCGTGCTAGCACGTATTGATTCACGTTTATTACATGGTCAAGTAGCAACAGCTTGGACAAAAGCAACACAACCAAACAGAATTATTGTTGTTTCTGATGCCGTTGCAAAAGATGACTTACGTAAGAAATTAATCGAACAAGCAGCTCCTCCAGGAGTAAAAGCCAATGTTATTCCAATCAGTAAAATGATTGAAGTAGCGAAAGATCCGCGTTTTGGCAATACAAAAGCATTATTATTATTTGAAAATCCTGAAGACGTCTTAAAAGTGGTTGAAGGCGGCGTAGAAATCCCAGAAGTAAACGTTGGTTCAATGGCTCACTCTGTTGGAAAAGTCGTTGTAAGCAAAGTATTATCAATGGGTCAAGAAGACGTTGATACGTTTGATGAATTAAAAGCCAAAGGCATCAAATTTGATGTGCGTAAAGTGCCAAATGATTCAAAAGCGAATATGGACGAAATTTTGAAAAAAGCAAAAAATGAGTTAGCAAACGCGTAACTCGCCAAATACAAATCAAAATAGGAGGCTTATCATGTCTGTTATATCAATTATTTTAGTTTTACTCGTTGCCTTTCTAGCTGGTATGGAAGGGATTTTGGATGAGTTCCAATTCCACCAACCGTTAGTAGCATGTACATTAATCGGATTAGTTACTGGTAATTTAGAAGCCGGAATTGTTTTAGGTGGTACTTTACAAATGATCGCGTTAGGTTGGGCAAACATCGGGGCTGCCGTTGCACCGGATGCCGCTTTAGCATCTGTTGCCTCAGCAATTATTTTAGTTTTAGGTGGCCAAGGTGTTAAAGGTGTTCCTTCAGCGATTGCCATCGCAGTTCCTTTAGCGGTTGCAGGTTTGTTCTTAGCAATGATCGTTCGGACAGTTGCGGTTCCAATCGTTCACATGATGGACGCGGCTGCTGAAAAAGGCAACATTAAACAAGTTGAAATGTTACACATTTTCGCTGTATGTTTACAAGGTATTCGTATTGCGATTCCAGCAGGTGCTTTACTATTCATTCCTGCTGACACTGTTCGTAATTTCTTAGAATCAATGCCAGCTTGGTTAACTGATGGTATGGCTATCGGTGGTGGTATGGTCGTTGCCGTAGGTTATGCATTAGTAATCAACATGATGGCAACAAAAGAAGTATGGCCATTCTTCATTATCGGTTTCGTAGTCGCAGCGATTTCTCAATTAACATTAATCGCATTAGGTGCTTTAGGTGTCGCTTTAGCTCTTATTTACTTGAACTTATCTAAAATGGGCGGTTCTTCTAACTCAAATGGCGGAGGCAACTCTGGCGACCCATTAGGCGATATTTTAAACGACTACTAATTCTGAAGGAGGAGCAAAGAAAATGGCAGAAAAAATTCAATTAACTAAAAAAGATCGTTTAGCTGTAGCTTGGCGTTCAACATTTATCCAAGGTTCTTGGAACTATGAACGTATGCAAAACGGCGGCTGGGCATTCTCAATGATTCCAGCAATCAAAAAATTATATAAAACGAAAGAAGAACGTTCAGCGGCGTTAAAACGTCACTTAGAGTTCTTTAATACACACCCATACATTGCCTCACCAATTCTTGGTGTAACATTAGCTTTGGAAGAAGAACGTGCCAATGGCGCACCAGTTGATGACGTAGCGATTCAAGGGGTTAAAGTTGGGATGATGGGTCCTTTAGCCGGTGTCGGTGACCCAGTTTTCTGGTTTACTGTTCGTCCAATGTTAGGCGCTTTAGGTGCTTCCTTAGCAATGGGTGGTAACATCTTAGGCCCAATCTTATTCTTCGTTGCTTGGAACTTAATTCGTTGGTCATTCATGTGGTATACACAAGAGTTTGGTTACAAAGCAGGTTCTAAAATTACTGATGACCTTTCAGGTGGTTTACTACAAGATATTACAAAAGGTGCTTCTATTTTAGGGATGTTCGTACTGGCCGCATTAGTTCAACGTTGGGTATCGATTAAGTTCTTACCAATTGTTTCACAAGTTAAGTTAGACAAAGGTGCTTATATCGAGTGGGATAAACTTCCTGCTGGCGGTGAAGGAATGCATAAAGCCTTTGAACAAGTGAACCAAGGCTTGGCGCTTTCACCAACGAAAGTTACTACTTTACAAGATAACTTAGATCAATTGATTCCAGGTCTAGCACCATTACTACTTACATTCTTATGTATGTGGTTATTGAAGAAAAAAGTTAGCCCAATCGTTATCATTCTTGGTTTATTCGTAGTCGGCGTTGTCGGCCACTTAATCGGCTTATTATAAGAATGACGAGGTCGGGACAGCACCGTTTAGCTCCGAGAAATAAGAAGAAATTTTCGAAAATTGCTCTTTAATTTTTGGAGAATTTCGGCTTATTTCCGAAGGAGCTGGTTCTGTTTCCGCCGTTTATCAGTTTTTGATTCTGGAACAAAAAAAGCGGAAGAGAAGTCGAGAAACTTTTCTTCCGCTTTTTTAAACAAAGATGTAATTTTGTTTGTTTCGATCAGGAAAGAAACGTATAATAAAGAGGAATTAGTCGAATGAAATGGAGCAGATAACATGGTACAATCATTAAACACAAAAGTTGATTTAGTTATAGATGCGACGGCATTTACAGGATTAACAGATTATGGACAAATTATGATAGGTGACCGCGGGTTTGAATTTTACCATGCCAAAGATCCACGTAAGTTTATCCAAATTCCGTGGGAAGAAGTCGATTACGTGTTGGCTTCAGTAATGTTCAAAGGAAAATGGATTCCTCGTTATGCGATTCAAACCAAGAAAAATGGGACGTATACGTTTGCTTCAAAAGAGCCGAAGCGAGTGTTACGAGCTATTCGTGAATATGTTGATCCAGATCACATGGTCCAATCTTTGAGTTTCTTTGATGTCATAAAAAGAGGGATCCTCTCGATTGGGAAAAAGAAAAAATAATTTATAACTGTTACTTTTTTATAAACTAGATGAAAAAGTAGCGGTTTTTTTGTGGGATAAATTGACGGAAAGCAATGGTGATGTTACTTTTATTTATACAAAAATGTCTGAATTTTATACAAAAAAAGATAATTAATGTTTTTTTGTTTTTTTAAATATGTTTATTGTAAGAGTAGTTTTTATAAAATATAAAAAATATTTGACAACATATAAAATAGTAGTAACATAATAAGTGTAATAAATTATTTTATAGAGGAGTGAGTGTCATGGAACAACGACAACATCATGGAATAGACTGGGGTTCATTAGTATTAGGAATTCTATTTGTTCTGACTGCATTAATTTCCTTCCAAAATCCTGCCGGTAATTTAATTGCCATTGTGATGGTTTTTGCGATTTTTGCTATTATTAAAGGGATTTTCGAAATTTTTGTACGTAATCGTATGAAAGAATTGCTAGGCTACAAAGCTTATGCACCAATCATCTTAGGGATTATTGATATCCTAATTGGTGTTTACTTATTGTTTAACTTAAATATTGGTGTCGCTGTGTTACCATTTGTTTTTGCAATTTGGTTTTTATTCGACTCAATTTTCGGCTTATTTACTTTAGATTTTGCTAAACGAGTAAGCACAGGTTACTTCTGGTTCACATTAATTGTTGATGTTTTAGGGATTATCTTAGGTGTAATGTTATTATTTAATCCATTGTCTTCAGCATTAACTTTAAGCTTCTTAGTTGGCTTTTACTTTATGATGTTTGGTATTAGCAATATTGTATATGCTTTTAGATAAAAGAAGTAAAAAAACAGGTTTTCCGAAAAGGAAAACCTGGTTTTTTTTAATAACGACGGTGGCAGTTGCCATTATTTCCCGAAATTGTTCGAACAAGCCACACGATAATCGCTACGGGAACTAAAATTTTTACTGCTAGCCACAATAAGCTTCCCACGATACCGACAACGGCACTAAAGAGTGAACCGACAACTAAAAATAAAAGGACCACTAAAAGAATATTTATAAACATTGGTCGTTGATTATTCATACGTACTACCTCCAAATTTTTCCTGTTTTCTATATACAGAGTATAGCAAGAATGCGCAACAAGCACCTCCATCGGAAGGCTGATTTTTTTCTCTGGCGAATGATGGAGCCGCTGTTGGTTATTTTGGACTTTCTGATTGAAATAATCAGAATATTCTGGTGTATAATTATAAAAAAGGATTTAAAGTGAGGGATTGGATGACGACTGAGGGATTAATCGCTTTGTTAGAAAAGAAACGAAATGATTTAAGTAAAATTGAAAATCAAGTACTGGATTATATTTTGACGCATATGACGGAAATTAGTTCACAAACCATTTATGAGGTGGCGCAGGCGTTGTTTGTTTCAACAGCCACTATTTCTCGGACAGCCAAACACTTAGGTTATCGAGGCTTCCAAGAATTAAAATATGCGATCGTCCAATCGGTGCAGAGCGAGAGCACAGAAAGCGATAGTCGTAGTTTTCAAGCCATTACGCAACAGTTGATCGCCAACGTGCAAGATAGTTTTCAACAGATGGATGAAGCCAAAGTCGCGGAAATGCTAAAAATGATTGAGTGCGCGAATACGATTGAAGTGTTCGGTGTTGGTGGCAGTTTTCCTATTTGTACTGATTTTGCACGAAAGCTAACATTTTTAGGAAAAAAAGCCTATGCACGATCTGATTGGGATGAACAAGCGGCAGCAGTTAAGAATCTGGATGGACGGGATTTAGCCATTTTTGTCAGTTATACAGGAGAAACTAAGGGGATTTTAGCGTATGCATGTGTAGCGCAGGAACAGCAAGTGCCGATGATTAGTTTGATTTCGACTAAAGGAAGCACCTTGGAAAAATTGTCGACGACGACGTTATTTGCCAAAGGGACGACACGTTATCATCAGCGCGTGGATTTAAGTTCAAGAATTGCTGTCATTTGTTTGTTCGATACGGTTTTATTAATGTACGCAGAGGCAAAGCAGCCGCGGTAATTTTATGCAACACCATACTAAATGATGTAAGGGGATACAGAAAAAGTGTAGCCTCTTTTTTCTTTGTTTTGGGCTAGTTATAATGAGGTCAATGAATGTAAACGCAATCATTTTTAGTTTTGTAAAGAATGAATGGAGGAGTTAAGAAATGGCAGTAAAGAAAAAGAAAGCGACTTTCTGGGAGTTTTTCCAAGGATTAGGCAAAACGTTTATGTTGCCAGTGGCTTTATTAGCTTTTATGGGGATTTTGTTGGGATTAGGAAGTTCTTTTTCCAGTGAATCTATGATTGAAACAATCCCGTTTTTAGGAAAGCCCGCAGTAAAAATTATTTTCCAATTTATGTCGACAATTGGTGGTTTTGCGTTTGCCTATTTACCTGTCATGTTTGCAATGGCCATTCCGTTGGGGTTAGTTCGGAAAGAAAAAGGAATTGCTGCGTTTTCAGGTTTCGTAGGCTATACGGTGATGAATTTAGCGATTAATTTCTATTTAGTGCAGACGAATCGCCTCGTGGATCCTGAACAGTTGCGGGAAGCCGGCCAAGGAATGGTTTTTGGGATTCAAACGATTGAAATGGGCGTTCTCGGTGGAATTATCGCGGGGCTTATTGTCTATAAGTTGCATAATCGATTTTATACGGTGCAACTACCAGATAGTTTTGCCTTCTTTTCTGGCGCACGGTTTGTGCCAATTATTACTTCATTAGTGATGGCCTTCGTGGGATTAGTCATTCCGTTAGTTTGGCCACTTTTCGCGCTAATGATTATGGCGATTGGCCAACTTATCCAACGTTCTGGTATTTTTGGGCCTTTTCTGTTTGGGTCAGGGGAACGTTTACTGTTGCCGTTTGGGTTGCATCATATTTTGGTTTCCATGATTCGTTTTACTGAAGCAGGGGGTTCAGCGGTGGTGGCTGGCAAAGAAGTGTTTGGTGCGTTAAATATTTTCTATGCAGAATTGCAAAATAATTTACCGATTTCACCAAGCGCAACAGCTTTCTTGTCACAAGGGAAAATGCCGACCTTTATTTTTGGCTTACCAGCGGCGGCGCTTGCGATGTATCATACTGCAGCTCCGGCGAATCGACATAAGATTAAAGGCTTACTCCTTTCAGGTGTAATTGCTACGGCTATCACTGGCATTACAGAACCAATTGAATTTTTATTCTTATTTATTAGTCCATTATTATGGCTGTTTCATGTCATTATGACTGGTCTAGGTTTCATGGTAATGGCTTTATTGGGTGTTGTGATTGGAAACACTGATGGCGGGCTACTGGACTTTGTTATTTTTGGCTTGTTACAAGGAACTTATACAAAATGGTGGTGGGTTCTCATTGTCGGCGCTATCTGGTTTGTTGTTTATTATTTCGTCTTTAAAACAGTCATTGTAACCTTTGATTTAAAAACACCTGGACGAGACAAGGTCTTAGATGAGACTGAATATACCGATCAAGAAGTTCAATATAAGAAAACGGGTGGCTATGATGCGCCTGGGATTTTAGCGGCTTTGGGTGGGCAAGAGAATATTCAAGCTATTGATAATTGCATTACGCGTTTACGTTTAGTGTTAGCAGATGCTAATAAAGTAGATGATGACAAATTAAAGCAATTAGGGGCTTTAGGCGTCGTGCATTTAGATGCGCAGAATGTGCAAGTGATTATCGGAACCAAAGTGACAACGGTCCGTAATCAATTAGAGATGATTTTAGGTTAGAAAAAAGACAGAAGGTGAAGAGTGTGTCGTTTGATAAAGCAATTGATCGACGAGGAACGTATTGTACACAGTGGGATTTTGTAGAAGATCGATTTGGGGAAGCGGACTTGCTTCCCTTCACTATTTCCGATACGGATTTTGCTGTGCCAGAGGCAGTTCTGGCAACATTACAGGAGCGTTTGAAACATCCCGTATTTGGCTATACGAGGTGGAACCATCCACAATTAAAAGAAGCAATTCAAACGTGGTACCAGACAAGATTCCAGACGAAGATTGAAGAACACTGGATTATGTATACCCCGACCGTTATCTATGGGATTTCTGCGTTGATCCAATTATTAACTAATGAAGGGGAGGGCATTATTTTACAAACACCTGCGTATGATGCATTTTTTAAAGTTATTCAGGAAAATAAGCGGCAAGTAGTGGCAAATGAACTGCTTTATCAAGAGAAGCGCTACAGCATTGATTTTATTGATTTAGAAAAAAAACTAGCGCAACCAGAAAATCGCTGTTTGCTTTTATGTTCCCCGCATAATCCAACAGGACGTGTTTGGGAGCAATGGGAATTAGAGCGAATGGTTTCATTGTGCCAACAGTATGATGTGTTTTTACTTTCTGATGAAATTCATATGGATATCGTTAATAAAGGCCAAGTTCATCGACCAATTACGCAATTTGGTTATAAAAAATCTGCCATTATTACCAGTGGCACGAAAACCTTTAATTTTCCAGGGCTGATTTTTGCTTACGCCCTAATTCCAGATAACGAATTACGTGACGCTTTTCAGCTCAAATTAAAAAATGCCGATGGTTTATCATCAACAAGTATTTTGGGAATGCTAGCAACCATGACGGCCTATCAAAAATGTGGTACTTGGGTTGACGAGTTGAATGATTATTTAGCGGAGAACCAACGTTACGTGAAAGATTTTTTACAGACATATTTGCCAAAAATTAAAGTGACGGAGCTGGAAGCCACTTACTTAATGTGGTTGGACGTATCAGCGGCAGTTCCAGATGTGGCCCGCTTACAAGAGGCTTTAGTTTCTGTGGGGAAAGTCGCCATTATGGACGGCTCAATTTATGGCGGTAATGGACAGCGATTTTTACGGTTAAATATTGGCTGTTCGCAAGCAAAACTACACGAGGGACTTGAAAGGATGCGCCAAGGTTTTGAAGCTGTTTTACAAAAGGATGGCACAACATCAGCGCTTGGGAATAATTGAGAAAAGATAGCATTCCGAAAATGGTTGCAGTACAATGGAAAAATAGAAACAAATAAAATAACAAAAAGTAACAACTTGTCATTTACTGGGGGAAAAGAAATGAAAACAATTAAAACAAAGCAAGCACCACAAGCAATTGGGCCATATTCACAAGCAAAAATTGTGAATGGTTTATTGATTACTTCTGGTCAGATTCCACTGGATCCTGAAACAGGCAAGGTGGTTGGGACAACGATTAAAGAACAAACCAATCAAGTACTGAAAAATATTCAAGGGCTTTTAACAGAAGCTGGTAGTGATTTTGCTCATGTAGTCAAAACGACATGCTATTTACAAAATATGGCGGATTTCACGGCATTCAATGAAGTCTATGCTGAGTATTTTAGTGCGGAATATCCTGCACGCACAACGATTGAAATCTCTAAATTACCGATGGATGTGTTGGTGGAGATTGAGATTATCGCAGAAGTAGTGGCGTAAAAAATACAGTTAAAAGAGTGAGAAAAAATCGTCTTAGATTTTTTTCACTCTTTTTTTTCAATAAAACAATACGATTCAGCTAAAATGTCTAGCCGTGCTGGAAAATTTTCAGCAAATAGGCTACCATGGAAGAAAATCGATAAAACGAAAGTTAAATGAATAGAAAAGAGATATGAAAGAGGCTATAAGATGAAAAAAAATATTAGCCAACTAACGCAGTGGTTGAAAGAACACAGTTTATTATTGAAACTAATTTTTCTTGGTTCTGTATTAGTTTTCGTGGCTAACCAAGTGACACATATCGCTCAAGGCATGACCTGGGCGGATATTTTTTCCACGATGGAACAACAAAGTACGGGGCGTTTAATTGGTATGGTCTTGGCAGGACTATTAGGGGTTATTCCGATGCTCCTTTATGACTATGTAGTCGTTAAATTATTGGAAAAAGAAGGTAAGCCACCAATGAAACGAATGGATTGGTTAACTTCGGCTTGGGTCACTAATACCATTAATAACTTAGCGGGTTTTGGCGGCGTGGTTGGGGCAACGCTACGGATTAATTTTTACGGAAAAGATGTACCGCGGGGCAAGGTTGTAGCAACGGTCTCAAAAGTTGCTCTGTTCTTGATTTCAGGGTTATCTATTTTATCTTTTGTGGCGTTTGTTGATTTATTTTTTATTCGAACCCAAAATGTTTTTCGTGAATATTGGGTTTGGTTATTATTGGGCAGCCTGATTGCGCCAGCGCTCTGGTTTTTCACGTATTTAAAACGGCGAACATTGTTTAAAACATTTTTTCCAAAAGCGGTGCTCCTTTTATTCGGCGCTTCATTAGGTCAATGGCTAGGTGGGATGTTTGCTTTCTTGATGATAGGTCGCTTGATGCAGGTGCCAGTTTCGATGGTTTCTGTTTACCCAATGTTTGTTATCGCTACGTTGATTGGGATGTTAACTATGGTTCCTGGTGGTATGGGAACGTTTGATGTCTTAATGATTTTGGGCTTATCACAATTAGGGATTGATCGATCACAAGCGGTCGTCTGGTTGTTGTATTATCGTTTGTTCTATTATGTGACGCCCTTTATGACAGGAGTTATTTTGTTCTTGCAACAAGCAGGCATGAAAGTTAATCAATTTTTTGATAATTTACCTCGGTTATTTTCACAAAAAGTGGCGCATTTTATTTTGGTGGCGGCGTTATATTTTGCAGGAATTATGATGGTTCTATTATCGACTGTGACGAATTTGTCGAATGTCAGTCGTTTATTCCAAGTGTTACTTCCCTTTTCTTTTAATTTTTTAGATCAAACATTGAATTTATTTGTAGGATTCTTGTTATTAGGTTTAGCTCGAGGCATTTCTATGAAAGTGAAAAAAGCTTATTGGCCTACAATTATTTTACTAGGATTTTGTATTGTAAATACGGTGGCACGAACGACTTCGTGGCAGTTGATTGCTGTTTATGCCGTTATTTTATTGGCGGTTATTTTGGCTCGTAAAGAATTTTATCGTGAAAAGTTTGTTTATTCATGGGGCGCTTTAACGGTAGATAGTATTTTGTTTGGCTGCTTGTTTATCGGTTATGCGGTTGCTGGCTATTACGCCGCACGACCAGCTGGTGGCAATCAAGTTATCAATCACTTTTTGTTGTTTCCGTCAGATGATGTTTGGTTTAACGGATTGATTGGATTAAGTATTTCCTTGATTGGTTTATTCTTTTTGTATCAATATTTAGCCGAAACAACTGTTACTTTAGGTGAGGGGTTTGAAGAAGCGCGGTTGACACGCTTTTTGGAAAAATTTGGTGGCAACGAAGGCAGTCAATTTTTATATTTAAAGGATTATGGTCATTTTTATTACCAAGAAGAAGTCGAAGATCAAGTACTTTTTGGGTTTCAAATGAAGTTTAATAAATGCTTTGTCTTGGCGGATCCAATTGGGCAACGAGAGAAATGGACAGCGGCGACACTGGCGTTTATGGATCAAGCTGATTTGTTAGGTTATCAATTAGTTTTTTATCGTATCTCGGAAGAATATGTTATGAATCTTCACGATTGCGGCTTTGAATTTATGAAAGTTGGGGAAGAAGGCTTGATTCAATTTGATGAGCCGTCAACAGTGAATCAAACAGCCTGGACGGAAACAGTGACTGAAAAAATAGCAGCAGAAGCAGCGGATTTTCAGTTTGAATTTTATCCCGAAACGATTAGTGATGCCTTATATCAAGAGATAGAACGAGTTTCTGCGGACTGGTCACGGAATCAAAAAGAGCGCTACTTTATTGGTGGACGGTTGGATCCCGAGTATTTGAAATGCAGTAGCGTGGGCTTGGTGAGACAGAAACAAACGGTCATTGGTTTTATTACGGGAAAAGAAATGGAAAAAGGCAAAAGTATTTCGTATGATTTGTTACGTATTCGTTCAGAAGCACCTGCTTTTACTAGAGAATATTTGTTCACTCATTTTATTGAAACCTATCAACAGCAGGGCTATCAATTAATTGATATTGGGATGGCGCCGTTGGCTAACGTAGGGGAGAGCAAGTACTCTTTCTTAAAAGAACGCTTTGTTAATATTTTTTACAAGTATAGTTATCAAATTTATGCGTTTCAAGATACACGCAAGCGCAAAGAACAATATGTCACTAGTTGGCAACCACGTTATTTTGCTTATCCTAAGCGGACCAGTGTACTCTTTGCTTTTGTGCAACTTTCCTTGTTGATTACGAAAGGAAGACATCAAAGTGTTTCGCTTGTGGAAGAAGCAATGACTGAAATTTAAAAAAATCACGCGATGACTTAGCCATCGCGTGATTTTTTATTTGTCTTCTTTTTTACGGTTTCGTCTAGCAGGAATCAAGGTTACGTATGCAACGAAACCACCAGTACATAGAACGAATAACACGATGCCAGGAATCAATCCTTCTGGTAAATAAGAGAACTGAATAGTATGGGTTCCAGCGCTGACAGGAACGCTTAGAAAGGCATCTTTAAAGGCTTTTGGGGTAACTTTTTTGCCGTCAATTTTGACACGCCAACCTTTGTCATAAGGAATTGTAGTGACGAGTACTTGATCGTTGTCGGCGGTAAAAGTACCTGAAGCAGAGCGTTTGCCAGTGGTTAAATCAACGCCTTTTTCTTGTACGGCGGAAATGGCTTTTTCAAATGCATTGGTATTTAAGCCAACCACTTGCGGCTGAACAAAACTTACTGCTTTGGTTCCATAAAAACTTACTTTGAAGTTAACAGTTGTATCTTTGGGATAGTAACCTAAATTATAATATTGGCCAGTAATGCCAATTTGTGATTGCTGACTTGAGCCGTTCACGGTGACCGTCGCAGTGGAACTTTCCAATTGAGCAAAATCCGTTGGGAATAAACTCAAATAAGCTTGCGTATTGGCGGGCACATTGACTGTATAAGAAATCTCTTTGGCTACGTTATGTTGTTTCTCCGTAAAAGTTACGCCAGCTGTATTTTGCGTAATTGTCACGTTATTTTGAAGCGTCATCGTTGGTTGATAAAAGGTAAAATACCGTTCATTGGTATTGGCTAAAGCATTTAGTAAATTTGTTTGACTACCTAAATTATCATTGAGAGGTTGCCGGACATTGTAAATCTCTTTGTTTGCTAAAAATCCTAACGGCAAAGCATTTTCGTTACGATAAAGCTGATATTTACCAGCAGCAGCTTGTCGTTCAAAGCCGAATTTCATTGGATTGTTTTCAGCAATATTGTATTTAATGCCCATCAAAGCATCCATTAACAAGGTATTATTTTGGTAACGAATATTTAAATTCGTGCCTCGTGAGCGGAAACCTAAGGCGTTTAGGTATGTTGAAGAATGTCGGTTCCGTACGGAAGAAAACATGCTAATGCCACTGTAGCCATAGTTAATGCCGTCATTGGCCGAAACACCATTTAGATTTTCCAAGCGGTAAAAGGTATCATTTTCTTTTTTTGTCTGATCGACTAGATTTTTTAGGTCAGGATAAGGTTCAGAATACAAGCTACGTGATGCGTAGTTCCAATCATCTAAAATACCAGTGACCATCGCCCGTGTGTTAATGATTGCTTCACCAGAAACGAGCAGCAATAACAAAATCACTAAGTATTGCATAGGCGCTTTTTTCAATTGATAAAAAGCAATTCCGAAAAAGTATAATAGTAAAAAAGTTGCTGTTAATACGAAAGAGGTTAAAGTCACATACGTATAACTAGTAGCACCTTTTGTGCCCATTGCAAGAGCAAAAATTGCTAAAAGAATCAAAATCAAGCCGCTTAAGACGCCGAGATCATCCTTTTCAAATTTCTCCCAACCATAACCTGCAAGCAAAATAACTAAGAATGAAAAGAGGAAACTATAGCGAAAAAGAAACATGTTCGGCGCATGCATGCCGTGCCAGAATAAATTTAAGGGCGTGATGTAAAAGCTAGCAATCAATAGGACAAACAAACTGCCAAAAAGTAGTTTGTTTTTCAATGGAACTTCTTTCGTAACGAAATAGAAGAGACAAAAAATCAAAGGCAACAACCCAATGTAAATAAAAGGAATGGACCCATATTTGGTTGTATCGTAAACGCCAATCATATTTTTCATAATAATATCTAAAAAGGCAGTCGCTTCTGTTTTAAAGGTTGTAATTTCAGAAAGAGTTTCACCATTGGTTCGTAAATCTAAGACAGCAGGTAAGACCATAATCATGGATGCTCCACCAGCTAAAAGAGAAGTAGTAAAATACGCAACGATTCGAGATTTATATCGTTGCCAGTCTGTAAACGTTCGTGCAAAATAGTACAGGAAGGAAAACAACCCAATCATAAAGCCAAAATAATAATTTGTAATGAAAAGCAAGAAATAACTAACAAACAATAATGTCGGTTTTCGTTGGTCCATTAAACGATGAATTCCTAAAATTACGAGTGGCAAATAAATAAAGGCATCCAGCCACATAATTAATTCTGAATGGGCCACAATGAAGGACATTAGCGCATAAGACACACTTAAAGTCACATGGGACCATTTAGGAATCTTAAAGGTTTGTTTTGCCAAGAACCAAAAACTCAAGCCAGCACTCCCAATTTTCAACAACGTTAGGAAATAGAGCGCATCAGGCATGTTTTGATTGTTAAAGAAAAAGACGAGCGGCGTAAATAAGCCACCAAGATAATAGGAAATTAAGGACAAGTAGTTTAATCCCAAAGAAGCATTCCACGTATAGAAAAGACTTTGTTTTCCATGAAGAACATTGTTAAAGCTTGCGTGAAAGTTTGAAAATTGAGAAAAGGCATCGCTGGCTAAAACACTGCGACTACTTCCTGGATAAATCCCAATACTCAAATAGATAATTGCCATAATTAAAAATGGAATGAAGAAACTGGCTAACATATAAGGCCAGTTGTTTTTTAAAAACTGCCTACTTTTATTTTTCATAAATAACCTCACCTGATTTTTCGAAAGTACCTATAGTTTATCATACTCTTTATTTGATGTACCAATAGAAGAAAAACTTTAAAATTTTATTAGGATCCTAAGGGTGGAGTGAAGAAGAATTAGTAGTAAGAGATTGACATTCAAATGCTAAATCACCAGATTAAACAACGAATATTCTCCGAAAAATTGCTGAAAACACCTTGTGGATAACTTTGTGTATAACTCTGTTGAAAACCACAAAAAAGCTTTTTATCTCGGTTTATCCACAAGGATAAGTTTTCGAGTTGCTAAAAAAAATAGACGCAAGTTCAGAAGTCCTGCTTGCTAAAAGTAAAGGAACCCATAAAGTTGAAAGAAGATGAAAACGTTATTAAAACAACGTTTTCATCTTCTTTTTTCTAGAATTTACAAAGATTTAATGTCGAACAAATAAACACTGTGGAAAAGTTTTTTGGAAAAAATAAGAAATTTCATCCACAAAGTTTTCTGTGGAGAATTTAAAAATGCTTGTCAAGCTTTTTTTGAAAAAATGTGGATAACTTTTTAAAGACACGCTTTTTTCCATTTGCGAATTTGCGTTCGGAAACTAGTAAAAGGGGCAACGCTATTAATGTGAATCCATTTCCAAAGAGGCCATTGTGCTTTGGTGGTCGCCCAAGCCCGTTGTTGAGGTAAAAATAATTCATCTTCGGAAAGCGAGGCAATCCAATGAAGTAATTTTTCTAAGATGTCTTGCAACGCAATCAGCTGACTTTCTAAACTCATTTGTCCATAGGTTTGATAAAATGATTGATAGAGAGCGCCCAGTTGATTCCATTTATAGCCTTCAGCTGGCGTTTGAACGGTCAGACCACGTTGTTCTTGTTCTTCCCAAGAAAGCAGCAAGTTGAGCCAACCTAATTGATAGGCTAAGTTCTCTGAAGGTGTTTTAGCTACTGTTTCAATTCGGTGATTTTTAAGTGTTTCAGGAATTTCTGCAAATTCAGCTAAATATTTTTGTGAAGCTATTTGAATGGCTTCAATCAAGGCTTCTTTTGATTCATAGGTTCGCATTCTTCGGCTAACGTCCTTTCTTGGTAGGATCTGCTTGTTTTTCATGAGTAATTTGAGTGACTAAACCAAAAGGATCTTTCACAATCGCATAAAATGTTGCAAATTCATTTTCAATTGGTTCTTGGATAATACAGGATTCGGGATGGCACGTGAGTTTTTCAAAAATTGTTTTGGCAGAGTGACGGCTATTGACGGTTAAGCTGAGGGTCAATTGTTCTGTGGGCGTGGTATTCATTCCTGCAAATAAAGGATTATCAGCCAGTTGTAATTGAAAAGTGTCCATTTGTAAAATCGAGTGAGAAAGCCAGTGTTCTTCGCCAACGGGAATGGTCAAAGAAGGATTTAAGCGCTCTTTAAATTCTTGATTAGTAATTTTAAAAAGAATATCACCAGCAAAGGCTTCTTGGTAAAACGTCAAGGCTTCCGTTGCTCGTCCATTTAAGACCATAAAAAGGGCAAATTGTGTGTTTTTCATTGTTTGAACCTCCTAAGATTGATAAGATAAGCATAACAATAAAAGGTGTCAAAAAGTGACACCGATGGAGGGAAAAATGAAAAAATCAGAACGTTTAAATCAGGAACTTTTTTTCTTGAGAACCCATCCTCAGTTTAATTTAAATCAGTTAATGAAAACTTTTGGGATTTCTAAAAGCACAGCTTTGCGGGATATTGAAGCTTTGGAAAATTTAGGCGTGCCGCTATATGTGGAGAATGGTCGTTATGGTGGCTATCGAGTTTTAAACAAACCGTTGTTGCCGCCGATTTATTTTAATGAAAACGAAGTGTTAGCGATCTTTTTTTCGTTACAATTACTGAAATTAGTCGCAGAGTCACCGTTTGGTCATTCCTATCAGCAAATTAAGCAAAAATTATTGCATTCTTTAGATGAACCAACCCAATTTAAAATCAGTCAAATGAGTAAGGTCGTCTATTACGAAGGAATTGAACAAGTAGAAGCACCAGGCAATTTAGAGCAGCTGTTTCATTGTATTTTGGCGCAACAAGTAATTCAGTTTAACTATACCAGATATGAAGCAACAACGAAAAAAATCTTACCAACCCGGTTAACTATTTTAGAAGGGTATTGGTATTGTTCAGGCTATGATGTGACTAAAAAGGCTTGGCGTACTTACCGCTGTGATTTTATGGAGGCTATTCAGCAGTTAAACCAAACACTGGATTTTACGAATGAAGAATTGAAAGAATCGTATCGCCATCAACAAACGACGGCACGTACGATTCCATTTAAAGCAATCATTACAGAAAAAGGCAAAGAATTTTTTTATAAACATCGCTTTGACAATATTCAGTTGGAAGAAACGCCCACGGAGTGTTTTTTAGTTGGACAGATTCATCCAACAGAAACACAATTTTTAGCCAACTATTTTATGGGCTTTGGTGAAGAAGTGACAATTTTAGAGCCAGTCCAAGTGAAACAAGCATATGTAGAAAGTATAATGAGGATTCAAAAAAAATATCAAGAATAGATTGTGGGACTGTGAACAATCCTATGTGTAAAAATGCACGTTGGGGAGGAGAAAGAAAAACCCTTGATTTTTAAATCAAGGGTTTTTCTTTCTAAGAACGTGCTTGCCCATTTCCATAAATAACATATTTTGTCGAAGTAAGCTCTGCTAGACCCATAGGTCCACGGGCATGTAATTTTTGCGTACTAATGCCGATTTCGGCGCCAAATCCAAATTCAAAACCGTCCGTGAAACGAGTTGAAGCATTCGCATAAACAGCGGCTGCATCCACTTGTTGTAAAAATTGTTGTGTGGCAAAGTAATTATCACTAATAATACTTTCAGAATGTTTTGTATTGTAGCGATTAATATGCTGGATGGCTTCGTCTAAAGAATCAACGACTTTCACTGCTAAGATAAAGTCGAGAAATTCCGTTTCCCAATCTTGTTCAGTCGCTGGAATGGCTTCTTCAAAAATCGCTAACGTACGTTCATCTGCCCGAAGTTCCACGTGAAACTCCTTCAAGGCTTTTTCAATTGTTGGTAAAAAGGCTTCAGCCACCTCTTGATGAATTAATAACGTTTCGGCGGCGTTACAGACAGAAGGACGTTGACATTTAGCATTGACAATAATTTCAGTTGCCATTGTTAACTGAGCGTCTTTGTCCACGTAAATATGACAATTGCCTGTGCCCGTTTCAATAACAGGAACAGTGGCCGTCGTCAAAACAGTTTTGATTAAGTTGGCGCCGCCACGTGGAATGAGGACATCCAAGTAGTCATTTAAGCGCATAAGTTGTTGGGCTGTTTCTCTAGAAGTATCATCAACAAATTGAATGAGATGGGGAGAAACGGCTTCTTGTATTAGCGCTTCTTGTAAAATTGTCACCAATATCTGATTGGAGTGAAACGCTTCTTTTCCGCCTCGAAGAATAACAGCATTTCCCGATTTGAAACAAAGGCTAGCGGCATCTGTTGTCACGTTTGGCCGCGATTCATAAATAATTCCAATAACACCTAAAGGCACGCGTTGTTGCCCAATTAACAGCCCCGCTTCATTGCGCCACATTTTATCTACTTCCCCAATTGGATCGGGTAAAGTAGCGACTTGGCGCATGCCCTCGGCCATCGCTGTGATCCGTTCTTCTGTTAAACGTAAGCGGTCTTGCATTGTTTCAGAAATTCCGTGGGTAGCGGCTTGCTCTAAGTCTAATGCATTTGCTTGTAAAATGCGGGGCGCATTGGCTTCAATGGCTGCGGCCATTTTGTTTAACAAAGTATTTTTTTGACGAGTATCCATCAAGCCTAGCGTATAAGAGGCTTCTTTAGCTTGTTGCCCTAGTTGCTTTAAATCAGTCACTTTCATGCCCTCCTTTAATAAATAACGTACCGATATCTTTTCCTTCTAAAATTTCAAAGATGATTTTTGGTTGTTTTCCGTTTGCTAAAATCATCGCCTGTTGATTAGCTAACACACGTTCAGCGGCTTTTAATTTACTAGACATCCCACCAGTGCCAAAGCGGCTCCCCTTACCACCGGCTAATTGGAACAAGTCTTCATTAATTTCATTTATTTCAGAGAATAACGTGGCTTCTTTGTTGACAGTAGGGTTATCTGAAAAGAAACCATCAATATCTGATAACATAACTAACAAGTCAGCTTGAACAATTTGGCAGACAATGGCAGACAATTGATCGTTATCCCCGAACTTGGTTAAGTGATCCAATTCTTCAATTGCGACAGTATCATTTTCATTGACGATAGGAATAATACTCATTTTTAACAGTTGTTCAAAAGTATTGGTAACATTATTGCGACTTTCAGGATATTCAATAACATCAC
The DNA here is from genome assembly GCF_051712205.1 of Enterococcus sp. DIV1375a. Lineage (NCBI taxonomy): Bacteria > Bacillati > Bacillota > Bacilli > Lactobacillales > Enterococcaceae > Enterococcus > Enterococcus sp. DIV1375a. The sequence goes on from NZ_JBIOOM010000001.1 coordinate 41,887, forward strand.
GAGTTAATAAAACTTGTGCCATTTGTTGGCTATAGGTTGAAAACCGCTGATTATAAATGTTCATTAATTCTGCTTGGCCGACTGCAGCGACTGCCTGTTGTTCTGGAATTGTCGTTGGGCGCACAGATAGATTTAATTTATTCAGTCCGACACCAATTGCGCCAGAAGAAACTAAAATAATTTCTTTGCCTTGGTTGCTTAAATCACTCAAAGTAAAGGCTAATTGATCAATTGCTTTTAAGTTAATATTGCCATTGGGATAAATCAGAGAACTGGTTCCGACTTTGATCACAATTCGTTTGGCCTGTTGGAGTTTGTTTCTCATAAGTGCCTCGTTTCTTTTTACAGTAAAATTTGACACTCATTATAACAAAATCAGCGGCTACTAGAAAGTGCTAAATAATGAATAGTAAAGAAAGTTTAATGAAAGTGTGAACTTTTTGAGGGAATCTTGGGACTTTTTGGGATTTGGTCTGTTTATTTTAAGAGAAGATGATAGACTAAAAGAAGGAAAATAAACAAAAATTCTCCTCTTTTTTGCGTAGTCTAGATTAACTGGGCTTTTAGAAATGAGAAACTTACTAAAAACAACCAGAGTATCAGAGATTATGGTAAAATAGGAGTAGTTTAGACAGTAGGGGAGAATGAATATGAAACAACGTGGTTTTGAGATTATTTCTAAGTATCAAGAAGAGGGCTTGAGTGTCCCACAACGAGCAACAAAAGGTGCCGCGGGGTATGATTTTCAAGCAGCCGAAACGGTCGTTGTACCAAGTCTTTGGAAGTTACAACAAGCTGGAGAAAATCCCAAACCAATTTTAGTTAAAACAGGAATTAAGGCGTATATGCCTGATTCTGAATATTTAGAATTGGTGAGTCGTTCTTCGAACCCGCTAAAACGGTTCCTACTTTTAGCGAATGGTGTCGGAGTCATTGACAGTGATTATTATAATAACGAGAATAACGAAGGACATATCATGTTCCAATTTTTAAACTTTGGATATGAAGATGTTGTCATTGAAAAAGGTGAACGAATTGGCCAAGGGATTTTTAAGCCGTTTTTATTAGCGGATGATGACCAAGTCGAGGCAGAAAGAACGGGCGGTTTTGGTTCGTCTGGACAAAAATAAAGCCCATTTTTTCAGTAGGCAACGTTATTCAAACCATTTAATAAATGTTAAAATAAACAACAGATAAGGAGATTCTACATGGCAAAAAAAGCAAAAGTTCAATTTGAATGTCAAAGCTGTGGGTATGTGTCTCCAAAATATCTCGGCCGCTGTCCTAATTGTGGACAATGGAATTCGATGGTGGAAGAGGTTATTCAAGATACTTCTGATCGTCGTGCTAGAGTAAGTTTGACTGGTAAAAAGACACAACCACAACGGCTATCTGAAGTCGTACCTAAAAAAGAGCCTCGTGTAAAAACTGAATTAGTGGAGCTGAATCGGGTTTTAGGTGGTGGCGTTGTCCCAGGTTCGTTAGTTTTAATCGGTGGCGATCCCGGAATTGGTAAGTCAACATTGCTCTTACAAGTATCGCAACAATTAGCAGCCACAGGTGGCACGGTTTTATATGTTTCTGGTGAAGAAAGTGCTGAGCAAATTAAATTGCGAGCGGAGCGTCTAGGCACCGTCAACGAGACATTTTACTTATACGCAGAAACAGATATGCACGAAATATCACGAGCCATTGAAAAATTAGAACCAGATTATGTCATTATTGACTCGATTCAAACAATGACGCAGCCAGATGTTACCAGCGTTGCTGGTAGTGTCAGTCAAGTCCGAGAAACAACTGCCGAATTATTGAAACTGGCAAAAACGAATGGGATTGCCATTTTTATTGTCGGACACGTAACGAAGGAAGGGTCTATCGCAGGGCCACGGATGTTGGAACATATGGTAGACACGGTTCTTTATTTTGAAGGAGATAAGCATCACACCTTTAGAATCTTACGGGCTGTCAAAAATCGGTTTGGCTCAACGAATGAGATTGGTATTTTTGAAATGCAGACACATGGATTGGTTGAAGTTATGAATCCTTCTCAGGTCTTTTTAGAAGAACGTTTAGAAGGAGCCACTGGGTCTTCGATTGTGGTAGCAATGGAAGGTTCACGCCCCATTTTGGTGGAAATCCAAGCGTTAGTTACCCCAACGATGTTTGGCAATGCCAAGCGAACGACCACCGGGTTGGACTTTAATCGCGTTTCTTTAATCATGGCGGTTTTAGAAAAACGGGCAGGCCTTTTATTACAAAACCAGGATGCGTATCTAAAAGCGGCTGGTGGAGTCAAAATTAATGAACCAGCTATTGATTTAGCGTTAGCAATCAGTATTGCTTCTAGCTATAAAGAAAAAGGAACCTCATCTTCAGAATGTTTCATTGGTGAGATTGGTTTAACTGGTGAAATCCGCCGCGTGAATAGTATTGAACAACGAGTGCGTGAAGCGCAAAAATTAGGCTTTACAAAAGTCTATGTCCCTAAAAATAACCTTGGTGGCTGGGAAGCGCCTGAAGGGATTGAAATTATTGGCGTTTCAACAATTGGTGAAACGTTAAGAAAAGTTTTTAAATAATGAAAGTAGAAATAATCCGTTTAGGTTGTTGGTGGCGTATGATTTTTATACGCCCCATAACACTAGACGTCTTTATTAAATAAACGAGGAGGATGGCTATATGCAAAAACGAATCATCACGTTGCTGATGATCATTGCTGGTGCAAGTTTAGGAATTTCTCTTTTCCCAATGGCTTGGGAAATGGCTAAGCAAGGCAATAACAGTTGGTTAAACAATAACTTTACGAACGGATTAATCGGTGCAATTATTTTCTTTATTTTATCTTTAGGGTTAGCAAAGTATATTGTTTCCGCTGTCAAAAAAATCGAAGCAGCTTTAAATGAAATGAGTTTAACCTATTTATTATTTGGAAGTATTGGTGCCATCATTGGTTTAACAATTGGCGTCATTATCTCCATTCCAATGTACAACTTACAAATTCCTGTCGTGAATAGTTTACTACCAATTCTAGTTATGATTATTCTGGGTTACTTAGGTTTCCGAATGGGAACAACACGGATTGAGGAATGGAAAAAAGTTTTCACACCTCGCCAAAAGAAAGCAAATACGGAAGACGCCGAAGGACAAATGTTGGAACGTAAAGTGGAAGACAACTTCCATAAATACAAAATTTTAGACACCAGTGTCATCATTGATGGCAGAATCTACGATATCGCGAAAACAGGATTTTTAGAAGGTGTTTTGCTCATCCCTAACTTTGTTTTATATGAATTACAATACATTGCTGATTCTGGAGACAGTTTAAAACGGGTGAGAGGTCGTCGTGGCTTAGATATTTTAAATGCTTTACAAAAAGAAGAAGGTATCTCCGTTGAGATGTATGACGGAGATTTCGAGGATATCTCTGAAGTAGACAGTAAATTAATCAAATTAGCAAAATTATTAGATGGCGTGGTTGTGACCAATGACTACAACTTAAACAAAGTCTCTGAATTTCAAAATGTGCCTGTTTTAAACATTAATGCTTTAGCTAATGCTGTGAAACCAGTGGTGATTCCAGGTGAAACGATGAATGTGATGGTTGTAAAAGCTGGAACAGAGCGTCAACAAGGGGTCGCTTACTTAGATGATGGCACAATGGTTGTGGTAGAAGATGGCCAGCATTACATGAATGAGCAAATCGAAGTGGTCGTTACAAGTGCTTTACAAACCGCAGCTGGGCGTATGATTTTTGCCAAACCGGCGCATGCGGGTCGCGGGATTAATGATCGCAAGGATAACCATCCTAAAAACGATAAAAATTAAGCAAAGTGAGGACTTAGTATGATTCGAATCGGTCAAGGTTTTGATGTTCATCAATTAGTTCCGCAACGACCTTTAATTATTGGTGGGGTTACTCTTCCTTATGAAAAAGGTCTGTTAGGGCACTCAGATGCCGATGTTTTAACACATGCAATTATTGATGCAATCCTTGGTGCCGCTGGTCTGGGTGATATTGGGCAACTGTTTCCCGAAACCGATCCGCAGTTCAAAAATGCGAATTCTGTAAACTTATTAAAAAAAGTAAATGAAAAAGTTGGGCGGTCGGGCTTTACTATTGGCAATATTGATTGTACAATTTTAGCGGAAGAGCCAAAGATGAGCCCATACTTGGCAGAGATGAAAAAGAATCTAGCCGCGAGTTGCCACTTAGCGGTCACACAAGTGAACATTAAGGCAACGACCATGGAAACGATGGGCTTTGTTGGTAAAAAAGAAGGAATCGGCGCAATTGCCGTTGCTTTATTGGAAAAATAACTGAAAACGACGTTAAACCGTCTGTTTTTAAAAAATGGAAAGAGGAATGAACATGACGAAAGTTCGTGTGCGTTACGCACCAAGTCCAACTGGACACTTGCACATTGGGAATGCAAGAACAGCATTATTTAACTACTTATTTGCCCGCCACAATGACGGAGAATTTATCATTCGTATCGAGGATACCGACCAAAAGCGGAACATCGAAGACGGCGAGAAAAGTCAGTTGGAAAACTTAGCATGGTTAGGGATGGAATGGGATGAATCACCTGCTCATCCGGGAGAATATGGTCCATATCGTCAATCAGAACGTAAAGAAATTTACCAACCATTGATTGATCAATTATTAAGTAGCAATCGTGCGTATAAGTGTTATTGTACGCCAGAAGAATTAGAAGCAGAACGTGAAGCACAACAAGCTCGTGGGGAAATGCCTCACTACGCAGGCACTTGTGCGAATTTAACACCTTCTGAACAAGCAGCCAAAGAAGCGGCTGGTCTAGAACCAGTGATTCGTTTCCGTGTGCCACGTAACACAGAATACAAATTTGATGACATCGTGAAAGGTGAAATTACTTTTGAGTCAGATAACATTGGTGGCGATTTTGTCATCCAAAAACGTGATGGGATGCCAACGTATAACTTTGCCGTTGCAGTAGATGATCACTTAATGAAAATTTCTCACGTTTTACGTGGCGATGATCATATTGCGAACACACCAAAACAATTAATGATTTACGAAGCGTTTGAATGGACACCACCTGTCTTTGGCCATATGACCTTAATCATTAATTCAGAAACTGGCAAAAAATTGAGCAAACGTGATGAAACAATTTTACAATTTATTGAACAATACCGTGAATTAGGTTACTTACCAGAAGCCATGTTCAACTTTATTGCTTTACTAGGATGGTCTCCTGTTGGCGAAGAAGAAATCTTCTCACAAGAAGACTTGATTAAATTGTTTGATGAACAACGCTTAAGCAAGTCACCAGCGGCCTTTGATGCGAAAAAATTAGAATGGATTAACAATCAATACATGAAACAAATGGACTTAAGTGAACTAACAGATATGTGTATTCCTTATTTAGTCGCTGACGGTCGTGTTGAAGAAAATCCATCTCCTGAAAAAATCGAATGGTTAAAACAATTAGTTAGCTTGTATCAACCACAAATGAGTTATGCAGCTGAAATTGTGGAACTATCAAACTTGTTCTTTAATGAACATCCAGTTTTAGATGATGCTGCGAAAGAATTCTTGCAAGGAGAAACAGTGCCAACTGTGTTACATGCGTTTAAAGAACAATTAGAAGCCTTGGACGTTTTCGATGTGCCAAGTATTAAAGCAGCGATTAAAGCCGTCCAAAAAGAAACCGGCGTTAAAGGCAAAAACTTGTTTATGCCAATTCGAATTGCTGTTTCTGGACAAATGCATGGTCCTGAATTAGGTGAAACTATCGAATTATTAGGCAAAGAAAAAGCATTAGATCATTTAAATAAAGTGTTATAAAAACACAAAGAATAGAAGAAGTAGACAATCAGATGGATTTCAGAGACGCTGTGGGTGGTGAGAACAGCGAGCATCTTTTGTCGAAATGCATCTATGAGTGGCTTCGGTGAAAAAAGTAACCGAAGACGTCGGCAGGCGTTAACTGTATCGAGGCAAGAGCTAGTTCTTGTGAAGAAAAGTGGAACCACGCATGGGCGTCTTTTAAGCAACGTTTTTTTGTTGCTTAAAAGACGTTTTTTATTTTTGTATAATAGAAAGGAGTTCACCCTATGAGTTGGTTGAAACGTAGCGTCGCAGCTGTTAAAAGAAACGATCCTGCAGCGCGGACCACACTAGAAGTTCTTTTAACGTATCCTGGCTTGCACGCCCTGTTTTGGCATCGCTTGTCTCATTTCTTATATAGGCATCAGTTGTTTTTGTTGGCGAAGATTCATGCACAATTTTGGCGTTTCATAACGGGCGTAGAAATTCATCCCGGAGCCACAATTGGTGCGGGAGTTTTTATCGATCACGGCATGGGCATTGTGATTGGGGAAACCGCGGAAATAGAAGAAGATGTTGTTTTGTTTCACGGAGTGACGTTAGGTGGGACCGGTCGTGATACGGGTAAACGCCATCCAACAGTGAAAAAAGGAGCGATGATTTCGGCACGAGCTCAAATTTTAGGGCCAGTTGTGATTGGTGAATGTTCAAAAATTGGTGCGGGTGCTGTTGTTATTTCAGACATCCCAGCAGATGCCACAGCTGTGGGTGTTCCTGCGAAAGTCGTTCGTCTAAATGGAAGAAAGGTGGAAAAAGGGCATGATTAAAATTTATAATACATTGACCAGAGAAAAAGAAGTATTTACGCCAATTGAGGCGCATAAAGTTCGGATGTATGTCTGCGGACCAACCGTGTATAACTATATCCATATCGGTAATGCGCGCAGTGCGATCGCCTTTGATACGATTCGTCGTTATTTTGAATATCGTGGGTATGAAGTGAATTATGTCTCGAACTTTACAGATGTCGATGATAAAATTATCAAGGCAGCCAAAGAATTGAAAATTACTGCGCCGGAAGTGGCGGAGCGTTTTATCAAAGCCTTTGAAGAAGACACGCAAGCATTGAATGTCCAACCAGCAACGTTACATCCTCGGGTGATGGACCACATGCCTGATATCTTAGCTTTTATCGACGTTTTAATTGAGAAAGGTTTTGCTTATGAGGTCGCAGGTGATGTGTATTATCGCACCCGTAAATTCCCTAATTATGGTAAATTAAGCCATCAATCGATTGATGAATTAGAAGTGGGGGCAAGTCAACGAACTGGCGTTGAACAACAATTAAAAGAAGACCCATTGGATTTTGCTCTTTGGAAAAGTGCCAAAGAAGATGAAATTTCTTGGGATTCTCCTTGGGGTAAAGGACGTCCCGGCTGGCATATTGAATGCTCTGTCATGGCGACAAAACACTTGGGAGAGACGATTGATATTCATGGCGGTGGACAAGATTTAGAATTTCCACATCATGAGAATGAAATTGCACAGAGCGAAGCCAAAACAGGCCATACCTTTGCCAATTACTGGATGCATAACGGCTATGTCACAATTGGTGAAGACGATGAAAAAATGAGTAAATCCCTAGGTAACTTCATTACTGTTCATGAAATGATTCAAAAAGTGGATCCGCAAATTTTACGTTTCTTTATGTCCACCACCCAGTACCGTCGCCCGATTCGTTATAGCGAAAGCACTCTAAAAGAGGCAGCAGCCAATTATCAAAAATTGAAAAATGCGTTTGAAAATTTACGTTTTAGACAAGCAGATGCGGTCGCAAGTTTGCCAGAGGATGAACACTATTTAGCGCAATTAAACGAATTAGAGCAACGTTTTATTACGGAAATGGATGATGATTTCAATGCAGCTAACGGGATTACGGTCGTTTATGAATTAGCGAAGATGATGAATCAGTACAGTGAACAAGCGACAGTTTCGGAACCAGTTCTAGTGGCAATGGATAAGCTTTTCAGTGGCTGGTTAGCTATTTTTGGTTTATTCTTTAAAAACGAAGAATTAGTGGATGCACAAGTAGATGCGTTAATTGAAGAACGGAACCAAGCACGGAAAGACCGTGATTTTGCCCGAAGTGATGAAATCCGCGATTTATTAAAAGAACAAGGCATTGTTTTAGAAGATACTCCGCAAGGAACGAGATGGAGAAGAAGTGAATGAGAGATTACAAACAATTAAACGGTTTAGCTTTGGCCTATGTTGGCGATGCGATTTATGAAATTTACATTCGTGATTATTTAGTTTCCTTAGGACAAACGAAACCGAATGTTTTGCATCGCATGGCGACACACTACGTGTCAGCAAAAGCCCAAGCAAGCTTAATGCAAGCGATGTTAGCGGGAGAAATGCTAACGGAGGAAGAAGAAGTGATGTACAAACGCGGTCGGAATGCTAAAAGTCACACCTTTGCTAAAAATGCTGATGTGACGACCTATCGTGTAGCGACCGGTTTCGAATCCTTGATGGGTTATTTACATTTAACACAACAAAAAGAACGTTTAGAAGAATTAATTAACTGGTGTATCAAGAAAGTAGGTGAAACCAATGAAAAATGAAAAATCTCGTCCTTTTAAAATAGGTAAGAAACGTCCAGAGCGTTCAGATAAGCGTTCAAAAGAACGGAACCCACGACCAGCGACAGCAGGTGCTGATGGAACCTCAGAAGAGCTAGCAGATAACTTTGTCTTTGGTTTCCATGCCACTGTTGAGGCGTTGCAGCAAGGACGCGGGAATAAATTGTTTTTACAAGAAGATGCTCGTGGCGAGAAAATTGAGCAATTAAAACAAGCAGCGAAAGAACAGGCGGTTCCAGTCAAATGGGTGCCTAAAGCAAAATTAGATACGATGAGTGATCACGGCGTGCATCAAGGCATGGTTTTAGCAATCACAGCGTATCAATATTTAACTTTAGAAGAATTATTGGAACAAACAAAAGAAAAGACAGCAACACCATTTTTCCTAATTTTAGACAGTCTAGAGGACCCACATAACTTTGGTTCAATTTTGCGAACAGCTGATGCGACAGGCGTGGACGGTATCATCATTCCGAAACATCGTGCAGTGGGAATTACACCAACCGTAACCAAAGCCTCAACAGGGGCCGTGGAACATATTCCAGTGGCTCGTGTAACGAATCTAGCGCAAAGTATTGCAACGCTAAAAGAGAATCAATTTTGGATTTTTGGTACAGATATGTCTGGGACGGATTATCGTCGCTGGAATACACAAGGCGCAATTGCCTTAATCATCGGAAATGAAGGTCGTGGCATGAGTCAAGGTCTTCATAAAGAAGTGGATGAATTATTAACGATTCCAATGACTGGACACGTTCAAAGCTTAAACGCTGGTGTGGCTGCAGGCTTGCTAATGTATGAAGTCTATCGTGGCCGCAACCCATTATAGAAGAAGGCGATTGTATGAAAAAACAATTGTTAATCGTTGATGGCTATAACATGATTGGTGCTTGGCCAGAATTGGTCCAGTTGAAAAAGCAAGAGCGTTTAGAGGATGCGCGTGAACTGCTTCTTAGTCGTCTGTCCAATTATGCCAAATATGAAGGGTTGGAAATCATTGTGGTCTTTGATGCCCAATTAGTCCCAGGTATTCAGCAAACGTACAAAAAGTACCTTTTGACCGTGGTTTTCACCAAAGAAGATGAAACAGCAGATAGTTATATTGAACGTCTAGCTGGTGAAAAAAATGATCGTTTAACGCAAGTAACAGTCGCAACGAGTGATTTGGCTGAACAATGGGTGGTCTTTTCACAAGGTGCATTGCGGACTTCGGCCAATGAACTTTACAAAGCTGTCCAGAAAACAGAAAAGACGATTGCCATTCATGCAACAGATATCCATTTCCAGCAATTTCGTCGAAATTCTCCATGGAACGTGGAGCAGTTATCAAAACTTTCTGAGAAGCTAGAAGAATTGTCTCAAAAAAAAGATTAAACAAATGTTCGCTTAAGTCATAAATTTCTAACATGCTATGCTCTCCTAAATCATTCGATACGTTTATCGAAAAGGAGGGCTTTTTATGTTAGAACAGATTCAGCAAGCATTAGCAGGAGACCAAGAACAATTTCAAGCTTTATATGGGCAATATCAGCCAGTGATTTATAAGTGCATGAAAAAATACTATTTAAAAGATTATGATACTGAGGACTGGCTTCAAGAAGGGCGAATTGTCTTCTTTCGGACGTTAGAACGATTTGATTCAGAAAAACAAGCATCATTAGGAAAGTTTTTTAAACGAAATTTTGAAAATCACGTACATAGCTTAATTCGCCATCAATGCGCCTATAAGCGACGAACAGATACCTTGTCTATTTCTCTGGAACAACGCTTAGAAAGCGCTGGTGAAGAGTTAGTGGACTATTTAGGGACAGCGGCCACCGATCCATTAGGTCAATTAATGATTCAAGAAAAATTGGCAGCTTTTCCGACACGTCTTTCCTCGTTGGAACAACAAATTTTAAACGCATACTTAAAAGGCTACACGTTAGAAGAAATCGCTAAAGTACGTGGGGGAACTTTTTCAGCTGTCCGAAGTGCCTATGATCGTGCCAAAGCAAAAATGAAATATACATTAGAAAATGAATAAAAATTCGACAAAACAGCCGGTTTGTCGAGCAAAAGTAGTTGCAAACAGACTTCTAGTATGATAAACTTGAAATTTTTTAAAAAAAGTGATACAATGTTTCTCGAGGTGAATGCAATGCCAACAACGTTATCGTCAATTAAGAAAGATTTGGAAGGCCGTATCGGCAGTGAAATTATGTTAGTTGCTCAGACTGGAAGAAAGCGCCAAACAGAACGTAAAGGAATCTTAACGGAGACTTATCCATCTGTTTTTGTTGTTGACTTGGATCCAGACGAGAACTCATTTGAACGTGTATCTTATAGCTATTCAGATGTTTTAACACGCACCGTTGAAATCGAATTCATCGGTCAAGCCGTATAATTTAGAAAGTCCGCTTAGGAGTGAAGGAAGAGCCCTTCGTTCCTAAGCTCTTTTTAATTTCAGCCATCTGTCGTCAGAGAAAGAGCAATCTTCGGTGTACTTCTTCATGGACATATGATAGAATCTAAAAGATTAAAATGTTGGTAGACAAAAGATTAAGGAAGGTGAATCAGGGAACCGATGGAAATAATCGAACGAGCTCCTGCGAAAATTAATCTTGGGTTAGATGTTCTGCATAAACGTGTGGATGGCTATCATGAAGTTGAATCTATTTTTGCAAGTGTAGATTTAGCCGATCATTTAACTTTTGAAAATCTAGAAGAAGACATCATTCGTATTGAAACGGACAGCTCTTTTTTACCCGTGGATCGACGGAATCATGTCTATCAAGCAGTTGACTTATTAAAGCGTACCTATAATATTCATAAAGGAATTAAAATATATATTGAAAAACGTATCCCCGTGGCAGCTGGTTTAGCAGGTGGTAGCAGTGACTGTGCCGCAGCATTACGAGGCTTGAACAAGCTGTGGAATCTGGGGTTGACGATGGACGAACTCTGTGAAATTGGCAGCCAAATTGGTATGGATGTTCCTTATTGTTTAAGGGGCGGAACAGCCTTTGCAAACGGACGTGGGGAGAAAATTGAAGCATTACCGACCATGCCTCAATGTTGGATTGTGTTAGTTAAACCAAGAATTAGTGTATCCACTAGTACCGTTTTTAATGATTTAGCGGTAGATGAATTGCACCATCCAGATATTGCTGGACTAAGAATAGCTATTGAAAATGGTGATTATACTGGGATGACCCAAACAGTCGGCAATGCGTTGGAAAGTGTCACGATTGCCAGACATCCGATCGTGCAACAAATCAAGGATCGCATGCTGAAGTACGGCGCTGATGCAGCGTTGATGAGCGGCAGTGGACCGACAGTCTTTGCTTTATGTGAAAAGAAAACACGAGCACAACGGATTTATAATGGACTCAAAGGCTTTTGCGAAGAAGTTTATTTGGTTCGGACATTGAAATAAATAAAAAACAACAGAGCGTGGGACAAAAATCACTTTGGATTTTTGTCCCACGCTCTGTTGTTTTTTTAAATTTATTCCTTGACGTCCCGTGATCCATTTGGTACATTATTCCTGGCAAATCGTAAATATTACGGTTTATAATAGGTAAATCGAAAAGAGGACAGAACATGACGAAAATCTACCGCCGTTTGATAATCGGCGTTACTTTAGCAATCAGTGCTTTTCTTTTAGCTAGTTGTGGGCAAACCACACAATCGCCAAAAGAGAAGAAAGAGCTCACGGTAATGACTACTTTTTATCCGATGTACGACTTCGCAAAACAAGTCGTTGGTGATGAGGGAGAGGTTGAGCTGTTGATTCCAGCTGGAACGGAACCACACGATTATGAACCAAGCGCAAAAGACTTAGCGAAAATTACTGATGCGGATGTCTTTGTTTATAATAGTAAAGAGCTAGAAACTTGGGTTCCGAATGTTATTGAAAACTTGGACAAGAAAAAAGTTTCAATCGTGGAAGCCAGTCAATCCATTCAATTGATGCAAGGAACAGAAGAGGAAGAATCTGGCGAAGAAGGTCATGAAGGCCATAACCATTCTCACGAACTGGATCCGCATGTCTGGTTAGATCCCGTGTTAGCGCAAAAAGAAGTGATAGCGATTCGGGATGCGCTTATCAAAAAATATCCTGAGAAAAAAGCCGTATTTGAAAAAAATACCGCTGCTTATTTGGAAAAATTGACTGCGCTAGATAAGGAATACCAAGCTGCATTTGCAGGCGCTAAAAATCGGACCTTTGTGACGCAACATGCTGCATTTGGCTATTTGGCAAAACAATATGACTTGATCCAAGAACCGATTGCTGGGATTTCTCCAGACCAAGAACCTTCGCCAAGTCGTTTAGCCGAATTAAAAAAATATATTAAAACAAACAATGTTTCTGTGATCTATTTTGAAGCATCGGCTTCTACAAAAGTAGCCAAAACATTGGCAGACGAGACAGGCGTCGAATTAGCCGTATTGAATCCTTTAGAGAGTTTAACTCAAAAAGAACAAGAAGCAGGCGAGAACTACGTGTCTGTCATGAAAGAAAACCTCGCTGCTTTACAAAAAAGCATTCATTAATCTGGCAACAGAAAGGAGCCAACTTATGCATTATATTGAAGTCGAAAATTTAACCTTCTATTATGATGATGAACCTGTTTTAGAAGATGTTTCTTATTATGTTGATCCAGGGGAATTCGTTATTTTAACAGGAGAAAATGGCGCTGCCAAGTCAACGCTGATCAAAAGTACTTTAGGGTTATTAAAACCAACAAGTGGCAAAATTACGGTCGCTAAAAAAAATAGTGCTGGTGAAAAAATCAGCATTGGCTACATTCCACAACAAGTCGCTTCTTTCAATGCGGGCTTTCCTAGCACCGTCATTGAATTAGTACGTTCAGGTCGCTTTCCCAGAAATCGTTGGTTCAAACCGTTGACGAAAAAAGATCATCTTCATGTGGAAAAAGCTTTGAAATCAGTGGACATGTGGGAAATGCGCCACAAACGAATTGGCGAGCTTTCTGGCGGGCAAAAGCAACGAATTAGTTTAGCACGAGTGTTTGCGACTGATCCAGATTTGTTTATTTTAGATGAGCCAACAACAGGTATGGATGAACAATCGCGAAACGAATTTTATCAATTGTTGCAACACAGTGCGCATGAACATGGAAAAGCTATTTTGATGATTACGCATGATCATGAAGATATCAAAACCTATGTAGATCGTCAAATTCGTCTTGTCCGCAAAGAAGATTCGAAATGGCGTTGCTTCCATATGAGTGAAGAATCGTATACGTAAATTTTCCAATAAAACGTTATCTGGCTCGATAATAACGAAAGCCTAGGAACAGCTTAAAGAAATGTTGGAAAAATTTAAAAAATAAGCAGGAATTAAAAAATTAATTCGCTTAAACGTCGCTACAATGGTAGTGTTCATTTTAGCGGTAAGGAGTGAATCGTATGGCAGAAATGCTTTCTTATGCATTTATGCAAAAGGCCTTTTTAGCAGCACTGTTTATCTCAGTGATTGCCCCAATGCTCGGCGTCTTTCTAGTTATTCGCCGACAATCTTTAATGGCAGATACCCTTTCACATGTGTCATTAGCCGGTGTGGCACTAGGCTTCTTTTTTAATTGGAATCCTAATTTAATGACCTTAATTGTCGTGATTGTGGCTGCAATCATTCTAGAATATTTACGAATGATTTATAGCACCTATTCAGAAATTTCGATTGCTATTTTAATGTCAGGCGGTTTGGCTTTGGCGTTAGTTTTAATGAATTTAACAGGAGGCAATTCAGCTGCTAGTATTCAATCGTATTTATTTGGTTCCATCGTCACGATTACGTGGGATCAAGTGGTTATGTTGGCAATCTTATTCGTAGTTTTAGTTCTATTGTTTATGTTATTTAAACGCCCAATGTATGTTTTAACATTTGATGAAGATACTGCTCATGTTGATGGGCTACCTATTCATTGGATGTCGATGCTTTTTAATGTAATTACTGGTGTGGCGATTGCTGTGATGATTCCGATCGCGGGAGCCTTGTTAATTTCAGCAATTATGGTCTTACCAGCTGCGATAGGTATGCGAATTGGTAAAGGCTTCAACACGGTGATTATCATCAGTGTGTTTATGGGCTTGATTGGCATGCTAACAGGGTTGACTAGCTCGTATTATTTGGAAACACCACCGAGTGCAAGCATTACCCTAATTTTTATTGGTTTATTCTTATTAGTCAATATTTATCGCCGAGTGGTTGTCATGGTCCAACGAAAACAAAAAATGCAAAGAAACTAAGGAGAAAAACGAAAGTTTTTCTCCTTTATTTCTTTTTTTTTAAAGAAATGGCGAACTATTTTCAGTTATTTGAAAAAAATCCTCGAATTTTTCGGTTAAACCCCTTATAATAAGGAACGATAGAATGAAAAGGAGTGACGAATTTGAAAATTCGGAGAAGTGAACGATTAATCGATATGACCCAATATCTTTTAGATCATCCCCATACATTGGTTTCTTTGACATATTTTGCTGACCGATACCAATCTGCCAAGTCTTCCATTAGTGAAGATTTAGCAATTGTTAAAAAAACATTTAAAGAACGTGGAACAGGTATTTTAGAAACGATTCCAGGCGCTGCAGGCGGTGTCCGCTTTATCCCTGAAATTCCTTATGAGGAAGCGAAGCAGTTGATTATGGATTTGTGTGATCGTTTGTCAGAACAAGATCGCTTATTACCTGGGGGTTATGTTTATCTTTCAGATTTACTTGGGGAACCGAATTTATTAAGACAAGTGGGCCGGATTATTGCTTCTAAATATTTAGGCAAACAAATTGATGCGGTAATGACCGTTGCGACCAAAGGAGTGCCAATTGCGCAAGCTGTGTCTTATTACTTAAATGTTCCGTTTGTGATTGTTCGTCGCGATTCTAAGATTACTGAAGGTTCAACGGTGAGCGTGAACTATGTATCAGGGTCTTCAGAACGTATCGAAAAAATGGAACTTTCAAAACGCAGCTTAAAACGCGGCTCAAAAGTTTTAGTCGTGGATGACTTCATGAAAGGCGGCGGCACCGTCAATGGTATGAAGAGTATGATTGAAGAATTTGAAGCAGAACTTGTGGGCATTACTGTTTTTGCTGAGTCAAAATTCAATGGCCGTCGTGCAATCGATGACTACACTTCGCTATTATATGTGGAAGATGTGGATACACAAACAAAAACGATTAGCGTAGTCCCAGGAAACTATTTCACAGAGAAATAATTTGAAAAAGAACCTGAAAATGGTCCATTCCATTTTCAGGTTCTTTTTTTCTGTTTTATTCCTTTAAAAAAAGATGAGAAAATAAATTGGTCTACCTTTTAAATGCCTTATTTTGTTGAAAAAGACAAAAGAGTAAGATAAACTAGAAAAGGTATAATGAGGACGATTTAGAAGAAAATCAAACAATTTAGTTAATTTGAGGTGGCAAACGTGGAAAATAGATACGCAATTATTTTAGCAGCTGGTAAAGGAACACGCATGAAATCTAAACTTTATAAAGTATTGCATCCAGTTGCTGGTAAACCAATGGTCGAACATATTTTAGATCAGGTAGAACAAACAGAACCAACAGAAATCGTGACAATCGTTGGACATGGGGCGGAAATGATTAAAAGCCATTTAGGCGAACGTAGTCAATATGCCTTACAAGCTGAACAATTGGGAACTGGGCATGCAGTCATGCAAGCACAAGAGTTATTAGGTGGTAAACAAGGAACAACATTAGTTATTACAGGGGATACGCCGTTATTAACTGCGGAAACCTTGAAAAATTTATTCGATTACCATCAAGGTAAGAATGCAAGTGCGACTATTTTAACAGCGCATGCGGAAGACCCAACAGGCTATGGTCGAATTATTCGTGACCATGTGGGCATTGTAGAACGAATCGTGGAACAAAAAGATGCCAGTGAAGAAGAAGCACGTGTTCAAGAAATTAATACAGGAACCTTCTGTTTTGATAATGAATCATTGTTTGAAGCGTTAGCGAAAACAGATACAAACAATACACAAGGGGAATACTATTTAACAGATATCATTGAAATTTTGAAAAAAGAAGGCAAAGCTGTCGCTGCTTACCAAATGGCAGACTTTGACGAAGCAATGGGTGTAAATGATCGCGTCGCTTTATCCACTGCTAATAAAATTATGCATCGTCGTTTAAATGAAATGCATATGCGAAATGGTGTTACATTTATTGATCCAGATACAACGTATATTGATGAAGGTGTGGTAATTGGTTCAGACACAGTCATTGAAGCGGGAGTCACTATCAAAGGAAAAACAGTGATTGGCGAAGATTGCTTGATTGGCGCACATTCAGAAATCGTTGATAGTCACATCGGCAATCAAGTGGTTGTTAAACAGTCTGTGATTGAAGAAAGTGTGGTTCGCGAGGGGGCCGATGTGGGTCCGTATGCACATTTACGTCCTAAAGCAGATGTGGGGGCAAACGTACACATTGGTAACTTCGTGGAAGTAAAAAATGCAACAATCGATGAAGGAACAAAAGTGGGCCATTTAACATACGTTGGTGATGCAACATTAGGCAAAGATATTAATGTCGGTTGCGGCGTTGTTTTTGTTAATTATGATGGCAAAAATAAACACCAAACAGTCGTGGGTGATCACGCGTTTATTGGCTCTGCAACGAACATTGTTGCGCCAGTCACGATTGGTGATCATGCGGTGACTGCTGCTGGTTCAACTATCACAGAAGATGTCCCTTCAGAAGATTTGGCGATTGCCCGGGCACGTCAAGTGAATAAAGAAGGCTATGCTAAAAAGTTACCTTACATGAAGGATTAACCTCAAATAAAAAAGAACGCTCTTTTGCTTAAGCAAAAGAGCGTTCTTTTTCCTCCTTAAAGACTAGACCAATTGCTGCTAATATTTTTTTAGAGGCATTCAAGGACTAGACCAATGCTGTTTATTCGGTATTTTTAGTTATTTTTTTCAAAAAAATAGTTTTTGTTCTGCTTTTCCAATATAAAAAGACTTTCTTTTTTATAAAGTTCGTGTTTTGGTCAAAATTACTATTTTTTTCACAAACAAATCCGCTGTATTGTCCAAAAATAAAAACAATTTACAGGAAAAACATCTTATTTTAACGGAATTTACTGTTTTTTATTTAACGGATATATTATGATAGGAAAAGAAGAGCAGCGTGATGGGGGAAGGCTCTTTTTGTTGTTTGTTACTTTGACAATTGTTTGTTGCAAATGGGTTGAAACACAAGGAGGAAATTTGTGAAAAAGTTGAGCTTTAAAAAAGTGAAGTGGGGCATGCATTTTTTAATGGCTGTTGCGTTGATAGCGCCAAGCGTTACTAGTACGGCATATGCAGTAGAAACAACGAGTCAACAAAGTTCAGAAGCAGTAACAAGTACCACCGATTCAAGTAGAAAACAAGAACCAGTCATTACACAGGAAACAACAGACATCAAACAAGAAGCACCAAATCAGGCTACGAGTGACAGTGTCAAGCAGTCACAAGAAACCACAGCACCAACAGAGACGACGAATTTAGAAACGTCAACCGCTGAAAAAGAAGAAACGAGCACGCCGCAAAAAATAACAATTTTAGGTACGTCAGATGTTCATGGTCAATTATGGAATTGGTCTTATGAAGATGATAAAGAACTACCAGTTGGTTTGTCCCAAGTAAGTACAGTCGTCAACCAAGTCCGGGCACAAAACCCAGCAGGCACCGTTTTAATTGATAATGGCGACAATATTCAAGGCACTATTTTAACAGATGACTTGTATAATAAAGCGCCTTTAGTGAATGAAAAGACCCATCCAATGATCACCGCCATGAATGTGATGAAGTATGATGCAATGGTTTTGGGGAATCATGAGTTTAATTTTGGTTTACCATTAATCAAAAAAATTCAACAAGAAGCCACTTTTCCAATCTTGTCTGCGAATACCTACAATAAGGAAGATGGTCTTCGTTTTGTTGAAGGGACTACCACGAAGGAACTTGATTTTAATCAAGATGGGCAGCCAGATTTAAAAGTTGGGATTATCGGCTTAACAATTCCGCACATTCCTTTGTGGGATGGCCCTCGTGTTACTTCGCTTAATTTTTTACCTTTGAAAGAAGAAGCAGAAAAAGCAGTTACTGAGTTGAAAGCTAACAATCAGGCTGACATTATTGTTGCCTCGATTCATGCGGGACAACAAAATAGTGATCCGGCTGCCAGCGCCGACCAAGTAATTGAAAATGTCGCGGGGATTGATGCGTATATTCTGGGTCATGACCACCTTTCTTTTACCAAGCAAGGAGCAGCGCCGAATGGAAAAACTGTACCGGTAGGGGGACCGAAAGATACGGGGACAGAGGTTGTCAAAATTGATCTTTCAGTTGCTAAAAATGCCGATAAGTGGGAAGTGCAAGAAGGTACAGCAACGATTGTACCAACAACGAATGTTCCAGCAGATGAAGCAGTTAAGGCAGCGACAAAAGAATACCATGAGCAAACGCGAGCGTTTATTCAGGAGGAGATCGGCACAGCAACAGCTGATTTTTTACCAAAATAAGAAATTAAAGGAATTCCCGAAGCACAATTACAACCAACAGCGATGATTTCTTTAATTAATAACGTTCAAAAAGAAGTGACAGGTGCACAATTAAGTGCGGCAGCGCTGTTTAAATACGACAGTAAATTACCTGCGGGGAAGATTTCCTATGCCACGATTTTTGATATCTACAAATACCCGAATACCTTAGTGAGTGTTCCCATTAACGGTGAAAACTTACTGAAGTATTTAGAAAAACAAGGGGCGTACTATAACCAAACACAGCCAGATGATTTGACCATTAGTTTTAATCCAAACATTCGTGTATATAACTATGACATGATTTCTGGAGTGGACTACAAGATTGACATTTCAAAACCAGTGGGTGAACGAATTGTAGATGCGAAAATTGACGGCCAACCGCTGGATCCTGCCAAAGAATATACGATTGCTATGAATAATTATCGTTACGGCGGTTTAGCTAGCCAAGGGATTCAAGTAGGGGAACCTATTAAAAATTCTGATCCAGAAACCTTACGAGGAATGATTGTTGATTATATTAAGAAAAAAGGAACGCTTGATCCAGAACAAGAAATCGAACGAAATTGGTCAATTATTGGGACAAATTTTGATGAAAAATGGCGAGCCAAAGCAATCGAATTAGTGAATGACGGCACTCTTCAAATTCCGACTTCTCCTGATGGACGTACACCAAACGCCGCTGCTATTACGAAACAAGACGTCCGTAATGCGGGCTTTGATTTAGATAATGCATATACCATTATGCACACAAATGACGTTCATGGCCGACTAGAAGCAGGGAAAGGCGAATTAGGTATGGCGCGTCTAAAAACTTTTAAAGACCAAGAAACCCCAACCTTGATGGTGGATGCAGGGATGTTTTCCAAGGATTACCAATCTCCAATTTCTCCAAAGGCGCGGATATGGCCAAAGCCATGAATGAAGTTGGTTATGATGCCATGGCGGTGGGAAATCACGAGTTTGATTTTGGTTTAGAGATTGCACTAGGTTATAAAGACCAACTGAATTTTCCGATTTTATCTAGTAATACGTATTACAGAGATGGCAGTGGACGGGTTTTTGATCCGTATACAATCGTAGAAAAAGCCGGGAAAAAGTTTGCCATTGTAGGTGTGACGACCCCAGAAACAGCAACGAAAACACACCCGAAAAACGTGGAGAAGGTGACATTTAAAGACCCGATTCCAGAAGTAGAAGCGGTGATTAATGAAATTAAAGAGAAGTACGCGGATATTCAAGCTTTCGTGGTTACTGGGCATTTAGGCGTAGATGAAACGACGCCGCATATCTGGCGTGGTGATACGCTAGCAGAAACCCTTAGTCAAACATATCCTGAGTTAGATATTAATGTGATTGATGGACATTCGCATACAGCCGTCGAAAGTGGCAAACGTTATGGCAAAGTGATCTATGCTCAAACAGGTAATTATTTAAATAATGTTGGAATTGTCACAGCACCAGAGAATGAACCAACTAAGAAAACAGCAAAATTGATTCTAGCAGAAGAGTTGCTAGGATTGCCAGAAAACCCGGCAGTTAAAGCCATCGTTGATGAAGCACGAACGAATTTTAACGCTGAAAATGAAAAAGTAATTGTCGATTATATTCCATTCACATTGGATGGACAACGGGAAAATGTGCGCACACG
Organism: Enterococcus sp. DIV1375a; assembly: GCF_051712205.1. Classification (NCBI taxonomy): domain Bacteria; kingdom Bacillati; phylum Bacillota; class Bacilli; order Lactobacillales; family Enterococcaceae; genus Enterococcus; species Enterococcus sp. DIV1375a. The sequence goes on from NZ_JBIOOM010000001.1 coordinate 62,556, forward strand.
AGAGACCAACTTAGGGAATTTGATTGGTGATGCGATTATGTCATATGGCCAAGACGCGTTTAGTCAACCTGCTGATTTTGCAGTAACTAATGGTGGCGGCATTCGCGCTGATATTAAGCAAGGACCGATTAAAGTTGGGGATGTCATTGCTGTGTTACCTTTTGGCAATAGCATTGCGCAAATTCAAGTAACCGGTGCTCAAGTTAAAGAAATGTTTGAAATGTCTGTTCGTTCGATTCCACAAAAAGATGAGAATGGCACAATTTTACTAGATGATGCTGGCCAACCAAAACTTGGCGCAAATGGTGGTTTCCTACATGTTTCAAGCTCCATTCGTATCCACTATGATTCCACAAAACCAGGTACTCGCTTGGCTAGTGACGAAGGCAATGAAACAGGACAAACGATTGTCGGTAGTCGCGTATTAGGAATAGAAATTAAAAATCGGCAAACACAAAAGTTTGAACCATTGGATGAGAAGAAACAATACCGGATGGCTACCAATGATTTCTTAGCTGCTGGTGGTGATGGTTACGATATGCTAGGTGGTGAACGAGAAGAAGGGATTTCACTAGATGCTGTCTTAATTGAATACTTGAAAAGTGCAACCAGCTTGCGGTTGTATCGTGCAGCAACGACGATTGATTTAGCACAATATAAAGAACCATTCCCAGGCGAACGAATTGTTTCTATTTCGGAAGAAGCTTACAAAGAGTTAATCGGTGGAGGAGAGACGCCAAAACCAGATCCAAAACCAGACCCAAAACCAGATCCAAAACCAGACCCAAAACCAGACCCGAAACCAACACCAGAAACACCAGTAGCAACCAATAAACAAAACCAAGCGGGAGCAAGACAGAGCAATCCATCCGTAACAGAGAAGAAAAAGTATGGCGGCTTTTTACCTAAAACGGGTACAGAAACAGAAACGCTTGCATTATATGGTTTACTGTTCGTTGGACTTTCTTCTTCTGGCTGGTATATTTATAAACGACGTAACAAAGCTAGTTAGTCATTTTTTAAGAACCGTCCTTCGGGATTGGTTCTTTTTTTATTTTAATGCTTGCCATTTGTTTTTAATTTTAGTATTATAAGAATATTCCGAAAATTAAAAAATGAAGAGTTTTTTCTGTGAAGGGAGAAAGGCATGAAAAGTAAACGTATAAAAGGACTTATCGGGTTAAGTTTAACAACGCTATTAGTTTTAGCTGCTTGTGGTGGTGATGGGGGAGCTGGCGCCGAAAAAGCAAAGGGCGGATCAGAGAAAACTGCCGCTAAACAAGAATTTAAAGTAGTGGTTCAACAAGAAATGCCTTCTGCAGATTTATCTTTAGGAACAGATACAATTAGTTTTACGGCACTGAATAATGCGTATGAAGGAATTTATCGTTTAGATGATAAAAGCAAGCCGCAACCAGCAGGAGCTAAAGAAAAAGTGCAAGTCAGTGATGATGGTCTGACGTACACAGTGAAACTAAGAGAAGAAGCAAAATGGTCCAATGGTGATCCTGTCACAGCTGCCGATTATGTTTTTAGTTGGCAACGTACAGCAGATCCTCAGACTGGCGCTGAGTATGCTTATTTTCTAGAAATGATTGAAAACGGTGCAGACATTGTAGCTGGTAAGAAACCAGTTTCTGAATTAGGCATTAAAGCAAACGGAGATTACGAGCTAGAAATTAAACTGGCAAAACCAACACCATATTTTGATTATTTACTGGCCTTTCCACTATTTTTCCCGCAACATCAAGCAACCGTAGAGAAATATGGCAAAGATTACGCTGCTTCCAGTGAAAAAGCAGTCTATAATGGTCCGTTTGTCTTAGCTAACTTTGAAGGGGCTGGCTCAGATACCAATTGGACTTTGGAAAAAAATGAAAACTATTGGGATAAAGACAATGTCAAATTAGATAAAATCAATTTTGATGTTGTCAAGGAGGCGCCAACTGCCTTGAACTTATTCCAAGATGGTCAAGCAGACGATGTTATTTTAAGTGGCGAATTGGCCCAGCAAATGGCGAAGGATCCAGAATTGGTTATCGAAAAAGAAGCACGAACCAGCTATTTGGAATTTAATCAGCGAGATAAAAATTCACCGTATAATAATGTGAATTTACGCAAAGCAATTTCAGCAGCGATTGATCGCAACGCATTAGTAGATAAAATTTTAGGCGACGGCTCAGTAGTCGCTACCGGCTTAATTCCAGAAGGGATGTCGTATTCGCCGACAGATGACAAAGATTTTGCTGATGAAAATAAAAAAATTGTTGAATATAGCCCAGAAAAAGCAAAAGAATATTGGGCAAAAGCTAAGAAAGAATTGGGCATAACAACACTCAAAATGGATATTGTTGCCGATGATGTCGATTCTACGAAAAAGTTAGCGGAATATATTCAAGGTACGTTAAAGGATACTTTAGAGGGCATTGATGTAACAGTGAGCCCAGTGCCGTTTTCAGTTCGAATTGATCGAGGCAGTCGCGGCGATTTTGAGACAATCTTAGGTGGTTGGGCTGCGGATTACGCAGATCCAAGTAGTTTCTTAGACCTTTTTGTTACTGGTAATAACTATAATCGCGGGCGTTTTTCAAGTAAAGCCTACGATGAGTTGATCGAGGCTTCAGCCACAAGAGATGCTTCAGATCCTGAAAAACGTTGGGAAGACATGGTTAAGGCTGAGAAGTTATTGATTGGTGAAGAGACCGCTTTAGCCCCACTTTATCAAAAGGCGACTGCCCATCTACGCAGTAAAGAAGTAAAAGGTGTCGTTGCCCATGGTGCTGGTGCACAATATGATTATAAGTGGACATATGTAACAGAAGAGTAGTTAAAAAAGAGACACAGAACAAGTCAAATCGACTGTTCTGTGTCTCTTTTAATCAAAATATTTCTGCTGTTCTTCTTTTAATTTTTCTGGGGTTACATCTTCACCAGTAGGATCATAAATAGTGACGCCCATTAATGTTTTATTGAATTGTTCACGAATGGTTCGCAAATATTCTTGTCGCAAATCGACACGAAGAGCTTGTTCTTCAGATGTTAAACCTTGTTCACGCTCTTTTTGTGCAAGCGTATTAATTCTTTTTAAAACCTCTAACATTTCTCATTTCCTTTCTATAATAATTCTTTTGCTAGGCGTTCAAACGATTGAAAGCGCGTTTGTTTGTCATAACCTGGGGTGATTAGCATTGCTTCTGTCAACCCTAGTTCTTCTTGTTGGTGGAAAAACTCCGCAACTTCTTGGCTACTACCAATGACAAAGCGTTGTTTATTCTGTTCTAAAACCAGTTTGTCCATTTCACTGTAAGGGAAAGCTAGGGCTTCTTCTGGCGATAAAAATTTATTAGGAAGCCCATGTTCGGTGGCAAAGATATAATGCTCGAAACTAGCCGCATGGTATTCTGCTTCTTCTTTCGTGTCGGCGGCAAAAGTGAAATACGCAGCGCTCACTTGAGGCTCTTGTTGTTCAGTTACTGGTCGGAAATGCTTGTAATATGCTGACAATACTTCTTTGGGCAAATGTCCATGAATAAACTGTGCAAAGGAAAAATTAATGCCATATTCACCAGCTGAACGTGCGCTTTCTTTACTAGCACCTAGTAACCAAGGTTGTGGTAATAGAACTTCCCGCGGAACAGCTGAAATTTTAGAATATAAATGATCTTCAGGAAATTCCTCTTTTAAAAAGAGTAAAATTTCAGGTAATTTATCAAATTGATCTAGTTGTGGTGGCTGACCATTATTTAACGCCAACGTAGTTAATGGGCTGCCACCAGGCGAGCGGCCCATGCCTAAATCGATTCGATCAGGATATAAAGCTGCTAACGTTTTAAACGTTTCTGCGACTTTAAATGGCGCATAATGCATGGTCATGATGCCACCCGCGCCAACACGAATTTTTTCGGTGGCACTAGCAATATGTGCAACTAAAATTTCTGGCGTTGCACTGGCAAAGGCGTCTGAGCCGTGATGTTCGGCATACCAAATTCTTGTGTAACCAAGTTTTTCCGCTAATTGAGCGAGTTCTTTGGCTTCTTGTAATGTGTCGCTTGCTGATTGATTTTTAGGAACCGTTAATTGATCTAAGATACTTAATTTCATGTATGTAGTCTCCTTTTTGGTTGTTTTTTTGAAGCTACCGCTATTATTACGCAAACATGTCAAAAAAAATAGTACGCACTTTTTAATTCCCTATTGAGCGAAAAGTAACAAATAGATGTAGCCAAGGTCGATGATAAAAAATTCTCCACTATGGCTTTTTGATGCTTTGTGTTAAAATGGAACATATGTACGCAATCAGCAATTGGAAAGGTGACAACATGTACGAATATATTATTGGAAAAGTAACGTTTGTTAGCCCATACTATATTGTCGTTGAAACAAATGGCATTGGCTATCAGATTTCAGTCGATAACCCGTATCGCTATTCAGGAAAAATGGATACGGATATTAAACTATATCTTCACCAAGTCGTGCGGGAAGATGCACAACTTTTATTTGGTTTTGGCAGTTTAGATGAAAAACAATTGTTCTTAAAATTAATCAGTGTCTCTGGAATTGGCCCTAAAAGTGGCTTAGCTATCATGGCTTCTGTGGCTGATCATGGTGGTTTAATCAATGCAATTGAAGGGGAAGATGTTACATATTTAACGAAGTTCCCAGGTGTTGGCAAGAAAACAGCCCAACAAATGATTTTAGATTTAAAAGGAAAATTAGGCGAATTAGAGTCTTCCGAAGCAGCGGTTGCGGCCATGACCGCAACCGAAGCGGTGACAACAAGCAATCAAGCATTGGCAGAAGCGTTAGAAGCATTAAGTGCCCTAGGCTACAGTGACCGAGAGATTAAGCGTATCACTAAGCAATTGGAAGCGTTAGGTGAGACAACGACAGATGTTTATTTAAGCAATGCGTTAAAATTCATGATGAAACGCTAAGGAGGAATAACGATGACAGAAGAAGAACGGTTGCTTTCAGCTGCAAGTCAAGAAGCAGAAGCTTCAATTGAAAAATCGTTACGTCCACAATTTTTAGCACAATATATTGGTCAAGACAAAGTAAAACAAGAACTAACGATTTATATTGAAGCGGCGAAAAATCGGAATGAAGCGTTGGATCATACCCTTCTTTATGGTCCGCCAGGTTTAGGGAAAACGACAATGGCGATGGTCATCGCCAATGAAATGAATGTGAACATTCGTACCACAAGTGGACCAGCCATCGAACGGGCGGGAGATTTAGTCGCTATTTTGAACGAATTAGAGCCTGGTGATGTGTTATTTATCGATGAAATTCATCGTTTGCCGCGAGTGGTGGAAGAAATGCTGTATTCCGCAATGGAAGATTTTTACATTGATATCATGGTCGGTCAAGGAACCACGGCACATCCCGTTCATTTTCCGTTACCGCCTTTTACTTTAGTGGGAGCTACCACACGGGCAGGGATGCTTTCAGCGCCATTACGAGATCGTTTTGGGATTATTTCTCACATGGAGTATTATCAAGAGCAGGATTTAAAAGAAATCGTTCTCCGTTCCGCGGATATTTTTCAAACGGAGATTTTTGAGGAAGGTGCCTTTGAAATTGCGCGCCGCTCAAGAGGGACCCCCCGAATTGCTAACCGTTTGTTAAAACGTGTCCGTGATTTTGCCCAAGTCCAATCAGATGGCAAAATCGACCGAGCGATTGCAGACAAAGCGTTAACCTTACTGCAAGTGGACCATCAAGGCTTGGATTATGTCGATCAAAAATTGTTGAAAACAATGATTGATTTATACGGCGGCGGTCCAGTTGGTTTAAGTACCTTGTCTGTAAATATCGGTGAAGAAACCGAAACGGTGGAAGATATGTATGAACCCTATCTTATTCAAAAAGGTTTCATTAAACGAACACCACGAGGACGAATTGCAACGCCATTTGCGTATGCACATTTTGGGTATGATTATTTAGAGGGTCATAAAAATTAAAAATAAGTCAAAAGAAAGCAAGCCTTAACCGCTTGCTTTCTTTTGTTTCACGTGAAACGTTTGTTCTTATTTGGGAGAGTGGCATATTTCAGCTGTTGTAGGTATACTGTGTTTGTAATCGCTTTTAAATTGGAGGGATCAATGTTGAATAAAGAAATCAAAGGGGCATTAATTGTTTCTTGCCAAGCGTTGGCAGACGAACCGTTGCATAGTTCTTTTATCATGTCCAAGATGGCTTTGGCCGCTAAACAAGGAGGGGCTAAAGGCATTCGAGCAAATTCTGTGGTAGACATTCGAGCAATCCGGAAAGAGGTAGATTTACCAATCATTGGGATTATTAAACGAGATTATCCTGACGCAGAAGTATATATTACCGCAACTATGCGTGAGGTAGATGAATTAATGGCTGTTCAGCCAGAAATTATCGCTCTCGATGCAACCCATTCGAAACGACCAAATGGCGAAACGTTAGCCACATTTTTCAAAAGAATAAAAGAAAAGTATCCTAACCAAGAATGGATGGCGGATTGTTCCACGCTGGAAGAGATGATTGAAGCGGCGGAGTTAGACTTTGATTATATTGGCACAACGTTAGTCGGCTATACGCCGCAAAGTGAAAATCAGCGGATTGAACAAAATGATTTTGAACTGTTAAGAGAAGCAAAGAAGCATTTTACTACACCAATCATTGCAGAAGGAATGATTGATACGCCAGCAAAAGTCCAACGTGTTCTGGAGCTAGGTGCTTATAGCGTGGTGGTGGGATCTGTTATTACACGACCGCAAAAAATTACTGAAAAATTTGTGGAAGCTACGAAAATAAAACAGAATCAAGCATAAACTAAATACACTATCGATACACTTGTTATTTTTTGATCAATACACTTCAATACGGTCGCTTTTTTTCTAGAGAAAGTGGAATCTTTCAATAATGAAAAGGGATACACTCCGTTTGGCATAGTCCTTGCTGATAATAAATCAGTGTATAAAACGCTATCATTTTTATAGGAGGGGTTTTATGAAGGGTTTATCAAAAAAGAAACGGGTGTCTACTTGGTTAGCGTTAGGAATCACCGTAGTCAGCTGTTTTGCGTTAAGCGGGGAAGTGCAAGCAAGTATTGAAAGAACAAAAGTTGATGAATTTGCGAATGTTTTAGATGTGAGTGCATCACCAACCGAACGGACGAATGGCGTATACGATACCAATTATTTTAATAATTTTTCTGATTTAGGTGCATGGCATGGCTACTATTTACCTGAAAAAAGCAATAAAGAGCTACTGGGTGGTTTTGCGGGGCCATTGATTATTGCGGAAGAATATCCAGTAAACTTGGCGGCAAGTTTAAACAAATTAACGGTCAAAAATAAAAAAACGGGAGAAACCTATGATTTAAGCCAAAGCAACCGCATGGACCTGTCTTATTATCCTGGGCGCCTAGAGCAAACCTATGAATTAGACGATGTAACGATTCATTTAGCTTTAATTTTTGTCAGCAATCGAACGGCGCTTATCCAAACGACACTTGAAAACACTGGTGAAGATCCCTTGTCACTTGAAGCAAGCTGGACAGGTGCGGTCTTTGACAAAATTCAAGAGGGAACGGAAACCTTAGATATTGGCACTCGTTTAACTGCTAAAGACAATGACATTCAAGTGAATTTTGGTGAAGTCAGAGAAACGTGGAATTATTTTGCTACGAAAGACACAAAATATACGATTCATCATGCGGATAAAGTTTCAACAAAAATTGATAATCGGAATTATACAGCGACCGCTGAACCAATTGAATTGAAGCCTAAACAAACGTACAACACCTATACGACAGAAAGCTATACTTTTACAAAAGAAGAAGAGGCAAAGGAACAACAACAAGCACCCGAATATACCAAAAATGCGGCACGCTATTTCAAAGAGAACAAGCAAAGATGGCAAGGATATCTAGATAAAACGTTTGATCAAAAGAAAACAGCAGAATTTCCTGAATATCAAAATGCGCTAGTCAAATCGATTGAAACGATTAATACCAATTGGCGAAGTGCGGCAGGTGCCTTTAAGCATGACGGGATTGTTCCGTCCATGTCTTATAAATGGTTTATTGGTATGTGGGCTTGGGATTCGTGGAAAGCGGATGTAGCAACGGCTGATTTTAATCCTGAGTTAGCTAAAAATAATATGCGGGCCTTGTTTGATTATCAAATTCAAAAAGATGATACCGTACGTCCACAAGATGCAGGAGCGATCATTGATGCTGTCTTTTACAATCAAGACAGTGCGCGTGGTGGTGAAGGCGGCAACTGGAATGAACGAAATTCTAAACCACCATTGGCTGCATGGGCAGTTTGGCATATTTATCAAGAAACCAAAGATAAGGAATTTTTAAAAGAAATGTACCCCAAACTTGTAGCTTATCACAATTGGTGGTATACCAACCGAGACCACAATAAAAATGGGATAGCAGAATATGGAAGCATGGTCAGTGATGCCCACTGGCAAAAAGACGACAAGGATCAAATCATTAAAGATAAAAATGGCCAACCTAAAGTGGACGATGATGCTGTTATTGAAGCAGCCGCGTGGGAAAGTGGTATGGATAACGCTACACGGTTTGACAAAGAAGGTGTGGGCAAAGGCGATGACGGAGTTAAAGTTTTTGAAAATAAAAATAAAGGAAAAGTAGTGGGGTATTCGATTAATCAAGAATCAGTGGATTTGAATGCGTATCTCTACGCTGAAAAGGGCTATTTAGCTTCGATAGCAGAAGAACTAGGCAAAAAAGAGGACTATAAGAACTATCAAAAAGAAGCGAAGAAACTAAAAAAATATATTCAAGAAAATATGTTTGATGAAAAAACGGGCTTCTTCTATGACTTACAAATAAATGAAGACGGCTCGAAAACAAAATTGTTAGTCAATCGTGGCAAAGGAACAGAAGGCTGGTTGCCGCTTTGGGCAAAAGTAGCGACCAAAGAACAGGCGGCGGCAGTTAAGAAAAACATGATGAATCAAGAAATGTTTAATACCTTTATGCCATTCCCAACGGCATCCAAAGACAATGAAAAATTTGCTGCAACGAAATACTGGCGAGGACCAGTTTGGCTTGATCAAGCCTTGTTTGGTGTAGAAGCTCTTCAAAACTATGACTATACAAAAGAAGCAAAAGAAATGACACAAAAACTCTTCTTACATGCCGAAGGATTGATGGGAGAAGGCCCTATTCATGAAAATTATGATCCCCTGACAGGGAAGGGCTTAAGTACGAAAAACTTTAGTTGGTCAGCAGCAGCGTACTATTTACTGTATAAAAACACCTTATTAAGTAATAACCCCACAACGCAAACCGCTTTTGAGATAAAATAGAAAAACAGCTCTTGAGGAATTATCACTCAAGAGCTGTTTTTTTCTTCACTTGCTACAATCTGTTTCCTTCTGAATTTAATTGAATGTAATTTATTTGTTTTAATAAATATATTTCATTTAATTAAAGAAAATATCTGAAAATAAAAATATATGTACTTTTATTAAAAATGTTATTTAATAAAAATGAAATAGATATTCGATGGAATTGATTGTACAATGATTAGTGAAGAGTGGGTTTAACGGAACCGAGTAATAAGAAATAAACTAATATTGAAACCAAACATTGCGACACCTCCTGCTCTAAGTTATATTGAATTTCATTATAAGACAGATATCTTAGTTTCTTCAAGAACGAATTAGAAAAGTTTTTTTAAATTTGTTGACGTCTAACAATTATAATGTGCAAAAAAATAATTTAAACAAATATATTATTTGATTATTTGGTAATATTAAAGTTCGTAAAAATAATTTTTTATAAAATATTATATTTTAGTTAATAAAAAAATAATACTTAATATTAACTTATTAATAGAAAGGAGCATATTATGGATGTGTTAGAGGCATTAAAGTATTTTAGAAAAAAGAAAAAAATTGCTCAGAAAGATGTTTTACCAAAAAAAGGGAAACAAACCTATCGAAGAATCGAAATTGGTGAAGCCAAGCTAAGTTACGAGGATTTAATGACAGCATTACAGTCACTGGGGATTACCTTTAATGAATTTTTTCATATGGTCTCTGAAACAAGAAGTACGGCTTCATCTAAAATTATGCATCAAATTGAATGTTGTCAAATGGGAGTGAACAATACAAGTGAAAAAAAGAACCTGATTCATTACTTTTATCAATTAGAGCGCAATCCCCACAAAAACGCAGTGGAGATGTCTATTTATACAGATATTAAGCTAACTTTCAGTAATGATTGGGAGGAAATTCCAGAATTTGACGAACCTGATCGAATGGCAATTCTCGCACTTATCTCTAGCAAAAGCTACTATACATATTACGATTATCAAATGGTGACTAATACAGGAGCGTTATTTTCTGAAAACGAAGTCCTTCAGATTCTTGAGCAGATGTTTCCTGTCAAAGATGCTGAATTACGTGATACCCAAACATTAAATGTCGCCTATGGTTTTTATCTAAATATCATTACAGCGCAACTTTATAAGAAAAATTATGCGAAAGCCCGGGAGTATTTAGCGCTAGTGAGTGTTACCACGATTCCTGCTGAAATTTACTATATTCATTTTAACTTACGTTACTTAAAAAACCTTACGTATTATCTGTGCACTGGCAAAATGAGATACTATAAAGAAGTGATCGCCGTTATTGATATGATTGAAAGTTTTGGCGATGTACGTTTGGCGGAAGGCATGAAAAAAGAAATGCTTCAGCTGACGGCTGGGCGGACATTTAATTTAGATTATGGACAATTTCCTGTGAATATTGTCACTGAAAAATAAAAAACACCCCCGCAAGGTCAAACTTGCGGGGGGTGCTGATGTTAAACAATAATGTTATCTCTAATCATATCTAAATCTTTAATCAAAATTTTGCGGTTACGTAGTTCGATTGCCCCTAACTCTTTTAGTTGCTGCATCATCCGGTTAACGCTACTAGCAGAAGTTATCCCACAAAAATGCGCAATTTCTTCATTGGTCACCACGAAATCAATTAAAATACCTTCCTCTGTTTCTACGCCAAATGAATCGTACATTTCATAGATTTGTGTACAAACGGCCCCAAATTTGCCATTCATTAACATTTGCTGCATCTTTTTCATGGAATGCATTAAACGGTCCCGATAGTATTCTTTGACATACATTTGCAAGTCTTTACTATTATTGATATCCCGCCAAAATTGAACACGGTCGATTTGATAAAGTTCTGCTTGTGGAGATTCGATGCGAATATTAAAAGGTGCATCAATAAATTCTGAATATTCATCACGTAGCAATGAAACAATTTCCAAATTGTTGATATAACGTAAATTAAATTCACGACCGTCTTTGGAAATAACGCTAGTTTTGATGATGCCACTTTTTAAAATATAGGCATAACGATCTTGCAGTCCTTCATAAGTTAAATAATTTTTCTTCTTTTTTACAACGACTCGAAAAGAATGTTCATCTAAGTAGTCTTGTAAAACATTTCTCATTGGCGGTAACTCCTCAATTATCTCTAAATATTTTTGTTTTTGCCTGTTGGGCTTCCTTCTTATTTAAGCGAATTGGACATCATATGTCAATAACAAATGTTGATAAAAAAGGTCAATTAAACGCTATTTTGAAAAATAAAATCGGCTTTTAGATAATTTTGCCAAAAATTTCGCTTAATGAGTATTAAAAATATTTTTTTTATTTTATGTGCTCAAATATTTTTCAAAAAGAAAAAATTGTATTAAGGTAATAGTAGAAAGGGAGGAGATTTCATGACAGAACCAAACTTAAAAGACCCAAGAATGTTATTTTATAGTGATGGATTTCCGCAACAAGATCAAGAAACTCCCGCATTACAGGACAAAATGGTTCCTAAACCAGATTGTGGGGAAGACAGCTATGTCGGAAATCACAAATTAGAAAATCGTCGGGTATTAATTACAGGCGGTGATTCTGGGATTGGACGAGCGGCGGCGATTGCTTTTGCTCGCGAAGGTGCAGATATTGCCTTACATTTTTTCCCAGGTGAAGAAAAAGACGCCGAAGAAGTGGCGCACTATATACGAGAAGCTGGCCGAAAAGTCTTTCTTTTGCCAGCAGATTTAAGAGATAAACAGGCACCTGAAGAATTGGTTGCACAAGCTCGTGAAGCATTAGGCGGCTTGGATACCCTTGTTTTAAATGCTGCCCAACAGATTTCCTGTGCCGCTATTGAAGAATTACCAATGGAACAAGTGATAGACACTTTCCATGTCAATATTATTGCGATGTTTGGCATTGTCAAAGCAGCAGTGCCTCACTTGCCTGCCGGAAGTAGTATTGTGACAACGACTTCCGTCCAAGCCTTTAATCCAAGTGAGCATTTGTTGGATTATGCAGCAACGAAGGCATCAATTGCCAACTTTACCGTTGGTTTAGCAAAACAACTGGCACCAAAAGGCATTCGGGTAAATGGCGTGGCTCCAGGACCAATCTGGACACCGTTACAGTTAGATCATGGACAACCAATTGAAGAGTTGCCAGAATTTGGGCAACATTCTTTACTGGAACGTGCGGGTCAGCCTGCTGAATTAGCCCCTGTTTATGTTTTCTTGGCGTCCAATGATGCAAGTTATGTTACGGCTCAAGTTTATGGCGTAACTGGTGGAGAAGCAATTAATCTTTAGGAGGGATGTTCCGTGAATAAAGTTGTTAAAATACTTTTGCTTCTAGGTTCACTGATTTTAATGGCATTATTTGGCGCGGTGGCCATTACCACTTGGTCAGCCGATACAGCTTGGCAACCACCAGATAATGTCCAATGGTTCTTGCAAGACAACGAGTACGCACGTCAAGCAATTTTTTGGGCAGCGCTGGTTTTACTAGGAATTATGCTCTTTCTATTTTTATTCATTCTTTTATTCCCAAGAAGAAAAGGCACGTTTGAATTAAAAGAAGAGCAAGGAAAGTTAGTGTTACACCGTAAAGCCATCGAAGGATTTGTACGCTCTAGCTTGCAAGACAGTGACTTTCTGGAAGCACCAACCATTCGTGTAAAGGCGACAAAACGGCGCATTAAGGTCAATGTCAAAGGCACACTGAAACGAACGGCAGATTTAATTGGACAAACAGAAGCTTGGTCAAAAACAATGGAAGAACGGCTTGCTCGTTTGGTGGGAACTGGTCACAAGATTACGATTGATGTTCATTTTGAAGATATTCAATCAATGAAACGACCACAACAACAGCAAACACAAGCACGTGTGGAGTAGGAGGGATGTACAATGGTTGAATGGATAAAACAATATGCCGTTCCGTTAATTGGTGGCCTAGTCGGTTTGGTTTTTGCAATCTTGTTTCTGTCAATCGGCTTCTTTAAAACATTGTTAGTGGTACTCCTGACAGGACTAGGTATTTGGCTAGGTTTGTATTTGGAACAGACAGGCATTGTCAAAAATTATTTTCATCATAAATAGGAGGTTTTGGCTATGGAAAATGCAAATGTATCGATTGTTAAAGGTGAGTTGACGTTTGAGGATAAAGTAATCCAAAAAATTATTGGCATTGCTTTGGAAGAAGTCGACGGTTTGTTAACTGTGGACGGTGGTTTTTTCTCGAATTTACGAGATAAAATGATTAACAGTGAAGATGTTACAACAGGCATTCACACCGAGGTCGGCAAAAAACAAGTCGCAGTGGATATGGACATTGTAGCCGAATATGGGAAAGATATCGAGACCATTTATGATCAAATGAAAGAGGTTATTACTCGTGAAGTCCAACAAATGACTCACTTGGAAGTAATCGAAGTCAATGTCAACGTAGTAGATATCAAAACACAAGCAGAGTACCAAGAAGAAAGTGAAACAGTCCAAGATAAACTTGGCAACGCCGCTGAAGCGACAGGTAGTTTTATGTCAAAACAAACCAACAAAGCCAAACATGCGGTAACTAAAGGTAAGACAAAAGTCAAAGAAAACACGGCACCTCGTGTTCAATAATGGGTTATTATTTTATTAAAAATAAAGCAATAATAGAAGAAACTAGGAGGAATGAACCATGAGTAACGAAAAATTCAATAATGTACCAAAACCAGCAGGAAACGGACCACACACACCAGAAGATCATGCAATCAAAGGTGAATTAACATTTGAAGATAAAGTCGTTCAAAAAATTATCGGTTTAGCCTTAGAAAATGTTGATGGTCTATTGACAGTCGATGGCGGCTTTTTCTCAAATATTGCTGAAAAATTAGTAAACACAGATAACGTCACAGCGGGTATTGATACCGAAGTTGGTAAAAAACAAGTCGCTGTTGATATGGATATCGTGGTAGAATACGGCAAAGATATTCAAGACATTTACGAAAAAATGAAAGAATTAATCAGCCGTGAAGTGAAAAAAATGACCCACTTAGATGTGATTGAAGTGAATGTTAACGTAGTCGATATCAAATCAAAAGAAGAATACGAAGAAGATAGCGAAACGGTTCAAGATAAAGTCACAGGCGCTGCCAAAAGTACCGGTGAATTTGCTTCTGAACAAACAGAAAAAGCAAAAAAAGCTGTGAATAAAGGAACAGAACAAGTCAAAGAAAATATGGAACCACGTGTAGAATAAACAGTTAAAGGGAGGAAACAATCATGGGCTTTATTTGGGCATTAATTGTCGGTGGTGTCATTGGGGCAATCGCTGGAGCAATTACTAAAAAAGGATCATCGATGGGCATTATTGCCAATATCATTGCAGGGTTAGTTGGTTCAACAATTGGTCAAGCCATTTTAGGCACATGGGGACCAAGCTTAGCTGGGATGGCTATTGTGCCATCGATTATCGGGGCAGTGATTTTAGTTGCCATCGTTTCATGGATTTTAGGACGAAAATAGAGAAAGTTTAAAAAATAGGGCATAAGTCGTTTCGACTTATGCCCTATTTTTCTTTTTCTATGTATGAGGAAGTATCATATGAAAAGTAAATTTTGAGCAAGTAGCCAAGAGCTTATTTTAATTAAAATCATTAGTCATTTTGGCTTTTCAACAAAAATCAACAACATTTGTTGAAGTTATTTGTAGATAACGTTTATCATTCACAAATTTACATTTTTTTGTAACGGATATCTCGTATAGTAATAACTGCAAATGAATTTCAGAAAATTTTTTGATAAGTCATCAAAGTGAGGGGATAGCGGTCTTTTATTGAAAAATAGCAACACAAAATAAACAGAACAAAAGAGAGAGGAATTCAAAGAATTATGACAGAACAAACACCAACAAAGCTTTTGAATAAAGGCTTTATCAGCATTACAGTGATTAATTTCATTGTCTATCTTGTTTATTATTTGTTAATGGTTATTATTGCGGTGATTGCGCAAGATAGCTTACACGCTACTTTAGGTCAAGCGGGTTTGGCCTCAGGAATTTACATCATCGGGACATTGCTTGCACGACTTTTCATGGGAAAACTCCTTGAACTGATTGGGCGCAAACAAGTCTTACGTTATGGGGCTTTGTTTTATCTTTTAACGACTGTTGCGTATATGTATATGCCAAGCATGGGTATTCTTTATTTGGTCCGTTTTTTAAATGGGTTTGGTTACGGAACCGTTTCGACAGCGACCAACGCAATTGTTACCGCCTATATCCCTAAAAATAAAAAAGGGGAAGGGATCAATTATTATGGGTTGAGTACTAGTTTAGCAGCCGGCATTGGGCCATTTATTGGGATGTTATTGTTAAATGTTTCCAACTTCCATGTCATTATTAACTTTTCAATTATTTTAATTTTGTTAACAACCATTGCTTGCTTCATTTTCCCAGTGAAAAATATTGAGTTAACACCTGAACATCGTGAAGCTTTATCTAAATGGAACTTTGATAGTTTTGTTGAAAAGAAAGTTTTATTTATTACATTTATCGCCTTTTTAATGGGTCTTGCTTATTCAAGTGTCTTATCTTTCTTATCTTCTTATGTCAAAGTAATCGATTTAGTTGACGTCAGCACTTTCTTCTTTATCGTCTATGCGGTCGTGATTACCCTAACACGTCCTTCAACAGGTCGGATTTTCGATGTCAAAGGTGAACGCTACGTCATGTATCCGAGCTACATTTTCTTAACACTAGGCTTATTCTTATTAAGTATGACTACGTCTGGTTGGATGTTATTAGTCTCAGGTGGGTTAATTGGCTTAGGTTATGGTACCTTCATGTCAAATGGCCAAGCGGTTTGTCTTCAAGAAAGCCCAAGTCCTCACCGTATCGGGATTGCTTTATCGACTTATTTCATCGGTTTAGACCTTGGATTAGGGGTTGGTCCGTACGTTTTAGGTGAGTTACGTAACTTTATGTCATTCCAACAAATGTACTTCTTAGCAGGTTGTATCCCAATCGTTTGTACCATTTTATATATGGTCTTCCACAAAGCTAAAAATGATGCCAAAGATTTGTCTCTTGAAACGATTGAAAAGATTGAACACGGCTCAGAACTATAAATGGACAAGGAGTGATTTCAATGCCTAACGATGAACGGATTTTAAACGTTTTACAACAAACACTAACGGAAATTCAACGCATGAACACGCGTTTAGCTAAAATTGAAACAGAGTTAGCCGATGTCGATCAACATCACGCGACTTTGGATCATTACTTGCAAGAGCTAGAATTGGTGACAGAAAATAACAACGTCATGTAAAATGAGTAGTTAGTAAATGAACGTTCCACGCTTCGTTATCACTGGAGTGGAACATTGAAAATTTTCGAAAAAACGCCAAAAGGTAGCAGTTTTTCTGCTACCTTTTGACGTTTTTTGTAATTTAAAGAAAATAAGTAAGGGACATAAGCTATGCTAACTTATGTCCCTTGCTTACTTTTATCACTTAAAATGTTTCACGTGAAAACTTTTAAAAGTGGCGTGGACTTTGTTTGGTGACAATTTGTGTATTTAAGTTTTTTAAGCTCTGCGCTAGTTCACCAATGCTAGCGGAAAAATCAACATAATAAGTAGGAATCGTTGATTTGACACTAATTTCTGAAAAGATATTTGTAATAATTACATCGAAAGGCTTTTCTGGTGAAGCGACAAAAATTAATTTTTTATCCACGGCTTTACTTAGCTTTTCGTAAAGGGTATCTAAAATTAAGTTACTTTGGTTGGTCCGTACTAAGACACGAATCGGTGGTAAAGATTTCGTTTTCAGTGTACAAAAAAGAATAAACAAGCAGTCAACTAACAATTTTTCATTGCCCATCAATGTTGGAAGCATTTCAATTGTAAGTCGCTTCACATCTTTGTAGAGACTCGGATTTTTTTGAAGTGCTTCTTTTAAAAAGCTTTCTTGCACAAATGGATTGGCAATCGTGACAAAGGTTTTAAAAAAGACACTTAAATTTTGGATAGAAGTATACAGATAAAGATACTCGTGAAATGTCAATTTAATTTGATAAAAAGACGTCAGTTGATAAATGATCTCTTTAATGGGCGAGCCTAATAGTTGGACCATATGCATCCGTGCTGCTGGAATTTCCAAGATATCTTGTGTGGCGTAGTTGACACTAATCGTCAATAAGAAAAAGGCAAAAAGGCCTTCTTTTTGGATAAATTTTGTTGGAACTTGGTGTAAGGCTTCTTCTTTAAAAAATAATTCAAATTCATTCAGATTAACAAAGGGATTAACAATCGCTTCTTCCTCTACGAAAGTTTCTTTGATAAAAAAGCCCTCTTTCCAACGCGCTAAAATCACCGCAGAAAAAATCAAGTCTTTTGTAAAATCTTGTGTTGTATTGAAAGAAACAGAATGTTTTAAACGTCGAAAGAGACTATGGACTTCTTTTTTTGTGATTGTGTGCAATGGCCAATCCTCTTCAGAGTAATTGTTCCAAAAAAGCATCATAAAGAAAATCCGAATATCTTTTTCTTTGCCCACCAACACGTTGGTACGTTTTAAATTGATTTCAATCTGATATTTTTGGAGCCATTGGTTTAGTTGACCAATTTTTCGTGTAAAGGTTGACGAAGAAATTTCTAAAACTTTTTCAAAATGTTTGCTATCAATTGCATTATGGTTAAAGGCATAGGTCAGCACTTGATACGCGAAACTTTTTTTGACAAAGTAGGGCATCAAAAACGACAGTTGGAAATAGGGTGCAAACCAAAATGTGATTTCTTTGGCAGTTGCTGATAAAGAAAATAAGTTCTCCCAGCCGTTTTCTTCAATTTCTGTTTGGAGCAAAGCCACGGACTGTAGAATGGTAGTTTGTTGCATTTTTAATTGGGTGGCTAAAGTAGAAATCGCCAATGTTTGTTCTTCTGCTTCACGACGTTCGAGTAACTCTTCTAAAAGAGCAAAACTTTTACGATAAGGTACATCAAGTAACTCTGTTAACATCCAATTCCCTCCAAACTATTTTCCCCACGTAATTTGGCAAAATAAATTTTGCGGACGACTTGTTTTAAGTTATGGTATTCGTCTAAATAAGGAACAGGATGCCAATAAAAGGTTTTACTGGCATGGAAAAGTGGATTGTTTTTGTCGGTAATGACTAAGTCAGGCACTTCTTGAATATGATTGACGAATTTCAAAGGAACATCACAATAATTATTGATTTCCTTTGCTAACCAATTTTCTTGTATTTGATTAATAGATGAATGAAGCAAAATTTTAACCGGAATTTGTTTGTTTAATAAAACACTCCGAATAATTAAAAAAATGGTTTCTTTAAATAACGCATCTAGTGGGTGCTCTTTGTCAAAAGGCAAACGCTTTAAGAAATAGTTAGTTGTTCGTGAAACGTTTGGGTATTGCTTTTCATACAAAGAGACATTAGCAATTTCGTAACTCAACTCCTCTTCCACAGGAAAATGGATGAGACGCTCACTGGCATTGGATAAATTAACCAACAAAAAGACAACTTCTATTGCGCTTAAATCCAACTGTAATTGCGTACATTTTTCAAAAATCCAAGTGACGTGGGGACTGTTATCCATTCCCATGATTGCTAAGTTAGCAAAGTTAATGGTTTCCATTTGTTCAAGCGAGTACATCGTTAATGTACTGAAAAAATCATAATAGAAACGAATTTCAGCCCGCCAAGTGTCGGGTTCTTGTTGTTCATTAATAAAACAATCATTCACTAATAATTGAAATTCTGAATAAGGAATGGCTAAATTGATTGCCGCAATTTCAGGATAATCGCTGATTGTAAAATCAGATTGATAACGGAGTAAACCTATGGACATAATTAATTTTAATTTGCGTAAATCGGTATATGTAAAGTAAGGATAACGGTTTTTGATAATTTCAATAAAATTCTGTAATTGCGCTTGATTGGTTTTAGATAAAAAAGGAACGAGAGACGTTCCTGAAATGAAAAATAGAGAGTAAAAGAAACTGCGAAAATCTTTTTCAGCACCACAAATTTTTTCTCGCCTTTTTAAGTTTAAATAACAATTAAATCTAGCTAGATAATTGTTTAAACGGTCACTAACTTGTTTAAAAATAGAAAAGTTAATGAAATGCTCTTCACAAAAATCTTTGGCTGAAGTGTAACGTTTTAAAAGTAAATCTAAGGCTAACATATAGGTTAACGACCCGCGGACCACGGCTTCTTTCATTAACTCAATCGGGATATTTTCATCGGCGACTAATTCTATGGACTGTTGATTATTAATAATGCGAATATGTACATTTTCATGTGTATTGACTCGAGAAATTAATAAAGTTAATTGATTCAATAAATTATTGATATTGTAATGGGAAAATTCATATTTTCGCCGGAGTACTTGCATGGGGACTTTTTCTTTACTGTCATACAAGTATTCAATTAGGGAAAGCAACTGAATTTCCTGCTTGGTTAATAAGTTATGCATAATAACCACCTTTCTAATTGGTTACGATTGTTTGATTTTTCAGATAATACAGATAGAACATTCTTTTCTAAGTAACATTCGATAATTGTTAGTGAAAGAACTAGTTGTTCTTATGCTACTGTATCTATTCTTAAAAATCAAGAAGAACTGAATGTGTCAAATAAAAGAAAAAGCGGACAAAAAATGATAGAGAAACAAATTATTAAGAAAAACAAATAGTTTATATAAAACATTTAAATAACAAAAATGACAATTTAAGTCTGTTGTTTTTTTAGCTTAAATAGCTTATACAAATAGGCTTTTTTGTCTAAGCAGTTCTTGTGAAAAAGTTTAAAAAAAACGGTATAGTGGAAGAAGGACTAGTACAAATAAGAAAGGATTAAGGGAGTGTTTTTATAAAGGTGAAAAGGGTTTTTAGCATTTCATCAACTTTTTCTATTTGGAGGAGAAGTTGTTGATAATTTTTGCTGAAAAATCTCGTTATACTCTTCTTATTCTTATAGAAGAGTCTATAGGAATAAGCAAAAAATGAATCCGCATTCGAAGTAAGACTGCGTTTTGAGGAGATAAAAAGAAAAGGCGTGTTGGCTGTCTGTTTTAGCAAGGAAGAAAGACAACAGAAGAGCACTCACTTATTTGGCTTAAAATAAAAAATTGGTACGAAGTGAACGTTCTCTTCTATGTGTCGTTAGTAGAGGAAGGATGAAAGAAATGAGAAAGAATGGTCCAATGGTAAACCGTTGGCTCTATGGGTTGATGTGTTTGTTACTTGTTTTAAATTACGGCACACCACTCATGGCTTTGGCGGAAGATGTTAACAGCGATGGCCAGCTAACGTTAGGAGAAGTGACGCAAACCAGTCAGCAAGAAATGACCTTAGCGCTTCAAGGAAAAGCACAACCAGCAACACAAGAGGTTGTAGTGCATTACAGTGCCAATGTGTCAATCAAAGCTGCACATTGGGCAGCGCCCAATAATACGCGCAAGATTCAAGTGGATGACCAGAAGAAACAGATTCAAATTGAATTGAATCAGCAAGCGTTAGCAGATACGTTAGTCTTAACGTTGAACCTCACAGCTACAGAAGATGTGACGTTTTCTTATGGACAACAACAACGAGCGTTGACGTTAAATACTGGTACTGATCCGACAGAATCAACGACAATCACGAGTTCTACAGTCACAACAGCGAATGAAGGTTCAACAGAAGAAGCATCTGCAAACTCCTCTGTTCCTCGTTCGTCCGAAGAAACTGTCGCCAGCACGACAAAAGCGACAGAAAGTAAAACAACTGAATCGACAACTGTCAAACCACGTGTAGCAGGACCAACAGATATCAATGACTATTTTACAGGTGATGAAACAACGATTATCGATAATTTTGAGGATCCGATTTATTTAAATCCTGATGGCACACCAGCAACACCACCGTACAAAGAAGATGTGACCATCCATTGGAACTTTAACTGGTCGATTCCAGAAGATGTGCGGGAACAAATGAAAGCAGGCGATTACTTCGAGTTTCAATTACCTGGCAATTTGAAACCTAATAAACCAGGTTCAGGTGATTTAGTTGATACGGAAGGCAATGTCTATGGAACCTACACAATTAGTGAAGATGGTACGGTTCGTTTTACCTTTAATGAGCGCATCACGTCTGAAAGTGACATTCACGGGGACTTTTCTTTAGATACTCATTTGAATGATTCAGATGGTCGAGGCCCAGGAGACTGGGTGATTGATATTCCTACGCAAGAAGATTTGCCGCCTGTAGTGATTCCGATTGTCCCGGATACCGAACAACAAATTGATAAACAAGGCCATTTTGATCGAACGCCCAATCCTAGTGCGATTACTTGGACGGTAGATATCAATCAAGCGATGAAAGATCAAACAAATCCAACTGTGACGGAAACGTGGCCAACAGGGAATACCTTTAAGTCAGTGAAAGTCTATGAGTTAGTGATGAATCTTGATGGAACAATTAAAGAAGTGGGTCGCGAACTTAGTCCAGATGAATATACCGTTGATAAAAATGGCAATGTGACAATTAAAGGTGACACGAATAAAGCGTATCGTCTTGAGTACCAAACGACGATTGACGAGGCGGTTATTCCAGATGGCGGGGGTGATGTGCCTTTTAAAAATCAGGCGACGTTAACAAGTGATAATAATCCAAATGGGTTAGATGCTGAAGTAACCGTTACCGCCACATATGGCAAAATGCTAGACAAGCGCAATATAGATTACGATGAAACCAATCAAGAATTCACTTGGGAAATTAACTACAACTATGGCGAACAAACCATTCCAAAAGACCAAGCAGTCATTACAGACACAATGGGGGATAATTTAACGTTTGAACCAGATTCTTTACATTTATATTCAGTGACGTTTGATGACAAAGGAAATGAAGTCGTTGGAGCAGAACTTGTGGAAGGAAAAGATTACAAAGTGGTAATTAACGATGATGGCTCCTTTGTGATTGACTTTTTGCATGATGTGACTGGCGCAGTCAAGATTGATTATAAAACCAAAGTTGATGGAATTGTCGAAGGCGATGTTGCCGTGAATAATCGTGTGGATGTCGGCACTGGTCAGCATTCAGAAGGTGATGGCACAGCCAATCAACAAAATATTATTAAAAACACTGGTGCAGTGGATTATCAAAATTCAACGATTGGTTGGACGTTAGCTGTGAATCAAAATAATTATTTGATGGAAAATGCCGTGATTACGGACACATACGAACCAGTTCCTGGCTTAACCATGGTACCCAATTCGTTGGTTGTTAAAGATACAACTACTGGTGCTCAGTTGACGTTAGGTAAAGATTACATGGTAGAAATAACTCGTAATGCAGAAGGTGAAACAGGCTTTAAGTTAAGTTTCATGGGGGCGTATGCCAAAACAAGTGATGCCTTTTACGTAACCTACAATACCTTTTTCGATGTTACCGAGTTAGATGCTAACAACCCTGCATTGGACCATTACCGAAATACCGCTGCCATTGATTGGATGGATGAAGCAGGAAACAATCATCACTCAGAGGATAATAAACCGTTTAAACCTTTACCTGCTTTTGATTTAAATGCGCAAAAAAGTGGTGTTTACAATGCCGTCACTAAAGAAATCACTTGGACGATTGCGGTGAATTTAAGTAATAACCGTTTAGTCGACGCCTTTTTGACGGATCCAATTTTAGCCAATCAAACCTATTTGGCTGGGAGCTTGAAAGTCTATGAAGGCAATACAAAGCCAGATGGTTCGGTTGAAAAAGTGAAACCAACGCAACCGTTGACGGATATCAAAATGGAAGAACCAAGCGAGAAAAACAAAAATACTTGGCGTGTTGACTTTCCTAATGATAGTCGTACGTATGTGATTGAATTTAAGACGTCTGTTGATGAAAAAGTTATCGAAGGTTCGGCTAGCTATGACAATACCGCATCTTATACAAACCAAGGTTCTTCACGTGATGTGACAGGAAAAGTTTCTATTCAACATGGTGGCGAATCAGTGAAAAAAGGTGGCGAATACCACAAAGATGATCCAGATCATGTGTACTGGCATGTAATGATCAATGGCGCCCAATCGGTTTTAGACGATGTGGTTATCACTGATACACCCTCACCAAACCAAGTGTTAGATCCCGAGTCATTGGTGATTTACGGTACCAACGTAACAGAAGACGGAACGATTACGCCAGATAAATCTGTTATTTTAGAAGAAGGAAAAGATTACACACTGGAAGTTACCACCGATAATGAAACAGGACAACAAAAAATTGTCGTTAAAATGGCCCATATTGAAGCACCTTATTACATGGAATATCGTAGTTTAGTGACTTCTTCAGCGGCGGGGAGTACAGACACGGTATCCAACCAAGTGTCAATTACTGGAAATGGTTCAGAAGTCGTTCATGGAGATGACAATGGCGATGTGGTCGTTGACATCGATCACAGTGGCGGGCATGCCACAGGGACCAAAGGCAAAATTCAGCTGAAGAAAACAGCCATGGATGGGACGACTATTTTAGCAGGCGCCCATTTCCAAATTTGGGACCAAGCCAAAACACAAGTCCTACGTGAAGGTACAGTAGACGCCACTGGGGTTATCACATTTGGTGGGTTGCCGCAAGGGCAATACATTTTGGTGGAGACGAAAGCACCAGAAGGTTATACAGTTTCGGACGAATTAGCTAAAGGCCGAGTCATTACTATTGATGAAGAAACTTCAGCAGATGGTGCACAACCAACTATTATTAAAAACGATGTCAATAAAGTAATTTTAGAAAAAACAGATGAGAAGGGCAAAAAATTAGTCAATGCACGCTTTAAATTAGAGCATGCCGTAACCACGCCGTTTACTCATTGGGAAGAAGTTCCCCTTGCGCCGGATCGAACCAACGCAAATGGCCAGTTAGAGGTGGATAGTTTAAAACCAGGGCTTTATCAGTTCACAGAAATCGAAGCACCGACAGGGTATCTTTTAGACACTACACCAAAACGATTCATCGTGACACAAAACACGAGCGGACAAATTCGTGATGTTCATGTCAAAATGCTTAATTACCAAGGTTCTGCTGAACTAATTAAAAAAGATCAAGCAGGCAATCCATTAGTAGGTGCTGAATTTTCGGTCCTTGATGCCACAGGACAAGTGGTTCGAGAACACTTAGTTTCGGATGCAGACGGAAAAGTCACAGTGACGGATTTAGCCCCAGGCAAATATCAATTTGTGGAAACCAAAGCGCCAGTAGGGTACCTTTTAAACACTGAACCAAGTACTTTCACGATTGCAGCAAGCGATCGGGGCAAACCAGCAACAGTTATAGCAACGGCTAACTTTGTTAACTATCAAGGTGCAGCTAAATTAATCAAAAAAGATGTGAAGGGACACTTGTTAAGTGGTGCGACATTTAAAGTGCTCGATGCGAAGGGACAAACGATTCAAACAGGCTTGACGACAAATAATCAAGGGGAAATTGTTGCAGAGCACTTAGCCCCAGGTAAATATCGCTTTGTAGAAACCAAAGCGCCAACAGGCTATTTGTTAAATACCACGCCAGTCCCATTTGAAATTGCTGAGAAAAATGCTGGTGAACCAGCGGTCGTGGTTGCTAGTGACAACTTTGTGAACTACAAAGGGGCTTTCCAAATCGTGAAAACGAATAGCGCAGACCAACCATTAGCAGGCGCTGTTTTTGAATTATATGATCACAATAAACAATCATTAGGGATTACAGCAACGAGTGGCAAAGATGGCAAAATTATCTTTAGAGACTTGGCGCCAGGTACCTATTATTACAAAGAAATCAAAGCACCCAAATTACCAGATGGCTCAGAGTATATTATTTATCCTGAATTAGTAAAAGTAGAAATTCGTGGTGATTTCAAAGGTGATCCGGAGATCTTCCAATTAGGGGCCTTCGCCAATTTCAAAGGACGTGCTGTCTTTAAGAAAATCGATGCCAATGCGAACCCACTTCCAGGAACGATTTTTAAATTGTATCGAATCGAAAATGGGGAAAAAATCTTTGAAAGAGAAGTAACTGCTGAAAAAGATGGTTCATTGGCTATGGACGATTTAGGCGCTGGTAGCTATGAATTAGATGAAATAGATGCAACGGATGGCTATATCGTCAATAAACAACCCATTTATTTTGTAGTGAAGAAGAATTCAAATGATAAACAACCACTAGATGAGTTAGAGTTTGTAAATTATCAAGCGGAAGTAACGGGACGTAAAGTCAACGAGCAAGGTCAAACCTTAGCGGGTGCAGTTTTTGCAATTTACAATGCCGATGAGCAGAATCAGCCCCAAGGTTCACCAATCACATTCTTGAATCGTGCAGGAGAAAAAGTTTCTGAAATAACAACGGATAAGACTGGCGAAATTTACGCTAAAGGGCTGAATGAAGGGCATTACGTTTTAGTGGAAACGAAAGCACCAACAGGCTATCTGTTAGACACAACGCCACATCCATTTGATGTAACCGCCCAATTAGGAAAAGAGCAGCCAATTGCTTTAGGCGATCTTATCAATTATCAAGGAACTGCTCAATTAACCAAAGAAAACGAAACAGGTGAAGCATTGGCTGGTGCGGTGTTTAAGGTCATTGATGAAGCAGGGCAAACCGTGGCTGGACAAACCAATCTGATGTCCGACAAGCAAGGCAAAGTCATTGCGAAAAATTTAGCACCAGGAACGTATCGTTTTGTGGAGACACAAGCGCCAACAGGCTATCTTCTTAATGAAACGCCAAGCGCAAGCTTTACGATTGCGAAAGACAACCAAGGCAAACCAGCCACTGTGGTACTTAAAGCACCTTTTATTAATTACCAAGGTGCTGCCAAGCTGGTGAAAATTGACCAGCAAAAGAATGCCTTAGCAGGCGCTGAATTTAAAGTGACGGATGCAGAGACAGGGAAAACTGTCGCTCGTTCATTACGTTCTGACAACCAAGGGTTAGTTCAAGTGAACCACTTACAACCAGGAAAATATACCTTTGTGGAAACAAAAGCACCGGATGGTTACCAACTGTCTAAGCAAGCTGTCGCATTTACTATTGCAGCAACAGCGAAAGACAAACCTGAACTCGTGGATGCGGGCACGTTTGTTAACGAGAAACAACCTGTATCCAAAAAAATAAAACCAAATCAGCCAACAACGAAACAAGCAGCTAGAGAGACAGGTTGGCTTGGTTTACCGAAAACCAACACACAAGTCAATTACTTCTTTGTCTTTATCGGCCTCCTGTTGGTCGGTTTGGCAAGTTGGCTCTTTTATAAAAAGAGCAAGAAATAAGCTAAAGCCATAAAAAAACAGAGAGTGGGTCATCCGTCGAAAGGACGGATGGCCTATTTTTTTCCATCTTAAGCTAATCAACTGAACAAAAGTAGCTCCTTCTTATTGACATTCTCATGTAAGCCTTCATCGCAGTTTAGCCTTTGAACAGAACTTACTGGGTTCTTGGAGATAACCGCTTGTGCCTCAGCCTTTGTTTTTCGATGCTATCTTTAGGTATTTTGGCTAAAATATTGTACACTTTACATGTGCAAGAAATTTAGTTAGAGATATGAGGATAGAATGATGAAAAAGATGATGGTTTTATACAACGAAACTTCAGGAAGTAGTGAAAGTAAAGAGATTGCAGAACGCTTTAAAAAAGCTGCAGAAGCGAAAGGGGAAGCGGTTATTTTGCAACCTTCCAATCCAGACATTGATCCTGAAGAAATGCGGAAAAATGCCAAAGAAAATCAAGTGGGTGTCTTGGTCGTCATTGGTGGTGACGGGACCATTCATCATGCCGTTCAAAATTTTAAAGACACCATTCGTGACTATCAAATAGGGATTATTCCAGGCGGAACAGTCAATAATTTTGCGCGTGTGTTAAGTATTCCTTTGAAAGAAGAAGATGCCTTTGAAACCATTTTGGCAGGTAAGACAACACCAGTTGACTTTGGGATGGTAAATCAAGATGTAATGATTTCAACCTTAACGATTGGCTTATTAGCGGACACAGCAGCGAATGTGACCCAACAGGAGAAACAAAAATATGGTCCGTTAGCCTTTACAAAGCAATTTTTCCGCTTATTAGTGAAAAAGAAAAAGTACAAACTAAAAATTGATGGCGATGAAAGACGTTGGCATGGCAAAGCCCAATTATTAACGATGACCATGACAAATTCTGCTGGTGGCTTTACCAATTTCGATGCCAATGCCACGCCAGATGACGGCGAAGTGCACATTATCATTTTGCCTAAGTTAGTTTTTTACAAGTTTGTCTATTACTTACCTAAAATTATCAGAGGACAATTAAATGAAATTCCTGGTGTCGTGTATTTCTCTGGGAGTCAATTTAAAATTAGGGGCGAAAAAGACAAGAAAGTCCAAACACGAACAGATGGCGATCCTACCGATGATTTACCGATTAAAGTAACGGTGGAAGCTGGGGGACTCAACGTGTTTGTTCCTGAAACGTCCACATCTACGAAAGAATAAAAGAAACAACTGTTATTTTTTCGTGGAATAGATTTCTCATTTTGTGTACAATAGAACAGAAGAGAGGCAGTTGAGTGAACAGTGAAATGGGATGAATATGTTGATATATTCGATACAGATGTCGTTTCTAAAATTATTATTTTAAGAAACTTGCCAATTAATGAAGGTTGGATTGACATCAATGAGTTAGCAGAAGAATTACAATTAAACAAAAAATCAGTCAAAAAATACGTAGAGCTTCTAAAAGATGACATTACGTATTATGCCGTAGATAATGATGTTTCTTTGGCTTTTGAAAAGGGGCATGGCTATCGCTTGAACTTGGCGTCTAGCCAAGCCTTCCAGAAACTTTATACAGCAATTTTTCAAGATAGTTTAACTTATCAAGTAATGGAAGATTTATTCTGGGGGCGATTTAATGGGATTGTGCCAGCGACAACAAAATATCATACCAGTGATGCCACGATTCGGCGCTTGCTCAAAGGGTTTACAGAAATTTTAGCGCCATTGGGGTTAGTGATTAATAAAAGCACCTGGAAAATTGAAGGCAATGAAGCATATTTGCGCCATTTTGCTTACACTATTTTTATGGACTTAATCCGTGATACGTGGCCTTTTGACTATATACAAGAAACGGAAGTCGCACAAACCGTCCAAAAAGTGATGGCTTTTTTCAACGTAGAAGTTGCGGAAACGGTGTTACGCCGAGTTAAGTATATGGTCGCTATCTCAAAAGTCCGGAGTGCGCAAGGTGCTGAATACCGACCTTCAGCCGAGCAAGAAACCTATTTAGAAGGAAATAAACATTACCAAGCCTTTATAGAAGAGATGACAGCTACAACCCTTTTCCTTAATAAAAACGATTTAACTTTTGTGTACTTTTTCTTGTTAGCCAATGACCAATTTTATCAAGACGAAGCCACTGCACAAGCTATTTTAGCGCATTTTGATGAGTCTGAAGCGCCTGTTTATATGTTGACTCATTTAGTCCAACATTTCTTATTAGAAGAAATACAAATGACGCCGCAATTGGAAAAAATTCGTCCGCAAATTTTTTATTATTTGTTTGCTACACATTTATTTGCCGAACTTTACTATGTCCAAAATGTGAAAATGTATAATGTCTTTTGGAATAAAGTCAAAGAAAAATATCCGGTTCTTTTAGAAGAATTAAGCCAAGGCTTAAATCAACTTTACGAACAAACAGGCAATGAATTATTTACAAATAAAGAATTTTTGGCTCTGCGTTATTCTAGTGTTTTGGCGCTTTCCAATGATTTAATTCATCGCGAACAAAAAATTGTTTTAGGGTTAAAATCAGGCTTGCCAGTGCTAGAAGAAGAACGAGTGAAACTTTCGATTGAAAATAATTTTCGTCGGTTTTATGCATTGGAAGTTTTACGATACAGTGAAGCAAGCAAAGAAGACTGGCAAAATATTGATTTACTATTAGTGACTTCTTTGACAGATGTGGAAACAGGGCATCCAGAGATCTTTTTACTTTCAAGTGAGTTAACGTTTGAGCAATATAATCGTTTGAACCAAAAAATAGTAAAAATTAACGAAAAAAGAACTAGATCACTTTAATAAAAAATCAAAAAAATGGGCTTTTTTGATGCATATGTTCGATAAATTGTAAAAAATTTTTTTTGAAAAGTAAAAAAAGACAAAGAGAAAACGTCAATAGATAGGTGATTAACACCTATCTATTGACGTTTTCTTGCTATTTTTTAATAAATCCTGCACAAGTTCCTTTGGAAATCATATCGAAAAGGCACTTTTTTTGTTTTTTTATTGTAAATAGTAGGTTATTAACCCTTGATAGTAAAGGAACTGTTACTTTTTTTAACAGGTGGTTAAAAAATATTGAGGTTTCTCACAAGGATTTTTCTATATAATAGAAGGAGCAAAGAAAGGCGGGATGAGATGAAAAAACGGATGGAACAAATTGAAGAAATTTTAGGTTGTGAAGAAAATAGTGCAGGCGTCCGATTAAAGGAATTGGTTGAAGCTTTAGAATTGGAAGTCACGAATCAAAATTTGTTAAAAGTAACAAGTGTTTTACATATGAATCCAATATTTAAAAAAATTTATGCATACGAAGACAGTCGTGTCATTACGCTGTATCAACTTTTACAAAATAAGCCGTTGGAAGTAACGGAATGAAAAGAGGGAAACACATGAAGAAAACAATGCTCATTCTTCTATTTGGTTTATTAACAGTGGCTGGTCTACCAATGGTGACCGAAGCGGTTGAGCCAGTTAACGCAACAGATGCAACAATTTTTGGCGCACAAGCAATGGTGCCTAATAGTGCGGAGGATCAAACAGATAAGTTACAGGCATTGCTGAGTCAGACAGCAAAGGAAGGACAGGCATTATTTTTACCACAGGGAAGTTATGCTCTGTCAAAAGATATTGCGATTTCTTCAAATTATCAATTAATTGGCGATACAACAGGAGCCACTATCTTACATAATGCTACAGGTGCCCCGATTCAGCTGACAGATACAACTTATGGAACGAAAACTAATGTACGACTTCAAAATATTGCCTTTGATGGAATTAATGTGACTTTGAAATTAACGAATCAATTAATCCTAGCAAACAATATTTTTTATAATCCATTAAAAGGATTCGTAGTCAATTTAAATGCAGATATTGGCGTTAAAATTTCAGGTAATATTTTCATGCGTGACACAGCACATATGCAGCCAGGGATTGATTTTAACCGAGCGATTTACATTGGTGGCTATTCAACACCAAGTCGCTTCCAGTATATGTCAGATGTAGACATCGTGGACAATTTATTTGGGTTAAAAGTGACGGAATTAGATGCGATTAAAAGCACCAGTCGTTCAGACTTAGCAGCGACTATTACACGTTTGCAAGCAGCCATTGAAGCCGGTGCTATTTCAGTACCTAATGAACAAAATTATCTATCAACAGGGGTTAATTCTTATAGTATGTTGAAGGATGTAACTGTTCAACATAATTTTTTCTATTCACCCTATGACAACGAAAACTTAAACGGCTTAGGTGGCGATCATGCGATTTATTTCCGTGGTGCCCAAAATATCACGGTGGTGGGGAATCATTTACGTGGACTACAAAATGGTCCTGCTGGCGGATTTAAGTTTAAATCAGGTCGTAATATTACGATTATGAATAATTATTTGCGAAATACAGGTCTCATTATGTATGGAACACCAGAGATTGGTTTGGCAGAAACGCAAGCAGAGGGAGCTATTTCAGAATTATCCAACTGGTTAGTGGCTAACAACATTTTTGATTGGAAGTATTGGGACAATCAATATGCAATTGGAATGGAGTACAATCGTCATACGGGAAATAACAATGTGTTCAATGGCGTATTTATTAACAATCAGTTTGTTAACTACCATAATATTCCGCAAAACCGACGTCGGGAATTGTTAATCGCTAGTGGCGGTGGTTTCCGACCAGAAACGAGTTTTGTGAAAGACAATACTCGAGATGATGGCCTTAAAAACGGCCAATTATTGGTAGAAAATTGGACAGAGGCGGACTATCGCTTAATGCCAGCAACATGGGAATCGTTGATTTCACCAACACTTTATGAGCAATATAAAAATACGCCAATTCCGGTTAGAAATACTTTAGCAACTCCTGTGGCCACGACGATTGTGCAAGGACAATCAATCGATCCGCAGCAACTGGTTGCTAATACAAATGATGCGGATGAAGCAGTCCCAACTGCTAAAATCGTCAATCCAGAGGTTTTAAATGAAATCGGCCAACAAAAAGTGACTGTTCAATTAACTTACGAAACAGGTTCATTGGTAACAGTGAACGTACCGGTGACGGTAGAGGCCCCTGTAAAAAAGCTTGATTTGTCCCGACTACAAACCGTTTATGCTTCGATTGGTGAAGCAAACCAATATACGGTTTACTCTTGGCAGTTATTCACTGCCATTGGGCCTAAAACGATTGTTCCTTCCTATTATCAGCAGGCGACACAATTGTTAGCAGAAGGTCAGGTGAGTGGGGACAAAACCCAAGAACAAGTGGATCAGTTAACAAGTAATTTGCAATCTGCAATGAAAGTATTAGTCAAAAAAGCCGATATCACGCTAGAGCGTGCAGAAGCAGAAAAGGAACTTGCGAGCGTTCACAAATTAGACGAATCTGTATATACCACAGATTCTTGGCAAGCCATGCAAGAAGCCTTAGTAGATACAACAACTGGGGAAGAAAGTCCTAAACAGTTACAAAAATTGCTTGGTCAGATGAAGAATTATTAGAGCCAACACTTGGTGGCTTTAAAACGCCCGTAGATGCGCAAAAGCGTATTAATCAATTAACACAAACCATAAAAACGGCGTTACTTCTGTTAGTTGAAAAATCAACAGAAACAACTAGTAACACAAGCGAAAGCAACACTCCAGGCACAACAAGTGAAAGCAGTAGTACAAGCGAAAGTAGTACTCCAGGCACAACAAGTGAGAGCAGTAATACAAGCGAAAGTAGCACTCCAGGCACGACAAGTGAAAGCAGTAGTACAAGCGAAAATAGTACTCCAGGCACGACAAGTGAAAGCAGTAGTACAAGCGAAAGTAGTACTCCAGGCACAACCAGCGAAACCAGTAATACAAGCGAAAGCAGCACGCCAAGCACGTCAAGTGAGAGCGGTAGCACGAGTGAAAGCAGCACGCCAAGCATGTCAAGTGAGAGCGGTAGTACAAGTGAAAGCAGTGCTTCAATTACGCCAAGTGAACCAAGCAATACAAATGAAAGTAACACTTCAAGTACGACCAGCGCAACCAACAGTACAAGCGAGAGTAGCACCCCAAGCACTGTAAACGCAAACAGCCAAAACAAAGGCGAAAACTCTGTCATTTACGCGGAAGAGTCTAATCAAGATCCTAATGCCTCTCAAAGTAATTCAAAGACCTCTGCCAAGGCTAGTCAAACAAAGGAATCCGCAGCAGAAAACCAAGCAACTAAACAGATACAAACGAAACAAGATTCGTCAGGAACAGTCAAAAAAGCGGATAATACGACTAAAATTGCCAAGAAAAAATTTCCCAAAACAGGGGAACAATCTTCAGCAGTTGGGGGCTTCCTAGGCCTGAGCTTTTTATCGTTAGCCATAGCAACCTATTGTTTTAAAGTGAAAAGATAACTCTTTAAAAACGGATAAGTAAACATCCTGAAACAAGAAATAGGACTTGTTTCAGGATGTTTTTATATAAAATTAAAAGAACTACAGTTTTTAGTGAAAAAATACACAAAAGTACTTGAATTTCTGTGATATAAGGGTAAAGTAAAGGAGGACAAAAAACAAAGGAAGTGAAATATTTGTATACACCAGATGAAATTTTAAGTATCAGTATTGAAAATGGTCAGAAAAAAATTCGAAAGCCTTTGGTAGCAAAACTCATTTTAGGATTTATCGGCGGTGCCATGATTTCCCTCGGCTATTTGGCTTATGTGCGTGTTTCCGCCTCTATTCCAGCAGATTTAGCCAGTGTTCAAGCTTTAGTGGGAGCTGCGGTTTTCCCAATTGGTCTAATTGTTATTTTAATGGCTGGTGGTGAGTTAATCACAGGAAATATGATGGCGGTGAGTACGGCTTGGTTTGCTAAAAAGGTTTCTTTCAGAGAATTACTCGTGAACTGGGTCACAATCACATTGGCAAATATGGTTGGTGCCCTATTTGTTGCCTATTTTTTTGGCCATTATTTAGGTTTAACCAGTAGCGGCTCCTATTTAAATCAGGTTCTTTCTCTTGCGGAACATAAAGTTGCAGCAACTTGGCTTCAGGCAATTATTTCAGGTATTGGCTGTAACTGGTTTGTAGGGCTGGCCTTATGGCTTTGTTATGGTGCGAAAGATGCAGCGGGGAAACTATTAGGCATCTGGTTTCCAGTAATGATTTTTGTTGCAATTGGCTTTCAGCATAGTGTGGCGAATGCATTCATCATTCCAGCCGCAATTTTTGAAGGCGGCGTTCAGTGGGGGGACTTTTTCCGTAATTTTATTTTTGTTTATTTAGGTAATATCATTGGTGGCGCCATTTTTGTTTCTGGCTTTTACTATTTAAGCTATCGCAAACATTAAATCCATTTAGCAGATAAAAACCTACACAAAGGCTAAATGCCTTTGTGCAGGTTTTTTCTTTTTAAACAAAAAGGAAAACAGTTGAAAAATTATTGCTAGATTTTTAAAACAATGTTACATTAATGTTACAAAAAAGATTTCTGGAGGTAACGAAAAATGAAAAAAATTGTTTTGTTCAGTATGTTAATGTTCAGTGTATTGTCTTTAAGTTTAGCAGGATGTGGAAACAAAAAAACAGCAAGCACAAATGATTCTAAGCCAAAGCAAGAAACAAAGAAAGCCACGCAGAAATCCTCTAGCCAACAAGAAATGAAAAATAGTCATTCGTCTGTCACGGGTCAAAATTCTAATGTGGCAGGGGAAAATCCGTCAGAAAATGCCGCGCAGCCTTCTGCAGGAACTGATGAAACGAATGAAGTCCCTCAAAACCAAGCACCTGATACAAACATTACAATTACCAATGTTGTTTTCAATCCTGAAAGAAATGAAATTAATGGTACTACATTACCTAATGCAACCATTACAGCAACGGTAGTAGGTGATGCTTCTGCACAAGCAGGTGTTTTTTATGCGGATGCCAATGGCAATTTTACAGTAATTAGTCCCAGAGCGGGAGCGACTACTCAATTAATCGCAACCGTTGATCAACGGAATAGTGCACCTGTCCAAATTGACATTCCAAGTTCAGGACAAGAAGCAGCGCTTTCTTTTAGCAATATTACGATTGATCCGAAACAAGGGACAATTTCTGGTAAAACAGCACCTAATGCAACTATTTTAGTGTCACGTGCAGATGATGCGCGGGTGATTTTAGCAAGTTTTACTGCGGATGCCCAAGGGAATTTCACAGCCAGTAATTTAGTTCCCGGCACAAAAAATCGCTTAGATGTTACGTTAAATGGAGAAATAGGGACACCTTACTTGTTTGATTTACCAAATTAAAATAGAAGAGAAGTGATTAAAGCCACCAACGCTAACTAGCGTTGGTGGCTTTGATGGTTTAAGCTTCTTCTTTTTTATGATTGCGGATATGTAAATAGATGGTATTTTTTGAAATACCTAATCGATCGGCAATCTTTATGACAGAATCTTTGAGATTGAAAATTCCTTGATCATATAAACGAATAACAATTTCTTTATTTTGATTCAAATGTGATACATTTGGATCGCTTTCTACTGCTTGTTTTACTTTTGTCAGTGAAGTAGTGATTAATTCGTCAATATTGTCAGAAAAATGTTCAGAATTTTTAAGCTCTTGGGACATATCATTTTGTTGTCCTGAAGGTAATAAGTCTTGCAAGTAGTCAATTAATGGCATTTCTAAATGCATATTGATACAGATCAATCCAATAATACGATCATTTTCACCGATAACTGGAATGGTGGAAGATTTTAAAATAACCCCTTTTTGATTTTTATTGTAGTAGGGTTTCACAGCGTAATCATGTTCCGACTCTACTTGACTTAACATTTTTAACGCCATATCAGTAATGGGGGCACCTTCCTTGCGGTTACTGAAATGGCCATTGATGACTTTGATAGCTGAACTTTCCAAATTTTCTAAACTATGAAGAATGACTTCATGGGTACTACCAAAGAAGTTCCCTAATCCATCAAGCATTAAGGCATGTGAATGTAAGATTTGTTTATCTACTTCACTTAAACGTAAATATGACTCCAAGTGATATCCTCCCCTACACTGAAATTAATTTTAGTGTAATACTTTTTTAATGGAAAAGCAATAAGATTCTTTACGTTAAAAAAATACATTGACTAAACTTTTGTTTAGTCGTATACTCTGAATGTGGAATGAAATTTTTATCACTCATTGTACTTTAGTTCATCGGAATGCTCGCTCATTCTTTCACTTGTTGAGCAATAAAAATTTTATTCAGGAGTACCATCCGTTATAAAAAAAATATAGTTGGAGGCAAAAAAATGAAAACGTTATCAGGAATCTTGATGTTAGTCTTAGTTTTATGTGGCATGTCCCTATTCTCTTTTAAAGCACCGCGAGGGAAAAAATCTTTAAGTGCTTTGTCTGGTGCAGCTTGTGCCACCTTTCTACCAGAGGCATTTTTGCGGTATGCAGTAGGCGGCGTTTTTCATTTAGATTATGTGTCGCAAATTGGGGAAACTATGGGTAGTCTAGGTGGTTTAGCATCTGGAGCTCTTGTGCCGCTGGCTTTCGGGATTAGTCCAGTTTTTTCAATTATTTTAGGTCTGTCATTGATTAAAGTCAGCTTGTTACCAGCTTTTATTACCGCGTATCTTTTATCTTTTGTTGTTGAGCAGATGCAAAAACGTATTCCGGAAGGGATTGACTTATTAGTCGTTATTTTAGTCATTCCAGTCGCAGCTTCGTTAGTTGCTGGTTTTATTCAACCCGTTGTATTAGGTGTCCTAGAAGTTATTGGGGGCACGATTTTAAGTGCAGTAGATGGCAATCCATATGTGATGGGCGCAATTTTAGGTGCTATTATCCCGATTGTTGGTATGACACCGTTAAGTTCAATGGTTTTAACTGCCTTGATTGGTTTGACTGGTGTACCAATGGCTGTCGGTGCATTGACTTGTTACGGCAGTTCCATTGTCAATGCGGCGCTATTTAAAAAGTTAAAACTAGGCACAGCTTCAACCCCGTTAGCTGTAGCAATCGAGCCACTAACACAAGTCGATATCATCAGTTCCAATCCAATACCTATTTACGCAACAAATTTATTTTCTGGAATGGTTAGTGGCATTGTAGTGACTTTCTTTGGCTTAAAAGTACCTGTGACAGGAATGGCAACGCCGTGGGCTGGTTTACTTGTGACATTAGGTAACAATGCCATTCAAACGACTTTACTAGCAGTAGCGATTATCACAGTGGTCAGTCTGATGTTTGGATTTTTAGGTGCGCTGGTCTTTAAACGTTACAGAATTGAAGCGGTGGATAATACACCAGAATTTGAAGGAACGACGGAAGTAACCAATGAAAAAGAAAAAGAAGCAGTAAAAACCAAAGGAGGAGTTACGTATGAACACAGCTATGGCCATCAATAAACCTAAAAAAGTGAACAAAGTAATGAACTACAAAAGTTGTTTTGACATTATCGGTCCTATTATGATTGGTCCTTCTAGTTCGCATACAGCTGGGGCCTTAGCAATTGGCTTAGCGGCAAGAAAGTTATTCGGCGGAACACCAGAAAAAATTGTGATTAAATACTATGAATCTTTTGCAGACACGCATAAAGGACATGGAACTGATTTTGCAATTATTGGCGGAATTCTTGGACTAGCAGCAGATGATGCCAACGTAACACAATCCATTGAACTTGCGGAAGAACAAGGAATTGAGATTCAATTTTTAGAAATGAGTGAAGAAAGTCCAGTGAAGCATGCTAATACAGCATGTGTGACACTCAGTGATGCAACGCACGAAATTCATTTAACAGGAATTTCTGTAGGTGGCGGCACTATCGAGGTGAAATACATTGAATTAGACGGTTTCAATGTCCAACTTCATGGTCCTTTACCTATTTTATTAGTCATTAATCAAGAAGAGCAGGCGATGCAAGCTTTTAAAGATACGTTACAAAAAAATAATATTCAAGTGAATGCGGTGTCTCGTTATGTGGAAGGGGATCAAATTTTGTTCATCTTTGACTTAGATTCGGCACCAATTTCCTCGGTGAAAGAACAACTGTTTTCACTAGATGACACATCGAAAATAATCTTATTATGATAGGAGTTTGACATATGTACCTTTCGATTGAAGAATTTATCGATAAAGCTGAAAAAACAGGAAAAAAAATCTCTGATTTGATGATTGAGCAAGAAATGGAGCGTAGCCAAAAAAGCTATGAAGAAATTTGGACACAGATGGGTCAAAATTTGGATGTCATGGATGCAGCTGTTAAACGCTCGCAAGAAGGAGCAGGCGTTTTTTCTCCTACTGGGTTAACGGGCGGTGATGCGGCACGTTTAAAAAAATACCGCGCAGCTGGCAAAACGTTATCAGGTGATTTAATGATGTCTGCAGTTCAAGCCGCACTAGGTACTAATGAAGTCAATGCAGCAATGGGCGTTGTTTGCGCAACGCCAACTGCTGGTGCAAGTGGCACCTTACCAGGGGTTTTAACAGCGATTAAAAATACCTTGAATTTAACGCGTGATCAACAAATTCGTTTCTTGTTTA
Organism: Enterococcus sp. DIV1375a; assembly: GCF_051712205.1. Taxonomy (NCBI): domain Bacteria; kingdom Bacillati; phylum Bacillota; class Bacilli; order Lactobacillales; family Enterococcaceae; genus Enterococcus; species Enterococcus sp. DIV1375a. The sequence goes on from NZ_JBIOOM010000001.1 coordinate 100,665, forward strand.
CCAGTTCTTTATTTGGGATGGTCACAGCCAACAATGCGATGATTGCTGGTGCAGTTGGTGGATGTCAAGCCGAAGTAGGCAGTGCTTCAGCGATGGCCGCCGCCGCAGCTGTTGAAGCGGCTGGCGGAACACCACGCCAATCTTCTGAAGCTTTTGCTATGGCTTTAGGGAATCTATTAGGTTTAGTTTGTGACCCAGTGGCTGGGTTAGTCGAAATTCCTTGTGTCAAACGAAATACAGTAGGTGCAGGCAATGCGTTAATCGCTGCAGATATGGCTTTAGCTGGAATTGTAAATAAAATACCAGCAGATGAAGTAGTGGAAGCCATGAATAAAGTCGGCCGTCAATTACCACGAGAATTGAGAGAAACGGGTTTAGGTGGCTTAGCTGGCACAGCGACTGGCCAACGAATGAAGAATGAAATTTTTGAAAAAGTAAAATTCACCATTGTTTAAAATTTAATCATGAAGAGGGAAATAAGATGCTGGATATGAAAAAAATTCGCCAAAATGTAGAAGTGGTGCAGAAAAAGTTAAAAACACGTGGTGTGGACGAGGAAGTTTTATTACGCTTTTTGGCTTTAGATGAAGAACGGAGAGCGTTACTTGTTAAAGTTGAAGAATTGAAAAAACACCGTAATCAGGTATCAGGAGAAATTGCACAATTAAAGCGTGCACAAAAAGATGCTTCACAACAATTGCTAAATATGCAAGAAGTTAGCGAGCAAATTAAAGTTTTAGACCAAGAAGTTGTTCATTTGCAAGAACAATGCACAGCCATTGCAGAACGTCTGCCTAACTTACCTCATGGGAGCGTGCCTGTTGGCGCAGACGAAGCCGCCAACGTAGAAGTTCGGCGGTGGAGTACGCCGAAAACTTTTTCATTTGAACCGAAACCACATTGGGAAATCGGTGAAGCCTTAGGAATTTTAGATTTTGAAAGAGGCGCGAAAGTATCTGGTAGCCGTTTTCTTTATTACAAAGGCTTAGGGGCTCGTTTAGAACGAGCGGTCTATAATTTTATGTTAGATCAACATGTTAATGAACATGGTTATACCGAGGTGATTCCTCCTTATTTGGTCAATAGCAAAGCAATGTTTGGCACCGGTCAGTTTCCTAAGTTCAAAGAAGATGTTTTCCAAGTTGCAGAAAGTGATTTGACGCTGATCCCCACAGCGGAAGTCCCATTAACTAACTACTATAATAATGAAATTTTAGAGGCGCAAGAGTTACCGATTTATTTTACTGCTTTAAGTCCTTCTTTTCGCTCGGAAGCGGGTAGCGCAGGCCGTGATACCCGAGGATTAATTCGTTTACACCAGTTCCATAAAGTAGAAATGGTTAAATTTAGTGATGCAGAACACTCCTATGAAGAATTAGAAAAAATGACCAACAATGCTGGAGATATTTTAGAAAAATTGGGCCTCCCTTATCGAGTGATTACTCTTTCGACAGGTGATATGGGCTTCTCGGCAGCGAAAACCTATGATTTAGAAGTTTGGATTCCGGCACAGAAAACGTATCGAGAAATTAGTTCTTGTTCAAACTGTGAAGACTTCCAAGCACGTCGGGCGTTGATTCGTTATCGTGATAAAACGGGTCAAGTTCAATATGCTCATACTCTTAATGGGTCAGGACTTGCTGTTGGTCGAACAGTGGCTGCCATTTTGGAAAATTATCAAAATGAAGATGGCACGGTAACGATTCCAGAAGTTCTACGTCCTTATATGGGCGGTTTAACGAAAATAGATTAAAAAAGAAGGTTGATGTCACAACATCAACCTTCTTTTTTAATTCGTTAAATCCGTTAACCAATGCCCAATTTCTTGAAAAACTGTAGCTTTTTCCGTTTCTAATAAAATTTCATGACGCAAAGTGGGAAATAGCCGTAACGTCACGTGCTGAAAACCTGCATGCTTTAATTGCTTTTGAATTTTCGCTGGCCCCTTGCTGAAATCACCAACTGGGTCTTCAGCGCCACTAATGATTAAAATAGGCAATTCTTTTGGGATAGCTTGGTACCAATTCCTTTGATTGGCTCGTTTAACAAGCGAAAAAAGGGTAGCAAAACCATTGTTGGTAAATACGAAGCCCATTAATGGGTCATTTTCATAGTCAGCCACATTGGATTGATTTTTAGAAAGCCAATTAAAGGAACTTGCTTCAGGAAATTTTTTGCTAAAAGAACCAAATGCCAGCTTATCAATGAACGGAGCTGGTTTTTTCGGCTGTTTCTCGGCCATTTTTTTAATAAAAGGCAATGCGGCGGTTAAAGGTAACGGACTTGTTCCAGTGCCCATGAAAATGACTCCTTGCATAGTCACAGGATAGTCTTGCAGATAGTTGCGCAAGGCGAAAGACCCCATGCTGTGACCCATCATAAAATAGGGCAATTGTGGATAGTGATTCATAGCCCATTGTTTCACTTGATGAATATCTGTAACGACATTTTCAGGCCCTTGTTCTCCAAAAAAACCATAGATCGGTGCGCTTGGTTGTACAGATTCGCCATGACCTAGATGATCATGCCCAATTACGGCAAACCCTAATTGATTTAAAAAACGAGCAAATTCATCATAACGTTGGATATGCTCTGCCATGCCGTGAATCAATTGAACTACGGCTTTGGGTGAAGGACAGGGCCAATGACGTACATTGAGCTGAGTTTGTTGATCGTTTGAAGTGAGTATGAATTGTTCAGTCATAAGAAACCCTTTCTTTGCTTTTTGATTATTATACAAAAAAAAGACGGTGTTCAAAAGAAAAATTCATGAGAAAACGCCTCAGCTTTCACTGAGACGCCTTCTTTTATTTATCTTTAATAAAATAGCAATGATGTCAAAAAATAGTCGATTTCACTAAGTGACGAATTATGGGTGGTACAAATACTGCTGGAAATAGTTGTTAACTTCAAGGGCATCTTCTTTATTTTTTGAAAGAATTAAGATAGTATCATCCCCAGCGATGCAGCCCAAGATATGAGGGTTGTGGATACGTATGCGATCAATTAAAACCCCGATGGCTTGCCCGTTGCCAGGTAAGACGGTTAAAAGATTTGTGAACTCTATTTGTGTTAAAGAAACACCAGTTTCAATAATAATGTCAACAAGACGTTCTTCATCTGTTTTATATTTTGGACGAAGGGCAGAATTATTCAAGATACGATAATAGGCTTCTCCTTGACCATTGTCTACTTTGTTTAAATTCAGCTCACGAATGTCACGAGAAATAGTTGCTTGTGTGGTGTGAATATTTTCTTTTTCCAATAATGCTAGTAATTCACTTTGTGTATGGATTTCATTTTCTGTGACCAATCGCTTAATCATCGTTTGGCGTTTTAATCGGTTCATTACTTTCCTCCAGTTCAGTTAATCATGCAGAAAAACATCATTGCTGTTATTTAAAACGGTGCCAGTAATTCCCTAAAATCACTGTACAACGTTTTACTAAATTGTGCAAGTCTCACTTTTTTGAATGCGAAATATCCGGCAAAATCAATGAGAACCTTTTAGCTAAACGACCCTTTTTCTATTCTAATTAGAGAGATTCTGCTAGTATTGCTTTGTAAATGTCTGGAGGAAGGGTGTTATTTGTGAATAAGCAAACACGCCAAAGTTTGATTAAAGAAATCATTCAAACAACCGTAATTCATAGTCAAAATGAGTTGTTAAGAGAATTAAAAAAGCGCGAGATAAATGTCGCACAAGCAACGATTTCACGGGATTTATGGGAATTAAAAGTCGTCAAAGCATTAGATGAGTCTGGCGAGATGCGGTTAACGATTTTTGAACAATTCACTTCTTTAGAAGAACGAAAAAAAGAACAGTTGATACAAGCAATTCGTGAGGTAGTGACCAAAGTTGAACGTGTCGCCTTTTTACTAGTGGTTCATACATTACCAGACAACGCAACATTGTTTTCAGCTGTACTTGATGAAGTGTCTTTGTGTGAAAAGAAATGTTCTGTCGCTGGCTTCGACACTGTTATTATTGTTTCATCATCCGAGGAAAAAGCACAAGAACTAGAGCAGTATTTTCAACAATTTATTCAGCCAACACCTTTGTCAAAAAGTAACGCATAAATGGAAGGGAGCCAGAAGTCGTTTTGACTGCTGACTCCCTTCCTTTTACCTATATAAGATTATAACTTTATGAAGTGCATGAAGAAATATTTTTTTTTGAATAAATGCATTTTTTTTTATTTAATTATGCATTATTTTTTTAGAATATCTATGAAAGCGCATTCTTTCAGGCTGGAAATATGCATAAGAAAGAATACCGTTGTATATTTGGTATTTTGTTTGGCAAATGGCTCACGTCCTAGGTTAATCAGGTCTGTTATTCTGTGTTTGTAATTAAGTTGAGGAGGTTATTTCACATGAGTCATCCAATTAATGTATTTTCTGAAATCGGGAAATTGAAAACAGTGATGTTACATCGTCCAGGTAAGGAATTAGAAAATTTAATGCCAGATTATCTGGAGAGATTGTTGTTTGATGATATTCCGTTTTTAGAAAAAGCACAAGCAGAACATGATGCATTTGCAGAGTTGTTACGATCAAAAGATATCGAAGTGGTCTATTTAGAGGACTTAGCTGCTGAAGCGTTGATTAATGAAGAGGTCCGCCGACAATTTATTGACCAATTCTTAGAAGAAGCCAATATTCGCAGCGAATCAGCAAAAGAAAAAGTTAGAGAGTTAATGTTAGAAATTGACGACAACGAAGAACTTATTCAAAAAGCGATTGCAGGCATTCAAAAACAAGAATTACCTAAATATGAGCAAGAATTTTTAACAGATATGGTTGAAGCGGATTATCCATTCATTATTGATCCAATGCCTAACTTATACTTCACACGTGATAACTTTGCGACAATGGGCCACGGGATTTCTTTAAATCATATGTATTCAGTAACTCGACAACGGGAAACCATTTTTGGGCAATACATTTTTGATTATCATCCTCGTTTTGCTGGAAAAGAGGTTCCTAGAGTTTATGATCGTTCAGAATCAACCAGAATTGAAGGTGGCGATGAATTAATTCTTTCAAAAGAAGTAGTGGCCATTGGGATTTCTCAAAGAACGGATGCCGCGTCAATTGAAAAAATTGCGAGAAATATTTTTGAACAAAAATTAGGATTCAAAAATATCTTGGCTTTTGATATCGGTGAACATCGTAAATTCATGCATTTAGATACCGTTTTTACCATGATTGACTATGATAAATTTACGATTCATCCAGAAATCGAAGGTGGTTTGGTTGTTTACTCGATCACTGAAAAGGCAGATGGAGACATCCAAATTACAAAAGAAAAAGATACATTAGATAACATTTTATGCAAATACTTGCATTTAGACAATGTTCAATTAATCCGTTGCGGCGCTGGGAATTTAACCGCAGCAGCCCGTGAACAATGGAACGACGGTTCAAATACATTAGCAATTGCCCCTGGGGAAGTTGTTGTTTACGATCGGAATACAATTACGAATAAAGCGCTAGAAGAAGCAGGCGTGAAATTGAATTACATTCCAGGAAGTGAACTAGTACGTGGCCGTGGTGGCCCTCGTTGTATGAGTATGCCACTTTACCGTGAAGATCTTTAAAAAACACCCAAAAATAGGAGGAATCATCATGAATTCAGTATTTCAAGGACGTAGTTTATTAGCAGAAAAAGATTTTACAAGAGCAGAATTAGAGTATTTGGTAGACTTCAGTATTCACTTAAAAGAATTGAAGAAAAAAGGGATTCCACATCACTATTTAGAAGGAAAAAATATCGCTCTTTTATTTGAAAAAACTTCGACACGGACACGCTCTGCATTTACTACAGCAGCGATTGATTTAGGGGCACATCCTGAGTATTTAGGCGCCAACGATATTCAATTAGGTAAAAAAGAATCTGTTGAAGATACAGCGATTGTTTTAGGTAGTATGTTTGACGGGATTGAGTTCCGTGGGTTTAGTCAAGAAGTAGTGGAAGATTTAGCGAAATATTCTGGTGTTCCTGTTTGGAATGGTTTAACGGATCAATGGCATCCAACACAAATGATTGCGGACTTTATGACAGTGAAAGAAAACTTTGGTCGTTTAGAAGGAATCACTTTAGTATATGTCGGCGATGGCCGTAACAACATGGCAAACAGCTTGTTAGTGACAGGTGCTATTTTAGGCGTAAATGTTCGCATTTGTGCACCAAAAGAATTGTTCCCTTCTGATGAAGTCGTTAATTACGCAAAAGAATTTGCGAAAGAATCTGGTGCAGAATTAATGATTACAGACGACGTTGCTAAAGGCGTTAAAGGAGCCAACGTGTTATATACAGACGTTTGGGTGTCCATGGGTGAAGAAGATAAATTTGAAGAACGTGTCAATCTGTTGAAACCTTATCAAATTAATATGGCTATGTTAGAAAAAACCGAAAACATGGATGGCGATTTAATCGTATTACACTGTTTACCAGCCTTTCATGATACGAAAACACAATACGGAGAAATGGTTGCTGAAAAATTTGGCATTACTGAAATGGAAATTACGGATGAAGTCTTCCGCAGTAAATATGGTCGTCAATTTGAAGAAGCAGAAAACAGAATGCATTCCATTAAAGCAATCATGGCAGCTACTTTAGGCAACTTATTCATTCCTCGTGTGTAGGAAGCAACTGAAAAAACATTGAAAAAAGAATAGTTGTTTCGCCCTTTAAGAGTTTCTTTTGAAGGGCGGCCTATTCTTTATTATGATAGGAAAGAAGGATTTGTAATGGGGAAAAAAATGGTCGTTGCACTAGGCGGAAATGCCATCCTTTCAAATGATGCTAGCGCACACGCACAACAGCAAGCATTAGTTCAAACATCTGCCTATTTAGTTCATTTAATTAAACAAGGGCATCGGTTGATTGTTTCACATGGCAATGGTCCACAAGTCGGTAATCTATTATTGCAACAACAAGCAGCTGATTCTGAAAAAAATCCAGCAATGCCGCTAGATACGTGTGTTGCTATGACACAAGGAAGTATCGGCTACTGGTTGTCCAATGCGCTTAATCAAGAATTAAATAAAGCAGGAATCAAGAAACAAGTGGCTACTGTTTTAACACAGGTGGTGGTGGATCCAGAAGATGAGGCTTTCAAAAATCCAACAAAACCGATCGGTCCATTTTTAACAGAAGCTGAAGCCAAAGAAGCAATGCAAGCAGGTGCTATTTTTAAAGAAGATGCAGGACGTGGCTGGCGCAAAGTCGTTCCAAGTCCTAAGCCAATTGACATCCACGAGGCTGAGACTATTAATACTTTAATAAAAAATGATATAATTACCATTTCATGTGGTGGTGGCGGCATCCCTGTAGTAGGACAAGAATTAAAAGGTGTCGAAGCAGTAATCGATAAAGATTTTGCTTCTGAAAAACTAGCAGAATTAGTGGATGCGGATGCACTAGTTATTTTAACTGGCGTGGATTATGTGTGCATTAATTATGGCAAACCAGATGAAAAACAATTAACCAATGTCACTGTAGCAGAGTTGGAAGAATACAAACAAGCGGGTCATTTTGCACCAGGTAGTATGTTACCGAAAATTGAAGCCGCCATTCAGTTTGTAGAAAGCCAACCCAATAAACAAGCAATTATCACTTCTTTGGAAAACTTAGGAAGTATGAGCGGCGATGAAATCGTAGGAACGGTTGTGACAAAATAAAGTATAGTATTTAGGAGAATTAAGATGATGATAGAGAAAATAATCACTAAAAATAATCAAGATTTTCAATACTTTTCTGAATCAGAACTAACAGAATTGCGTAACGAGAGTTTCGTTCGCTCCTATAAAAAAGGCCAAGTCCTTTTTTATCCAGGTGATCCGAGAAATCATTTAATTTTATTGGTTTCAGGTGTCATTAAAATTGAAAAAAATGATCGCAGTGGTAATTTTTCCTATCTGCATTTTATGAAAAAGCAGGCTCTTTTTCCGAGAATCGGACTGTTTCAAGATGAGGTTCATTACGACTCCGCGATTGCCTATACGGATATTGAGGTTGTATTTGTGCCAGTTAAACTGTTTGAGCGTTTTCTCCAAAATAATCCCCAGCAATTGATTCATTGGATTCAAGAACAATCGGTCCTTTTAAAAGAAAGCATGATAAAAATCCAAAAAGGAACAACCAATGATGCATGTGAACGGATTGTGACATCACTGGCGATGTTATTAAATGATTTAGGAGAACGAATTGACAACAGAGAACGCGTTGCAATTGCTTGTCCAATTACCATTAATGACATTGCACGGATGAGTGGAACTACGCGGGAAACAGCAAGCAGTGTTATGAAAAAATTAGTCCAAATGAACCGTATTAGCTACAGTCATAAATTCTTAACTTTTCTAGATACACCATTCTTTATTGATCGATTGAGTAATTAATCATAGAGAAGGGAGATACAGGAAAGTAGGTTCCTGTATAAAAGGATATGGCAGAAAAAAAGAAGAAAAACAAAAAACAGCTTTCGTCTTTTAGTATTTTATTTATTATTTTAATTGTTTTAGGTATCGTAACGGTCTTGCTAAATGGCCAGCCATTTACCCCAAGAGAAATTGATGGCAAAATGGTTGACCACGTGGTAGGGGCCAAATTATCGGATATTATCATGGCTCCATTCAATGGGTTTAAAGATGCCATTGAAATTAATATTTTTATTTTAGTACTCGGTGGCTTTTTAAATATTGTGACGCAAACTGGGGCTCTTGAAGCAGGGATTCAATCAGTCGTTAAAAAGTTAAAAGGGAATGAATTGAAAATCATTCCGATTTTAATGATTTTATTTTCTATTGGTGGGTCGACTTATGGAATGGCAGAAGAAACAATTCCTTTTTATGGTTTATTGAGTGCCACCATGGTCGCCGCTGGTTTTGATACGTTTGTCGCAGTGGGGACTGTGCTATTGGGTGCAGGATCAGGTGTTATCGGTTCAACGGTTAACCCTTTCTCCACAGGGGTAGCGATGGATGCGTTACGAGGTATTGGCATTCAGCCGAATACAGGAATTATTTTAATTGTCGGTGCTATTTTGTGGGCGGCCTCTACCAGCTATTCTATTTTCATTGTGATGCGTTATGCGAAAAAAGTGAAGGCTGACAAAGGTTCAACAATTTTATCTTTACAAGAACAAGAGGATATGGAAAAAACGTATGGACAAGCAGCGTCGAAAGAAATGCCATTTACGAATCGTCATAAAAAAATCTTAATGGTATTCGCTTTCTGTTTTGTCGTTATGATTGTTTCCTTAATTCCATGGAACGACTTTGGAGTGACGATTTTCAAAGGCTGGACGTCTGTTTTAACAGGCAACAGTTTCGGTGACTGGTACTTTGGCGACTTAGCGATGTGGTTCTTCCTTTTAGGGATCATTGCTGCCTTGATTGGTCGCTTTACTGAAAAAGAAACCATTGAAGCATTTATCGACGGTGCCAAAGATATGTTATCCGTTGTTTTAATCATTGTAGTTGCTCGCGGGGCATCTGTTTTGATGTCTAAAACGTATTTAGATTCATTTATCCTTGATAAAGCGGCAGGCTTATTACAAGGACTCTCCCCAGTTTTATTTGTCATCGGTGCCTTTGTTTTATACTTAGGTTTATCTTTCCTAATTCCTTCAACTTCTGGTTTAGCGTACGTTTCCATTCCTGTAATGGGTGCGTTAGCTAAAAACATTGGTTTAAGTCCAGAAGTGATGGTTATGATTTTTGCTTCAGGTTGTGGCTTGATTAATTTGATCACGCCAACATCTGGTGTTGTAATGGGTGGTTTGGAAATTTCCAAAGTTCAATATGCCACTTGGACAAAATTCATGGCCAAACCAATGATTGTCTTAGGCTTAATTAACCTAATTATCTTAATTGGCGCGATGTTACTCTTTAGCTAATCAAAAATTTTTTATGTTAGGGCTTCGGCTTTCGGAAAAAAGAAGAAGCAATGAAACAACAGCGACTACCTAAAAGTAGTCGCTGTTGTTTCATTTTGATAATTGTTGAATTAACAATTTTGCGACAGCGCGGACAGAAAAAGGGTTTTGCCCAGTGATTATACGGCCATCTTGATACGCAAATTCTTTATAGGGGCGTTTTTTCGCAAAAGTAGCACCATGTTCTTTGGCAATTGTTTCGTTTAAGAAAGGAACAACTGCTTTTTTCATGGCTAAAATTTCTTCTGCAGTAGTGAAGCCAGTAATGGTTTTATCTGCAATCAAATAATTTCCTGACGCATCTTTGACATTTAAAAGACCAGCAATTCCGTGACAAACAGAAGTTAGGTATTTGCCCTGTTCGTAAAGGCTACGAGTGATTGCTTGCAACTGAGGGTTATCAGGAAAGTCCCACATAACGCCATGGCCTCCTGTAAAGTAAATTGCTGCGTATTCATCTGGCTCAATTTCTTCAAGAGAGAGGGAATGCGCTAGCGCTCGTTCTTGAAAATCGGCACTTTCATAAACCGCCATAATGGATGAATCTACATATTTCATACTCCGGGGATCCAAAGGGACATAGCCTCCTTGGGGACTAACATAGTCAACTGAAAATCCTGCTTTGGTTACTTCTTCCACGAACTCCGTGGCTTCACCTAGCCAGAGGCCAGTCGGTTCTTCGGTGCCGTGATAACGGGAAACGTTTGTGAGGACCACGAGAATTTTTTTCATGCTTGCTTCCTCCCTGGCATAATCGACGTAATGTGGGTCAATAGTTGTTGGAGTTGCTCAATTTTGGTGGTATCGTGAGAAAGAGAGTAATAATTTTTAGTTCCTTCACTGCGACAATCAATTAATTTGGCTTGTTTCAAAATTTTTAAGTGGTGAGAAACAGCGGGGCGTGAGAGCTGTGTCGCCTCTGTTAACTCAGTGACACGACGGCCAACACAGGCTTGGTCTTCTAACAGTGCAATAATAATTGCTTGGCGTTTTTCATCACCCAATGCGATTAAAAAATCACTAAGCGCAGTAAATTCTGTTTGAATTTCTTCTAATTCTTTCATATTTTTCCGCCTCTTTGGTTCGTATTTTTAAACGATTAAACCATTTTTCGTGTTTTTTGTCAATAAAATACGCTGAGGGCTGAAACTTGACGTGGATTCCATTCTTCGTTATGATACTAATTGATTAAAGGTTTAAACTTTTAAACCAATAGAAGAGATAGAAAGAGAGGAAAGATTCAATGATGAAAGCCGCTTTAATTCATAAATACGGACAAAAAGAATTAGCAATCGAGGAGGTGCCCTTACCCACCATTCATGACAATGATGTTTTGGTCAAAATTATCGCTGCCAGTATCAACCCGATTGATTTAAAAACAAAAGATGGTAAAGTAAAGATGCTTTTAAATTATCAAATGCCACTGATTTTAGGCAGTGATTTTGCTGGGATTGTTGTCTCTGTTGGAAAAAATGTTCAAAATTTTAGGCTGGGCGATGCAGTTTACGGACGAGTACCCAAAAATCGCGTGGGAACTTTTGCTGAATATATTGCAGTGGATCAAGCGGCTGTAGCTATGAAGCCGAAAAATTTAACGTTTGAAGAAGCTGCGGCCATTCCGTTAGTCGGTTTGACAAGTTATCAAGCGCTACATGATATTATGAATGTGCAGCCAGGCCAGAAAGTCCTGATTCAAGCAGGTTCAGGAGGGATTGGAACCATTGCGATTCAATTAGCAAAACTAGCGGGCGCTTACGTTGCCACCACCACGAGTAGTAAAAATAAAGAATGGGTTCAAGCGTTGGGAGCAGATGAAGTGATTGACTATCGGACACAAAATTTTGAAGAAGTTTTATCCGACTACGATTATGTGTTTGATACAATGGGGGGACAATCTTAGAAAAAGCTTTCTCAGTGGTTAAACCTCAGGGAAAAGTTGTTACATTGTCAGGCATTCCCAACGAACGTTTTGCTAAAGAGTATGGCTTGCCGCTTTGGAAACAATGGGCTTTTAAAATAGCTACCCGCAAGATTCATCGATTGGAGCAAGACACAGATGTTAGTTATCATTTTTTGTTTATGCGTCCAGATGGCGAGCAATTAGCTTTACTCACTGAGTTCATTGAACAGGGAAAATTACAGCCGATAATTGACCGAGTCGTTCCTTTTAGCCAAATTCAAGAAGCGGTGGATTATTCACTGACAGGACGAGCACAAGGGAAAATTGTTGTGAAAATCGCCGATGTTGATCACGACTAAGTAAAGGAGACTTGCAAGAAAAATAGGCCTGTTTTTCTTGCAAGTCTCAAAATTTACCATTTAAACGCCGCCTAACGAAAGTGATTTTAGGCGGGAAAAGATTTTTATAGAAAATCCTCATTTTTCCAGTTTCTATTTTGCAAATTCGTTATTTTTTGTTATTCTATTGATGACTGTGTATGCGCTTTCTTTTTAGGCGGATACACAAAAATGAATGGAGTGCAGAAAGGAATGGTGTTCAAAGTGGGGAACGATTTATCGACAGGAAGAGGAGAAAACAGAGAAACAATTGTCAGTTGGCTGGGTCTTTTGTTATTGGTTGGCTTGACGTTTATCTTATTTAGTCTGTTACATCAACCAATGGTCAGCCAAGCCAATGAGCCGACCCAAGAGAAACATTTTATGGTTTATTATCGGGCCTGGCGTGACAAAACGATGCAAGGGGTTAATACAACATTGCCAGATGAAAATTGGCTAACGATGCACGATATTCCTTATGGTATTGACATTGTGAATGTCTTTAGTTATGTGCCAAAAGGACAAGAAGCACTTGCACAGCCATTTTATGATACGTTAAAAAATGAGTATGCGCCAGCACTGCATGCACGAGGTGTTCGTTTAGTTCGTGGGATTGATTATAGCGAGCTATTAAAAGTTCCTTATGCAGGAACAACGCCTACAGAAGCAGAATTTGATGCTTATGCGAAAGAGTTGTTAACCAAATTTGTCGATGATTTAGGAATTGATGGGTTAGATATTGACATGGAAACTCGTCCAAGTGAAAAAGATATTGTTCTATCTAATGGGGGCATTCGTGCATTATCAAAATACATTGGACCGAAGTCGGGAACGGATCGCCCATTTTTGTATGATACCAATGCAGAATATTTACCACCTTTACAAGATGTCAGTGACTGTTTCGATTTTCTCGCGTATCAACAGTATGGCAGCGATGACCAACGCACGCAACGAGCATTAAATAATTTAAGTCCGGTTCTCAATGGGGAACGATTTGTTCCAGGATTAACTTTCCCAGAAGAGCAAGATCGCAACCGCTGGTATGACACAAAAGAGCCGTATATGGAAAGTAACATGTATAAAGTAGCTCGTTATTCTTATGAAAATAATTTAGGGGGCATGTTCCTCTATGCCTTAGATCGCGATGGTCGCACCTATAATGAAGACGATTTAAATCAGATAAAACCTTCTAATTTACTTTGGACAAAAACGGCCATTGCAGAGAGTAAAGGCGTTTCTCTTGCAGAGATGAAAGCGGCTGCGCAACACTATTTAAAACGAATTAGCTACGCCAACACAGACCTTGAAGCACAAAATAAAGCCGCAGAAGCAGTGACACAAGCAACAACGCTTTATGATGTGAATAAAGCTATTTTAGGTGGCGATTATGGCCAAGGGATTTCAAATACCTATGATGCTGAATTAGAAAAAGGCCTGTTAGCCATTGACTTAACCACTTTATATCGTACGTTGGATCAAGCAGTTACAGCCATTGAAAAGGCAGAAAACTATACACCAGAAACGATTCAAGCACTACAAACAACAAAAGAGACAGTCGCAACAGAACTTGCGGGAAAAACGTATACAGCCGCGCAAGTGACTACTTGGCAAACGGAGGTCCAAACAGCTTTGGATAATTTAAAAGAGAAACAAACACAACCTTTAAAAAGTGTCTTCTCCATTGATGCGGGAAGAAAATATTTTTCCGTGGAACAACTGGAAGAATTAGTGGCCAAAGCCAGTCAAAATGGGTACACAGATGTCCAATTAATTTTAGGAAATGATGGCTTACGGTTTATCTTGGATGATATGTCGGTCAATGTGAATGGTAAAAAATACAACCACAACCGGGTTTCAAAAGCAATCCAACGAGGCAACAACGCGTATTACAATGATCCTAATGGCAACGCGTTAACACAAAAAGAAATGGATCGTTTGTTGGCTTTTGCGAAAGCGCGCAACATCAACATCATTCCCGTGATTAACAGTCCAGGACATATGGATGCGTTGTTAGTGGCTATGGAAAAACTAGCGATTAAAAATCCCGCTTTTGATGGCTCAAAACGCACAGTAGATTTAGGAAACCAAAAGGCAGTGAATTTCACAAAGGCGATTATCAGTAAGTACGTGGCTTATTTTTCCGCGCATAGTGAAATTTTCAATTTTGGTGGCGATGAGTATGCAAATGATGTCGACACAGGCGGTTGGGCGAAACTGCAATCTTCTGGGCGCTACAAGGATTTTGTCGCTTATGCGAATGATTTATCTAAAATAATTAAAGATGCGGGCATGCAGCCAATGAGCTTCAATGATGGCATTTATTACAACAGCGACGATTCTTTCGGTACATTTGACCCAGAGATTATTATTTCTTATTGGACAGCCGGTTGGAGCGGATATGACGTAGCCAAACCTGAGTACTTTGTTCAAAAAGGACACAAAATTTTTAATACCAATGATGCGTGGTATTGGGTCGCTGGCAATGTTGATTCTGGCATTTATCAATATGACGATGCTTTAGCAAATATGTCGAAAAAAGCATTTACAGATGTGCCAGCAGGTAGCCCAAATCTTCCAATTATTGGAAGTATTCAATGTGTTTGGTATGATGACCCTCGTCGTGACTATGATTTTGAACGAATTTATACGCTAATGGATACGTTCTCGGAGAATTATCGTGAGTATATGGTGGTTAAATAAAACTAGTTAAAGCTAACGAGTTATCTATAAAGACTGGCACGAATCAAGCTTGATTCGTGCCAGTCTTCTTTAACGGAAGAAGATTTGTTTGAGTGCCAACAATCAATTTAGGAATGCCTTATTGAAATGTTCCTGTTCTTATTGTAGACTGAAAGAAGTGGTGGTGGAAAGCTATCACCATTAATAGAAAAGCAGAAAAATAAAAAGGATCTTGTTGGAAGTTTAACGCTTGAAAATGTAAGCGGAATCATTTTTGTTGGAATGCTAAAAAAGGGAGTAGAGTTATGAGTAATGAAAATATCGTCTTAGCAAGAAATACAGAGCGTGCACCAAAGCATCCTCTCGCAGCCCAAACAGTCGCATTTTCCCACTATAATCATTTGTCAGCACAGTTACCTATTGAGCCAACCTCTGGACAATTGGTAGAAGGTGGCATTCGGTCCCAAGCGACACAATGCTTGAAAAATATCCAAGCGGTTGTTGAAAGTATCAACCATGTGATGAGTGACATTGTCAGAATGACCATTTTTGTCAAAGATATGCGGGATGTTGCCGCAGTTGAGGAGGTCTATGCGGCCTTCTTTACCCATTATTATCCAGCTAAAACAGTGGTCGCCGTCGCAGATTTGCCGTTAGGCGCTTCTGTTCAAATGGAGGCACTTGTTTCAAATGGGGAAGGAACTATCCCTAATGCGCCTCAAGCTGGGGATTTAATTAAATTAACGAATCAGACGGTTCAGGCACCAATTGATGCTCTAGCCAGTCAAACGGTCGCGTTTTCTCACTATAACAATCTGTCTGCACAATTGCCTATAGATCCTCAAACGGGCAGAGTTGTGGTTGGCTGTGTTAAAACGCAAACAAAACAATGTTTGAAAAACATAAAAGCCATTTTAACCAGTATTGATGTGCCTTTTGATGATATTGTGAAGGTCAACATTTATTTAAAAGATTTATCTAAGTTGGAAGCTGTCAATCAAGTATATGCCGCTTTTTTCCCAGATTCAGGAATTGCGCGCACGGTCAATTATATGCCAGCACGAACAGTGATTACTGTTGCTGATTTACCAATGGACGCGGCGGTGCAAGTAGAAGCGGTGGTTTCTCATGGAGATGGTACACCACCACAAGCGATTGAAGATCGACATGGATTAATTATTGAAGCAAATAATACAGATCACGCACCGAAGTGTCCATTTTCGACACAAACTGTTGCTTTTTCTCATTACAACCATCTATCAGCTCAGCTAACATTGGACCCTAAAACAAATGCGTTAGTCGCTGGCGGAATCAAGGAACAAACGACGCAATGTTTAGAAAACATCAAAGCGATTATTGAAAGCGTGGATCACAGCTTAGCTGATCTGGTGAAAGTGAATATTTTTGTGAAAGAGATTGAAGAGCTGGCGGCAGTAGATGACGTCTACCAAACGTACTTCCCTGAAGGCACGCCTGCCAGAAGAGTGATTGGTGTGACGGATTTACCAAAAGGTGCCCAGATTCAAATCGAAGCGATTGCTGGGAACGCAGAAGGTACGCCACCAATTGGTTAAACAGTAGAAGAAACAAACGTCAGCTGGCTTCTGAAGCCAGCTGACGTTTTTAGTATTTAGATAAATCAGTAAAGTAAGCTAGTTGCCATTTTTGTGTTTTTTTCGCGGTTTGATTAAGGTTTTGGCACCAAGAAGGATAAAAACGGGCTGCCATTTTGCCTTTTTGTTGGTGCGTTTTGAGAATTTTTTGTTGGATTAAACATTCTTTCGGCAGAAGAAAGAGACCTTGCTTTTCTTGATCAGAAATGACAATTGCTAACATTTCAGGGGCTTCCGTTGCATCAAAGGCTTCGTTCTGATTTTGTTGATTTTTTTCCCAAAAGGCTACAAAATAGCCTTCTTTTTTCGGCGTTTTTTTGGCTAAGCGACTGCGTATAAGTTGTTGCGATTCATTAACTTGGCATAAAAAGCCTTCATATTCGGCATTTTGTTGTTCTTCGGAAAGCAGCGTGATCGCGCCCACTGCTTTTTCAAGTATCGGTAATGAATTCATCATCTTCCTCCAAATTAAATAGAATAGTTGCGAGAAACAAAGGGGACTTCTTCACCATTTTCGAGCTGATTTAGATACAAAGCTAACATGAAAAAGTAACCTGAGAGTAAGTTGACTACATCATACAGCTGCGGATCAATTTTTTTACCACCATAGTCCATGCGATAAAGTAAACGAACAATATCTTTGGCTTTGGCTCTTAAAATGTGTGCATAAGAGGAACAGATTGTGCCCATCGGTAAAACAAAAGGACGATTTTCTTCGTATGTCAGTTCATTCATAGTATTGACACGTTCCAAAAGCCAAGCTATTTCTTCCTCTGTGACTGTTAATTTTGTTCGGGTCGTTGGATTGACATGGTAGATTAACTCGCAAATTTTAGCTAGTTCTTCTGTTAGTGCAGGCTGTTCAGGGACGTCTAATTGTTGCACATATCCTCGTAGAAGACCTGTCATCGAGGCTAATTCATCAGTCATTAATTCAAAATCACATCGTAAATCTTCTGGTTTAGAAGATAGATACGGGTACGCTTCATACGGACTGCGGTACATTTTTTCCATTCAATTTCCCTACTTTCTAAAAATAAAAAGCGCTCAAAAAGAATGCACGAAAGCCAATCTTTTTGAGCGCCGTTGCTCGACTGTTTACAGTACACCATTGTACTTGCTAAGGTAATCATAGCCAAGAGTGAAGGGAGAGTCAAGGGGGAATCAAAGTTGGAGAAAGAAAATGAAGCTAAGAATTACCAGAAGTAAACCAATCAATAAACTGACAAAACCAGAGATTTGACCCAATCGTTGTTGGGTAGAAGAAGGTTGATCGGTAACAGTAAGCAAACTTGAGAAAAAGTTCATTTTTTTCACGAGTATTAAATACGCAACAATAAGCAAAAGAATACCCGAAAAAAGGTACGAAAGGGGCTCAGAAATAAATTTTTGGGCACGAAGTAAAAAAATTCCTATGAAGAGGACAACAAAACCATACTTAAGAAAAGTTGCTTTTGACATGTTGAAATCGCTTCCTTTTAATTGATGAATTTTATTAATAGCCACTATTCTTATGATTAAATTATAGGACTTTGAGGGCGGTGGAGCAAAGGAAAAACGGAGAATGGTGGGAGGAAAGTGTGATAACACAAAAGAAAACCCGCTAGAAACACCTATAAAATAGGTTTTCTAGCGGGTTGATTGTTATTCCCACTCCACAGTTGCAGGTGGTTTTGAAGTAATATCGTACACGATACGGTTTACATGTGCAACTTCGTTCACGATGCGCACAGAGATTTTTTGTAAAACATCCCAAGGGATACGAGCAAAGTCAGCGGTCATGCCGTCGATAGAAGTCACAGCACGGATACCGACTGTGTAATCGTAGGTACGGCCGTCACCCATAACGCCTACTGAGCGGATGCCAGGTAAGACAGTAAAGTACTGCCAAATGTCACGATCTAAGCCAGCTGCTGCGATTTCTTCACGTAGGATAGCATCTGAATCACGAACAATTTGTAATTTATCTTCTGTAATTTCACCAAGCACACGAATACCTAATCCTGGTCCTGGGAATGGTTGGCGCCAAACGATTGCATCAGGCATGCCAAGTTCAGTTCCTAAGGCACGAACTTCGTCTTTGAATAATGTATTTAAAGGTTCAATTAATTCAAATTGCATGTCTTCAGGAAGACCACCAACGTTGTGATGTGATTTAATTGTTTGCGCAGTTTCTGTACCAGATTCGATGACGTCTGTGTAAAGAGTTCCTTGTGCTAGGAATGAAACGCCTTCTTCCCCAGCAAGTTTAGTTGCTTCGTCATCAAAAACATACACAAATTCGTTACCGATGATTTTACGTTTTTGTTCAGGGTCAGAAACGCCTGCTAATTTACTTAAGAAGCGTTCTTTCGCATCTACTTTAATAATGTTTAAGCCAAATTTACCGCCTAAACTTTCCATTACTTGTTCTGCTTCACCTTTACGTAATAATCCATGGTCAACGAAGATACAAGTTAATTGGTCGCCAATGGCTTTTTGTAAAAGCACGCCGACAACACTTGAGTCAACGCCACCTGATAAACCAAGTAAGACTTTTTTATCGCCTACTTGTTCACGGATTTTAGCGACTTCCATATCGATGAAGTTTTCCATGCTCCAGTCACCAGTACAGCCACACACATCAAAAGCAAAGTGACGTAATAAGTCGTTACCATATTCTGAATGACGAACTTCTGGGTGAAATTGTACGCCGTAGAAGTTGCGGTTGGCATCTTCGATAGAAGCGATTGGACAGTCGTTGCTTGTCCCAACTTTTTCGAATCCAGGAGCGATTTCTGTTACTAAATCACCGTGGCTCATCCAAACGGTTTGTTTCGCAGGTGTTCCTTGGAATAATGTCGCATCACCAAGGATTTCTAATTCTGCTTTTCCGTATTCACGGTTTGCAGCAGGTTCTACTTTTCCGCCTAAGTTATGAGTCATTAATTGCATACCGTAGCAGATGCCAAGAATGGGAATTCCTAACTCATAAATTTCTGGATCAATGCTAAAAGCATCTTTGTCATACACGCTGTTTGGTCCACCTGAGAAGATGATTCCTTTAGGCGCGATTTTGCGAATTTCTTCTGCCGTAGTTCGGTGGCTTAATAACTCAGAGAATACGCCAAATTCACGAATACGACGAGTAATCAATTGGTTAAACTGACTACCAAAGTCTAAAACAATAATTTTTTCGACAGATGTCAAATCGGCAACGTTAGTCACGTCTATTACCCCTTATCCATTTAAATTTATCTAAAGAAAAGGCGGTTAAAAAGTGGTCAGCACCAAGAATTAAGAGAGGATTTTCAAAAATTGTTTTACGATTTTTAGAAAATTTTGGCTTAATTCCGCAGGGCTACTTTTAAACAGCCGAAAATCAGGCGGTTAAAAAGTGGTTCACTTTTGTTCCGTACTCTTCTTTGTCTAGCTATACTTATTAAAACATTTTACTCCTTGAAAGTCATGCATTCTGCTGAAAATTTTCAAGGATATTTCTACAAAAGATACAGGATATTTCTTAGCTCGTCAACC
Source organism: Enterococcus sp. DIV1375a (assembly GCF_051712205.1). Taxonomy (NCBI): domain Bacteria; kingdom Bacillati; phylum Bacillota; class Bacilli; order Lactobacillales; family Enterococcaceae; genus Enterococcus; species Enterococcus sp. DIV1375a. The sequence continues at coordinate 120,694 of NZ_JBIOOM010000001.1, forward strand.
CTTAATATTTACGTAGATAGATTTGGTCAATCAAATGATTTTCCGTTTTATGCAAAATAATGTCCGCACGTCCGCGCGTTGGCAAGATATATTCCTCCAAGTTCGGCAAGTTCACGGTTTTCCAAACATTCCGTGCCATGGCGAAAGCATCTTCTCGTTTGCCAATTGCATATTGGTAATAATAATTATTAGGATCTAAGAAAGCCGTATCTAATAAGGCCCCAAAACGTTCTAGGTACCATTTTTCAATTAAGGCTGGATCGGCATCCACAAAAATAGAAAAATCAAAAAAATCACTCACATAAATTTGTTGATTGGCGGGCAACTGTAATGTGTTAATGCCTTCAACAATCAAAATATCTGGTTGTTGAATCAACTCATATTCGCCTTCGATAACATCGTAGACACTGTGAGAATAGACGGGTGCTTTAATTTCGTCTTTGCCGCTTTTGACTTCGTTTAAGAAATTAATTAGCTTTTCCATGTCATAACTTTCAGGAAACCCTTTTCGGTCCATCATTCCCTGTTCTTCTAACACTTTATTGGGATACAAAAATCCATCCGTTGTAATGAGTTGAACGTTTCTTCGTTTAAACGTTCGGGCCAGAATTCTTTGCAAAAGACGAGCGGTGGTGCTTTTACCAACGGCGACACTGCCGGCAATTCCAATGATGAATGGTGGTACAGAGACATATTCATGTAGGAATAATCCTTTGCTAAGTGTTAGCGATTCAAATTCTTTCATGTACAAATGAATAAGATGCGTTAAGGGTACATAAATTTCTTGTACATCTTTTAGTGAAATTTGGTCGTTCACACTTTTAATGTTATCCAATTCTGCTTCGGTTAACGGTGCTTTGCCGTCATGATAAAACCCATGCCATTCTTCTCTGGAAATTGGGTAGTAATTCATTTTATCGTCCATTGTTCCTCCACCAAACCCTGTTCAATCTTTGTACATTTTACCATAATTTCACAAGGGAAACACAGGATTTTACAAAAGAATTCCCTTCTTCGCCAATTTATGATGAAAATGGTATCATGAAAAGAGAAAACTGTTAGAAAAGAGGGGAAAAGCCATGAGAAAAATTGTATTATTTGGTGATAGCATTACTGCTGGTTATTTAGACGAAGCCGTCTCACCTGTTCTTGTTGACTTAGTGAAACGGGATATTGCTGCGATGGGTCTAGAAGAAGTGGCTGTTATTAATGCTGGAATGCCTGGCGATACAACAGAGGATGGTTTAAAACGATTAAATAAAGAAGTACTAATTGAGAAACCTGATGAAGTGGTGATTTTCTTTGGCGCCAATGATGCGTCACTGGATCGAAATATAACAGTAGCCACGTTTAGAGAAAACCTTGAAACAATGATTCACGAAATTGGTTCAGAAAAGGTGATTTTAATTACACCACCATATGCGGATAGTGGCAGACGTCCAGAACGTCCACAAACGCGTATCAAGGAATTGGTCAAGGTTGCACAAGAAGTCGGAGCGGCACATAACTTGCCAGTTATTGATTTGTATAAAGCGATGACTGTTTATCCTGGAACGGATGAATTTTTACAAGCAGATGGTTTGCATTTTTCACAAGTAGGCTATGAATTATTAGGTGCCTTGATTGTTCGAGAAATAAAGGGTAGACTAAAACCAAAACAAGCATAGATAGGAAGAACAAAATGGCGAATCATTATTATACAGAAAATCCAGAATTAGCACATGATTTAGAAAGCTGGTCTTTTCCATTACGTGGTCGGACCTTTCAGTTTACGACCGATAGCGGGGTCTTCTCAAGAGGAACAGTGGATTATGGTTCTCGTGTGTTGATTGATGCCTTTGAATGGGAAAATTTACCAGCAGGCCGTTTGTTAGATGTTGGTTGTGGCTATGGACCAATTGGGTTGTCCTTAGCAGCGGCGACTGGTCGACTGGTGGAAATGGTGGATGTCAACCAACGGGCAGTTGGGCTAGCTCAAATGAACGCCCAACGCAACCAAATTACTACTGTGGATATCCATTCTTCCAATGTGTATGAAACCTTAAACGAAACGACCTACGCGGCGATTGTTAGCAATCCGCCCATTCGTGCAGGCAAAAAAGTTGTCCATGGCATTTTAACAGGGGCTTTTCCGTTGTTGAAAGTTGGTGGCACACTAACGGTGGTTATTCAAAAGAAACAAGGTGCACCTAGTGCAGAAAAGAAAATGGCTGAAGTATTTGGCAATGTTGAAATTGTGACAAAAGACAAAGGCTATTATATTTTACGAAGTGTTAAAGAAGCAGAGTAAAAAAGAACCGCCACTTTAGTGGCGGTTCTTTTTTAGAATAGATACGCTTGATCAATTTTTTGGTTCAACAGTTTTTTTTCGTCTGGCGATAAAAAAGCACCTGCAAGCGCATTTTTAGTGAGTTGCTTCATTTCGTCATAACTTAATTGATACCAAGTGGCCAATTTCATGAATTCTTTCGTTAACGTAGTATCTGAAACAGTGCGATTATCGGTATTGATGCAGACGGCTAAGCCAGCCTCTATAAATTGTTGAAAAGGGTATTCAGCCAATGTTTTGACGGTGCCTGTTTGGAAGTTGCTAGTTGGACACATTTCTAAAAGAACCTTTTTTTCTTTTAAGAGCGCCAAGTATTCGGGTGTATCTTTCAAAGCAATACCGTGGCCAATCCGAGTAGCACCTAAAGTGACAGCATCAGCGACATTTTTGCCACAGCCGCATTCCCCAGCGTGGAGTGTTAATGGAATTGACAATTGGTTGGCTAAAGCTAATACGTCTTCAAATGTGTATGGAGGGAAATCGACTTCATTGCCAGCTAAATCAAAGCCGACAACGCCTGTCTCTCTGAAATCATGCGCTAAGTGAACGATTTTTTCTATGGCTTGTTGTTGATCATGCCGCATGCCGCATAACAGTGCATTGCTTTTTACACCAAAATCTTCTTCGCCTTGTTTTAAGCCAGTTAAAACAGCAGTCACGATTTCAGGTAACCGTAAGCCTTTTTCTGTATGTTGGGAAGGCGCAAAACGCACCTCTATGTATGCCACGCCATCTTCGGCAGCTTGGCTAATCACGTCATACGCCGCTGCTTGCAAAGCCTCAGCTGTTTGTAGACAGGTGAGCACGAAGTCAAACCGAGTTAAATAATCATTCAAATCGGTGCATTTTTCAGGGGCAACCACTAACTCTTTCAAGGCTTGTTCGTCTTGGGGTAATGGAATGTTTTGTTTTTCAGCAATGGTGCGTAAAGTGGTTGGTCAAATCGACCCATCTAAGTGACAGTGCAGCTCGATTTTTGGTAATTGACGGACACGGGATTCTTCCATGAAAAAAATAGCCTCCATTTTCTTTTGTTTTTTAATCTTTTTAGTCTATTTCTTTTGTCTTTTTTTTGTTAAAATGTAAAAGATTCGATAAGTATTTTGAAGACTGTAACATGTCTACAAATGTCTGTCAATGCAAAAGGAGACGTTGGGAGGGGCGCGATGAAACTAACGATTAAAGAAATTGCTGATATGGCTGGTGTTTCTGTCACAACCGTCTCACAAATTCTGAATAATAAAGGGAGTCGTTTCAGTGAAAAAACCCGTAACAAGGTGTTGGCGGTAGTCGCTGAAAATCATTACAAGCCAGATTACTTTGCTTCGAATGTAATCAACCGTCATTCCAAAACCATTGGTATGATTGTGCCAGATGTGACGGATTTCTTTTTCTCAAAAGTGATTGAAGGTGTGGAAACATATTTAAATTCGTTAGGCTACATGATTTTGTTATGCAATTCAAAGCATGATTCCGAACAAGCGATGCAATATGTTAGCGAGCTGATTCATCGGTCGGTAGATGGCATTATTTTTGCCACGCCGAATGTTTTGCCAGAAAATCATATTTTAAAAGACCGACGAGAACATCCGATTCCTGTCATTCTTGTCGATCGTGGGATTAATCCACGAGATAGTGGACGATTAATCGTTAAAGAGTACGAAGGTGCTTATCAAGCGGTCCATCATTTGATTCAACAAGGGCATCAGCATATTGGCATGTTGCGTGAAAGTGCCGGCTATTATCGTTTAACGGAACGAGTGACGGCGTATCAGCATTCGTTACAGGACAACAATTTACCTTTTCGTCCGCATTATGTTTGTGCTGGGGAATTGAACTTGCATGGCGGCTATGCTGCGGCAAAAGAAGTTTTGAAAAATGAAGAAATCACAGCAATTTTTTGTGGCAATGATGAAATGGCGATGGGAGCTTATCAAGCCATTGAAGAAGCGGGCAAGAAAATTCCTGACGATATTTCGGTGGTTGGTTTTGATGGCTTGGAAATTTCCGAATATTTGGTGCCGAGTTTAACAACCGTCTATCAGCCGAGTTTTGATATTGGCTATTATGCAGCAAAATTTTTGGTGGAAGCTATTGCAGATCCAACAGGGAAAGTTCCGAATAAAGTTTTCGATGCGACGTTTATTGCTAGAAAAAGCACAAAACCGATTTAAAAAACAGCTTAGAAATATAATGTTCGTGTTGTTTGCGTTTTCAAAAGAAAAAATAATAGTAAACTGGTTTACTAAATGGTTTAAAGCTGAACGATTTTGTTGTATAATACATTATCGGGAAATCGGAGGGAACGAATTCATGAGAATGGTAGACATTATTGAAAAGAAACGTGACGGGCATCAACTAACAAGCGAAGAAATTCAATTTATTATCAACGGATACACAGATGGTTCAATTCCAGATTATCAGGTAAGTGCCTTTTTAATGGCTGTTTTTTACCAAGATATGACAGACGAAGAAATTACACAAATGACGTTAGCAATGGTCCATTCAGGCGAAATTGTGGATCTTTCTTCTATAGAAGGAATCAAAGTCGACAAGCATTCTACAGGTGGCGTAGGCGACACTACAACGCTTATTTTAGCGCCATTAGTTGCTAGTGTCGGGGTCAATGTAGCAAAAATGTCTGGTCGTGGCTTAGGCTACACGGGCGGTACGTTGGATAAATTAGAAGCGATTCCTGGTTTTAAAGTTGAATTGACAGAAGAACGTTTTATTCAATTGGTTAACGATACAAAAGTGGCAGTAATTGGTCAGTCAGGTGATCTAGCACCAGCAGACAAAAAACTTTATGCGTTACGTGATGTGACCGCCACTGTTGACTCAATTCCATTAATTGCAAGTTCCATTATGAGTAAAAAAATTGCCGCAGGGGCAGATGCGATTGTCTTAGACGTGACTACTGGTGAAGGGGCCTTTATGAAAGACCTAGCAAGTGCTCGTCGATTAGCGGAAACAATGGTTCGCATTGGGAAACTGGCAAATCGCCAAACGATGGCAGTGATTTCAGACATGTCACAACCTTTAGGGGAGGCCATCGGAAACAGTTTAGAAATCGTTGAAGCAATCGAGACCTTGCAAGGAAATGGACCAGAAGATTTAGTGGAGATGTGCTATGTCTTAGGAAGTCAGATGGTCGTTTTAGCTAAAAAAGCCGATACGTTAGACGAAGCAAGGGCTTTATTAGAAGAAGCATTAACAAGCGGTCGAGCACTCGCAAAATTTAAAGAAATGATTGAAAATCAAGGCGGCGACAGTTCCGTTGTTGACCAGCCAGAAAAATTATTAACCGCAACTTATCAATTTGATTTACCTGCCAAAGAAACAGGCGTGGTACAAAAAATCGTTGCCAATGAAATTGGTGTTGCCGCAATGTTGCTGGGCGCTGGTCGTGCTACGAAAGAAGATACGATTGATTTTGCAGTTGGCTTGAAACTTCACAAAAAAGTAGGGAGCCCAGTTGAAAAAGGCGAATCATTACTAACTATTTATGCCAATCGTGAAGACGTGACAGAAGTCGAACAATTGCTTTATAAAAACATTGAAATTGGACCAACCGGCGAAGAGCCTATTTTGATTCACGATATTATTACGGAATAAAACAATAAGAAAAGAGGAATTCTCATCATGGAATTAAACCGCATGATTGACCACACTATTTTGAAACCAGAAGCGACAGAAGCTGCTGTCCAAAAAATTATTGACGAAGCTAAGGAGTACAACTTTTTCTCTGTATGTATCAATCCTTGTTGGGTCGCTTTTGCTAGCGAGCAATTAGCAGATACCGACGTCGCTGTGTGTACCGTTATTGGCTTTCCTTTGGGGGCAAATACACCAGAAGTTAAAGCATATGAAGCCGCTGATGCGATTAAAAATGGTGCGAATGAAGTGGATATGGTGATTAATATTGGTGCATTAAAATCACAACAATACGATCACGTACGTCAAGACATTCAAGGCGTAGTAGATGCAGCCAAAGGAAAAGCGTTAGTCAAAGTGATTATTGAAACAGCATTATTAACAGACGAAGAAAAAGTTAAAGCTTGTGAATTAGCCAAAGAAGCAGGTGCCGATTTCGTTAAAACATCTACTGGCTTCTCAACAGGAGGCGCTAAAGTAGCAGACGTTCGTTTAATGCGTGAGACAGTTGGTCCTGACATGGGCGTTAAGGCTTCCGGTGGCGTGCATAATGCAGAAGAAGCGTTAGCAATGATTGAAGCGGGGGCAACACGCATCGGTGCAAGTACGGGTGTAGCAATTGTTTCTGGCGTAACTGGCGAAGGGTATTAATTCGTATTTCAAATTAAACGAAGGTGTGGCGAAAAAGATGACAGTAAAACAAGAATGGCTTGATTGTGCCGTAGAAGCATTGGCACACGCCTATGTACCGTATTCTAACTTTCCTGTGGGCGCTTGCTTAGTGACTACAGACGGGAAAATGTATCAAGGAGTCAACATTGAAAATGCCTCCTTTGGTTTAACAAATTGTGCAGAAAGAACGGCGGTTTTTAAAGCCATTTCAGAAGATGAACGGACCTTCCAACATTTAGTTGTAGCAGGTAATACAGAGGCACCCATTTCTCCATGTGGCGCTTGTCGTCAAGTAATGGCTGAATTCTTTGATCCACAAATGCCGGTCACGCTAGTTGGTAAAGATGGCGCGACTAAAACAATGACAGTTGAGGCATTATTGCCCTATTCATTTACAGATAAAGATTTTTAAAAAAGGACATAAGGTTTCGTTGGGCTCAAAGTAGATTTCAATAGCATAAATGCGAATGAAATAATAGATAAAATAGTAGGGGGCTTTTCGGAAAGTGAAACAAGTAAAATTTTTAGGTCTAGGATTGGCAGCAGTTGCCTTAACCATTGGGTTAGCTGCATGTGGCGGCAATAGCAAAAAGAACGCCAACACAAAAGGTGATCCACAACATAGTGTCGTAATGGTCACAGATACAGCCGGCATTGATGACAAATCTTTTAATCAATCTGCGTGGGAAGGAATGCAAGAGTGGGGCAAAGAGCACAAACTTCCAGAAGGACCTCAAGGGTATGCGTATATTCAATCAAATGAAGCATCTGATTATACATCAAACATTGACCAAGCCATTTCAAGTCAATTTAAAATGATTTTTGGCATTGGGTATTTACTAAAAAATGCAGTAGTAGATGCAGCGGACGCCAACCCAGAAACGAATTTCGTTCTAATCGACGATACAGTTAATGGGAAAAACAACGTCGCTTCTGCAACATTTAGAGATAATGAATCTGCGTATTTAGCAGGTGTGGCAGCAGCTAACACTACGAAAACCAACAAAGTAGGATTTATCGGCGGGGTTGAAGGACCTGTTATTGGCCGTTTCCAAGCTGGTTTTGAAAAAGGTGTAGCAGATGCTGGCAAAAAATTAGGAAAAGATATTCAAATTACGTCTACTTATGCAGGGACATTTGCAGACGCTTCAAAAGGACGGGCCTTAGCTTCTTCTATGTATCAAGCAGGTGCCGACATTATTTATCACGCAGCGGCGACTACAGGACAAGGAATCTTCCAAGAAGCCAAAGCGCTAAATGAAACAGGTTCAAAAGATAAAGTTTGGGTGATTGGTGTTGACCGTGACCAAAACGAAGACGGTAAATATACAACCAAAGATGGCAAGGATGATAACTTAACGTTAGCTTCAACCATTAAAGGGGTAAATATTGCTGTGAAAAAAATCTCTGATCTTGCATTAGAAGATAAATTCCCTGGCGGCGAACATTTAACTTATGGATTGAAAGATGGCGGTGTTGATTTAACAACAGAAGCCCTAAGCGATCAAGCCAAAACGGCAGTTAAAGAAGCCAAAGAACAAATCATCTCTGGTGACGTAAAAGTCCCAGACCAACCTTAGAAACAACTTAGTTGTTTAAATACATTAAACTATTTTTAGGAGGCTTTACAGAAATGAAAAAAGCAAAATTATTCGGTTTTAGTTTGATTGCATTAGGTTTATCAGTTTCACTTGCAGCATGTGGTGGTGGCAAAGGCAAAACCGCTGAAAGCGGCGGTGGCAAAGGGGATGCAGCGCATAGTGCTGTAATCATTACAGATACAGGCGGCGTGGATGACAAGTCGTTCAACCAATCTTCTTGGGAAGGATTGCAAGCTTGGGGTAAAGAACATGATTTACCAGAAGGTTCAAAAGGGTATGCATATATTCAATCGAATGATGCAGCTGACTATACAACAAATATTGACCAAGCGGTATCAAGTAAATTCAACACAATCTTTGGTATTGGCTACTTGCTAAAAGATGCAATTTCTTCTGCAGCAGATGCCAACCCTGATACAAACTTTGTTTTAATCGATGATCAAATCGATGGCAAAAAGAATGTCGTTTCTGCAACATTTAGAGATAATGAAGCAGCTTATTTAGCCGGTGTTGCTGCTGCAAACGAAACAAAAACGAACAAAGTCGGTTTTGTTGGTGGTGAAGAAGGGGTCGTAATTGACCGTTTCCAAGCTGGTTTTGAAAAAGGTGTGGCTGATGCTGCGAAAGAATTAGGTAAAGAAATTACTGTTGATACAAAATATGCGGCTTCATTTGCTGATCCTGCCAAAGGGAAAGCTTTAGCTGCTGCAATGTACCAAAATGGCGTTGATATCATCTTCCATGCTTCTGGTGCTACTGGACAAGGGGTCTTCCAAGAAGCAAAAGACTTGAATGAATCAGGTTCTGGCGACAAAGTTTGGGTAATCGGTGTTGACCGCGATCAAGATGCTGATGGCAAGTACAAAACAAAAGACGGCAAAGAAGACAACTTCACGTTAACTTCAACCCTTAAAGGTGTCGGCACAGCGGTTCAAGATATTGCCAACCGTGCGTTAGAAGACAAATTCCCTGGTGGCGAACATTTAGTTTATGGATTAAAAGATGGTGGCGTTGACTTAACAGACGGCTATTTAAACGACAAAACAAAAGAAGCTGTTAAAACAGCAAAAGATAAAGTAATCTCAGGTGACGTAAAAGTCCCAGAAAAACCAGAATAATTTAAGCTCCTAAATGAAAAAAGAAGGGCTCATTATTGTTCCTTCTAAAAATGAAGTGGTCCTTGGCAGCGACGGCTGCCAAGGAAACCCTTTATGATGTTTGGATTTTTAACTAAATAGTTGAGGTTCTTCGACTACTTAGTTAAGGGTCAAAATTACCCTCTAAAGTATTGCCAATATAATTTTGTTAGGAAGTGAATAGACCTTGTCTCAAGAAGAAAACGTAATTGAGATGCGTAAAATCACCAAAGAATTTGGGACGTTCAAAGCCAACGACCAAATTGATTTACAAGTAAAACCTGGTGAAATCCACGCACTGCTAGGTGAAAATGGTGCAGGCAAGTCGACCTTGATGAATATCTTATCAGGGCTATTGGAACCGACCTCAGGTGAGATTTATATGAATGGCGAAAAAGTCAACATTACAAGTCCTACTGCAGCCAATCGTTTAGGAATCGGAATGGTCCATCAGCATTTTATGTTAGTTGAAGCCTTTACTGTGACTGAAAATATTATCTTAGGTAGTGAACCTACCCATGGCGGTATTTTAGACCGGAAAAAAGCGAAAAAAGAGATTGAAGAAGTGTCTAAGCAATACGGGTTGGATGTAAATCCCAATGCCTATATTCGCGATATTTCTGTAGGTATGCAACAACGGGTTGAAATTTTAAAGACCTTATATCGCGGTGCGAACGTTTTAATTTTTGACGAACCAACCGCAGTATTAACGCCACAAGAAATTGATGAATTAATGATTATTTTGAAAGAACTAACCGATGAAGGCAAATCGATCATTTTAATTACACATAAGTTAGATGAAATTAAAAAAGTGGCAGACCGTTGTACGGTCATTCGCCGGGGGCAAAGTATTGGCACCGTCAATGTGAAAGACGTTTCTTCGCAACAGTTAGCCGATATGATGGTGGGACGTTCTGTTTCTTTCAAAACAGAGAAAAAACCAGCGCAACCGAAAGAAACAATTTTATCAATTAAAGATTTAGTAGTGAAAGAAAGCCGCGGCTTAGATGCAGTGAAAAATCTTAGCTTAGATGTCCGAGCAGGGGAAGTTGTTGGGATTGCGGGGATTGATGGCAATGGACAAACAGAATTAATCCAAGCCTTAGCAGGATTAACGAAAGTCGAAAAAGGCTCCATTCATTTGAATGAAAAAGAGATTACTAATCGCAAACCTCGGGAAATTACGGAAATGGGTGTCGCCCACGTTCCTGAAGACCGACATAAATATGGTTTGGTATTAGAGATGACATTGGCTGAAAATATTGGCCTACAAACGTATTACCAAAAACCATACAGTTCAACAGGTATTTTAAACTATCGAATGATTAACAAACATGCCCGTGAATTAATTGAAGAATATGATGTACGGACTCCTAATGAATTAGTACCAGCTCGGGCGCTTTCAGGTGGGAATCAGCAAAAAGCGATTATTGCCCGAGAAGTTGACCGCGATCCAGATTTGTTGATTGTTTCTCAACCAACACGCGGTTTAGATGTCGGAGCTATTGAATACATTCATCGTCGACTAATTGAACAAAGAGATAAAAATAAAGCTGTTTTATTAGTAAGTTTTGAATTAGACGAAATTTTAAACGTTTCTGATCGTATCGCTGTTATTCATGCGGGGGAAATCGTCGGAATTGTTGATCCGAAAGAAACGACAGAAAATGAATTGGGCTTGTTAATGGCTGGCTACTCATTGGAAGAAGCCCGTGCTGAGTTATCAAAAGTAGAGGCAGGTGAAACTGTTGAATAATCGTTCTGAAAAAATAAGAAATATTTTAGTCCCTGTGTTATCTGTTATTATGGGTTTCCTCTTAGGGGCAATTATTATGGTTATCTTTGGCTATGACCCAGTGGCTGGGTATCAAGCGATGTTTGAAACAGCTTTCCAAGGAAAGAAAAGTATTGGTGAGATTTTTGTAACCGCAGCACCGTTGATTTTTACCGCTTTAGGATTCTCGGTGGCAAATTCGGCTGGATTCTTTAATATCGGGCTTTCTGGACAAGCCTTATGTGGTTGGGTGGCTAGTATTTGGGTCGCTTTATCCATGCCTGATGCACCCCGGATGATTGCGTTGCCGGTGGCGATTATTGTTGGCGCGGTTGCAGGGGCTTTAGCAGCAGCCATTCCAGGTTTCTTGCGTGCCTATTTTGGGACGAGTGAAGTTATTGTTACGATTATGTTGAATTATATTTTATTATACACAGGAAATCATATTGCTAATAATGTCATGAAACCAAGTATTATGGCGAACAAAGGGATCACTAAAATGATTGGTGCGAATGCATCATTACGCTCACCGTTTTTAACAAGTATCAGTGATGGCTCTCGTTTGAACATCGGCATTTTCTTGGCCTTCATTTTCCTTATTCTTGTGTGGTTCTTGATGAAAAAAACAACGCTTGGTTTTGAAATTCGGTCGGTGGGGTTAAACCCATTTGCTTCTGAATATGCTGGAATGAGCAGCAAGCGAACGATTATTTTATCCATGATGATTTCAGGAACGCTGGCTGGTTTAGGTGGTGCGGTCCAAGGATTGGGGACTTTCCAAAACTTCTTTATTCAAAACACATCGTTGAGCATTGGGTTCGATGGTATGGCCGTGTCTCTATTAGGAGCAGGTAGTTCAATCGGGATTTTACTTTCCGCATTACTGTTTGGAATGTTAAAACTTGGTGGACAAGGAATGCCGTTGATAGCTGGTGTACCAACCGAATTAGTTGATGTTGTTATTGCAGCGATTATTTTCTTTGTGGGAATTAGTTATTTAATTCGTTTCTTGTTAGCAAAAGCGTCTGGTAGTAAAAAAGAAGTAGCGATTGTAGAAACAATTGAAGCGGCGCCAGACAAAAACAATCAAGAGGGGGGAGACATCTAATGGATTTAGCAACAATTTCCTCAATCATCACGCAAACATTAGTGTATGCAACTCCGCTCATCTTGACAGCATTAGGCGGAACGTTCTCAGAACGAAGTGGTGTGGTTAATGTTGGTTTGGAAGGTATTATGGTAATGGGCGCTTTCAGTTCGGTCGTTTTTAACTTGACGTTTGCTGATACATTTGGCGCGGCGACACCATGGATTGCTTGTTTAGTAGGAGGCGTTGTCGGGATTGTCTTTTCTCTCTTACATGCCGTTGCAACTATTAACTTACGAGCAGATCATATTATCAGTGGTACTGTCATTAACTTGATGGCACCGGCGCTAGGGGTTTTCCTAGTAAAAGTTATTTATCAAAAAGGACAAACAGATATGATTACACAATCATTTGGCTATTTTTCTTTCCCAGGATTGTCAAAAATTCCAGTGATTGGTGAACTATTCTTTGCAAAAACCTCTTTACCAGCTTTCGTAGCAATTTTGATTGCGATTTTAGCTTGGTTTGTCATTTATAAAACACGTTTTGGCTTACGGTTACGTTCTGTGGGGGAACATCCACAAGCTGCAGATACATTGGGAATTAATGTCTACTTAATGCGTTATTCTGGCGTCTTGTTATCCGGCTTCTTAGGCGGTATGGGCGGAGCTGTCTTTGCTCAAAGTATTGCGGGTCGTTTTGGGATTACCACAATTGCAGGACAAGGGTTTATTTCAATGGCCGCAATGATCTTTGGTAAATGGAATCCACTTGGGGCAATGGGCGCAGCCTTATTCTTTGGTTTTGCGCAAAACTTAAGTATTGCTGGGGAAAACCTACCAATTATTTCAGAAATTCCAAAAGTTTATCTACAAGCAGCACCATACGTATTGACCATTTTAGTCCTAGTTGTGTTCTTCGGAAAATCATCGGGACCAAAAGCGAACGGGAAAAATTACGTCAAAACGAAATAAGAAAAAAGACCTTCGTCAATCTATGACGAAGGTCTTTTTTCTTAACGATAATTAAGCGCGTAACTCGTGAACATCAGTAAAAAGAAGAGCATGATGATACTCTTCTTTTAACGGACCTTAAGAACCGCTAAAATCGAAGGAATCAGTGAAAATTTTAATGCTCTTTCAGGCAATAATAGCGGATTCATGGTATAATTGAAGAGCTGAGAATAAATAGATTGTTCTGTTTGATTCTCGAGACTATTTAAAAGGCTAGCGTAAAATAATTGTCATTCTTGACGTATTTACGACCTTAGAGGAGGAAGCAAGTGTGTTTAAACGTGTTCATTTAATCGTACTAGATTCAGTCGGTATTGGTGAAGCACCAGATGCTGAAAAATTTGGAGATGTCGGCAGTGATACACTGGGTCATATTGCCAAAGAAGCGGAACTAACCATTCCTCATTTAGAAAAACTTGGATTGGGAACTATTGCTCCTTTAACAGGTGTCAAAGCAGTGGCAGACCACGATGGCTATGCCACCAAATTAGAAGAAATTTCTGTTGGAAAAGATACTATGACCGGTCACTGGGAAATTATGGGCTTGAACATCAAAAAACCTTTTCGGGTATTCCCAAATGGCTTTCCTGAAGAATTGCTGAAACAAATTGAAGATTTTTCTGGGCGAAAAGTTGTTTGTAACAAACCATATAGCGGGACAGCAGTCATTGATGATTATGGCGAACATCAAATGAAAACTGGGGATTTAATTGTTTATACTTCAGCAGACCCTGTTTTACAAATTGCGGCGCATGAAGACATTATTCCATTAGAAGAATTGTATAAAATTTGTCAATATGTTCGTGACATTACGAAAGACGAACCTTATATGATTGGTCGGATTATCGCCCGCCCGTATGTTGGTGAACCAGGTAATTTCACTCGAACCAGTAACCGTCATGACTATGCTTTAGATCCTTTTGGCCATACTGTTTTAGATTCGTTGAAAGAAAACGGCAATGATGTGATCGCTGTTGGGAAAATTAACGACATCTTTAATGGACAAGGAATTACTGAAGCTATCCGCACGAAGAGCAATATGGATGGGGTGGATCAATTATTAACGGTCATGAACAAAGATTTCACAGGTTTAAGTTTTACTAACTTAGTGGATTTCGATGCGCTGTATGGCCACCGTCGTGATGTGAAGGGCTATGCAAAAGCCATCGAAGATTTTGATGGTCGTTTGCCAGAGATTATGGCAGCTATGGCCGAAGATGATTTGCTTTTAATTACAGCAGATCACGGGAATGATCCAACTTTCCCAGGAACAGACCACACACGTGAATATGTGCCTTTATTGGCTTATAGTAAAAAAATGACAAAACAAGGCAGCTTGCCACAAGGATTTTATTCAGATATTTCAGCAACGATTGCTGAAAACTTTGAAGTTCCTGCAACGGAAAACGGTCAAAGCTTTTTAAATCAATTACAATAATTCGAGGAGGCAACACATGACAACGTTAACGAATCATTTAAACGAAACAACTGAGTTTTTGAAAGAAAAAGGGGTGCAACAAGCAGACTTCGGTCTAATCTTAGGTTCAGGGTTAGGTGAATTAGCTAATGAAATAACCGATGCGATTGCTATTCCTTTCTCTGAAATTCCCCATTTTTCTGTTTCAACAGTCGTTGGACATGCTGGACAATTAGTTTACGGAACGCTTTCTGGAAAAAAAGTTTTGGCGATGCAAGGACGTTTTCATTATTATGAAGGACATTCGATGCAAACGGTCACTTATCCTGTTCGTGTGATGGCTGCTTTAGGCATTCATTCAATGATTGTAACCAACGCAGCTGGTGGCGTAAATGAAACATATACACCGGGGAATTTGATGTTAATCAATGACCACATTAATTTTACAGGCGATAATCCGTTAATTGGTGAAAATGATGAAGAAATCGGGCCGCGTTTTCCAGATATGAGTCATGCTTACACGCAAGAATATCGGGAAGTGGCAAAAAAAGTGGCTGCGGAACAAAATATTGATTTAAAAGAAGGCGTGTATATGGGCTTTTCTGGCCCGACATATGAAACGCCTGCAGAAATTCGGATGTCACGGACGATGGGTGCGGATGCAGTTGGCATGTCAACTGTTTCGGAGGTTATTGTAGCTGTGCATAGTGGCATGAAAGTACTAGGTATCTCTTGTATTACGAATTTAGCAGCTGGTATGCAAAGTAGTTTAAATCATGCAGAAGTAGTTGAAACAACTGAACGCGTTAAAGGACAATTCAAAGAGTTAGTGAAAGCAACACTAGCAGCTTTATAAAAAAAGGAGTAAACCAGAATGAGTGTGCATATCGAAGCAAAACCAGGTGAAATTGCCGATAAAATTTTACTACCAGGGGATCCCCTCCGAGCAAAATATATTGCGGAAACTTTTTTGGAGAATCCTGTCTGCTATAATCAAGTTCGTGGGATGTTAGGTTACACAGGAACGTATAAGGGACAGCGTGTTTCGGTCCAAGGAACAGGGATGGGGATGCCTTCAGCAGGTATTTATGCCCATGAGTTAATTAACTCTTACGATGTGAAGAAGTTAATTCGTGTTGGTACGTGTGGTTCTATTTCAGAAAAAGTCAACGTTCGTGAATTAGTTATCGCACAAGCAGCAGCGACGCCTTCTTCCGCGATTCGCAATGATTTTCCTAAATATGATTTTCCACAAATTGCGAGCTTTGATCTTTTACTCAAATCTTACGAAATTGCCAAAGCAAAAGGCTTTACTACCCATGTTGGTAACGTATTGTCAGATGATGTTTTTTACAAAGATAGCTTAGATGATGTCTTTCGTTTAGGTCGATACGGGGTATTAGCGATTGAAATGGAAGCGGCAATGTTATATTATTTAGCAGCAAAATTTGATGTAGAAGCATTGGCGATTATGACGGTGAGTGATAGCTTGGTGACAGGCGAAGAAACAACGGCAGAAGAACGCCAAACGACGTTTAATGAAATGATTGAAGTTGGCTTAGAAACGGCAATTGCTAATTAAAAAAAATGCTTGGATGAAAACAATCATCCAAGCATTTTTTTTAATTTAAGAGCGCTTTTTTTACATCTTCAACAATTTGGGTATTCGCAATAGGTCCGTTGTATAACCAACTACTTTTTTTATCATAGGTATGAACTTGGTTATTTTTCACAGCAGGTAAGTTCTTCCAAATTGCTTCTTGGAAAAGAGGTGCTGATTCATCACTGTTTACAAGGAAAATATGGTCTGCGTCAAGCTCAGCTAATTTTTCTAAAGAAACTTGATTCCAATCCGCAGTAGCATTTTTAGAAATTTCTTCCACTAATTTTGGAACTTGGAGGCCTAAGTCCTGATAGAGCACGGTTCCGCTTGAGCGATTATCGCTAACCATAAAGACTTGGTTGTTGGTTACCCATAAGACTGCCGCAGATTTGCCAGCATCTTTTTTGCCAAGGTCTTCTTGGACGCCTTTGGTTAAGGTATCATAATCTTCTAACACTTTTTTCGCTTGTTCTTTTTTATCTAAAACAGTGGCAATATCTTCCAATTGATCACGCCAGGTGACATTTTCGCCATTTTTGACCACATAAGTTGGCGCTATTTTACTGTATTCTTTGTATTTACCGCCTTCAACTAGAGCAGATGAACTGATTAATAATAAGTCAGGTTCAAATTTTAGAACCGCTTCATATGGCAAGTCATAGGAAATAGTGGGGACATCTTCCAATTCTTTCGCTAAATAATCTTGAATGCTGCCTTGTCCAACTGTCCATTGTGCCACTGGTTTTTCTCCTAATGCAACTAGATAATCTTCTAAATAGCTCGCAATAATCCGTTTGGGTTTCGCGGGGACGGTTACTTTATTGCCTAAGGTATCTGTTACTTCATGTGTTTTGTCAGCGTTGTTGGCTTCTTTATTCGTATTACCACAAGCTGCGAGTAAGAATGAACCAAGAAGAAGGGTGGTACCAATTAGGACCGTCTTTTTTAAAAGTTTCATTGTGTAACTCCTTTATTTTTAGTTGATAACGATTCTCATTATCAGTTAAAAACGACCGTTTGTCAATCATCGCTTGCTTTTTTGAGCAAATAAGTTGCATTTTTTAGATAATTCGTTTTTTGATTGGAAGAAACATTGCTTTTTAAGGAAGGGTCTTTTATAATCAAGGAACAATGAGTGAGAACGATTCTCAATAAATGTAAAATAACGACAGAAAAATTAAAGAGGAATGGTTATGAATTATTTAGAGGCAGAGGACTTAACTACAGGATATGGTCGTCAAGATGGTCGTCAAGTGATTAGTGAAGCGCTGAACTGTTCATTTGAAGCGGGAACTATTACAAGTATTATTGGACCAAATGGTTGTGGCAAATCGACCTTGTTAAAAACACTTGCGCGTATTTTGCCAGCCGAGAAAGGCAAGGTGTTCATTAAGAACCAAGAACTTCAACATTTTTCTTCAAAAGAAGTGGCGCAAGAACTAGCGATTTTATCACAAACGCCAGAAAATACAATCGATTTATCTGTTTTTGACCTCGTCTCTTTTGGGCGGTATCCATATCAATCGGGCTGGAAAAGTGTCACCACAGAAGATCAAGAGTACATACAATGGGCATTAGAATTAACAGGCTTAACTGAATTAGCTAGAGAGTCTGTGGCGATTTTATCAGGTGGACAACGCCAACGGGTTTGGATTGCTATGGCGCTAGTACAGGATACGGATATTTTAATTTTAGATGAACCGACCACCTATTTGGATCCAGCGCATCAGCTAGAAATTTTAAATGTGTTAAAACGAATTAATCAAGAACATCAGAAAACTATCGTGATGACGATTCATGATATTAATTTAGCTTCTCGTTTTTCTGATCGCGTGATTGCGATGAAAGAGGGAAAGATTATCAATGAGGGAACAACCGCAAGAAGTGATTACTGTTACTGGCTTAGCAGATGTTTTCGCTATTCAAGCAGAAATTAGTTATCATAGTCAGACACAGCGGCCACTAGTGCTTTCTTATGAGTTGATGGAAATGGAGCTGGATGGATGAAAGGCATAAGCGGATTTTATAGACACCAATGGCAAGTGTTACTTGTCTGTCTTTTTTTGCTACTGGGGACAATGCTTCTGTCGCTGATGTTTGGTGCGACGTCGGTTTCGATTCAAACGATTATTGAATCTTTTACGCACTTCGATGCGACCAATCAAGCGCATCAAGTCATCCAAACGGTTCGGTTGCCGCGGATTTTAGGCGCCGCTTTTGTGGGAGCAAGTTTAGCGGTGAGTGGTGCGTTAGCGCAAGGGATTACGCAAAACCCATTGGCAGATTCTGGCTTGCTGGGTATCAATGCTGGGGCTGGCTTGGGCTTAGCGCTTGTTTTTGCTTTCCTCCCTCAGGCAAGTTATTGGTGGCTTTTAGTTGTTTCTTTTCTTGGTGCCGGCGTGAGTGTGGCACTGATTTATTATCTTTCTAATCATTCAATTCGAGGAGCAAGCCCCATGCGTCTGACCTTGGTGGGAGCTGGTATTAGTGCCCTTTTTTTATCATTTAGTCAATTCTTAGCCATTCAGTTCAATTTGAGTCAAGAGTTAACGTTTTGGTTTCTTGGCGGTGTCAGCGTTATTTCTTGGGCACAATTAAAAATAGTCGTCCCTATCTTTCTGGGTGCATTTGCATTAGCAATTCTGATTAGTCCGTCGGTGACTATTTTACGGTTTGGCGATGATGCAACAATTGGTTTAGGGCGAAATCCGCAGCGTATTCGGTTGTTCGCCAGTATAACGATTTTGCTTTTATCAGGATTGTCTGTGGCGCTGGTTGGCTCGGTCAGTTTTGTTGGTTTGGTGGTGCCTCATGTGATGCGAACAGTTTCTGGAGAAAATTACCGTCGCTTGATTCCGTTCTCGGCGTTAGGCGGTGCGCTCCTCGTTTTGGTGGCAGATTTAATCGCTCGAATGGTGAATCCGCCTTTTGAAACACCATTTGGGATTATCACGGCCTTAATTGGCATCCCATTCTTTCTTTATTTATTTCGTAAAGGAGGGCAACTAGGATGACACAGAAAAAAGTGTCCCGTTGGGTGGCTGTCTTAATAGTTGGGATTATCCTAACTGCTTGTATCAGTTTAACGCAAGGGGAATTATCTGTTTCCGTCATGGATTTAAAAGCCCTTCTTTTGGGACAGGGAAGTCAGGCCAAACAACTGTTAGTTTGGGATTTTCGGTTACCACGGATTGTGCTAGCGGTCCTTGCGGGCGCAGCTTTAGGCTTAAGCGGCGCTATTCTTCAAGGAATTACTCGGAATCCGTTGGCAGATACTGGGATTTTAGGCATTAATGCGGGTGCGGGTTTGGCAGTGATTTTGTTTATTAGTTTTGTTGAGACGACAAGTATCACGACGTTTGCACTTCCGCTTGTGGCCTTAGTTGGCGGCTTGCTAGCGGCTGTTGGGATTTTGGTAATCGCGTATCATCATCGTTTAGGATTGACGCCAGTTCGAATGGTCTTAGCGGGTGTCATTTTGAGTACGGGTATTTCAGCACTCACCTTATTAATTACATCAAAAATTGACACTGAAAAGTACCGTTTTGTTACAATGTGGCAAGCAGGCAGTATTTGGGGCAGTAATTGGTTCTTTGTGGGCGCTTTGTTGCCTTGGCTAGTCATCGGGTTCTTTTTTGCGATGAAGCGTCATCGTCTGTTGGATATTTTACAATTGGGGGACGAAACAGCTATTTCTGTAGGTATTGCTGTGAAAAAAGAACGAATCGTTTCGCTGCTGTTAGCGGTGATGTTGGCGGCTTCAGCGATTTCCGTTACAGGGGGAATTAATTTTTTAGGTTTACTTGCGCCACATATTGCTCGCAAATGTGGTTTTACGCAACAAAAACAGGTATTGCCATTGGCGGCGTTGTTTGGGAGTTTACTTTTATTGGTTAGTGATACGATTGGTCGGCTATTGCCTGGCAATGGAGAAATGCCTGCAGGGATTATTGTTGCGATCATCGGTGCGCCTTATTTTCTTTATTTGTTAATCAAAACAAGCGATTCGTTATAAAAAAGAATCGAAAGCTGGGTCAAGCGATCGTTGTGAAAGCAACTGTCATTTGCTCGGCTTTTTTATTGGCGGATTTTTGAAAAAATAGTATGATAAATGCGTAAGAGCATTGAATGAAGGATGAAAGAATGGAAAACTTTAATTTTTATGTACCAACAGACATCCGTTTTGGGAAAGATCGTTTAGACGAATTACCTGCTGTGTTAGATCAATTTGGCAAAAATGTCTTACTTGTTTATGGTGGTGGTAGTATCAAACGTAATGGCTTGTACCAACAAATTACTGATTTGGCCCAAAAAAACGGGCATACACTGATTGAGTTGAGCGGTGTCGAACCAAACCCGCGCATTGAAACCGTTAGAAAAGGAATTGAGTTGTGTAAAGAAAACCAAGTCGATGTTATTTTAGCAGTTGGCGGTGGTTCAACCATTGACTGTTCCAAAGCAATAGCTGCGGGCTTTTATTCGGAAGAAGATATCTGGACAGTTATTGCAGCCAGAAAAGGGTATACAGGTCCTGCTTTACCAATCGTGACCATCTTGACTTTAGCAGCGACAGGTAGTGAAATGAACGCAGGTGCTGTCATTTCTAACTTAGAAACCAATCAAAAATTAGGCTTTGGTGGTCCGAATATGATTCCAAAAGTTTCGTTCTTGGATCCAACGAATACTTTTACGGTTCCTCAAAATCAAACAGCAGCTGGCTCAGCGGATATTTTCAGTCATTTGATTGAAAACTATTTTAGTATTTCGACAGGCACGGATGTCCAAGATTTTGTGTCAGAAGGCTTAATGCGAACGGTTATCAAAAATTGTCCTATTGCTTTAGAAAATCCAGAAGATTATGATGCACGTGCTAATTTAATGTGGGCAAGTAGTTTAGCCTTAAATGGTTTAACAGGGCGCGGCAAACAAGGTGTTTGGTCTTGTCACCCAATGGAACATGAATTAAGTGCGTTTTATGACATTACGCATGGGATTGGTTTAGCAATTTTAACGCCTCGTTGGATGAATTATGTTTTGTCTGAACAAACCGTAGGCAAGTTTGCGCAATTTGCTCGAAATGTTTGGGGAATAGTCGAACAAGAGGAGGAAGTAGCAGCGAAAAAAGGTATTCAAGCATTGTATGATTACTTTGTGGCTTGTGGCATTCCAATGACATTACCAGAAGTTGGCATCGAAGCAGATAAATTTGAAGAAATGGCACAACAAGCTGTGGCCCATAGTGCAATTGCCGAAAAGGCTTATGTACCATTGTATGCAGCGGATATAGTAGCGATTTATAAAGATTGTTTAACCGAAAGTCAATTTATTTAATCCATAAAAAAGCGGTTTGCCTTGGCAAACCGCTTTTGTTAATAAGAAACAAGTTCTTATAAGTAGTATTTTTCTTTCACAGTTAAATCATCGTTTAATTCATAAACTAATGGTTTACCTGTTGGGATTTCAAGATCCATAATATCTTCATCAGAAATGCCTTCGATGTGTTTAGCTAAAGCACGTAATGAATTACCATGAGCCGCTACTAAGACAGTTTTGTTGTCTTTTAAAGCTGGCGCAATTTCATCTTGCCAGAATGGTAATGCACGTTCCAAAGTAACTTTCAAGTTTTCGCCACCAGGAATATCGCGTTGGTCTAACATTGCATAACGACGGTCGTTTGCTGCAGAACCTTCATCTGTTGCTTCCATTAATGGAGGAAGAGTATCGTAAGAACGACGCCAGATGTGGACTTGTTCGTCTCCGTATTTTTCAGCAGTTTCTTTTTTGTTTAGTCCTTGTAATTTACCATAGTGACGTTCGTTTAAGCGCCAAGATTTGATTTGAGGTACCCATAATTGATCTGAGTATTCTAGTAAATAGTTACAAGTTTTGATGGCACGAGTTAAAACAGAAGTATAAGCAACGTCGAATTCGATGCCTGCTTCTTTAATTTTACGGCCGCCTTCTTTTGCTTCTTCAACACCTTCAGGTGCTAAATCTACGTCAGCCCATCCAGTAAATTGGTTTAAGGCATTCCATTCGCTAAGTCCATGACGAGAAAAAACTAATTTTGGCATGTATAAGCTCTCCTTTGAGTTTAGTTTTCTGAAAATAAGATTTCCACGTTTATTGTACACCGTTTTGCGCAAGATTTCCAATGGAAAATAGTAAAAAAACGTGAAAGTTGCTGAAAAATTAGAGTGAAATCGAATCAAAAAAGAAGCCCCATCTGAAGGACTTCTTTTTTATTCTTAGGAATACAGCCGTTCGACATCTGTCTCAGGTAAATTGATGTACTTATAACAAGTGCCCACCGAAACGCCGCATTTATTAGAAATAAATTGGATGGTTTCTTTGTTTTCGTAATATAATGCACGGATTTTGCGGACGGTGCGTCCATCGATTTTTGGACGTCCACCTACTTTTCCGTTTTCACGAGCTTTGTGGAGCCCGACGAGTGTTCGTTCTTTAATTAGTGCACATTCCATCGCAGATAAGCTCTCCATTAATTGGAAATAGGCTTCACCTGTTGGAAGGTGAGTATCAATTCCTTCTGAAATGCTGACAAAATCAACTTGTTTTTCCTTTAACATTTTCATAAAGTCTGTTAATTGGCGGGTTGTTTTACCTAAATGGTGCAATTTACAAACAATAAGTGTATCCCCAGCAGAAAGAAGTTTTTCGACTTCGTCTAAGACACTGATCTCCGCTTGAGGATCAAATGGCTCTTGGAAAATATCATCACAACCAAACGATTGGAGAGTGGTTAGTTGATTTTTTAAATCGTCTTCAATAATAGTTGTGCGTGCATAACCAATTCGTTTCATATATTATCCTTCCTATATAAATAATCTTTTTTCACACATTCTTAACGTGCGGGAACATGTAAGGTTTTCGGTCCATCTTCATAACCGACGATTACCATAGAAACCATATTTAAAAATAAGCCGTGTTCGACGACGCCAACCAAGTTGTCTAAATAAGAACCTAAAGCTTCTGGATCTGTAATTTTTTCTAAATGCAAATCGATGATATGGTGGCCTCCATCTGTTATTAATGTTTCGCCAGCAGCGTTTAGACGAAGTGCTGGGTGATAGCCTTTTTCTTCAAATAAATGCACTAGTTGGCAGCTGCCATAAGGGACAACCTCAACAGGAAGTGGGAAAGCCCCTAAATCGTCCACCATTTTTGATTTATCCACAATCCAAATACATTTCTTTGAATAAGTGGCCACAATTTTTTCAAAAAGTAAGGCAGCGCCACCGCCTTTGATTCCTTGAAAATCAGCGCTGATTTCATCGGCGCCATCAATCGTAAGATCCACATACGGAACCTCATCAATACCCTTTAAAGGAATGCCCAAGGCTAAGGCTTGTTTCTCTGTTTCTTTTGAAGTAGTAACCCCCACGATTGACAATCCTTCTTCTTTTACGCGACGACCAATTTCGTCTACCATAAATTTTGCTGTTGAGCCAGTACCCAAACCGACAATCATGCCGTCTTCTACATATTTTGCAGCTTCGATTCCTACCATTTGTTTCAGATTCATCGCTGTTTTCCGCCCCCTTCAATAGTCAAAGATATTGTACCGTTATTTAACTAAAAAAGATAGAAAGTTTTTGAAAAAGTCATAAAAATTTTTAAAGGAAAAGTGCGTTTAATAGAAGGAAAAGCTTTTTTTCGAAAGGCGAAAGAAGAGGGTTGACAGCTGATACTTATCGTGGTATCCTAACAAAGGTGCTTTATCTACAGGTTCCTTATAGGGACGTGCTGACTGTCTATCAAAGCATATTTGATAAAGAGTGCAGAGATTGCATTATTTTTTATCGCGAAAAAAGAACCACCTGGATGTGTGGAACTAGAAGCGAAGTAAGGAAGGAGGAGAACAAGGAATGCCTACAATTAACCAATTAGTACGTAAACCTCGTAAATCTAAAGTAGAAAAATCTGATTCACCAGCCTTAAACAAAGGATATAACAGTTTTAAGAAAACTCAAACAAACGTTAACTCTCCGCAAAAACGTGGAGTTTGTACACGTGTGGGTACGATGACACCTAAAAAACCGAACTCAGCTTTACGTAAATATGCCCGTGTTCGTTTGTCAAACTTAATCGAAGTTACAGCTTATATCCCAGGTATCGGTCACAACTTACAAGAACACAGCGTGGTATTATTACGTGGTGGACGTGTAAAAGACTTACCAGGGGTACGTTACCATATCGTTCGTGGTGCGCTTGATACTGCCGGTGTTAACGACCGTAAACAAAGCCGCTCTAAATACGGTACAAAACGTCCTAAAGCTTAATTATAATAAGACAATAACAACTTGAAAAATCATATTTCGGAAGGAGGAGTTACGGATGCCTCGTAAAGGTCCTGTTGCAAAACGTGATGTTTTACCAGATCCAATTTATAACTCAAAATTAGTAACTCGCTTAATCAACCGTGTAATGGTTGACGGTAAACGCGGGATTGCTGCTAACATTATCTATAATTCATTTGATATCATCAAAGAATCTACAGGTAACGATCCATTGGAAGTTTTTGAACAAGCAATGAAAAACGTTATGCCTGTTCTTGAAGTTAAAGCACGTCGTGTTGGGGGTTCTAACTACCAAGTACCAGTTGAAGTTCGTCCAGAACGTCGTACAACTTTAGGTTTACGTTGGGTAGTTAACTACGCACGTCTACGTGGTGAACACACAATGGAAGAACGTCTAGCGAAAGAAATCATGGATGCTGCTAACAACACTGGCGCTTCTGTTAAAAAACGCGAAGACACACACAAAATGGCAGACGCAAACCGCGCATTTGCTCATTATCGTTGGTAAGATCCTCTCTGTCTGTCGCGTAAAGTGGCAGCAGAAAGTCAATTTACAATCGATTTAAATAAAGAGAGGAGTAAACATACAAAATGGCAAGAGAATTTTCACTTGAAAAAACTCGTAACATTGGTATCATGGCCCACGTTGATGCTGGTAAAACAACAACAACTGAGCGTATCTTGTACTACACTGGTAAAATCCATAAAATCGGTGAAACCCATGAAGGTGCTTCACAAATGGACTGGATGGAACAAGAACAAGAACGTGGTATCACGATTACATCCGCTGCGACAACTGCACAGTGGAAAGGCTACCGTGTAAATATCATCGATACTCCAGGACACGTGGACTTCACAATTGAAGTACAACGTTCTCTACGCGTATTAGATGGTGCGGTAACAGTTCTTGACTCTCAATCAGGTGTAGAACCTCAAACAGAAACTGTTTGGCGTCAAGCGACTGAATATAAAGTTCCTCGTATTGTATTCTGTAACAAAATGGATAAAATCGGTGCGGACTTCTTCTATTCAGTAGAATCATTACATGATCGTTTACAAGCAAACGCTCATCCAATTCAAATTCCAATCGGAGCTGAAGAAGACTTCACTGGAATCATTGACTTGATTAAAATGAAAGCTGAAATCTACACAAATGATTTGGGAACAGATATTCAAGAAACTGATATTCCTGAAGATTATTTAGAAAAAGCGCAAGAATGGCGCGAAAAATTAGTTGAAGCTGTTGCTGAAACTGACGAAGACTTAATGATGAAATATCTTGAAGGTGAAGAAATCACTGAAGAAGAATTAGTCGCTGGTATCCGTCAAGCAACAATCAACGTTGAGTTCTTCCCTGTATTAGCTGGTTCAGCATTCAAGAATAAAGGGGTTCAATTAATGTTGGACGCTGTTCTTGATTACTTACCATCTCCATTAGATATCGATGCTATCAAAGGGATCGATACTAAAACAGACGAAGAAACAACTCGTCCAGCTGATGACGAAGCACCTTTCGCTTCATTAGCATTTAAAGTTATGACTGACCCATTCGTAGGTCGTTTAACTTTCTTCCGTGTTTATTCTGGTGTCCTTGAAAGTGGTTCATACGTATTGAACGCTTCAAAAGGCAAAAAAGAACGTATCGGTCGTATCCTACAAATGCACGCCAACACTCGTCAAGAAATTGACAAAGTGTACTCTGGTGATATCGCTGCTGCTGTTGGTCTGAAAGACACAACAACTGGTGATACATTATGTGCATTAGATGCACCAGTTATTCTTGAATCTATTGAATTCCCTGATCCAGTTATCCAAGTCGCTGTTGAACCTAAATCAAAAGCTGACCAAGATAAAATGGGCGTGGCTCTACAAAAACTTGCTGAAGAAGATCCATCATTCCGCGTTGAAACAAACGTTGAAACTGGTGAAACAGTTATCTCTGGTATGGGTGAATTGCACTTAGACGTTTTAGTAGACCGTATGAAACGTGAATTCAAAGTTGAAGCTAACGTAGGTGCTCCTCAAGTATCTTACCGCGAAACATTCCGTGCTGCGACTAAAGCAGAAGGTAAATTCGTTCGTCAGTCTGGTGGTAAAGGACAATACGGTCACGTATGGGTTGAATTTACACCAAATGAAGAAGGTAAAGGCTTCGAGTTTGAAAACGCAATTGTCGGTGGTGTGGTTCCTCGTGAATACATCCCAGCAGTTGAAAAAGGGTTAGAAGACTCTATGAACAACGGTGTTCTTGCTGGTTATCCATTAGTTGATATCAAAGCAAAACTTTACGATGGTTCATACCACGATGTCGATTCAAATGAAACGGCCTTCCGTGTAGCTGCTTCTATGGCATTGAAAGCTGCGGCTAAAAATGCAAACCCAGTTATTTTAGAACCAATGATGAAAGTTACAATTACTGTTCCTGAAGATTACTTAGGTGATATCATGGGACACGTAACAAGTCGTCGTGGACGTGTTGAAGGTATGGAAGCACACGGTAACTCTCAAATCGTTAATGCGATGGTACCTTTAGCTGAAATG
Source organism: Enterococcus sp. DIV1375a (assembly GCF_051712205.1). Lineage (NCBI taxonomy): Bacteria > Bacillati > Bacillota > Bacilli > Lactobacillales > Enterococcaceae > Enterococcus > Enterococcus sp. DIV1375a. Next base: position 147,842 of record NZ_JBIOOM010000001.1, read on the forward strand.
TTTGGTTATGCTACAACATTACGTTCAGCAACACAAGGACGCGGTACATTTATGATGGTATTTGACCACTATGAAGACGTACCTAAGTCTGTTCAAGAAGAAATCATCAAGAAAAACGGCGGCAACGCATAATTTTCCTTGAGAATAAAAGGTTTGTTTTTAGAACTATCCTTTTTTCAAGATTTCGTGTAAAATAGCTTATGATGATCAGACGATTTTTAGTAACGTCTATCACATATAAAACAAACAATAAAATTTATATTTTTAGGAGGAACATTCAAAATGGCAAAAGAAAAATTTGACCGTTCTAAATCCCATGTTAACATTGGTACTATCGGACACGTTGACCATGGTAAAACTACATTAACAGCTGCAATTGCTACTGTATTATCAAAACACGGTGGCGGGGAAGCACAAAGCTACGATTCTATCGATAACGCTCCAGAAGAAAAAGAACGTGGAATCACAATCAACACTTCTCATATCGAATATGAAACTGAAACTCGTCACTATGCACACGTTGACTGCCCAGGACACGCGGACTACGTTAAAAACATGATCACTGGTGCTGCTCAAATGGACGGAGCTATCTTAGTAGTTTCTGCTGCTGATGGTCCTATGCCTCAAACACGTGAACATATCTTATTATCACGTAACGTTGGTGTACCATACATCGTTGTATTCTTAAACAAAATGGATATGGTTGATGACGAAGAATTATTAGAATTAGTAGAAATGGAAGTTCGTGACTTATTATCAGAATACGATTTCCCAGGCGATGATGTTCCAGTTATCGCAGGTTCTGCTTTGAAAGCTTTAGAAGGCGACGAGTCTTATGAAGAAAAAATCTTAGAATTAATGGCTGCAGTTGACGAATATATCCCAACTCCAGAACGTGATACTGACAAACCATTCATGATGCCAGTCGAAGACGTATTCTCAATCACTGGACGTGGTACTGTTGCTACAGGCCGTGTTGAACGTGGTGAAGTTCGCGTTGGTGACGAAGTTGAAATCGTTGGTATTAAAGACGAAACATCTAAAACAACTGTTACAGGTGTTGAAATGTTCCGTAAATTATTAGACTACGCTGAAGCAGGCGACAACATCGGTGCTTTATTACGTGGTGTAGCACGTGAAGATATCGAACGTGGACAAGTATTAGCTAAACCAGCTACAATCACTCCACACACAAAATTCAAAGCTGAAGTATACGTATTATCAAAAGAAGAAGGCGGACGTCACACTCCATTCTTCACTAACTACCGTCCTCAATTCTACTTCCGTACAACAGACGTTACTGGTGTTGTAGAATTGCCAGAAGGTACTGAAATGGTAATGCCTGGTGATAACGTTGCTATGGACGTTGAATTAATTCACCCAATCGCTATCGAAGACGGAACTCGTTTCTCTATTCGTGAAGGCGGACGTACTGTAGGTTCAGGCGTTGTTACTGAAATCGTTAAATAATTAACTTTTTAACTATAGTTTTAACCAGCGTGAAAAACTGGGGTATTCGGACGTAAGACCAGAGAATTTATTCTCTGGTCTTTTTTTGTTTAGAAATTGGCTGGCTAAAAAATAAGCCAATTGGCTGTTTTAGCAGACTTGTTTCTTCAGTATACTTGGAGAAAAAGGTTAGGTGATTTAATGGAAAAAGTATTGTCGATTGCAGGCTCCGATTCAACTGGAGGGGCAGGGATTCAAGCAGATTTAAAAACATTTGAAGAGTATGGAGTTTTTGGATTTTCAAGTTTAACCTCGATTGTGACGATGGATCCTACGACAGGCTGGTCACATGAAGTAACTGAATTGCCAGAAACGCTCTTAGAAAAACAATTGATTTCGGTTTTTGCAGGCGGTCCAGTAGCGGCCTTGAAAACAGGGATGATGGGCAATGAACAAAATATTAAAATGGCTAGCAAATACATTAAACAAGAAAAAATTCAAAAAGTCGTGATTGACCCAGTCATTGCTTGTAAGGGAACGGCACAAATTCTGCAACCCAAAAGTGTGGAAGGCCTAAAAAACGATTTACTGCCATTAGCATTAGTTGCTACGCCTAATTTAATTGAAGCGGGCATCTTATCTGGTTTAGGCGAAATTTCTTCCGTGGCGGAGATGGAAGAAGCGGCAAAACGAATTGTACAAATGGGAGCCAAACATGTCGTGGTTAAAGGGGGACATCGCTTAGCTGGTGAAAAAGCACTGGACTTGTTTTACGATGGTCACACCGCGCATCTTTTGGAAAATGAATTATATCCTACTGATTATAATCATGGTGCAGGTTGTACTTTTTCAGCGGCGATCACAGCTGGCTTGGCGAAAGGTTATTCGGTGTTAGAAGCAGTAACTTTAGCAAAAAAATTTGTAGCAGCGGCGATTAAACACGGTATTCAAGTTAATCCTTATGTGGGGCACGTGTGGCATGGTGCATACACCCATGCGGAACAACGGATGCGTAAGAAAGCATAATGTTTAGAACTAGAGGAGTCTGTCAAGGACTGGCTCTAGTTTTTTTGTGATAAAGAATAACAATAGTAGGTATTACGTTAAAAGAATGTTCAAATTTTTAAAAGAGGAGTAGAATAGAACTGTAATTGCAAAAAAAGAAGCGGAACATAGAAGGGGTGTTAACTTTTCTGTGCTTCAGTTTAGAACGGACTGTGGTGTTTGTTTTGACGAACTACCGAAAGCTACTCCTTTTTATTTTGGCTTCAAATGGTATTTAATGGAGGGAATGCAATGTTAGAAAAAGAAACGTACAGTCAACTGTTTAAATGGTCTTTTTCAAAAAAGACACAAGTCACATACTGGGATGGTACCGTCAAAGAGTATGGGCAAGGGTCGGGGGATCCGGTTTTTAAAATTGTATTCAATGAAAAAATTCCTGTGAAGGATTTACTGAATAACGCTTCGTTAACTTTAGGGGAAGCCTACATGGATCGCAAAATTGAAATCGAAGGCGATATCCAAGCACTGATTTATGATGTGTATAACCAAAAGGATAGCTTTTTACACAATGCTAAATTTATTAAATGGCTTCCTAAAGAAAGTCATTCAAAAAAACGCTCGCAAGAGGATATTCACAGCCATTACGATCTAGGAAATGATTTTTACAAAAAATGGCTTGACCAAACAATGACATATTCATGTGCTTATTTTAAAACGCCTGAAGATACATTAGAACAAGCGCAAGTGAATAAAGTGCATCATATTTTAGATAAATTGTTTATCAAAGAGGGCGACACTTTACTGGATATTGGCTGCGGCTGGGGCACGTTAATTTTAACTGCGGTGAAAGAATATGGAGCCAAAGCAACTGGGATTACATTAAGTGAAGAGCAATTTCATCATATTCGCCATATTATAGAAAAAGAAGGCCTACAAGATCGAATGACTGTCAAATTGATGGATTATCGTGATTTAAAAGGAGAGTCTTTTGACCATATTACGAGTGTTGGGATGTTTGAACATGTCGGTGCAGAAAATCTACATGAATATTTTGACGTCGTTCAACGAAACTTAGCGCCTAAAGGTACGGCGTTGATTCATGGTATCAGTCGCCAACAAGGTGGGGCTAAAAATGCTTGGATTAATCGTTATATTTTCCCTGGTGGCTATATTCCTGGTGTCACTGAGCTAGTCGGTCATATGACAGAAAATGACTTGCAAGTGATTGACTTGGAAAGTTTGCGCAGAGATTATCAATTGACGTTGGAACATTGGACAAAAAACTTCCATAATATAGAAGCAGAAATTGTTGACGAAAAAGGGGAGCGCTTCTATCGAATGTGGGACTTATATTTGCAAGCATGTGCAGCCTCATTCCAAGCAAGCAATATTGATGTTATTCAATATTTATTGGTTCATCCAGATAACAATGATATTCCAATGCGCCGGATTGGTTAATAGAATAAAAAAGAAAGAATTTGAGATTCTGGTAAAAAAGGAATCCCAAATTCTTTTTTTTATAAAAATAGAATGAAAAGAATTGAAAAACAAAACAAATGCTTTTCAAAACAAGAAAAAATTCTTTCAAAAAAACGCAGAAAATCCTTGCTAACACTATCCTTTCATAGTATAATCAAAAAGGTGCTGTTTACAGGAGTGTAAAAAGCATTGGTAGATCAACGATTTGATTTGCCGGCTGTGAAGCGAGAGGTTGCGACACGCTCGGACGCTTTGCCATGAACGAGCATGCCGGATAAATTTTCGTGGAGCTATGTCTACTTTTAAAATAGGCGAAGGAGGGAACAAGATGGCAAAACAAAAAATTCGTATCCGTTTAAAAGCGTATGAACACCGTATTTTAGATCAATCAGCGGATAAAATTGTGGAAACAGCAAAAAGAACTGGAGCTGACGTATCAGGTCCGATTCCATTACCAACAGAACGCTCACTTTACACAGTTATTCGTGCGACTCATAAATACAAAGATTCTCGCGAACAATTCGAAATGCGTACTCACAAACGTCTAATTGACATTGTGAACCCAACACCAAAAACAGTTGACGCTCTAATGAAGCTTGACTTACCGTCTGGTGTTAATATTGAAATCAAACTATAAAATTAAGATGGAGGTGTACTCATGACCAAAGGAATCTTAGGGAAAAAAGTGGGAATGACACAAATCTTTACTGAGTCTGGTGAATTAATTCCAGTAACAGTAGTTGAAGCTACGCCAAACGTAGTTTTACAAGTAAAAACTGTTGAAACTGACGGATACGAAGCTATCCAAGTTGGTTACCAAGACAAACGTGAAGTTTTATCAAACAAACCTGCGAAAGGTCATGTTGCAAAAGCAAACACGGCTCCTAAGCGCTTCATTAAAGAATTCAAGAATGTTGAGCTAGGAGAATATGAAGTAGGTAAAGAAATCAAAGTAGATGTTTTCCAAGCAGGAGACGTTGTTGATGTTACAGGTACTACGAAAGGTAAAGGATTCCAAGGGGCAATCAAACGTCACGGCCAAAGCCGCGGACCTATGTCTCATGGTTCTCGTTATCACCGTCGTCCTGGGTCAATGGGTCCAGTAGCGCCTAACCGTGTATTTAAAAATAAACGACTAGCCGGCCGTATGGGTGGCGACCGCGTAACAATTCAAAACCTTGAAGTTGTTAAAGTGGACGTAGAAAGAAATGTTATCTTAATCAAAGGAAACATTCCTGGAGCGAAAAAATCTTTAATCACAATCAAATCAGCTGTGAAAGCTAAATAAGTGTAGGGAAAGGAGGAACTAAGGAATGCCGAATGTAGCATTATTCAAACAAGATGGAACTCAAAACGGTGAAATCACTTTAAATGAAGAAATCTTCGGAATCGAACCTAATGAAAGTGTTGTCTATGATGCAATCATCATGCAACGTGCTTCATTAAGACAAGGAACACACGCAGTTAAAAACCGTAGCGCTGTTCGTGGCGGTGGCCGCAAACCATGGCGTCAAAAAGGAACTGGTCGTGCTCGTCAAGGTTCAATCCGTTCACCACAATGGCGTGGAGGTGGCGTAGTCTTTGGACCAACACCGCGTTCATACAGCTACAAACTTCCTAAAAAAGTTCGTCGCTTAGCAATGAAATCTGTATTATCAGACAAAGTTGCTGAAAATAACTTGGTAGCAGTAGAAGGTTTAAGCTTCGATGCACCAAAAACAAAAGAATTCAAACAAGTTCTTGCTAACTTGTCTATCGATACTAAAGTATTAGTTGTTTTAGAAAATGGTAACGACTTTGCAGCTTTATCAGCTCGTAACTTACCAAACGTTTCTGTAGTAACTTCTGATAACGTTAGTGTGTTAGATGTTGTGTCAGCTAACAAAGTCTTGGCAACACAAACAGCTCTTACTCAAATTGAGGAGGTGCTTGCATAATGGAATTACTAGACGTAATCAAACGCCCAGTGATCACTGAAAAATCCATGTTAGCTATGGACGAAAAGAAATATACTTTCGAAGTGGACACTCGCGCAAACAAAACTTTAGTAAAACAAGCTGTTGAATCAGCATTCGATGTTAAAGTAGCAAACGTAAACATCTTAAACGTGCGTCCAAAATTCAAACGCATGGGTAAATATGCAGGTTATACAAAAAAACGTCGCAAAGCGATCGTTACATTAACTGAAGATTCAAAAGAAATTCAATTATTCGAAGCTGCTGAATAAGCAGTCCTGAACAATATCAACGTAGGAGGGAAATAAGACGTGGCGATTAAAAAGTACAAACCTACCACAAATGGCCGTCGTAACATGACAAGTTCTGATTTCGCTGAAATCACAACTTCAACACCAGAAAAATCATTGTTACAGCCATTAAAAAACAATGCCGGTCGTAACAACAACGGTCGCATTACGGTTCGTCACCAAGGTGGCGGTCACAAACGTCAATACCGTGTGATTGACTTCAAACGTAATAAAGATAACGTCGCAGCGGTTGTTAAAACGATCGAGTACGATCCAAACCGTTCTGCTAACATCGCGTTAGTTCATTACGAAGACGGGGTTAAGGCATACATCTTAGCACCAAAAGGATTAGAAGTAGGCATGCGCCTAGTATCTGGTCCAGAAGCAGATATTAAAGTAGGTAACGCATTACCATTGGAAAACATTCCAGTTGGTACAGTTATCCACAACATTGAAATGAAACCTGGTAAAGGTGGACAATTAATCCGTTCAGCTGGAACAAGCGCGCAAGTACTTGGTAAAGAAGGCAAATACGTATTAATCCGCTTAAACTCTGGCGAAGTTCGTATGATCTTAGCAACTTGCCGTGCAACAATCGGTTCAGTTGGTAACGAACAACACGAATTAATCAACATTGGTAAAGCTGGCCGCTCTCGTTGGATGCGTAAACGCCCAACTGTTCGTGGTAGCGTAATGAACCCTAACGATCACCCACACGGTGGTGGTGAAGGTAAAACACCAATTGGACGTAAAGCGCCAGTATCTCCATGGGGTCAACCAGCAATTGGATACAAAACACGTAATAAAAAAGCTAAATCAGACAAACTTATCGTTCGTCGTCGTACTAAATAATTTTTTTGACCATGTGTCGTACATTTTGAGAGGAGGTTCACCATGGGTCGTAGTTTAAAAAAAGGACCTTTCGTCGATGATCATTTGATGAAAAAGGTCGAAGCACAACAAGGTGCCGAAAAGAAAAAAGTAATTAAAACTTGGTCTCGCCGCTCTACAATTTTTCCATCATTCGTAGGTTTCACAATCGCTGTATATGATGGACGGAAACATGTCCCTGTTTACATTCAAGAAGACATGGTAGGACATAAATTAGGTGAATTTGCACCAACTAGAACTTATCGTGGCCACGTTGCTGACGATAAAAAAACTAAACGCTAATTTTGAGGGGAGGATATGCAAATGTCAGAACAAATTACATCAGCTAAAGCAACTGCAAAAACAGTTCGCACTTCACCTCGTAAAGCACGTTTAGTAATCGATCTTATCAGAGGGAAAAGCGTTGCGGATGCAATTTCAATCTTGAAATTCACACCGAACAAGTCTGCTGGAATCATTGAAAAAGTTTTAATGTCAGCAGTTGCTAACGCAGAAAACAACTTTGACTTAGACGTTGAAAGCTTAGTCGTATCTGAAGCATTTGTTAACGAAGGACCAACAATGAAACGTTTCCGTCCTCGTGCAAAAGGTTCAGCTTCACCAATCAACAAACGTACTAGTCACATCACAGTAGTTGTAACAGAGAAATAAGTCTCATGAAATAGGCTGTTTTCTTTATGAAAACAGAGCTTAAACATTTAAGAGGAGGGACAATCAGTGGGTCAAAAAGTACATCCAATTGGAATGCGTGTAGGCATCATCCGCGACTGGGATGCGAAATGGTATGCTGAAAAAGAGTATGCTGAATTCTTACACGAAGATTTAAGAATCCGTAAATTTATCGCAACAAAACTTGCTGATGCTGCTGTATCTACAATTGAAATCGAACGCGCTGCAAACCGTGTTAACATTTCAATTCACACAGCTAAACCAGGTATGGTTATCGGTAAAGGCGGATCTGAAGTCGAAAACCTAAGAAAAGAATTAAACAAATTAACTGGCAAACGAGTTCACATCAACATCGTTGAAATCAAAAAACCAGATTTAGATGCAAAATTAGTAGGCGAAGGAATTGCACGTCAATTAGAAAACCGTGTTGCTTTCCGTCGTGCTCAAAAACAAGCCATCCAACGCGCAATGCGTGCTGGCGCTAAAGGAATCAAAACTCAAGTATCAGGTCGTCTAAACGGTGCGGATATCGCTCGTTCAGAAGGATACTCTGAAGGAACTGTACCACTTCACACATTACGTGCGGACATTGATTACGCATGGGAAGAAGCGGACACTACTTACGGAAAACTAGGAGTTAAAGTGTGGATCTATCGTGGAGAAATTCTTCCAACGAAAAAAAACACTGAGAAAGGAGGGAAATAATCATGTTAGTACCTAAACGTGTAAAACACCGTCGTGAATTCCGCGGAAAAATGCGCGGTGAAGCTAAAGGCGGAAAAGAAGTAGCATTTGGTGAATGGGGTTTACAAGCAACTGAATCTCACTGGATTACTAACCGTCAAATCGAAGCAGCCCGTATTGCAATGACTCGTTACATGAAACGTGGCGGGAAAGTATGGATTAAAATTTTCCCTCACAAGTCTTACACAAGTAAAGCTATCGGCGTACGTATGGGTAAAGGTAAAGGGGCACCAGAAGGCTGGGTATCACCAGTTAAACGTGGTAAAATCATGTTTGAAATCGCAGGCGTTCCTGAAGAAGTAGCTCGTGAAGCTCTTCGTCTTGCATCTCACAAATTGCCGGTAAAAACTAAGATCGTAAAACGTGAGGAAATGGGTGGTGAATCGAATGAAGGTTAAAGAAATCAGAGAATTAACCACTGCCGAAATGCTAGATAAAGAAAAACAATTAAAAGAAGAATTGTTCAACTTAAGATTCCAATTAGCAACAGGTCAATTAGAAAACACTGCACGTATTAAAGAAGTACGTCAATCGATTGCACGCATCAAAACAGTATTGCGTGAACAAGCTAACTAATAGTGGAAGGAGGCCAAACGCGTATGACTGAAGAAAGAAATCAACGTAAAGTTTACCAAGGTCGCGTGGTATCAGACAAAATGGATAAAACAATCACAGTTGTCGTTGAAACAAAGAAAAACCACCCTATCTATGGCAAACGTATGAAATATTCTAAAAAATATAAAGCGCATGATGAAAACAACACAGCGAAAGTTGGAGACATCGTAAAAATCATGGAAACTCGTCCATTATCAGCTACAAAACGTTTCCGTTTACTAGAGGTAGTCGAAGAAGCAGTTATTATCTAATAAAACGAGAATTTCCTAATAGATTGAAGCACAAAATCTGAAAGGGGGATACACATCGTGATCCAACAAGAAAGTCGTTTAAGAGTCGCTGATAATTCTGGCGCACGTGAAATTTTAACGATCAAAGTCCTAGGCGGATCTGGTCGTAAAACTGCTAACATCGGTGACGTTATTGTTGCTACTGTCAAACAAGCAACGCCAGGTGGGGTTGTTAAAAAAGGTGAAGTAGTTAAAGCCGTTATCGTTCGTACAAAATCTGGCGCTCGTCGTGCTGACGGTTCTTACATCAAATTTGATGAAAATGCTGCGGTAATTATCCGTGACGATAAAAGCCCACGCGGAACACGTATCTTCGGACCAGTTGCACGTGAATTACGTGAAAACAACTTCATGAAGATCGTTTCTCTAGCACCAGAAGTATTATAATCTCGAGCCCACGTTAAAGGAGGTGCGAAACAGTAATGTTTGTTAAAAAAGGCGATAAAGTAAAAGTTATCACTGGTAAAGATAAAAACAAAGAAGGCGTTGTCTTAGCAGCGTTTCCTAAACAAGATAAAGTTATCGTTGAAGGTGTCAACGTCGTTAAAAAACACCAAAAACCAAACCAAGCAGCCCCACAAGGTGGAATCCTTGAAGTGGAAGCGCCAATTCATGTTTCTAATGTAATGGTGATTGATCCTTCAAACGGAGAAGCTACTAAAGTTGCGTTTAAAGAAGTCGACGGCAAAAAAGTCCGCGTTTCTAAAAAAACAGGTGAAGTTTTAGATAAATAAAAATTGCGGAAGGAGGGCTTACTGAATGAACCGCCTGAAAGAAAAATATATTAAAGAAGTAACACCATCATTGGTGGAAAAATTTAATTACAGCTCAGTTATGCAAACACCTAAAGTTGATAAAATCGTTATCAACATGGGTGTGGGTGATGCAGTATCAAATGCTAAAAACTTAGACAAAGCTGTTGAAGAATTAGCATTAATCACTGGTCAAAAACCACTTATCACAAAAGCTAAAAAATCTATCGCTGGATTCCGTTTACGTGAAGGAATGCCAATCGGTGCGAAAGTAACGCTACGCGGCGAAAGAATGTACGAATTTTTAGATAAATTAGTAACAGTTTCTTTACCTCGTGTACGTGACTTCCACGGTGTCAGCAAAAAAGCTTTCGATGGTCGTGGTAACTATACTTTAGGTATTAAAGAACAATTAATCTTCCCAGAAGTTGATTATGATTTAGTAGATAAAGTACGCGGTATGGACATCGTAATTGTTACAACAGCGAACACTGACGAAGAGTCTCGCGAATTGTTGGCACAATTAGGTATGCCATTCCAAAAATAATATAAGGAGGCGAACTACGTGGCTAAAAAATCAATGATTGCTAAAAACAAACGTCCTGCTAAACATTCAACACAAGCTTATACTCGTTGTGAACGTTGTGGACGTCCACATTCAGTTTATCGTAAATTTCATCTTTGCCGTATTTGCTTCCGCGAACTTGCCTATAAAGGTCAAATTCCCGGCGTGAAGAAAGCTAGCTGGTAAACAAGTAAACTCGCATAAAGGAGGTAAATAGTTCAATGGTCATGACAGATCCAATTGCAGATTTTCTAACTCGCATTCGTAATGCGAACATGGTTAAACATGAAACTTTAGAAGTACCTGCTTCAAAAATCAAACGTGATATCGCAGAAATCCTGAAACGTGAAGGATTTATCCGCGACGTAGAATACATCGAAGATGACAAACAAGGCGTAATCCGTGTTTTCCTAAAATATGGTAAAAACGAAGAACGTGTTATCACAAACTTAAAACGTATTTCTAAACCAGGTTTACGTGCATACGTAAAAGCTGACGAAGTACCAAAAGTATTAAACGGTCTAGGAATTGCAATCATCTCTACATCAGAGGGTGTAATTACTGACAAAGAAGCTAGAGCGAAAAATATCGGCGGCGAAGTAATCGCCTACGTATGGTAATTCTAAAAAATACACAAGGAGGTGTCTCTAAGTGAGCCGTATTGGTAATAAAGTTGTTGTTCTTCCTGCTGGTGTTGAAATCAAGCAAGACGGAAACAACATTACAGTTAAAGGACCTAAAGGTGAATTAACACGCGAATTTTCTTCTGATATCAAAATGAACATCGAAGGAAACGAAGTGACATTCACTCGTCCAAACGATTCAAAAGAAATGAAAACAATCCACGGAACAACTCGTGCAAACTTCAACAACATGGTTGTTGGTGTTTCTGAAGGTTTCCAAAAAGCACTTGAACTTATCGGGGTCGGATACCGTGCCCAAGTACAAGGCAACAAATTAACTTTAAACGTTGGTTATTCTCATCCTGTCGAAATGACAGCACCAGAAGGCGTAACATTTGAAGTACCTGCGAACACACAAGTTATCGTTAAAGGCATCAACAAAGAAGTTGTTGGTGAATTAGCTGCTAACATCCGTGGCGTTCGTCCTCCAGAACCTTATAAAGGCAAAGGGATTCGCTATGTTGGTGAATTTGTACGCCGTAAAGAAGGTAAAACTGGTAAATAATAACAGCTGTGTAGAAAACAGAAGTCAACAACAAGCAACTGTCATTTTATGGGATTTTTCCAATAAAATGCTTTTGTCTTGTCTGCCAGCTTCTCTTTTCCGTAATCTGCTGACTGCTTGAAATATTAGTAGTAAACATTAAATCAAAGAGGTGAAAATTGTGATTACAAAACCAGATAAAAACAAAACACGTCAAAAGAGACATCGTCGTGTACGTAACAAAATCTCTGGTACTGCTGAGTGCCCACGCTTGAACATTTTCCGTTCTAACAAAAACATCTACGCGCAAGTCATTGATGACGTAGCGGGTGTGACGCTAGCAAGTGCCTCTGCCTTGGATAAAGAAATTTCAGGTGGAACAAAAACAGAAACAGCTGCAGCTGTTGGTAAACTAGTTGCTGAACGTGCCGCTGAAAAAGGCATCAAAAAAGTAGTCTTCGACCGTGGTGGATACCTTTACCATGGCCGCGTGCAAGCTTTAGCTGAAGCTGCTCGTGAAAATGGACTAGAATTTTAGGAGAAGGAGGAACACCATTCATGGTTTATATTGATCCAAAACATTTGGAATTAGAAGACCGCGTTGTAGCGATCAACCGTGTAACAAAAGTTGTTAAAGGTGGACGTCGTTTACGTTTCGCAGCTTTAGTTGTTGTCGGTGACAAAAACGGACACGTTGGTTTCGGTACTGGTAAAGCACAAGAAGTACCTGAAGCTATCCGTAAAGCAATCGAAGACGCGAAGAAAAACTTAGTTGAAGTGCCTATGGTTGGTTCTACTATCCCGCACGAAGTAATTGGCGTATTCGGTGGCGGCCGTATCCTTATGAAACCTGCAGTAGAAGGTTCTGGGGTAGCTGCTGGTGGACCAGTTCGTGCCGTATTGGAATTAGCTGGTGTAGCAGATATTACATCTAAATCACTAGGTTCAAACACACCTATTAACGTTGTTCGCGCAACTGTTGAAGGTCTAAAACAATTAAAACGTGCCGAAGAAGTGGCAGCACTTCGCGGTAAATCTGTAGAAGAAATTATCGGTTAAGGAGGACAAAAATAATGGCTGAATTAAAAATTACTTTAAAACGCAGTGTTATCGGACGTCCTCAAAACCAACGTGCTACAGTTAAAGCGTTAGGTTTAGGTAAAGTGAATAGTACTGTTACAAAACCTGCCAATGAAGCAATCAAAGGTATGGTTAACACTATTTCACATTTAGTGGACGTAGAAGAAGTTTAAGATTTATAGATTTGTAATAGAAGATTGCTTAAGGAGGTGCCAAACCTATGAAACTTCATGAATTAAAACCTGCTGAGGGCTCACGCCAAGTACGTAACCGTGTTGGACGTGGTACTTCATCTGGTAATGGTAAAACAGCTGGCCGTGGACAAAAAGGGCAAAAAGCCCGTTCAGGCGGTGGTGTTCGTTTAGGATTTGAAGGGGGTCAAACTCCATTATTCCGTCGTTTACCAAAACGTGGGTTTACAAACATCAATCGTAAAGATTACGCTGTTGTGAACTTAGATACTTTAAACCGTTTTGAAGATGGAACAGAAGTAACTCCTGTTGTCCTAAAAGAAGCAGGAATCGTTAAAAACGAAAAAGCGGGAATCAAAGTTCTTGCAGATGGTGAGTTAACGAAAAAATTAACTGTGAAAGCAGCTAAATTCTCGAAATCAGCACAAGAAGCTATCGAAGCTGCTGGTGGTTCAATCGAGGTGATCTAATTGTTCAAGCTATTAAAGAACGCCTTTAAAGTCAAAGACATTAGATCAAAAATCTTATTTACAGTTTTAATCTTGTTTGTATTTCGCCTAGGTGCGCACATTACTGTGCCCGGGGTGAATGCAAAGGGATTGTCTGATTTAAGTAGCTTACCCTTTTTGAATATGTTGAATATGGTGAGTGGTAGTGCCATGCAAAACTTCTCTATCTTCTCGATGGGGGTTTCGCCATACATTACAGCCTCTATTATTATTCAACTATTGCAAATGGATATTGTACCTAGATTTGTAGAATGGTCAAAACAAGGGGAAGTTGGGCGTAAGAAATTAAATCAAGCAACAAGATATCTAACGATTGTCTTGGGTGTGGCTCAGTCAATGGGGATCACTGCTGGTTTTAATAGCTTAAGTCAAACTGGGATTGTCAACAATCCAACCTTAGGTACCTTTGTGATGATTGCGGTTATTTTAACTGCTGGGACGATGTTTGTGACTTGGATGGGTGAACAAATTACAGAAAAAGGAATCGGAAATGGTGTTTCAATGATTATCTTTGCCGGGATTATTTCTCGTTTGCCAGGAGCAGTCAAAGAAATCTATGAAGATTACTTCGTCAATATCGAGTCTTCTCGTATTTGGCAATCTGTTATTTTCATTGCAATCTTAGTTATTGCTATTTTGGTGATTGTTACAGTCGTAACGTTCTTCCAACAAGCAGAACGTAAGATTCCAATCCAATATACAAAACGTGTTTCTGGTGCACCAACAAGTAGTTATTTACCGTTAAAAGTAAATGCTGCTGGGGTTATTCCAGTTATCTTTGCCAGCTCGTTAATTGCAACACCAAATGCCATTTTACAAGCTTTCTCATCAAAATTCGCTGGTGAAAATTGGTATGACATTATGACAAAAATCTTCAGTTATAACACAGTTCCAGGGGCAATCATCTATACTGTCCTAATCGTTGCGTTTACATTCTTCTATGCATTTGTTCAAGTAAACCCTGAGAAATTAGCGGAAAACTTACAAAAACAAGGAAGCTACATTCCAAGCGTGCGACCAGGTAAAGGTACAGAAGAATATGTATCTGGCGTGTTAATGAGATTAAGTGTTGTCGGCTCAATTTTCCTAGGACTTGTTGCTTTACTTCCAATCATTGCGCAAATGGTTTGGAACTTACCTCAATCAATCGGTTTAGGTGGAACAAGTTTACTAATCGTTATCGGGGTTGCATTAGAAACAACGAAACAATTAGAAGGATTAATGATGAAACGTCAATATGTCGGCTTTATCAATAAGTAAGAATCGAGTGTTGAGGTTTTACCTCAGCACCATTCTCACATATGGCTAGCTTCATAAGCCGGTCTTTAAAATTAGGAGGAGAATATATGAACCTCATTTTAATGGGATTACCTGGAGCAGGTAAAGGCACCCAAGCAGAAAAAATCATTGATACGTATGGCATTCCACATATTTCTACTGGAGATATGTTCCGTGCAGCAATGAAAAATGAAACTGCCTTGGGCCTAGAAGCGAAATCTTATATCGATAAAGGTGAACTGGTTCCTGACGAAGTAACAAACGGAATTGTTAAAGAACGCCTTGCTGAACCAGACACAGACAAAGGATTCCTATTAGATGGTTTCCCACGTACACTGGATCAAGCAAAAGCATTAGATACAATGCTTAAAGAATTAAACAAAAAAATTGATGCTGTCATTGACATCCATGTAGAAGAAGATGTATTAATCGAGCGTTTAGCTGGACGATTCATCTGTCGCACATGTGGCGCAACGTATCATAAATTATTCAACCCGCCAAAAGTTGAAGGCACTTGTGATCGCTGTGGCGGACATGAATTCTACCAAAGAGAAGATGATAAGCCCGAAACGGTTAAAAATCGTTTGGCAGTCAACATTGAAAGTAGCGCACCAATCTTGGCTTTCTATAAAGAACAAGGCTTGATGCATACAATCGATGGCAATCGCGAAATCGATACTGTTTTTTCTGATGTGAAAAAAATCATTGACGAAAACTAATTTCCAATTGTCCGCAGTTTAACCCTGTTGTTGTATTCAGTTTCTCTTGCCAAAACATAACTAAATATGGTAGAATATATCAGTCCGACTTCTACAGTTTTGTGACATCAAAATGAATAACGAAGTTAGTTGAGAATTTCTAGGTGGGAGCTGGAGTTTCCGCCGTTTTATCGTGTGAAAACGCGAAACAAGTACAAGGAGGTACTGTGCGTGGCAAAAGAAGATATGATTGAAGTCGAAGGTACAGTCGTCGAAACTTTGCCGAATGCAATGTTTAAAGTCGAACTAGAAAATGGACACCAAGTTCTTGCTACTGTTTCAGGTAAAATCCGTATGCACTACATCCGTATCTTACCTGGTGACAAAGTAACAGTTGAATTATCACCGTATGATTTAACGCGTGGCCGTATTACTTATCGCTTTAAATAATTGTACTCCGTAAAACCACAGGAGGTATTATCATGAAAGTAAGACCATCAGTAAAACCAATGTGTGAACATTGTAAAGTAATTCGCCGTAAAGGACGTGTTATGGTTATTTGCCCAGCAAATCCAAAACATAAACAACGTCAAGGATAATTAGGAGGTGTAACGAATAATGGCTCGTATTGCAGGAGTAGACATCCCTCGTGACAAACGTGTAGTAGTTTCTCTTACTTACATTTATGGTATTGGTAACACTACAGCTAAAAAAGTTTTAGCAAACGTTGGCGTATCTGAAGATGTTCGTGTACGTGATTTAACAAACGAACAAACAGATGCGATTCGTGCGGAAATTGATAAGTTAAAAGTTGAAGGGGATCTTCGTCGTGAAGTGAACTTAAACATCAAACGCTTGATGGAAATCGGTTCATACCGTGGAATCCGTCACCGTCGTGGATTACCAACTCGTGGACAAAACACGAAAAATAATGCACGTACTCGTAAAGGCCCTACTAAAACAGTAGCAGGCAAGAAAAAATAATTCCTAAGTGAAGGAGGTTAGAACTTCATGGCAGCAAAAAAAGTTAGTCGTAAACGCCGTGTCAAAAAGAATATAGAATCAGGTGTAGCACATATCCATTCTACATTCAACAATACAATCGTAATGATTACTGATACACATGGTAATGCATTAGCATGGTCATCAGCAGGATCATTAGGCTTTAAAGGAAGCAAAAAATCAACTCCTTTTGCCGCTCAAATGGCTGCAGAAGCCGCAACTAAAGTGGCAATGGAACATGGACTTAAAACTGTAGACGTAACAGTTAAAGGACCTGGTTCTGGACGTGAAGCAGCAATTCGTTCATTACAAGCAACAGGTTTAGAAGTGACTGCAATTCGTGACGTGACTCCAGTTCCTCATAATGGATGCCGCCCTCCAAAACGCCGTCGTGTTTAATGAGCGCCACTCATTCTGAGTTTGAATTAGGAACGTCATTGAACAAGACACTTTTCGTTTTGAAAGGGGTATAGATAAGAATGATTGAATTTGAAAAACCAAGAATCGAAAAAATTGATGAAAATAGAGATTATGGTAAGTTCGTCGTTGAACCATTAGAACGCGGTTACGGAACTACTTTAGGTAACTCTCTACGTCGTATTTTATTGTCTTCTTTACCAGGAGCTGCAATTACGAATATTCAAATCGATGGTGTTTTACACGAATTCTCAACCATTCCAGGTGTACGAGAAGACGTAACACAAATTATTTTGAATATTAAAGGCTTAGCATTGAAATTATATGCTGAAGAAGAGAAAACCCTTGAGATCGATATTACAGGACCCGCTACCGTGACTGCCGGCGATATTATCGTGGACAGTGATGTTGAGATCCTAAATAAAGATTTAGTTATCTGTAGTGTTGCTGAAGGAGCTACTTTCCATGCTCGCTTAACAGTGAAACCTGGTCGTGGCTATGTTCAAGCAGACGAAAACAAAAAAGAAGATATGCCAATCGGTGTACTTCCAGTTGATTCCATCTACACACCCGTTCGTCGTGTTAACTACCAAGTAGAAAATACACGTGTTGGTCGTCGTGATGATTTCGACAAATTAACAATGGAAATATGGACAGATGGTTCAATCATTCCTCAAGAAGCACTAAGTTTAGCTGCGAAAATCATGACTGAGCATTTAGATATCTTTGTAAACCTTACTGACGAAGCGAAAAACGCTGAAATCATGGTGGAAAAAGAAGAAACTCAAAAAGAGAAAATGCTAGAAATGACGATTGAAGAACTTGATTTATCAGTTCGTTCATATAACTGTTTAAAACGTGCAGGCATTAATACTGTACAAGAACTTACAAACAAATCTGAACCAGAAATGATCAAAGTACGTAATTTAGGTCGTAAATCTCTTGAAGAAGTAAAACTTAAATTGCATGATCTAGGATTAGGATTACGTAAGGACGATTAAGACTTTTACGAAGTTTCCAGTCCTGCTTAACAGCAGTGGCTCGTGAGAACAGAAACGAAGGAGGGAACCCAACGTGAGTTACCGTAAATTAGGACGCACATCAAGCCAACGTAAAGCTATGCTACGTGATATTACAACTGATTTAATCATCAACGAACGCATCGTAACTACTGAAGCTCGTGCGAAAGAAGTACGTTCAACTGTAGAAAAAATGATTACTTTAGGTAAACGTGGAGATCTTCATGCACGTCGTCAAGCAGCTACTTTCGTTCGTAATGAAGTTGCTAGTGTTCGTGAAGAAGATGAGTCTATCGTTGTTGAATCAGCTTTACAAAAGCTATTTAACGATTTAGGACCTCGTTTCGCGGAACGCCAAGGTGGTTACACTCGTATCTTGAAGACAGAACCAAGACGCGGCGATGCAGCACCAATGGTAGTTATCGAATTTGTTAAATAATTAATAAACCGATCACTTTATAGATGTTTCTTTTAGAGTGTTATGATGTTGGAGGCGACTCCGAGTCTAGCTCTGCTTTCCCTGCTAAAGATGGCTTTAGCAGGGGAGCACTCATCATATAAAGGTGATTT
The DNA here is from genome assembly GCF_051712205.1 of Enterococcus sp. DIV1375a. Lineage (NCBI taxonomy): Bacteria > Bacillati > Bacillota > Bacilli > Lactobacillales > Enterococcaceae > Enterococcus > Enterococcus sp. DIV1375a. Next base: position 166,477 of record NZ_JBIOOM010000001.1, read on the forward strand.
TTTTTTTTGCTTTGGGAAAACGCTGTTTTCTCAAAGCTTTTTTGTTTCTTAAAAGCATTGCGGAAGCTTTTGCGGTTTGTTATACTGGTTATTAATTGGAATTTTCAGATAATTAAATAATCTGAGTTAGTAGAAGGGGGAATTATATGTCGCAAATGTTTGCTTTTTCGTTGCTGATGGTTATTTTATACATTGGTGATGTAGTTTCTATCAAAACAAAAGCTTGGATTCCATCTGTTTTTGTTTGTGGTGTTTTATTTATTTTTGGTTATTGGACTATTTTTCCACAAAATATTGTGGAAGTGGCAGGGATTCCTACAGTGGTTGCCACTTTATTAATGTATCTGTTGATTACTAATATGGGCACTCTGCTCTCTGTTAAAGAATTGGTTAATCAATGGAAAACGATTGTGATTGCTTTGTCAGGTATTCTGGGGATTATTGCCTTGTTATTAGCTGTAGGGACTTTTGTTTTTGACTTAAAAACAGTTTTAGTTGCAATCCCGCCGTTAGTAGGAGGTTTAGTTTCTTCATTAGTAATGTCAGAAGCGGCTCAATCAGCTGGTTTAGCCTCACTTTCAGTTTTGGCAATTTTAATTTATGTCATTCAAGGGTTTGCTGGTTATCCCTTAACTTCAATTGTTCTAAAAAAAGAAGGAAAGCGGAAGCTTCAAGAATATCGAGCAGGGACATGGCAGCCAGTTCATGAACAAGAGGGGCAAGAAACAGGAGCAGAACCAGATGTGCCTAAACTATTTGAAAAAGTACCCAAACGATATCATACAGATTATTCACGAATTTTACGTTTAGCCTTAGTTGCCACACTCGCTTATTATGTTTCTGTGTGGACGGCACCGTTTGTGACGATTAGTCCTTTTGTGCTGTGTTTATGTTTTGGCGTGATTGCAACGTCTTTAGGCTTTTTAGAAAAGCAACCATTGCAGAAAGCAAATAGCTTTGGTTTTGCGATTTTAGGGTTAATGCTTTTTGTCTTTGATGGCTTAAAACAAGCCACACCTGAAATGTTGATGGATTTATTTTTACCAATGATTGGGATTATTGTGATTGGTGTTATCGGGATGTACATCTTTTCAGCAATTGTTGGTCGTGTATTAGGTGTGAGTAAAGAGATGGCATTCGCTGTTTCGTTGACAGCTTTATATGGCTTTCCAGCCGATTATATTATTACGAATGAAGTGATTCAATCATTGACAGAAGATGAACAAGAACAGGCAGCTTTAACGAGCCATTTAATGCCACCGATGTTAGTGGCAGGTTTCGTAACAGTCACCATTGTTTCGGTTATTTTAGCGGGTATTTTTTCAAGTATTTTATTAAGTTTGTAGAAACGGGGCGTAAGTATGAAAAAAATCAAAGCACTAGTCAAGCAGCATGCACAAGAAATGATTGCTTTTCGACGGGATTTACACCAACATCCAGAATTACAATTTGAAGAATTTCGAACGACAGAAAAAGTCGCGGCAGTTCTTGATCAATTAGGAATTACTTATCGCAAAACAGAACCGACGGGTTTAATTGCTGAAATTGTGGGCGGCAAACCAGGCCGAGTGGTTGCGCTGCGGGCGGATATGGATGCCTTACCTGTACAGGAATTAAATGAAGATTTAGCTTATAAATCTTTAGAAGCTGGCAAGATGCATGCATGTGGGCATGATTCCCATACCGCGATGTTAGTAACAGCAGCTAAAGTATTAAAAGAAATCCAAGAAGAACTTCAGGGAACAGTAAGGTTAATTTTTCAACCATCTGAAGAAAATGCGCAAGGTGCTAAAGCAATGGTTGCGCAAGGCGCAATGACCGGTGTTGATGATGTATTTGGCTTACATATCTGGTCACAAATGCCTGTAGGAACCGCTTCGTGTCGAGTGGGCTCAAGTTTCGCATCCGCAGATATTTTTTCTGTTGATTTTAAAGGCCGTGGTGGCCATGGTGCCATGCCAAACGCTTGTATTGATGCGGCAGTCATAGCTTCTTCTTTCGTGATGAATCTGCAAACGATTGTTTCTCGGGAGACAGATCCTTTAGATCCAGTAGTTGTCACGATTGGACGGATGGATGTGGGGACCCGTTTTAATGTGATTGCTGAGAATGCACGTTTAGAAGGAACGGTTCGTTGCTTTAGTGTAGCAACGCGTAATCGAGTAGAACAGGCGCTGCAACGCTATGCGGAACAAACAGCCGCTATTTACGGTGGGACGGCTTCGTTAGATTATCAATATGGAACGTTGCCAGTGATTAATGATGAGCAAGATGCCTTGTTTGCTCAAACACTAATTAAGGAAAATTTTGGTGAAGCGGCCTTAAGACAAGAAGAGCCGACAACCGGTGGTGAAGACTTCAGTTATTATACTGAACATGCTTCTGGTTGTTTTGCCTTAGTGGGAAGTGGTAATCCAGAGAAAGATACGGAATGGGCACATCACCATGGTCGTTTCAATATTGATGAAGATGCGATGGCAATGGGTGCTGAGTTATATGCCCAATATGCGTTTGAATATTTGAAGACGCATTTTTAAAAGAAAATCAGTAACTTCTTGTTTTATGAGAACAAGAAGTTATTTTTATGAAAAATAGACCTGTCAAGACAGATAAGAGCTCCCATAATGACCGTTCTTTTGGTATAATAAAAAATAGTGTGAAGAATCAGAACAGATGATTGAAAAAACGCTACTTTTTTGGTAGTGTTAGAAAGAATAAATAGATTGAGGGAGTACGCGATGCAACCAATCATTGAACTAAATAATATCCAATTTAATTATCAACCAGAAGATGCTTCTCCCGCTTTAAAAGATGTGTCTTTTTCCATTCAACAAGGCGAATGGGTCGCTATTATTGGCCATAATGGTTCTGGTAAATCAACGTTAGCCAAAACGATCAATGGTCTGTTACTGCCAGCTGCTGGGACTATCAAAGTTGGCGGCAAAGAATTAAATGAAGCAAACGTCTGGGATATCCGGTGTATGGTAGGAATGGTCTTTCAGAATCCAGATAACCAATTTGTCGGTTCAACAGTCGAAGACGATGTGGCTTTTGGTTTAGAAAATCAAGGTATTCCGCGTGATGAAATGGTCGAACGTGTTCACGATGCATTAGAACGGGTTCGTATGTTAGATTTTGCCAAGCGAGAACCTGCTCGGCTATCTGGCGGCCAAAAACAACGAGTAGCTATTGCTGGTGTGGTTGCTTTGCGACCAGATATTATTATTTTAGACGAAGCGACAAGTATGTTAGATCCAGAAGGTCGTGCAGAAGTGATTGCTACCATTCAAAAGATTAAAGAAGAAAGCAATTTAACAGTTATTTCTATTACCCACGATATTGATGAAGCGGCTAATGCGAATCGTATTTTAGTGATGCGCCAAGGACAATTGACAAACGAAGGAACACCAGAAAAGATTTTTTCTGCAGGAGAAGCGCTTGTTGAAATGGGCTTGGATTTACCGTTTCCTGAAAAATTAAAAGTAGCTTTGAAAGAGCGTGGCGTTGTTGTGCCAACGAATTATTTAACAGAAGAAGGGATGGTGGATTGGTTATGGACATCCGTTTTAAACAAGTAGATTTTACTTACCAACCCAATACTCCTTTTGAGCAACGGGCATTATTCGATATTAATTTAACGATTCAAGACGGCTCTTATACAGCGATTGTCGGACATACTGGCAGTGGCAAATCAACGTTATTACAACATTTGAATGCTTTGGTGAAACCAACTAAAGGCCAAGTGACAATTGGAGAGCGTGTGATTACGCCAGAAACTGATAATAAGAATTTAAAACCAATTCGTAAAAAAGTTGGGATCGTTTTTCAATTTCCAGAAGCACAATTGTTTGAAGAAACAGTGGAGCGAGACATCGCTTTCGGACCGAAAAATTTTGGTGTTTCAGACGAAGAAGCGAAAAAGTTAGCTAAGAAAATGCTTGATTTAGTCGGCTTAGATGAAAAATACTTACAACATTCTCCGTTTGAGTTATCAGGTGGCCAAATGCGCCGTGTCGCAATTGCTGGTGTGCTAGCGATGGAACCAGAAGTCTTAGTATTAGACGAACCGACCGCTGGTTTGGATCCTAAGGGTCGTAAAGAAATGATGGAGATGTTTAGTCGTCTGCATAAGGAACATAATATGACCATCGTTTTAGTGACACATTTGATGGATGACGTGGCTAATTACGCAGATCATGTGATTGTTTTAGAAAAAGGACAAATCGTCCGAGCGGGAGCACCACAAGAAGTGTTTCAAGAGACACAATGGCTGAAAGAAAAACAATTAGGCGTGCCAACTGCAGCCGAATTTGCTGAAAAATTAGTGGCAAAAGGCTTTTCTTTTGAGCAATTACCATTAACGGCCGATCAATTAGCCGATCAGCTTCTGAAAAAAATGCAGGAAGCAGGTGAGGCAAAATGATGAATAAATTGATTTTTGGGCGTTATATTCCAGGCGATTCTTTTATCCATCGTTTAGATCCGCGTGCAAAATTATTAGCTAGTTTTTATTTTATTGGAATTATCTTTTTAGCAAATAATTGGCAGAGTTATGTTTTAATAGCAGCCTTTACTGCTTTTGCTATTTCATTATCAAAAATCAGCGCCCGCTTCTTTATCCGCGGTGTTCGGCCATTATTATGGCTAATTCTGTTTACTGTGGCTCTTCAAACCTTGTTTACACAAGGGGGAGAGGTGTACTTTCAGTGGGGAATTATTTCCATTACCCAGTTTGGTGTGACGAATGGGCTATTTATTTTCTGTCGTTTTGTTTTAATTATTTTCATGTCAACGTTATTAACTTTAACGACGGCACCATTAGAGTTATCAGATGCGATTGAATATTTGTTACGCCCACTTCGTGTGGTGAAATTTCCAGTTCATGAAGTTTCATTGATGTTATCAATTGCCTTACGTTTTGTCCCAACATTAATGGATGAAACGGAAAAGATTATGAATGCCCAACGTGCCCGTGGTGTTGATTTTGGTGAAGGAAACTTACTTCAAAAAATGAAAGCTATTGTTCCACTTTTGATTCCGCTTTTCGTAAGTAGTTTTAATCGTGCGGAAGACTTAGCGACTGCCATGGAAGCAAGAGGTTATCAAGGCGGTGAAGGACGGACGAAATACCGCATTCTTCATTGGCACCTACGAGATACAATAGTAATGTTTGGCTTTGTCTTGTTAACCATTGGCTTATTTGTATTAAGAACTTAGAAAAGGTGAAGAAAAATTATGCCCCGCTATAAAGCAATCATTGCCTATGATGGCACTCATTTTCATGGCTTTCAAAAGCAGCCTAATGAGCGTACCGTTCAAGAAGAAATAGAAAAAACGTTAGCACGCATGAATAACGGACGCTCCGTGACGGTTTTTGGTTCAGGACGAACAGATGCAGGTGTTCATGCAATGGGCCAAGTGATTCACTTTGATTATCCGCAGGAACGTCCGTTGGAAAAAATGCGCTTTGCGTTAGACACACAAACACCCGAAGACATTGCTGTGCGAAGCGTGGAACGTGTTTCAGAAGACTTTCATGCACGTTATCACGTGATCGAAAAAACCTATCAATTTAAAGTGGACATTGGCAAACCACGAAGTCCATTTCGACGTTTTTATGCCAGTTATTTTCCGTATCCCATTGATCTCGAAAAAATCCAACAAGCTTTACCTGATTTATTAGGTACCCATGATTTTACCTCTTTCTGTGCCTCAGGAAGTTCAGTAGAAGATAAAGTCCGAACTATTCATGAAGCCAGTGTTCATGTCAATGAAACGGGGGATGAATTAACATTCACTTTTCGGGGCGATGGTTTCTTGTACAAAATGATTCGGATTTTAGTTGGTACGCTATTGAAAATCGGCAATGGGCGGCTGGAACCAACCGCGATTCCAGCAATTATCGCAGCCAAAGATCGAAATTTAGCAGGTCCGACTGCTCATCCAGAAGGATTGTATTTAGCAGAAGTGAAATATGAAAAATAAAAAGACGTAGACCTTTGAGCCGACCCCCAAAAGTTAGACCTAGAAATCTAACTTTTGGGGGTTTTTTTGTATGGCAAAATACAGTTTTGAATTTAAACTTAAACTTAAACTTGTTCATGACTACTTATCTGGTCAAGGAGGTCTAAGGTTTCTCGCAAAGAAGTATGGGTTTAAAGATAGTTCTCAAATAAGCAAATGGATAAATGCCTATAAAGAACTTGGTGAAGAAGGCCTACTTCGCAGTCAAAAAAATAAGAATTACTCTGTTCAATTTAAGCTAGATGCGATAGAGTTATATTTAACAACAGAGTTGTCCTATCAAGAAGTAGCTAATCTTCTAAAAATGAACAATCCATCATTGATTGCGAATTGGCTTAGAACGTATCAGAAGTTTGGTATAGAAGGACTCTCTAAACAGAAAGGACGTCCACCTACCATGCCTAAGAAGAAACAAAAGGAAAGCCAACCATTACCAAGTGAACGATCTCAAGTAGAGAAACTAGAAAAAGAAAATAGAATGTTAAAAATTGAGAATGCCTATTTAAAAGAATTGAGGAGACTGCGTTTAGAGGACGAACAAAAAATGAACGAATCGCACGAATCATTCACAGTCTCCGAAGACACTTTCGATTAAAAGATATTTTGGAAACCCTAAGGTTTCCAAAATCTACTTACATGTACTGGCAAAAACGCCTCGACAGAACAGCTTCAACACAAATCATTGAAGAAGAAATTCAAGCGATTCGTAAAAAACATCAACATTATGGCTATAGAAGGATGACCCAAGAATTGAAACGACGTGGATTTCAAGTGAATAAAAAGAAAGTCCAGCGATTAATACAAAAGTTAAAGTTACAAGTCAAAGCTTTTACTAAGAAATCCAGAAAATATAATTCCTATAAAGGAACCGTTGGTAAAATCGCTAAAAATTTGATTCGTCGCCGATTTAAAACCTCTGTTCCTCATCAAAAAATTACAACTGATACAACTGAATTTAAGTACTTTGAAGCAGATAACGCAGGCATCTTTCGTCAGAAAAAACTATACTTAGATCCATTTATGGATATGTATAATAGTGAAATTCTAAGCTATAGCCTTTCTACTCAACCAAATGGTAAAACAGTTATGGAAGGTCTGAAAGAAGCAATTTCTCAAACAAATGATTGTCCCTATCGGCGCACCTTTCACTCTGATCAAGGCTGGGCTTATCAAATGAATGTCTATATACAAACATTAAAGGACAATAATATCTTTCAAAGTATGTTTCGAAAAGGAACCTGTTTAGATAATTCTCCTATGGAGAATTTCTTCAGTATCCTAAAACAAGAAGTGTACTATGGAAAAATCTATCAAAGTCAAAATGAATTGAGAGAAGCAATTGAGAACTACATTTATTATTACAATCATCACCGAATCAAAGAAAAACTTAACTGGAAAAGCCCAGTAGAATTTCGACAATTCAATCAAAAAACTGCATAAAAAATAGAGTGGAAAAATCCACTCTATAAAAAGTCTAACTTTTTGGGGTCGCTACACTTACAAGAAAAGGTCTGCGTCTTTTTAGTTGCAAAATTTAGATGTATTTAACAGCTGTTCCGTAAGCCACGACAGATTGCATATCTGTGCCAATTGTGCCAGAATCAAAACGCATCATCACAACGGCATCTGCACCTAATTTAGAGGCTTCTGCTTTTAAACGTTCGATTGCTTGGTCGCGTGCTTCTCGTTGCATATCAGTGTAACCTTTGATTTCACCGCCAACTACGCTTTTTAGTCCAGCACCTAAATCTTTAAACATATTTTTAGAACGTGTGGTTAACCCGAAAACTTCTCCAATAATTTCATATTCTTGACCGCTAATTCTCTCGGTTGTTGTAACTAACATGGGCAATTTCCTCCAGTACTTGTTGGTAACTTCAATTTACCATAGTCAAGAGTTTGGTACAACGAATATACATAAAAACGACACTAGAAAAGATGCGCTTCCGCATTTTTCTAGTGCCGTTTTAGTAATAATTAATCAAGAATAGGATCTTTTTTAGAAATCATGACCCAAACCCAACTAATTAGAAAAGCAACCGTTGCTGGAACGACCCAGCCCATGCCAATAGTGAACAATGGTAAGTATTGGCCGGCTTTTTCTAAAAGCGTTGTTACAAACGCCGTATCTTTGATAAAGGTAGGCGCGCTATTTAATGCATCTAAAACAGCAGCAATCAATGTGATATAGGTCGTTGCTTGATAGACTTCCCGTCGATGTTTGAAAATAGGACTGATGATTACCAAAAGCATTAAAGTAATCGCCAATGGATAAAGGAACATCAAGACTGGAACGGCAAATTGAATGATGTTGGTTAAGCCGACATTTGCAAAAATAGCTGGTAAAATAACAACAATTGCCAAGAATTTTTGATAGGAAACTTTCGGAAACATTTCTTCAAAAGTCTCAGAAAAGGCTGTGCTTAAGCCGATACCAGTTTTTAAACAAGCAAGAACTACGATAAAAGCCAGTAAAATACTCCCTGGTAGGCCTAAATAGTAATTAGCAATTTGGGCTAAGGCAATCCCGCCGTTTTCACTGATTGGAAAAGCCCCGATACTCATTGTTCCCATATAAGCAAGTAAGGTATAGATAATCCCCATCAATACAACACTGAAAGCACCTGATTTAATCATTCCTTTAGCGATATCTCCTGGTTTTTCGACGCCCATATTTCGTAAAGTGGAAACGACAACAATCCCAAAAGCTAATGAAGCTAAAGCATCCAACGTATTATAACCTTCTGTAAATCCTTTAAAAAAAGGACTTGAAATATAATTTTCACCAACAGCGGCACTGGCCACATGACCTAATGGTTTTACAAAGGCTAAAACAATCAAAATTCCTAGCAATGCTAAAAATAACGGATTTAAAAATTTACCCACATAATCTAAGATTTTACTTGGCTTTCTAGAGAAGAGCCAAACAGCTAAGAAAAATAATGCGGAAAAACCAGCAAGAACCAGCCATTGCAAGTCTTTAGGGACAAATGGTGCAAGACCAATCTCAAAAGAAGTAGTTGCTAACCTTGGTAAAGCAAAGAAAGGACCAATCGTTAAATATAATAGTAAGGTAAAAATAAGAGCATAACGACGATTAATCCGAGAAGCTAAGTCAAAAACACCTGAACTTTTAGAAACACCCATAGCAATGACACCAAGAAAAGGTAAGCCAATTCCAGTGGCTAAGAAGCCCAAGTTTGCTAAAAAGACGGAAGCCCCCGCTTCTTGTCCCATATGTACAGGGAAAATTAAATTTCCAGCACCGAAAAACAAACCGAATAACATTGAACCAACGTATAGATAATCACGCCAAACTAACTTTTTTTGCATAGATTCACACTCCTTAATATTGTCTTATTATTTAAAATAACAGAAGAAGAAACAGAGAGCAACCAGTTTTTATAGAAAACATTGGTTTTCTTATTTTTCTATGAAATAAGCATACTGATAATCATCACAATAGTGTCCATTTATATAAAATTCTTCTTTAAAATGTGCTTCCTGCACAAAACCATGTTTTTCATAGAATCGAATGGCTTCTTGATTGGTAGCCATTACTCGCAAACTCAGCTTATGAATCCCGCTTATCTGGGCCATCTCTTTGACATACGACAACAAAGAACCACCAATCCCTTGGCCTTGGAAATCTGGCGAAACGCCAATACTTAGTAGCCATTGTTTTTGATGAGCTGCTAACGAAGTGGGCGGATGGACTTCAATAAATCCAGCGAGTTGTTGTCCGCTGATGGCAACAAAAATCGTTTCATCTTTCATTTTTTCTTGATATGCCGCAAGCGAGAGTGGTTGTATCTCGGCAGGGGTATTCTTTTTTGTCCAAATGATTTGGTCCAAGGCATGTAATGCGGGCCAATCGGCTTCGGCAACTAAGCGAATAGTGAGTGAGGTAGACAAGATAATAGGGCTCCTTTTTCTGAAATTTTAAAATATAAAAAGACTATAGCATTTATTGTCTGAAAATTCAAATACTTTTAAAACGAAAAGAAAAATGGCTGCACCTTTTCGAGAAAATCAAAATATGCTACCATAGCTACCAGAGGATAGATGGTAAAAAAGAATCTATCTAAATGGAGGGTATGTTTGTGAAAAAAATGGCAGTATATTGTGGCGCCAGTCTGGGGAATGAGCCAATCTATCAGCAAGCTGCAGTAGCGTTAGCCGCTTGGATGAAAGAAAATCACTATGATCTAGTTTATGGCGGTGGCAATGTTGGTCTAATGGGTACGGTGGCTGACACGCTTTTAGCAGAAGGTGGAGAGGTAATTGGTGTTATGCCCACTTTTTTAATGGAGCGGGAGATTGCACATAATGGCATTACAAAGATGCATACAGTTAGCGATATGCATGCGCGTAAGAAAAAGATGATTGAATTGGCAGATGTATATTTAGCTTTACCCGGTGGGCCCGGCACGCTAGAAGAAATTAGCGAGGTGATCTCTTGGGGCCGAGTCGGTGAACATATGAATCCTTGTATTTTATACAACGTGAATGGTTACTATGATTTATTAGCTGCTTTTTTTGATAAAATGGTAGAAACTAGTTTCTTAACAGAAGCGGATCGAGCTAAAATTTTCATTTCAGATTCCTTAGAAGAAATTGGTGCATTTATTGATTCCTATGAACCGCCAATGATTCGTCAATACAAAAAATAACAAAAGAGGCAGTCACTCTAACCAGAATGACTGCCTCTTTTTTACTAGTTTTTCGTTAAAATCCGATGTAAGAACTCTTTTGTCCGAGCTTCTTTTGGATGGATAAAAATATCTTCAGCGGTCCCTTCTTCGGCAATGACACCTTTATCCATGAAAATAACACGATCGGATACGTCCCGCGCAAATTCCATTTCATGTGTTACAATCACCATTGTTAGCCCTGTATGGGCAAGATTTTTCATCGTTTTTAGCACTTCGCCAACCATTTCAGGATCCAATGCAGAAGTTGGTTCATCGAAAAGTAAAACATCTGGATCCATTGATAATGCTCGAGCAATGGCTACCCGTTGCTTTTGTCCACCAGACAATTGAGCAGGTTTGGCATCAATAAAACGAGCCATGCCAACTTTTTCTAAATTTTCTAAGGCAATTTTTTTGGCTTCTTCTTTGTTTCTTTTTAGGACAGTCATCTGACCAGAAGTACAATTTTCTAAGACATTCATATTATTAAATAAATTGAATGATTGGAAAACCATACCTAAATGGGTCCGATATTTGGGCAAACTATAACCACGTTCTAAAACATTTTTACCATTATAGATGATTTTGCCATCTGTTGGTTTTTCTAACAAATTAATACAACGTAGTAACGTTGATTTACCAGAACCAGAAGAACCGATAATGGTGACAACTTCTCCTTTATTGACGTTCATATTGATATCTTTTAATACTTCGTTTTCGCCAAAGCTTTTTCGTAAATGTTCAATTTCAATAATTGCACTCATTTGTTTGCCTCCTAGCTTTCTTTTCCTTCTTCAGTTAATTCTTCTACTTTAACGTAAGCAGAAGGGCCATCCATTTTACGTTCCACAACACGTAAGATTCGTGTAATCACAAAAGTCATTACCAAGTACATGATGCCGACAATTGTAAAGGTTTGGAAGAACTGGAAGTTTGCGCCAGAAGCAGCATTCCCTTGGAAGAATAAATCTGCGACACCGATAACACTTAACACGGCCGTATCTTTGATATTAATGACAAATTCATTCCCTGTTGCAGGTAAAATATTACGTAATACTTGGGGAATAACGACTTTACGCATTGTTTGTCCATGGGTCATCCCAATCGCTTGTGCTGCCTCGAATTGTCCTTTATCTACTGCGAAAATACCTCCGCGAACAATTTCAGACATATAGGCACCAGTATTCACAGAAACGATAAATAGTGCGGCCACTGTTCGGTCTAAAGAGATGCCAAAAGCTAGAGCTAAACCATAGAAAATAACCATTGCTTGAACCATCATTGGTGTACCACGGAAAACTTCAATATAAATAGAAAGAATTAAATTTCCTAATTTTTGGAAGAAACGAGCGACTGGGTTTTCAGAATCTGGAATTGTACGGAAGACACCAATTAGTAAACCAAGGGTTGTTCCGACGACCGTCCCAATTAACGCGATAAATAGCGTTAAACCAGCACCACGTAAAAACATGTCGCCATATTGATTCCAAATATTTTTGAAATCGTTAATAAGTCCTGTTTTTTGTTCATCACTATCTGTTGCTGCAGGTTGATCCTTGATTGCTTGGTCCATAATTTTTGTCCGTTCATCTTGAGAAATACCTGCTAAAATTTTGTTTACTTTTTCAATGTCAGGATCGCCTTTACGCATGCCGACTGCTACTTGTGAGTCTTCAGCGCTAGCATCAAAGCCATTTTCTTTTGGAAATTCTAACATTTTTAATTCTTTATTGACACTAGTTGCTGTTATGCCTTCAGGGCGTTCACTAACATACCCATCAATCATGCCAGAAGCAAGTGCTGTTCGCATAGCTGAAAAGTTATCCATTGCTTGCTGTTTATTGACATTTGGAATTTGATCAATTAATCCGTAGTGGAATGTATTTAGTTGAGCCGTAATTTTAGCATCAGCTAAATCTTTCAAGCTTTTTGCATTAGCGTATTTGCCATCTTTTTTTACAATTACGACAAATTGTGATTCATAATAAGGGTTTGTAAAAGCAATTTCTTTTTTTCGTTCAGCGGTTGGGCTCATTCCGGCGATAATGGCATCAATTTTTCCAGATTGTAAGGCGGGCGCCAAGCCGTCCCATTTGGTTTGGACGATTACTAATTTACGACCTAAACCATCGGCAATTTTTTTAGAAACTTGAACATCATAGCCGCCTGCATAAGAGTTGCCTTGAATAGGCACTGCGCCATGTGCGTCATTTTTCTGTGACCAGTTAAAAGGGGCGTAGCCAGCTTCCATGCCGACACGAAATTCACCATTTTCCTCCGCCGAAGCGTTGGTTGTCATGCCAAGTAACGAAAATAGCGTGACAAGTAGTAGACTGAATGAAAAAACTTTTTTGTTCATCTTTTTCTCTCCTTTAAATTTCTTGTCTGATTGATCGTTTTGTCTTTTTTCAATCAACAAGCTTTGATAATCAGCTGAGCAAAAGCGATTCTGTCTTTTTAAAGGAGAATACTTCTGTCACAACCTATTTTTGAATACAAAAAAACAACCAAACAGATGTAAGGTCGCTAGGTAATGTCGAAAAAAATTCCTCAACGAAACATAGCACAACTTAGCATCACTACTAAGACAGTCCGCAAGCTCTTAACTTACGTCCCAACACACAACAGAAGAGGCTCCGTTATGCATTTCGGCGATTGATCCTAAACTTGCTTCCCAGTGTCCTCTCACTCCATAAGCGTAATAAAAACCGCGACCTCTACCTCTTTTTTGAGGCACTATTCAGTTATTAAATTCAGTTATTAATTTTAGGATAAATCCAGAAGAAAGTCAATATGTTCCAGCAAAGGAATTTATCAAGAGGACACAAACACCATGAAATTAGCGTAACATTTTCCCTACGAAATAGAAACTAATACGAAAAAAGCGACCATTCCTAAAGGAACAGTTGCTTTTTACTTAAGCTTTGACAGCTTTTGGTTCATGACCTAAAATAGCTTGAAGAACAGTCAATACACCTAAAGAAGCTAAAATTGTATAAATTAGACTTGAGTAAGTTAAGATACCGAAATCCCAAGTTTTGTAAACTAATAAAACAATTGCTAAGGCGATAATAGCGATAACGTTGAAGAACGCAAAAGCCCAAAGATTTCCGTTTTCTTTACGAGAAAGATAAAAAACAGAGAACCAAATGCTTAAAACGCCCCAAGCGATGCAGGCAATAATTGCAGCCCAATAAATAATAAATGCGACCATTGTTGTTTCACCTCACTTTTACTCATGCATATTTTACCACGAGTTGAGAAATTTGTCACAAACTCTTTCAAGATAAATCAATATATAGGTAAGAAGTTTTCAAAAAGTGGAAAAACTTTTGGTGCTAATGTTAAAATACGTTATAATATAGAAGATTAGGAGCTGAATCGATATGCAAGATATCACGCAAGCCGAGGCAATTCATTGGTTGGCAACCCAACAAAAAATCACATTTTTAACAGGTGCGGGTATCTCGACAGCCTCAGGTGTGCCAGATTATCGTTCCTTAAAAGGTGTCTATCAAGGAATCCAGCAACCGGAATACTTATTGAGCCGGACTTGCTTAAAAACAGAGCCAGAAAAGTTTTATCAATTCGTTAAAACGCTCTATCATCCAGACGCACAACCTAATATCATTCACCAGAAAATGGCACAATTAGAGCAAATGAAACGGGGAAAAATTGTTTCACAAAATATTGATGGGCTTCATCGAAAAGCAGGTAGCCAAGAAGTGGTGGACTTTCACGGTAATTTATATGAATGTTATTGCCAAACTTGTGGTACAACGGTTCCTTGGCAAGACTATTTACTTAGTGATCGGCACGCAGACTGTCATGGACAAATCCGTCCAGCTATTACTTTGTATGAAGAAGGCTTATCCGAAGAGGCAATCGAAAAAGCCATTCAGGCCGTTACTTCTGCCGACTTAATCGTGATTGTCGGCACGAGTTTTCAAGTGCATCCATTTTGCGATTTGATTCATTATAAACAACCAACGGCAGCTATTTTAGCCATTAATCAAACGCCGCTATTTTTACAACAACCTTATTATTTTTTAGAAGCGAAAGCCGAAACGATATTTGCAGAATTAACGATAAAGGAGTAACGGAATGGAAGAATTTAAATCAGAAAAAGAAAAAATGATCGCAGGTGCACTATATTTTGCCTCAGATCCTGAATTAGTGGCCGATCGCAAAAAAGCCCGTGAACAAATGGCGTTAATTAACCAACAACCAGACACTTATATTCGTCGTCAATTAATAGAAGAAACATTTGGAAAAGTGGGTGTCGGGACGTACATCGAACCGATGATTCAATTTGATTACGGCTACAACATTTCTGTGGGAAAAAATTTCTATGCCAATTTTAATAACGTTTTTTTAGATGTTTGTCCAATTGAAATTGGCGATAACTGTATGTTTGGCCCCAATGTGCAACTCTATACAGCCGAGCATCCATTACAAGCAGCCAAGCGTAATAGCGGAATGGAATCAGGGAAACGAATTATCATTGGCAACAATGTTTGGATTGGCGGTGGAGCGATTGTCCTTCCTGGCGTAACATTAGGTGATAATGTAGTGGTGGCAGCAGGTGCTGTTGTGACCAAATCGTTCCCAGAAAACTGTGTGATCGCAGGTAATCCAGCACGGATAATTAAAGAATTGACTGAAGATGACGCCCCAACAACTTCTTTAGAACAACAACGAGCAAAGATTAACCAAATCGATAAGGAACTGGTCCGTTTATTAGAACAGCGGATGGATGTCGTCGCAGAGATTGCTGCAGTGAAAAAGAAAGCAGGTCATGCGGTTTTTGATTCTGAAAGAGAACAACAAGTATTAGAAACTATTCTGAATCATGTTGAAAATGCCGATTATGAAGAAACATTATCTGAGACTTTCCAGGGAATTATGGACGCCTCTAAACGTTTCCAAGAAAAACATTTAGGAGAGTGAGGCGAAGGTTGTGGATGGAGAAATCAGAAGAAGAGCGATTGTTAAAAGATTAAGAGAGACCGAAAAGCCAATTAGTGCCACTCGTTTTGCAAAAGCTTTTGATGTCAGCAGACAAATTATTGTAGGAGATGTCGCTCTATTACGGGCGACAGGGGTCGAAATTGTCGCAACAGCTCGAGGGTATATGTTGGAACAACCTTTAGAAGGAATTGAGCGGAAAATTGCTTGTCAACATACGCCTGAACAAACGAGAGAAGAATTGTCAGTCATTGTTGCCAAAGGTGGAGAAGTGGTAGATGTGAGTATTGCACATCCGCTTTATGGGGAATTAATTGGCAGTTTACGCATTCAATCAGAGAAAGATATTGATAAATTTATGGACAAGTATCAAAAAGAGCATGCTACATTACTATCAGTTTTAACAGGAGGCGTCCATCTGCATACTATTCGCTGTGCAGACGAAGAAACTTTCCAAGAAATCAAAGAGGCACTTCGAAAAAAAAGTATTTTGTTTGAAGGATAACGAGAAAAAGAGAGGACATTGATGTTTGTTCAAGCCCTTTCTTTTTTTTCTTAGAAAATTACCAAAAAAGATAGAAGAATTTGTGAATTTTCTTCTATTTTTTTAACTTTTTGCTAGAAATTTTTTATGAAACAGTATACTATTAAAAAAGGAGCCATTTAAACAATAACTATGTCAATTATATATGTTGGTACATAAAAATAAATGGAGAAAAATAAAAAAGGAGAATGAGTATGAAAAAACAATTTGCCCTGTTCTCTACCTTATTACTTTTAGGTTCATCAATGCCAGTAGGTGCATTTGCAGAAGGTAATAACTTGGTAGCTGAAAATAGTTCTGTCGCAGAAACAACCGCAGAAGCAACAACTGCTGAAGCCACTGAAACGACAGCGACTAGTGAAACAACAGAAGCGACAGAAGAATCAACAACTGAAACAGAAAGTTCAACCGAATCAAGTGAATCTGCAACCACGGAGTCCACGGAAACGTCAGGAACCGAAACGACCGATTCCACAACGGATTCTACATCCACAAGTACGACAGAATCGACTATTGACTCCACCTCGACGAGTACAACAGAGTCAACCACAGATTCTACGTCAACAAGTACAACTGAATCAAGTACCACGCCGTCGACCACACCAAGTTCTTCTAAAGAACAGCCAAAACCTGGCACGAGTACTTCTGAATCAAAACAGCCGGCGAAACCAGTGACACCAACAGCGCCAGCTGAAAAGCCAGTAGAACAACCAGCAGCGTCAACACCGCAGCCTGAAATAGTCCCACCAGTTACAAATGAAACGGTTGGGTTAGTGGAAGACGATGAGACGTTTACGGTCAGCAAAACGAAGAAGACAGAAGAGTTTATTCAAGAAATCGGTGAATCTGCTCGGAAAGTGGCCAAGGACAAAAACTTATATGCTAGTGTGATGATTGCTCAAGCAATTTTAGAAAGTGGCAGCGGCAATAGTAAATTAAGCCAGAAACCAAACTACAATTTGTTTGGTATTAAAGGCGATTACAAAGGTCAATCTGTTTCTTTTATTACCTATGAAGACAATGGTTTCGGTAACCTATACACAGTAGAAGCAAAATTCCGTCAATATCCAACGTATAAAGAATCAATGGAAGATTATGCGAAATTATTGAAAAATGGTTTAGATTCCAATAAAGATTTCTATCATGGTGTCTGGAAAACGGAAGCCAAAACATACAAAGAAGCGACACGTTTCCTAACAGGAAAATACGCAACGGACAAAGATTATCATAAGAAATTAAATGCGTTAATTAAAACATACGATTTAACTTATTATGATAAAGAAAAAGCAACCGTTGAACCAATGGAATCAAATTTCCCAGCCTATAATGGCAAAAACTATGACACCTTTAATAGTTATGCTTGGGGCAACTGTACACAATATGTCTACAACCGTATTACGCAATTAGGTAAACGTGTGGACTTAACAATGGGGAATGGTCAAGATTGGGGCGAAACAGGTCGTGCACGCGGGTACAAAGTAAGTCGTACACCAAAAGCAGGCGCAGCGGTTTCCTTCCCAGCTGGCGTTTTAGGCGCAGACAATACTTATGGTCATGTCGCATTTGTGGAAAAAGTCTTTAAAGATGGTAGCATCTTAATTTCTGAAATGAACGTGAAGGGATTAAACGTTGTTTCGACACGTACAATCTCAGCCGATGAAACACATTTAATGAACTATATCGTTCCAAAGGATAAATAAAAAAATCAGCTCTTTGTCAATAAGAACGAATGAGTTGTAAAAATCAAAGCTAGCACTGAAGAAGCAATTTTAATTCTTCAGTGCTAGCTTTTTTTGTGGCAAAAAGTTTCTCCAATAAAGTTTAATACATTCAGTTATTGCCAGGAGATTTCAGGTCGGGATAAGTTAGCAACAGTCGCCGAGAACTATATTTTTTTTAGGTAGAATCATTTACTTTTAGGTGAAAGATGTCTTATAATTGTAAGCGGATACAAAAAATAAAAAAAGAGGTGGTTAAATGAGTAAAAAAGAAATAAATCAAGTAGTTGCCAGTAGCTATCAATTGTATATTAATGGAGAGTGGACAACAGGTAGTGGTAACAAAATGATTGCTAGTTACAATCCTAGTAATGGCGAAAAATTAGCAGAATTTGTTGATGCCACAAATGAAGATGTGGATCGAGCTGTAGAAGCAGCTCAAGAAGCGTTTCAGACATGGAAAGATGTTGATGTTGTAACAAGAAGCAATCTTTTATTGAAAATTGCTGATTTGATTGAAGAAAATCAAGAACATTTGGCTATGGTGGAGACTTTAGATAATGGAAAACCGCTTCGGGAAACGCAATCGATTGATGTTCCTGCCAGTGCAGACCATTTTCGGTATTTTGCTAGTGTGATTCGTGGAGAAGAAGGGTCTGTCAAAGAATTTGATAAGGATACGTTATCCATTGTTGTGAAAGAACCTATCGGTGTTGTGGGTCAAATTATTCCGTGGAATTTCCCCTTATTAATGGGCGCTTGGAAATTAGCGCCAGCGTTGGCAGCAGGTAATACTGTTGTGATTCATCCATCCTCGAGCACATCATTAAGTCTGTTGGAATTGTTTAAAATTTTTGATCAAGTCTTGCCGAAAGGAGTAGTGAATTTAATCACCGGTCGTGGTTCTGATTCAGGAAATTATATGTTGGCGCATCCAGGGTTTGATAAGTTAGCTTTTACAGGTTCAACAGAGGTGGGGTACACTGTCGCTAAAGCGGCGGCCGACCGCCTAATTCCAGCCACTTTAGAACTTGGCGGAAAATCAGCCAACATTATTTTTGAAGATGCTAATTGGGAACGAGCATTAGAAGGCGTGCAGTTAGGGATTTTATTCAATCAAGGGCAAGTTTGTTGTGCTGGGTCTCGTGTGTTCGTTCAGTCAGGTATTTATGATCAATTTGTAGAAGCTTTAAAGGAAAAATTTGAACAAGTGAACGTTGGTTTCCCGTGGGAAAAAGATGTTGAAATGGGCGCTCAGATCAATGAGCATCAATTGGAAGAAATTTTAAAATATGTCGAAATTGGTGTGAAGGAAGGAGCTACGCTGATTACTGGAGGGCAACGTTTAACAGAAAATGGGCTAGACAAGGGGGCATTTTTAGCTCCTACGTTATTAGCAAACGGCACGAATACAATGTGTGTGGCCCAAGAAGAAATCTTTGGTCCTGTTGCAACAGTGATTAAATTTGAAACGGAAGAAGAAGTCATTCGTTTAGCTAATGATTCTGAATATGGCCTAGGTGGCGCCGTCTTTTCTCAAGATATCAATGTGGCATTACGGGTTGCTCGTGGTGTACGGACAGGTCGGATGTGGGTCAACACATACAATCAATTGCCTGCGGGCGCGCCATTTGGCGGTTATAAAAAATCAGGAATTGGTCGAGAAACGCATAAATCAATGCTAGATGCTTATACGCAAATGAAAAATATTTACATTGTGACAAAAGAAGAAGCAGATGGACTGTATTAAGTAGTGTAGTGAATTTTAGATAATAAACTTATTTTTGGTTATTGTTATTTTTAGAGCTAAACAAAACAATAATTTTTTGAAAAAATTGGGTGATGAGTAAAGTAAAACAAATTAAAAGTAAAGCCTGGTGCAAAAATCACTTTGGATTTTTGTACCAGGCTTTAAAGCGGAGTAACAATAGTGTTCACTCTTGGTTGTTTTTAATTTTCGAATATTGAATATTATAGAAGGAGTTATTTTGCTTCTTCTGCTTCAAATTTAGCAAAAGCTGTTTCAATAACTTCTTTTAATGCAGAAGCAGAAGCTTCCATTTTTTCTTGTTCAGCATCTGTTAATGGAATTTCAATGACTTGTTTAACTCCTTGGCGGTTGATGATCGCTGGTGCACCGATATAAATATCGTTTTGACCATATTCACCTTCTAAATAAACAGATAATGGTAACACAGAGTTTTCATCGTTTAGGATAGCTTTAGTGATACGCGCTAGTGCCACCGCGATTCCATAGAAAGTAGCTCCTTTTTTCTCGATGATTGTGTAAGCAGCGTCGCGTACGTTGAAGAATAAATTAACCATTGCTTCTTCATCGACGTCAGGATTATTTTTCACCCATTCGTAAATTTGTAAGCCAGCGACATTCGCATGTGACCAAACTGGGAATTCTGTATCTCCGTGTTCCCCTAAGATGTAGGCATGGACATTTCGTGCATCAACGTCAACTAATTCGGCAATTGCTTGACGGAAACGAGCAGAATCTAGTGAAGTTCCTGAACCGATTACTCGTTCTTTCGGGAAGCCAGAGAATTTCCAAGTTGAATAAGTCAAAATATCAACTGGGTTTGCGGCAACTAAGAAGATACCGTTGAAACCAGAATCAACAATTGTTGTAACGATTTCTTTATTAATTTTCAAGTTTTTATGAACTAAGTCTAAACGAGTTTCGCCTGGTTTTTGAGGCGCGCCAGCTGTTAAGACAACTAAGTCTGCATCATGGCAATCGTCATAAGTAGCAGCATAGATTTTTTTAGGAGAAGTAAATGCTAATGCGTGAGATAAGTCCAACGCGTCTCCTTCAGTTTTTGGTACATTAATATCAATAATCCCAACTTCTTGAGCAATATTCTGAGTTACTAAAGCAAAGGCATAGCTAGAACCTACGGCACCGTCCCCGACTAAAATTACTTTTTGGTGATCTTTATTTCCTGCGGCTGCAGTCATGTGTACCATTCCTTCCTCTACATTCTTTTTCGTGAGCAACGAGTTTTTATTTCCTGTTGCTAAAGTGATAGTAACATGGTTTGTAAAAAATGTCACGAACTTTGATTGTAAAAATGATACAGTTTTCAGACCTGTTTCAAAATGGTAGCTCTTACATGTGCGTAATTTCACTATCTTACGCATATTTAAATTTCTAAAAAATTTTTTTACATCTTTCTTAATCTTCAAAGACTGCGAGTTTTTTTATTTCTATGGTATAATGAATAAAACTGGGTAGCGCATACGCTTCCCAGCCATTTTGTGTTGGCAAGCTTATAATCCAAGGAGAATGAAAGATGAAAGTAATCGTAGGACTGGGAAATCCCGGTAGTAAATACAAAGAAACAAAACACAACATTGGCTTTATTACGCTAGATGAAATTGCGTATCGGCAGAATGTTTCGTTTAATAATAGTAATTTTGAAGCAGATATTGCAGAGTTTTTTATAGGGACTGAGAAAGTATTGTTAGTGAAACCATTAACATTTATGAATGAATCAGGTCGCTCTGTTGGTCCGTTGTTGACCTACTTTGGGGTAGATGAGGAAGACTTGATTGTTATTTATGATGACTTAGACTTAGAGGTCGGTAAAATTCGTTTACGGCAAAAAGGTAGTGCTGGCGGCCACAATGGGATAAAAAGTCTGATTGCCCATTTAGGAACTAATGTCTTTCCTAGAATTAAAATTGGCATTGGTCGGCCCTCAAAAAATGATACAGTTATCCACCATGTACTAAGTACTTTTCCCAAAGAAACACACGAAGAGATGTTACTTGCTGTAAAAAAAGCAGCCGATGCCGCTTTATATGCATGCGAAGGACATACGTTTGTTGAAACAATGAATCAATTTAATGGAAAATAGCAGAAAGGAGGGCCCTTGTTTGAATATTATCGAACGAATTAGCCAAACAGAAATTGCTAAATCATGGCGCAGTCAACTAATGACAACAGGAACGCGCCAACTAATTACTGGGTTATCAGGCTCTGCTAAAACATTACTGATGGCAGGCGCTTTACAAAAGACGCATCAAAAAATTGTTATTGCGGTCCCAAACCTATACTATGCCAATCAATTAGTAGATGATTTTTTAAATATTTTACCTTCAGAACAAGTTCATCTATTTCCAGTAGATGAAGTGTTATCCGCCGAAATGGCCTTTTCTTCACCAGAAGCGCGCGCAGATCGAGTGAGTGCGTTAAATTTCCTGATGACAGCGAATGCAGGAATTGTGGTCGTGCCAGTAGCTGGACTACGAAAATATTTGCCAACGAAAGAAACGTGGCAAAATGCGCAACTCCATTGGGAAATCGGGACAGAAGTAGAACCTGAAATCCTCGCGCAACGCTTAGTGTTAATGGGCTATGAACGCCAATCGATGGTCGGAAAACCCGGCGAATTTAGTATTCGTGGAAGCATTATTGATGTCTATCCGCTAAATGCCGAATACCCTGTTCGTGTGGAACTGTTTGATGTTGAAATCGACTCAATTCGTTATTTTGAAGCGGATACCCAACGTTCATTAGAAAATCTTGAAGAAGTAACGATTTCACCAATGACTGATTTAGTGTTCTCAAAGTCAGATATGAATCATGGCATGATGAGGTTACAAGATGCTCTAGAAAAACGTTTAGCGACAGCTAAAGATCAAACGGAGACCGATTTTTTAGAAGAATATTTTGGTCAGTTGCTGTCTTCTTGGGAACAAGGGATTCCTACAGAAAATGCTCACTATTATACAGATTTTCTGTACCAACAAAAAACTACGCTGTTAGATTATTTACCAGAAAATAGTTTGCTTTTTGTGGATGATTATTCTCGTATGATGGAAACGGAGCGAGAGATTGCTAGAGAGGAAGCGGAATGGCAAACCCTGAAAATTGAAGAAATGCGCGTGTTTTCTGAACAAACTTTTGGCGTAGACTTTCATGATCAATTGCGAAAAACTGCACGAAATACGACCTTCTTTTCACTTTTTCAAAAAGGAATGGGGAATCTTCGTTTCCAAGAAGTCCATAATTTTCAATATCGTTCAATGCAACAATTCTTCGGGCAAATGCCGTTGCTAAAAGCGGAAGTGGACCGTTGGCAAAAGCAAAACCAAACGGTCGTTGTTTTTGTTCCTACGAAAGAACGGATTCAAAAAGTCGAAGAGCTATTTCAGGACTTTGATATACCTAGCGTAGTAAGCAATTGGGATCAGCTGTTAGATGGGCATGTCCAAATTGTCCAAGGTGCATTACAAACAGGGTTTGAATTACCTAAAAACAAGCTCGTGGCGATTACGGAAAAAGAAATTTTTCATACAACGACCAAAAAACGGGCACGTCGTCAAACAATCTCTAATGCGGAACGTTTGAAAAGTTATAGCGACTTAAAAACGGGCGATTATGTCGTTCATGCGAATCACGGGATTGGTAAATATATTGGTATGGAAACCTTAGAAGTTGATGGGGTTCATCAAGATTACATGACTATCTTGTACCAAAATGATGACAAGTTATTTATTCCAGTAACACAATTGAACTTGATTCAAAAGTTCGTTGCTTCCGAGTCTAAAACGCCGAAAATTAACAAGCTAGGCGGCAGTGAGTGGACGAAAACCAAACGAAAAGTTGCTTCGAAAATTGAAGATATCGCGGATGATTTAATCTTACTTTATGCGACAAGAGAATCGGAAAAAGGTTATGCTTTTCCGCCAGATGATGCGTATCAAAAAGAATTTGAAGAGGCTTTTCCGTATTCTGAAACAGATGATCAATTACGTAGTGCTGCCGAAATTAAACACGACATGGAAAAATCTCGACCAATGGATCGTTTGTTAGTTGGCGATGTAGGGTTTGGTAAAACAGAAGTGGCTTTACGAGCGGCCTTCAAAGCTGTTAGCAACAATAAACAGGTTGCCTTTTTAGTGCCAACAACTATTTTAGCGCAACAACATTACGAAACGATTCAAGAGCGGTTTGAGGGCTTTCCTGTAGAAATTGGTTTATTAAGTCGTTTCCGCACGAAAAAACAGCAAAATGAAACAATTGAAAAAATTAAACATGGCCAAGTAGATATTGTGATTGGTACCCATCGTTTATTGTCGCAAGATATTAACTTTAGTGATTTAGGCTTGTTGATTATTGATGAGGAACAACGGTTTGGAGTGAAACATAAAGAACGACTAAAACAATTGCGTTCACAAGTGGATGTCTTGACGTTAACAGCAACGCCAATCCCAAGGACCCTTCATATGTCGATGTTAGGTGTCCGTGATTTATCCGTCATCGAAACCCCACCAGAGAATCGTTATCCGATCCAAACGTATGTCATGGAAAATAATCCTGGGGCGATTCGGGAAGCGATTGAGCGAGAAATGGCCCGAGATGGTCAAGTCTTTTATTTATACAATCGAGTAGATACGATTGAACGAAAAGTTGAAGAGTTACAAGCACTAGTTCCAGATGCACGAATTGCGTATGCACATGGTCAAATGACAGAAGTACAACTCGAGAATACTTTGTTTGATTTTATTGAAGGACAATATGATATATTAGTCACTACAACGATTATTGAAACAGGAGTAGATATTCCTAATGCTAATACCTTGTTTGTAGAAAATGCGGACTACATGGGCTTATCTACGTTGTATCAATTACGTGGTCGTGTGGGGCGTAGCAATCGAGTGGCCTATGCTTATTTTATGTACGAACAGCAAAAAATCCTAAACGAAGTTAGTGAGAAACGTTTAGAAGCAATTAAAGACTTTACGGAATTAGGTTCTGGGTTCAAAATTGCGATGCGTGACCTTTCCATTCGAGGGGCCGGAAACCTTCTTGGTGCCCAACAACATGGCTTCATTGATTCGGTTGGGTTTGATATGTACTCACAGATGTTATCTGAGGCAGTTGCTCGTAAACAAGGAAAAAATATCCAAGACCAAAAAACGTCTGTTGAAATTGATTTGGGCATTGATGCTTATATTCCAGGAACGTACATCACAGATGAACGACAAAAAATTGAAATTTATAAACGGATTCGTCAATTAGAAAATATGGATATGTACGAAGAATTAGAAGCGGACTTGTTAGACCGCTTTGGAGAGTATCCTGACGAAGTGGCGCATTTATTAACCACTGGCCGTATCAAAATGGATGGCGACCGTGCCTTGTTAGAAAGTATTCGTAAACGCGACCAAAAAGTCAAGTTTGTGTTAAGTAAAATTGGCACAAAAACATACTCTGTGGAGCAGTTGTTTGAAGCGTTATCGGCAACCAGCTTAAAAGCGGATCTAGCAGTTGAGAAAGAACAAATGACTATTTCCTTGAAGTTGCCGAAAGATTGTAAAGAAGCTGTTTGGATTCAAGAAATTGCTACTTTTACAACCGCATTGCGACAAGAAAAATACAAACATTCGCAAGAAACGGATTCCCTTTAAAAGGAGGCCTAGAAGATGGCACAAAAAGAAATGCAACGAATGATGCAAGGTGCCGTTGTGTTAACCATTGCTTCCTTCATTGCAAAAGTGTTGAGTGCGTTTTATCGCGTTCCTTTTCAGAACTTTGTAGGGGATGAAGGATTTTACGTGTATCAGCAAGTTTATCCAATCTATGGGATTGCGATGACATTAGCATTGTCAGGCTTACCGCAATTTATTTCCAAAATTGTTGCTGAACAACCAGATATTCGGAGTCAAAAACAAGTGTTGCGCCAACTATATCCCTATGTGTTATGGTTAGCGATTGCTTGTTGGGCCTTCTTTTTCTTTGGTAGTCAAGAAATTGCTATTAGTATGGGGGATGCTGCACTCCAACCATTAATGGAAGTTGTTTCCTTTACCTTTTTACTCGTTCCAATTCTTTCTTTCTATCGTGGGAATTTTCAAGGTCATTTGTTGATGGTGCCTAGTGGTATTTCACAGGTGATGGAACAGTTTGTGCGTGTCGGGGTTATTCTAGTAGCTGCGTTGTCCTATCATTACTTTGGTGGCTCCATTTACCAAACGGGGACGGTGGCCATGAGTGGTGCGTTGGCTGGCGGTATCTTAGCGGTACTTGTCTTATGGTACTACAATCGAAAAATTCTTAGTGGAAGTACGGAATACTTGCATCAATGGAAGATTATGCCTCAAACTAAAGAACTATTTAAACGTTTAATGATTGAGGGTGGTTTGGTCTCTTTATATAGTGCTTTTCTGATTCTATTTCAATTAATTGATTCCTTTAAAGTAAAAAATGCCCTCATGCTTTTCGGGCTCTCTGATTTAGCTGCGAAAGTGGACAAAGGGGTCTATGATAGAGGACAACCACTAGTTCAATTAGGGTTGGTAATTGCTTTAGCTTTAAGCTCGACCTTTTTACCAGGTTTGACAAAATATTTTATGAAAAAAGACCGTCAACAATTTTTACAAGTTGCAAAAATCTTTTTGCGTCTTACCACAACCTTGGCATCGGCGGCTTCGATTGGTCTGATGATGTTATTGCCGTACATGAACTTTACGCTTTTTAAAGATTATAAAGGCAACGATGTTTTAGGGGTGTATGTTTTATCCATCGCTTTTATGGCCATTATTCAGGCCTACCAAAGTATTGAACAAAGTCGCAATCGTTTTAAAGGTCCTTTAGTGGCAGCTGGTGTGGGCTTATTAGTGAAGTTACTGA
Source organism: Enterococcus sp. DIV1375a (assembly GCF_051712205.1). NCBI lineage: Bacteria > Bacillati > Bacillota > Bacilli > Lactobacillales > Enterococcaceae > Enterococcus > Enterococcus sp. DIV1375a. The sequence goes on from NZ_JBIOOM010000001.1 coordinate 193,075, forward strand.
CAACAGGCTTTTTCACCATTCGTTGGGGAACATTAGGTGCTAGTTGGTCTACTATTCTTGGGTTACTAGCGACGTTATTCGTTTTAGTCCGACAATCGGATGCAGCGATTAATTGTTTTGTTCGAGAACGAAACTTTTTGAAAAAACTGTTGCTTAGTTTAGCAATCATGATGCTGTCATTGCTGGTCTATCAAGGAATTATCTCCATCTTGTTCCAAGGTGTGCATCACCGAAGTCAAGCGTTTTTCGTTACAGTTTTAGGCGTTGCAGTGGGTGGTACAGTTTTTATTAGCACCATCATTAAGTTAGAATTATTTACGATACGTGAATGGTTAAGTTTACCGTATGGCGCAAAAATTTTACGGATGAGACAAAAAAAATAAAAGAGGTGAATGTGATGCGGTTAGATAAATTTTTAAAAGTTTCTCGCATTATTAAAAGAAGAACAGTTGCCAAAGAAGTCGCTGATAAAGGCCGGATTCAAATCAACGGAGTCTTAGCCAAATCTTCTAGTACTGTGAAGATTGGTGACCTTGTCAAAATTCAATTTGGGAACAGAATTTTAGAAGTAGAAGTCCTGCAACTAAATGACTCTACGAAAAAAGAAGATGCCACAAAAATGTATGAAATAAAATCAGAAACACGTGTCTCTGAAGAATAAACAGGTGAGGATGGAGCGCTTGGCAAGTTCATTGAAAAGATGAATATTCCAAGCGCTTCATCCTTTCAGCGTTTTAATGAAACAGACGCGCCGCTTTTGAAAAAATTAATAAATCAACCGCTGTTATTTCAAAAGCAAAGAATATTTTAGAAAAAAGCTTGATTTTCTTTAACTTCTCTGAAATTAACATTAGACAAGGTTCTTAGATGTTGGTATAATAAAACGGACAATCCAAAGCGAGTGGAGCGAGACGATGGGAAAGAATGAAAAAAACTCGAAGAAAGTTGCGGCATTGGAAAATGACTACACGAAAGAACAGTATGTCGAATTCCAAAAACAACAGAAACAATTGATTTTTAGACGCAGACGCTTGGCAGCGATTTTTCTCGTGGCCTTCATTATTTTTGCCTTTTCTGGCATCCAATTGATGAAAGATTATCATCGCTTAGGTGCTTTCAAACAAGAACGAGCAGATGCAATTGCTGAATCCGTAGCAGTTGATAAGAAGGTCAAGGATTTAAAAAAAGACGTTGCTTTGTTAAAAGATGATGATTATGTGGCAAAATTAGCACGTAGCCGTTTCCTTCTCTCAAAAGAAGGCGAACAGATTTATCCCACACCAGAACAAATGAAAAAAACACAGACTTCTGGAGCGGAAGAAAGCAAGAGCAGTTCAGAAAAAAATAGTCAATCACAGTCTTCAACTGAAACAACTAAGTCTTCAGCTGAATAAACTGCAATTATAATTAGGGAAAAAATAGGAGGAACAATTTTTTTATGTCAATCGAAGTAGGAGCTAAATTGCCAGGAAAAGTGTCAGGGATTACTAACTTTGGTGCATTTATTGATTTAGGAGAAGGAAAAACTGGGTTAGTACACATCAGTGAAGTGTCTAATGGATTCGTTAAAGATATTCATGATGTATTAACAGTAGGTGACGAAGTAACAGTGAAAGTAACCTCAGTTGGTGACGACGGCAAAATTGGCTTATCGATCCGTAAAGCACAAGAGCCAGCAGAAGGGCAACAACCAAAACGTGAATTTCAACGTCGTGAAAACAATTATGAGAATCGTGACCGTAATCCACGCGCAGGGGGCAAAAAGCCTTTCAATAAACCACAAGCAAATAACAATAACAATAAACAAGATTTTGACTCATTGATGAGCTCTTTCTTGAAAGATAGTGATGACCGTTTATCTTCATTAAAACGTAATACTGAAGGCAAACGTGGCGGACGTGGCGGACGTCGCGGCTAAGCACAAACAAATAGGGGGACTGGGGATAACGAATGGGTTATTTCTCGGTTCCTCTTTTATTCTAAGGAAGAAAGAAGGGCGAACAATGTTTTGGCAGTTTTATAAACGAGGAAAAGAACAAGGATTTTGGCAACCGCATCAAACAATCGTGGTCGCCGTTTCTGGTGGTGTAGACTCCATGGCCCTTTTGACGTTAATGGAACAGGTGGCAGAAAAAGAACAATTACAATTGGTTGTTGCACATGTCAATCATCAATTGCGAGAAGCGTCGGCACAGGAAGCGCAATATCTCGCTACCTATTGTCAGCAGCGAGAGCTAACGTATTATGAAACACGTTGGGAAGACCTTGAAAAGCAACGGAATTTAGAAGCAAAAGCGCGCACATTTCGTTATGAATTTTTTAAAGAAGTCATGGAAATTGAAGGTGCGGCGGTCTTAATGACGGCACATCATCTAGACGATCAAGCGGAAACGATTTTAATGAAACTGATTCGAGGAACTAATTTTTCCCATTCCGCAGGCATTAAAGAGAGACGTCCTTTTGCGACAGGGGAATTGATTCGTCCGTTACTCATTTATCCAAAAGAAGAATTGTATCAATTTGCACAGCGCCAAGCATTCGTTTATTTTGAGGACGAAACGAACCAAACCAATGAATATTTGAGAAATCGACTCCGTAATCAGGTTTTGCCGCTATTGAAGCAGGAAAATCCGCAATTCTTAGATCAGATTGCTTCTTTTAGTAATGAACAACGTTTTGCCCAAGAATTTATTCAGGAACAAATTGAGCCTCAATTATCTGAAGCCGTAGAACCGACCCAACAAGGCTGGCGCATTCCATTGAAGAGATTATTAAAAGAAACGCCTGCGTACCAGCACTTCTTTTTAACTGCGTTTTTCCAAAAAACATTAGTTCCGTTAGGAGTTTCGTTAAACCAACGCCAGATGACACAAATTTTAAAAGTTTTGAATGATGAACGCCAACCGCAAGGCTCGGTTATGTTAGAACAGCAATGGCAACTAGCTAAAAGTTACGATTGGCTGTGCTTAGAACAAAAACAGGCTGCACTGCGAGAAGAAGTTACACATTTATTAGTACCTGGTGCGGGGATTTATTTATCGGAAACCGAGTGGCTAGGATTAATTGCGACAGACAAACCGTTTCCTCTTCCTGAAGAGATTAATCAATGGGCGGGCCAGTTGTTGGCAATCCCGTTGACCACAGCCACACCTTTGACCGTTCGTCATCGCCAAAGTGGTGATCGGATTACATTAAAACCAGGGTTTACGAAAAAATTAAGCAGAGTTTTTATTGATCAAAAAGTGCCAAATGAAGCGAGAGAGAGTGCTTGGGTCATTACGGATGAGCAAGAGGAAATCATTTGGGTACCAAAATTTGCAAATTCCTATTTGAGTATTCCTTTAGAAACTGATAAAATACACTACAGACTCCTTTTTAAGACAAAGGAGTAATGCTGAAAGGAGCGCACTATGATAGAAAAAGATATTGAGAAAGTCCTAATCTCCAAAGAAGAAATTCTTGCGAAGTCTGCAGAGCTTGGCAAGCAACTGACAGAAGAATATCAAGGGAAAAATCCTTTAGTGGTCGGTATTTTAAAAGGTGCAGTACCATTTATGGCTGATTTGACTCGTGAAATCAATACTTATTTAGAATTGGACTTTATGGATGTATCTAGCTACGGCAACGCGACAGTTTCTTCAGGCGAAGTAAAAATTGTCAAAGACTTGGACACAAATGTCGAAGGTAGACATATTTTAATCGTAGAAGATATCATCGATAGTGGTCGTACATTAGCGTATTTAGTAGATTTGTTTAGATACCGTAAAGCTGCATCTGTGAAAATTGTTACCTTATTAGATAAACCAGAAGGCCGTGTAGTAGACATTAAAGCTGACTACGTAGGGTTTGATGTGCCCAATGAGTTTGTGGTCGGTTACGGATTAGACTATGCAGAAACGTACCGCAACTTGCCTTATATTGGCGTTTTAAAACCTGAAGTTTACGAATCAAATTAATATCTATCAAGGAATTAATTGTGTTACAATGTAAAGGTCAGGATTGATAAAAGAATAACATGAATTGTAATGATGAGCATAAGGAGGACAGGCATGAACAAAAAGAATAATGGCATGAAAAATGGTTTATACTACGTCTTAGTAGTACTTGCCATGGTCATGGTTGTCTATTTCATTTTTGGAAATAACAACCAACAATCGCCAGACATCGATTACTCAACCTTCCAACAACAATTGGAAGACGGAAAAGTCAAAGACATGACCATTCAACCAACCAATGGGGTTTACCGGATTGAAGGTCAGTATAAAGAAAAACAAGAAGTGAAAGACACAGGTGGTCTGTCATTGTGGGGCTCAACGCAAGCGTCGTCAAAAGGCTTCACAACAACCGTTTTACCTAGTGATACAACCTTAGCTGGCATTCAAGATGCGGCACAAAATAACAAGGTGAAGCTAGTTGTCAAAGAACAATCAACAAGTGGTGCTTGGTTGTCACTGTTGTTTAGTTTCTTACCATTAGTGATTATTTTCTTCTTCTTCTACATGATGATGAGCCAACAAGGCGGTGGCGGCGGTGGCCGTGTGATGAACTTCGGTAAATCCAAAGCCAAAGAAGCCGATAAAAAAGCTAACCGTGTCCGCTTCTCAGATGTAGCTGGTGCGGAAGAAGAAAAACAAGAATTAGTTGAAGTAGTGGAATTCTTAAAAGATCCACGTCGTTTCGCTGAATTAGGCGCACGGATTCCTGCGGGCGTACTATTAGAAGGACCTCCAGGGACTGGTAAAACGTTACTTGCTAAAGCCGTAGCAGGTGAAGCAGGTGTGCCATTTTACTCAATCTCAGGTTCAGATTTCGTTGAAATGTTTGTCGGGGTCGGTGCTAGCCGTGTCCGGGATTTATTTGAAACAGCGAAGAAAAACGCGCCTGCGATTATCTTTATCGATGAAATCGATGCAGTTGGTCGTCAACGTGGTGCTGGTATGGGTGGCGGACACGACGAACGTGAACAAACCCTTAACCAATTATTAGTTGAGATGGATGGTTTTGATGGCAATGAAGGAGTTATCGTAATTGCTGCAACGAACCGTTCAGACGTGTTAGACCCAGCGTTGTTACGTCCAGGTCGTTTTGACCGCCAAATCTTGGTAGGACGTCCAGATGTCAAAGGTCGTGAAGCGATTTTACGTGTTCATGCGAAAAACAAACCGTTAGCTGATGACGTTGATTTGAAAGTTGTTGCACAACAAACACCAGGTTTTGCTGGTGCTGATTTAGAAAATGTCTTAAACGAAGCAGCCTTAGTTGCCGCTCGTCGTAACAAGAAAAAAATTGATGCTTCTGATGTGGATGAAGCCGAAGACCGCGTAATTGCTGGTCCAGCTAAAAAAGATCGCGTGATTAATAAAAAAGAACGCGAAATGGTGGCTTACCATGAAGCAGGACACACAATTGTTGGTTTAGTCTTAAGCCGTGCCCGCGTTGTCCATAAAGTAACAATTATCCCTCGTGGTCGCGCAGGCGGTTATATGATTGCTTTACCAAAAGAAGATCAATTCTTAATGACTAAAGAAGATATGTTTGAACAAATCGTTGGCTTACTTGGTGGACGTACAGCAGAAGAAATTATCTTTGGCGTTCAATCAACAGGGGCTTCAAATGACTTTGAACAAGCAACAGGGATTGCCCGTAGCATGGTAACGGAATATGGAATGAGCGACAAATTAGGACCTGTTCAATATGAAGGAAACCATCAAGTCTTTGTCGGTCGTGATTATGGTCAAACAAAAGCTTACTCAGAACAAGTGGCGTTTGAAATCGATCAGGAAGTTCGCCGTATCTTAATGGATGCTCATACAAAAGCGCATGAAATTATCGAAGCACACCGTGAACAACATAAACTAATTGCTGAAAAACTATTAGAATATGAAACATTAGATGCAAAAGCAATCAAATCATTATTTGAAACAGGTAAAATGCCTGAAGGTGCTGACAGCGACTATCCTAGTGAAAAAGAAGCGCAAACATTCGAAGAAGCAAAACGTGCTTTAGAAGAAAAAGAAGCGCAAAAACAAGTTGAAGAAAAGCAAGACTTTGAAGAAGCGAAAAAAGAATTACATGATGAAGCAGAAGAAGTCAAAGTAGAAAGCGAACAAACAGAAAAAGAAGTCCAATCTGAAGAGAAAAAAGATTCAGATTCCAATTCTGAATATGATCGCAATAACTACGAAGATCGTTATAAATAACCAATTAGTAGAAGGTGCAGTATTTGTCGAGATGACGAATACTGCACCTTCTATAATATTAAGATATTCTATAGAAGGAAGATTATTTGGTTGAAAAAACACCTGATTCCTAGTATTATCTGACTAATGGACAAAAAAGCACCAAGAGAAGAGGAAAAAGAATGGAAGATTATTTAGTAAAAGCCCTTTGCTATAAAGGTTCAATTCGAGCATATGCCATCAGTGCCACTGAAACTGTTAGCGAAGCGCAAAGAAGACATGATACATGGAGTTCTTCTACCGCAGCGTTAGGGCGCACATTGATTGGAGCCCTTTTACTAGGAGCGACTTTAAAAGGTGACGATAAATTAACTGTAAAAGTACAAGGGAATGGCCCAGCTGGCGCTATTATTGTCGATAGTAATGGCCGTGGAGAAACAAAAGGCTACATTAAAAATCCACATGTCAGCTTAAAGTTGAATGCAACAGGTAAAATTGATGTACGTGGCGCTGTCGGTAACGAAGGAATTTTCACAGTCATTAAAGATTTAGGATTAAAAGAAACCTTTTCTGGACAAACACCTATTGTTTCTGGTGAAATCGGTGAAGACTTTACATATTTTATGGCGGTCTCTGAACAAGTTCCTTCAGCTATCGCTTTAGGTGTATTGGTGGACACGGATGAATCTGTGAAAGCAGCCGGTGGTTTTATGATTCAAGTAATGCCAGGTGCCGATGAAAGTACCATTGATTTTATTGAACAGCGTCTAGCGGAAGTGCCACCGATTTCACAATTACTAGAAAATGGAGAAACACCTGAACAAGTCTTGTATCGCTTATTGGGAGAAGACGAAGTAGAAATTTTAGAAAAAATGCCTGTACAATTTAAATGTGACTGTTCCAAAGAAAAATTTGCGACCGCTTTGATTGCCGTTGGGATCGATGAATTAAATGCGATGATTGATGAAGATCATGGAGCAGAAGCAGTTTGTCAATTCTGTAACAATAAATATCACTATAGTGAAGAAGAATTAATTGAACTTCGCGATGAAGCGATTCGCAATACGAAACAAAAGTAGGAGGAAAGACTATGTGGAAAATTGGAGACGTTGAAATCCCCAACCGTGTTGTCGTAGCTCCGATGGCGGGTATTAGTAACGCCGCTTTTCGTGTGACTGTAAAAGAATTTGGCGCAGGATTAGTCGTTTGTGAAATGATTAGTGATAAAGGGATTAAATTAAGAAACAAAAAAACCTTAGAAATGCTATATATTGATGAGCGAGAATATCCTTTAAGTGTACAAATTTTTGGTGGAGATAAAGAAACATTAGTGGAAGCTGCTAAGTTTGTGGAAGAAAATACGCAAGCGGCGATTATTGATATTAACATGGGTTGCCCTGTCAATAAAATAATTAAAGCTGAAGCTGGTGCGAAATGGTTGCTGGATCCGAATAAAGTGCATGAGATGGTTCACGCAGTCTCTTCGGCAGTTTCTTTGCCTGTCACTGTAAAAATGCGAACAGGCTGGGATGAAGATCATCTATATGCTGTAGACAACGCTTTGGCTGCCGAACAAGCAGGTGCTTCGGCAATTGCTATGCATGGTCGGACACGTGTCCAAATGTACGAAGGGACAGCCAACTGGGACGTTTTAAAGGAAGTGAAAAAGCATTTAACCATTCCTTTTATGGGAAATGGCGATGTCAAAACGCCTGAAGATGCTAAACGCATGTTAGAATATGTTGGAGCGGATGGTGTGATGATTGGTCGAGCTGCTTTGGGCAATCCTTGGATGATTCAACGGACGAAAGAATACTTGGAAACGGGCGAATTGATGCCTGAGCCTTCACCAGCTGAAAAAATCAATATTGCAAAAGTTCATTTACAACGATTAGTGGATTTAAAAGGCGAAAAAATTGCGGTCCGTGAGTTTCGCCAACATGCTTCTTACTATCTAAAAGGAATCTCGCGAGCAGCCAAAGTGAAAGTTGCGATTAACCAAGTCGAAACACAACAAGCAGTTGTCGATTTACTGGATGCCTTTGTAGAGAAAATTTCCAAAGTTGCTGTAACTACTATAGAAGAATAAAAAATTCAAGCCGAAAGTAAAATTCGGCTTGCTTTTTTTCGAATTACTGTGGCATTATTAGGATAGGTTAAAATCAAGAATGGAGGAACAACAATGGCAGAAGAACAACAAGCGCATTTAGAGGATTTAAATGATCAAATGCTCGTGCGCCGCGAAAAAATGGAAGCTTTACGTGAAGAAGGGATTGATCCTTTCGGTAAACGTTTCGATCGCACTCATAATTCAGCAGAACTTCATGAACAATATGATAATCATACAAAAGAAGAACTTAGTGAAATGAATACAGAAGTCAGCGTTGCTGGACGTATGATGACAAAACGTGGTAAAGGAAAAGCTGGTTTCGCCCATTTGCAAGACCGTGAAGGCCAAATTCAAATTTATGTTCGGAAGGACCAAGTTGGAGACGAAGCCTACGAACTATTTAAACATGCTGACTTAGGCGACTTCTTTGGTGTGACAGGTCAAGTAATGAAAACCAATACGGGGGAAGTTACTGTTAAAGCTCAAACAATTACGTTATTAACTAAAGCTTTGCGTCCATTGCCAGATAAATACCATGGATTAACGAATGTGGAACAACGCTATCGTCAACGCTATTTGGATTTAATCAGTAACAAAGAAAGTTTTGATCGTTTCATGAAACGCAGTCAAATTATTAGCGAAATCCGTCGTTATCTAGATGGCAATGGCTATGTCGAAGTAGAAACGCCTGTCTTGCATAACGAAGCAGGAGGAGCTGCTGCTCGTCCGTTTATCACACACCATAATGCATTAGATATGGACTTATACTTACGCATTGCCCTAGAGTTACATTTAAAACGTTTAATTGTCGGTGGCATGGAAAAAGTATATGAAATTGGTCGTGTCTTTCGTAATGAAGGAATCGATACCACTCATAACCCAGAATTTACAATGCTAGAAGCTTATACCGCTTATACTGATTATCAAGATGTGATGGATTTAACAGAGGGAATTATTCGTAATGCTGCGGAAAAAGTCTTAGGAACTACTGATATCACGTACGATGGTCAAGCTGTTGACTTAGGAAGTCCTTTCAAACGTCTACACATGGTAGATGCGGTCAAAGAACAAACGGGCGTAGATTTTTGGCAAGAGATGACGATAGAAGAAGCCCGTGCGTTGGCTAAAGAACATAATGTTGAAATTACAGATGCGATGACAGTCGGTCATATCATTAATGAATTTTTCGAAACATTTGTAGAAGATACATTGCAACAACCAACATTTATTTATGGTCACCCAGTCGCTGTTTCACCATTAGCGAAGAAAAATCCAGAAGATGGTCGTTTCACTGACCGCTTTGAACTATTTATTATCGGAAAAGAGTTTGCTAATGCATTTACAGAATTAAATGATCCGATTGACCAACGTGAACGTTTTGAAGAACAAGAAAAAGAACGGGAACAAGGAAATGATGAAGCACACGGAGTAGATGAAGATTTCATCGAAGCCTTAGAATATGGCTTACCACCAACCGGAGGATTAGGTATTGGGATTGATCGACTAGTTATGTTATTAACCGATGCACAATCAATTCGTGATGTATTATTATTCCCAACAATGAGATAAAAAAAGATGCCTTAAGGGCATCTTTTTTTGTATTCGCAAAAAATTAAATAAAAAAGAATAGAAAAACAATTGAAACCAATTCTTTTTTTCTAAAAAAATCGAAGATGAGTAATAAAAAGAATGGGTAATATGATAAAAAAACGAACTTTATCTAATCGGATAAGAAAGAATAATCGGTATTGAAAAAAAGTTTAAAAAAAGTGAAAATAATGATTGACCAATGCTTGAAATCTTGGTATATTATTACATGTCGCAAGGCGAGTCACACAGCTGAGCGATTCAGAAATCAATAATTAAATAACAATTCTTGATTTCAAATCTCTCGAAAAAAGTTTGAAAAAACAACAAAAAAGTTGTTGACAAATAACAAGCGAGATGATAAGATATAGAAGTTGTCACAACAGACAACAACAACCGAGCAAAACAACTTAAAGAACTTTTTTAAAAAAGTTCTTGACATTCAAACGAAAGTTTGCTATGATATAAAAGTTGCTGCGAGGTAACGTAGACCTTTGAAAACTGAACAAAGAATAGACGAACCAAATGTGTAAGGCGTTTTGATTCAATTCAAGACAACAAACATTTTTAACAAGCAAGCAATATGCTAGCAAACAAATTGAGCTTAACAATCGCAAGATTGTTCTAACTTTTATTATGAGAGTTTGATCCTGGCTCAGGACGAACGCTGGCGGCGTGCCTAATACATGCAAGTCGAACGCTTCTTTCCTTCCGAGTGCTTGCACTCAATTGGAAAGAGGAGTGGCGGACGGGTGAGTAACACGTGGGTAACCTACCCATCAGAGGGGGATAACACTTGGAAACAGGTGCTAATACCGCATAACAGTTTATGCCGCATGGCATAAGAGTGAAAGGCGCTTTCGGGTGTCGCTGATGGATGGACCCGCGGTGCATTAGCTAGTTGGTGAGGTAACGGCTCACCAAGGCCACGATGCATAGCCGACCTGAGAGGGTGATCGGCCACACTGGGACTGAGACACGGCCCAGACTCCTACGGGAGGCAGCAGTAGGGAATCTTCGGCAATGGACGAAAGTCTGACCGAGCAACGCCGCGTGAGTGAAGAAGGTTTTCGGATCGTAAAACTCTGTTGTTAGAGAAGAACAAGGACGTTAGTAACTGAACGTCCCCTGACGGTATCTAACCAGAAAGCCACGGCTAACTACGTGCCAGCAGCCGCGGTAATACGTAGGTGGCAAGCGTTGTCCGGATTTATTGGGCGTAAAGCGAGCGCAGGCGGTTTCTTAAGTCTGATGTGAAAGCCCCCGGCTCAACCGGGGAGGGTCATTGGAAACTGGGAGACTTGAGTGCAGAAGAGGAGAGTGGAATTCCATGTGTAGCGGTGAAATGCGTAGATATATGGAGGAACACCAGTGGCGAAGGCGGCTCTCTGGTCTGTAACTGACGCTGAGGCTCGAAAGCGTGGGGAGCAAACAGGATTAGATACCCTGGTAGTCCACGCCGTAAACGATGAGTGCTAAGTGTTGGAGGGTTTCCGCCCTTCAGTGCTGCAGCAAACGCATTAAGCACTCCGCCTGGGGAGTACGACCGCAAGGTTGAAACTCAAAGGAATTGACGGGGGCCCGCACAAGCGGTGGAGCATGTGGTTTAATTCGAAGCAACGCGAAGAACCTTACCAGGTCTTGACATCCTTTGACCACTCTAGAGATAGAGCTTTCCCTTCGGGGACAAAGTGACAGGTGGTGCATGGTTGTCGTCAGCTCGTGTCGTGAGATGTTGGGTTAAGTCCCGCAACGAGCGCAACCCTTATTGTTAGTTGCCATCATTTAGTTGGGCACTCTAGCGAGACTGCCGGTGACAAACCGGAGGAAGGTGGGGATGACGTCAAATCATCATGCCCCTTATGACCTGGGCTACACACGTGCTACAATGGGAAGTACAACGAGTCGCTAGACCGCGAGGTCATGCAAATCTCTTAAAGCTTCTCTCAGTTCGGATTGCAGGCTGCAACTCGCCTGCATGAAGCCGGAATCGCTAGTAATCGCGGATCAGCACGCCGCGGTGAATACGTTCCCGGGCCTTGTACACACC
>NZ_JBIOOM010000001.1:210000-795000 GCF_051712205.1 Enterococcus sp. DIV1375a
ATAGCTCAGCTGGTTAGAGCGCACGCCTGATAAGCGTGAGGTCGATGGTTCGAGTCCATTTAGGCCCATAATTTTATAAAATGGCCCGTTGGTCAAGCGGTTAAGACACCGCCCTTTCACGGCGGTAACACGGGTTCGAGTCCCGTACGGGTCATAGTTTTGTTACGGAGGATTACCCAAGTCCGGCTGAAGGGAACGGTCTTGAAAACCGTCAGGCGGGTAAAACCGTGCAAGGGTTCGAATCCCTTATCCTCCTTTCTTAGGAATCAATTTTCCTTGGTCTAATTATCGCGGGGTGGAGCAGTCAGGTAGCTCGTCGGGCTCATAACCCGAAGGTCGTAGGTTCAAATCCTGCCCCCGCAATTGCTTTTATTTTTTAAAGCATACATTTGCATAAAGCAAAAACGAATTGGTTTGGTAGTTCAGCTGGTTAGAATGCCTGCCTGTCACGCAGGAGGTCGCGGGTTCGAGTCCCGTCCAGACCGTTTTTGGCTCGGTAGCTCAGTTGGTAGAGCAATGGATTGAAGCTCCATGTGTCGGCAGTTCGATTCTGTCCCGCGCCATCCAAGAAAAATTTGCGGGTGTAGTTTAGTGGTAAAACCACAGCCTTCCAAGCTGTTGTCGCGAGTTCGATTCTCGTCACCCGCTTTTTTCTTATTTGGGGCCTATAGCTCAGCTGGTTAGAGCGCACGCCTGATAAGCGTGAGGTCGATGGTTCGAGTCCATTTAGGCCCATTTATTTCTTGGGGAAGTACTCAAGTGGCTGAAGAGGCGCCCCTGCTAAGGGTGTAGGTCGGGAAACCGGCGCGAGGGTTCAAATCCCTCCTTCTCCGTTTTTTCTTTTTAATGGCCCGTTGGTCAAGCGGTTAAGACACCGCCCTTTCACGGCGGTAACACGGGTTCGAGTCCCGTACGGGTCATAGTGAAGCATACAAACAATGTTTGTATGCTTTTTTTATTTTTATTACAAAAAAATGTCGTTGAAAGCGTTGACATTTGTTGTAAATATGTTATTCTTTGGATGTAGGGATAAGTAAATAGATGGATAGTGATTGTTTAAAGACAAGCTAAACCTAATTTTTTCATGAAGCGACAGATGTGTCGTTCTTTTTGAAGAAATTGGGTTTTTCTTTTTTCAACGAAACACAAAGGAGGTGGGGCATTGATTATTCACAAAATTTTAAACAATAATGTGGTTATTACATTAGATGATGATAAACGAGAGCAAATTGTTATGGGCAAAGGAATTGCTTTTAAGAAACGCATTGGGGATTGGGTTCCTGATGAAAGTATCGATCAAGTTTTTTATTTAGCCAATCAAGAAACATCACTTAAGTTTCAAGAATTGTTAGGAAATATTCCTTTAGAGATGATGAAACTCTCGGATGACATTATTGTTTATGCAAAATCAACGTTGAAAAAGAGTTTGAATGATACCATTTATATTTCTCTGACGGATCATTTGTACACAGCTTTAGAAAGAAAAAAACAAGGAATTGCAATTAAGAATTTATTATTATGGGATATTAAACGTTTTTTTCCTGAAGAGTACGAAGTAGGAGTAAATGCTTTAAAAATGGTACAAAAGCGCGTAGGAATGGAATTGTCAACGGATGAGGCAGGTTTTATCGCATTGCACTTGGTGAATGCGGAGATGGAGGAAGAAGTCGGTAATATTTACGAATTGACAAAGTTGATGCAAGAGATTACAAATATCGTCAAATACTATTTTAAGGTAAGTTTTGATGAAGACTCTGTTTACTTTTATCGATTTAGCACACATTTAAAATTTTTCTGTTATCGCTTATTACACCAACGTGAAGTTGTCGAAAATGATGATGAAGAACTGTATGCGGTAATTAAAAAGAAATATCTCAACGCCTATCGTTGCGTGGAAAAGATCAGCTTGTATTTAAATGAGAACTATGACTATCAAGTTTCAAATGAAGAACGCTTGTACCTAACGATTCACATTGCACGAATTGTACAAACAACGGAACATTAAACGCACCACTTTGGATAGTGACATTCAGTTGGCTAAACCTTCAAATGAAAATAAATTTTTGGAGGAAAAAAAGATGGGAAAATATCATGAACTAGCAGAAAAAATTGTAAAAAATGTCGGTGGGCAAGAGAATATTAATAGTTTGACACATTGTATCACACGTCTTCGCTTCAAATTAAAAGATGAGAGTCAAGCGAATGATGATGTCTTAAAAAATATGGACGGTGTGGTAACTGTTATGAAAAGCGGTGGACAATACCAAGTCGTTATTGGAAATCATGTCCCAGCCGTTTATGAAGAAGTAGTTAGTATTGCAGGCTTGTCAGGAGAACGTGAAGAAGAAGCTTCTAGTGGGAATTTATTTGATCGCTTAATAGATATTTTAAGTGGTTGTTTCCAACCCTTTTTAGGGGCGTTAGCAGCGGCTGGGATGGTCAAAGGGTTAAATGCCTTATTGGTTTTCTTAAAGCTCTATACGGCTACGTCAGGGACTTATACCATGTTAAATGGGATTGGCGATGCAATTTTCTACTTTATGCCAGTTATTTTAGGTTATACAGCAGCTAAAAAATTCCGGTTGCATCCAATGGTAGGGATCGTGATTGGCGCAGCTTTATGTTACCCAACGATTCAAGGAAGTGCATTACAAACGGCCTTTGAAACAACAGCGGGTGCGGGAGCCGCAGCACCGTATAATTTATTCGGTTTACCTGCCTATAATACCTTTATGGGGATCCCTTGGGTCGGTGCGAACTATACAAGTAGTGTCGTACCAATCATCTTCATTATTGCTTTTGCGGCACAAGTTCAAAAAGTGTTTAAACGGATTATTCCAGAAGTTGTTCAAACGTTCTTAGTACCGTTTTTCGTCTTGTTGATTGCCTTACCAATTGGTTTCTTAGTAATTGGGCCAATCGTTAGCATGCTAACAGATTTATTAAGCGCTGGCTTTACAGCATTAATGAGTTTCTCACCAGCTTTGTATGGTTTGATTCTTGGTTTCTTCTGGCAAGTCTTAGTTATTTTTGGTTTACATTGGAGTGTTGTGCCATTAGCTATTATGCAAGTGACACAAGAAGGTTCAAGCCAAGTATTAACGGGATCATTTGCAGCTAGTTTTGCGCAAACAGCGGTTGTTTTAGCGATGTTCTTCAAATTGAAAGATAAAAAGTTAAAAGCTTTGTGTCCGCCAGCAATTATCTCTGGTATTTTTGGTGTAACAGAGCCAGCAATTTATGGAATCACTTTACCGAAAAAATGGCCATTTATTTATTCAATGATTGGTGGCGCTGTCGGTGGTTTATATTTGATGATCAATAATGTGACAGCATATACAATGGGTGGTTTAGGAATTTTCGGTGTGCTAAACTTTATCAATGGTGATGATGCAAGTGGGATGATTCAGTCCTTTATTGCAATTGCCATTGCAGCGGTCGTTGGTTTTGGTCTAACATTCTTCTTCTGGAAAGACAATACAGTTGAGGAAGAAGAAGTGATTATTGATAAAACAACGATTAAAAAAGAAAATATTACAAGTCCAGTCAAAGGACGAGTGTTATCTTTAAAAAATGCAGAGGATCCTGCTTTTGCAAATGGAGCTTTAGGAAATGGGGTCGTGATTGAACCAACGGAAGGCAAAGTGGTTGCACCCTTTGATGGAACGATTGTCACACTATTCCCAACAAAACATGCATTAGGTTTGATTTCAGATAATGGCACAGAATTATTGATTCATATTGGGATTGATACAGTTCAATTAGAAGGTGAAGGCTTTGAAGCTTTTGTAAAACAAGGTGACCGCGTGAAAAAAGGTCAAACATTAGTAACCTTTGATTTAGAAGGAATTAAAAAAGCTGGGTTTAGTACACAAATTCCAATCGTTGTGACGAATACAGCGGATTATTTAGATATTTTGGAAGTCGGCAGTAATGAAGTTTCAACAAGTGATGATTTGCTGACCGCTTTAATATAAAAAGATGTGGAGGAAGAGAATTTATGGCATTTAGAAAAGACTTTTTATGGGGTGGCGCAACAGCAGCCAATCAATGTGAAGGTGGCTATAACGAAGGCGGACGCGGTTTGGCAAACGTCGATTTAGCACCAACTGGTCCAAATCGTTTTCCAGTAATCACTGGTGAAAAGAAAATGTTTAACTTTGATGAGGAACATTTCTATCCTGCACAAGAGGCGATTGATATGTATCATCGCTATAAAGAAGATATCGCCTTGTTTGGTGAAATGGGTTTTAAAACATACCGTTTATCCATTGCTTGGAGTCGAATTTTTCCAATGGGAGATGAAACAGAGCCGAATGAGGAAGGCTTGAAGTTCTATGAAGACTTATTCAAAGAATGTCATAAATATGGGATTGAGCCACTAGTAACGATTACACACTTTGACTGCCCAATGCACTTAGTGGAAGAATATGGCGCTTGGCGTAGTCGTAAGTTAGTAGGTTTCTATGAAAATCTTTGCCGTGTAATTTTCAACCGATATAAAGGATTAGTCAAGTATTGGTTAACATTTAACGAAATTAATATGATTTTACATGCACCATTTATGGGAGCAGGTCTATACTTTGAAGAAGGCGAAAACAAAGAACAAGTGAAATACCAAGCGGCCCATCATGAACTACTAGCAAGTGCAATTGCGACAAAAATTGCTCATGAGGTAGATCCTGAAAACCAAGTAGGTTGTATGTTAGCGGCTGGTTCCAACTACGCTTATACTTGCAAACCAGAAGATGTTTTCGCTGCTCGACAAGCAGATCGTGAAAATTATTTCTTTATTGATGTCCAATCACGCGGGGAATACCCTGCGTATGCTTTAAAAGAAATGGCACGTAAAGGTATTCAAATTGAAATGGAAGAAGGCGACGAAGAACTTTTAAAAGAACATACGGTGGACTTCATTTCGTTCTCTTATTATTCTTCTCGTGTCACATCAACAGATCCAGAAATTAATGAGCAAACAGCTGGTAACATCTTTGCCTCTGTGAAAAATCCTTATTTAAAAGCCAGTGAATGGGGTTGGCAAATTGATCCACTTGGTTTGAGAATTACGATGAATGACTTATATGATCGTTATCAAAAACCACTATTCATTGTTGAAAATGGCTTAGGAGCGGTAGACACACCAGACGAAAATGGTTATGTAGTCGATGATTATCGTATCGATTATTTGGCGGCGCATATTCAAGCGATGAAAGATGCCGTTGAACAAGATGGTGTCGACTTGTTAGGCTATACGACTTGGGGCTGTATTGATTTAGTATCAGCTGGAACTGGTGAAATGAAAAAACGCTATGGCTTTATCTATGTGGATCGCGATAACGAAGGAAATGGTACGTTAAAACGAAGCAAGAAAAAATCGTTTGATTGGTACAAAAAAGTAATCGCAACAAATGGTGAAGATTTAAGTAATTAATAAAATTAGCAACTATTAAAGGGCGTTTGACGTTGGCAGAAAAAACAAGGACTCTTCTGCCAGCCTCAATTCCCTTGATGGTTTCTTTGTTATGCCTAAAAACAGAGGGAAAGAGGGATTTTATGGGATTTCCAGAAAATTTTTTATGGGGCGGCGCAACAGCTGCTAACCAATATGAAGGTGGCTATCTTTCAGGAGGCAAAGGTCTGAGTACATTAGATGCAATTACTGGTGGTAGTCAAACAGAACCGCGACGGATTACGTATTTAACTAAAGAGGGCCAAAAAGCTTCGTGTACGCGCGATCAAGCATTGCCCGAAGGAGCGATTGGCTATATCGATGAAGAGTTATACTATCCTAGCCATGTAGCGACGGACTTTTACCATCATTACGAAGAAGATATCGCCTTATTTGCAGAAATGGGTTTCAAATGTTTTCGGCTGTCTATCGCCTGGAGCCGGATTTGCCCAAATGGAACAAAAGAGATTAATGAAGAAGGCTTAGCCTTTTATGATAAAGTTTTTGATACTTTGCTGCGCCATGGAATTGAGCCCGTTGTGACGATTAACCATTTTGATATTCCGATGTATTTGGCCGATGAATATGATGGTTGGAAAAATCGTGAAGTGATTGATTTCTTTGTTTTCTTTTGCGAAACCATTTTTACACGTTACCAGGATAAAGTGAAGTATTGGATGACTTTTAATGAAATTAATTTTTTAAGAAGTTGGACGCAAATTGGGATTCACAATAATGATAAACAAAGTAAATATCAAGCAGCGCATCATCTATTTTTAGCAAGTGCGAAAGCAGTTGAATTGGGACATTCCATCAATCCAGATTTCCAGATTGGTATGATGGTGGCTTATATCCCGAGTTATCCTTTGTCCTGCAAACCTGAGGACGTGATGGCAGCTGTTCAATTTAACCGAGAGCAAGAATTTTATATGGATGTCCAGGCTAAGGGCTATTATCCAGCGCATAAGCTCAAAGAATTTGAGCGTGAAGGAATGACAATTCAAATGGAGTCAGAGGATTTAGCGATTATTCAAAAAGGAACAGTTGATTATATCGGGTTTAGTTATTATATGTCGACCGTTTCGACTGCTTATCCCGAAGAAGTAAAATATGTCGGAGGCAACCAAATGCCTGCGGTTAAAAATCCTTATTTGCAAGAATCTGAATGGGGCTGGGCTGTCGATCCTTTAGGGTTAAGAATTTCATTGTGTCAGTTGTCAGATCGTTACAATATGCCATTGTTTGTGGTTGAAAACGGGTTTGGCGCGGTGGACACATTGCAAGAGGATGGCTCGATTGTCGACGATTACCGCATTGATTATTTTAAACAACATATTGAAGCCATGAGAACCGCAGTAGAAGAAGACGGGGTTAACTTAATTGGTTATACGCCATGGGGTTGTATTGACTTAGTTTCAGCAGGGACTGGCGAAATGAAAAAACGTTACGGATTTATCTATGTAGACATGGATGACGAAGGTCAGGGAACCTTGAAACGAACTAAGAAAAAATCATTTAATTGGTACAAACAAGTTATCGCTAGTAATGGTGAAAACTTAACAACTGAGTAGAAAATGAGGGGAAATAAAAAATGAAAAAACGATTGACGATTGTGGGGATGCTTTTTCTGGCCATTTTAGTAATGGTTGGTTGTGGTAAAAATCAGCAAGCAACGACAAAAGAAAAAGAGACAAAACCTGAAGAACTAACTCTTTACATTGTGCGCCATGGAAAAACCATGTTAAATACGACGGACCGCGTACAAGGATGGTCAGATGCGGTCTTAACACCAGAAGGTGAAAAAGTTGTGACCGCAACTGGGATTGGTTTGAAAGATGTTGCCTTTCAAAATGCATATAGTAGTGATAGTGGCCGCGCCTTGCAAACTGCTCAACTTATTTTAGATCAAAATAAAGCAGGCAAAGACCTTGAAGTCGTGCGTGACCCAGATTTACGTGAATTTAATTTTGGTAGCTATGAAGGGGATTTAAACAAGACAATGTGGCAGGATATTGCTGATGATCAAGGTGTTTCCTTAGAAGAATTTATGAAAAACATGACCCCTGAATCTTTTGCCAACAGTGTAGCTAAACTGGATCAACAGCGCGAGGAAAGCAAGAATAACTGGCCTGCAGAAGACTATGCTACAATTACCAAACGTTTGAAAAAAGGCTTAGATAAAATTGTTGCCACAGAATCAGCCAATCCCGGAAATGGCAATGTTTTAGTGGTCTCTCATGGCTTGAGTATTTCAGCGTTGTTAGCAACTTTATTTGATGATTTTAAAGTCCCAGAAGGCGGTTTGAAGAATGCTAGTGTTACAACGATTCATTACAAAAATGGCGAGTATACTTTGGATAAAGTCAATGATGTCAGCTACTTAGAAGCAGGCAAAAAAGAATCAAAATAATCTAAGGCGTCGAGAAACAGTTTATTTAGGAGTTGGTGGAGCAAGAAAAGGGTTGCTCCACCAACTCCTATTGTTGTGTTCTTTTTTTATTAAAGGTAGAATCAGAAAGAAGAATTTTTTCATTGGGAGGAAATGAGATGAAAAATAGAACAAAATCACGCTGGAAAAAAATTGTCCTAGGACTTGGGCTTTTTTTAGTAATCTTAGTCATCGGCCTGACTATTTTTATTAAAAATAGTACGTATCAAGCGACCGATTCGGCCTTAAAAATAAGTCAAAGTGCCACGCAAGAAAAAAACTATGATTATTACACAAACGGGCAAAAAAATGATACAGCACTGATTTTTTATCCAGGTGCATTGGTTGTGCCAGCTAGTTATAGTGAATGGGCGCAAGAAGTTGCTACGAAAGGTTATGATGTCTATGTTGTTCATTTTCCTTTGAATTTAGCGGTTCTTGCACCAAATGCTGCAGAACAAATTATAAAGGATCATCCACAACAAAACTTCGTTTTGGCTGGGCATTCCCTGGGTGGTGTGATGGCTAGTCGTTTTGTAGCGGAAAATGAGCAACGAATCAAAGGCATGATTTATTTAGCCAGCTATCCTGACGAAAAAGGTGCACTAAACAAGCAAAAACTGCCGGTTCTGTCAATAACAGCCACAAACGATGGTGTTTTAAATTGGACTAGCTACCAAAAAGCCAAACAGTTTTTGCCAAAAGATACGCAGTATGTATCTATCAAAGGTGGTAACCATGCAGGGTTTGGTAATTACGGTGTCCAAAAAGGAGACAACAAAGCGACAATTTCTAACGAGCAACAGCAAACAGAAATCAGTCAATTGATTGTAGCGTGGCTACAATCACGCCCCAATAAATAATCCGATGAGCCGAAATGTTATTTTTTCGGCTCATTTTTACTGCGATAAACAGAGGGGGTTACGCCTGTTTCTTTTTTAAAAGTGGTGGCAAAATATGCTGCGGTTTGGAAGCCAACTTTTTTCGCGATTTGTTGAATCGTAAGGGGTGAATGGAGAAGCAATTCTTGGGCTTGCCTAATTCGGACACTTGTTAAATAAGCTAATGGGGTTTGTTTCCTCTGTTCCTTAAAGGTTCGCTGCAAATGAAAGGGACTACCGTGGCAGGCTTGCGCTAAATAGTCTAAACTTAAAGGTTCCGCTGAATGCCGATCAATAAATTGCTTAATTTGAGCAACCCATTCCTCGTTAGGAACGACTTGCCCGGTTGATTGACATCTTTTACATGGACGAAAACCAAGTGTTAAAGCTTCCTGAGCCGTTTTGAAAATCAGAACGTGGTTCTTGTTGGGCACACGGGAAGGGCACGAAGGACGACAAAAAATTTTAGTTGTGGTCACACCATAAAAAAAATCACCATCAAATTGCGTATTATTATTTTGAATGGCTTCCCAACGTTTCTGAGTAAGTCGATACGTTGTTTTCATTGTAAGCACACCTCCCGTTTTCTTCATTGTAAAAGAATCCCTAATAAAAACAAGTAAAAAGTGATAGGAGCGCAAGATTTTGAAAGCCAAAAGAATTATAATGAAGATAAGAAAACACGAGAAAGAAGTGTAGACATATGGTAAAAAAGATTTATTATGCGCAACAAGAATGGCAGAAAGATCACTATTATCTTGGTGTGACAGACGCTGGACTAGCTTTTGTAGGTTCAGCCAATCAATCGATAGAAGAGCTGAAAAACTGGTACCCTCAAGCACAATTAGAAGCTTCTGAAAAGAAAACTGCGCCTTATAAAGAAGCATTAATAAGTTATTTTAACCAACATTCGACAACGTTTGCTTGTCCCATAGACATCGAAGGAACACCATTTCAAAGAGAAGTTTGGCAGGCGTTGCAAGAAATACCTTATGGTGAGACAATGACATATCAAGAAATTTCAGAAAAAATTGGGCGTCCACGTGCGGTTCGAGCAGTTGGCACAGCGATTGGGAAAAATCCTTTATTAATGGTCATTCCTTGCCATCGAGTCATCGGCAGCAAGGGACAATTAACCGGTTACCGTGGTGGTTTAGCAATGAAACAAGCATTATTAACATTTGAACAGTCTTAAAAGGAGGCGGCGATGAACAACTATCAATGGTATACAGAACAATGGGGAAAACCTACGAGAGAGGATGATTTGCTATTTTTATTGTTGACGGTGGGTGTTTTTCAAGTTGGTTTAAGTTGGAAAGCAGCAGCAGGGAAAAAAGTAGCATTCATGAAAAATTTTTGCCAAATGAAGCCGGAAAAAGTTGCCGCGCTGTTGCCTGACGAAGTCGATCGAATAGTAGCTGATCCAGATATGATTCGCAATCGGCGCAAAATTGAAGCAACCATTAAAAATGCGCAAGCAATTTTAAAAGTACAAGAAGAATTTGGCAGTTTTGCCAATTATCTATGGCAATTTGTAAAAAACGTCCCCGTTTTATCTATTTATGAAGAAGCATACCAAGTCCCACGCACACAGCTTTTGTCAGATAACGTAGCAAAAGACTTAAAAAAAAGAGGATTTTCTTTTGTAGGTCCGATTGTCACCAATATGTTTCTGAAAGCTAGCGGGATTATCCAGGTGGAAATTTTAAATCCAGAATAAAGGAGTGTTAGGATGTTTGAAAATGAATCTCTTAGTTTTGAAGAACAAACAATTATTCAATCAGCCGCGCGTTATGTTCAACAAGAATTAGCCAACGAAGCAAGTGGCCATGACTGGTGGCATATTTATCGGGTGACACAATTAGCAAAAACAATTGCAGAGAAAGAACAAGCAAATTTATTTTTATGTATATTAACAGCATTGTTACATGATATTGGCGATGAAAAATTTAACGAAAGTGAAGAGGCTGGCTTGCTAAAGGTGCAACAATGGTTGGAAGCGAATGACGTATCAACAGAGCAAACGAATCACATCCTTTCTATTATTGCTAATATGTCCTTTAAAGGAGGAAATACTGGGAAAACAGTCACTACATTAGAAGGAAAAGTGGTCCAGGATGCGGATCGATTAGATGCCATCGGCGCGATTGGAATTGCACGGGTGATGGCTTATTCGGGAAATAAAGGCCGTTTAATTCACGATCCTCACAAACAACCTCGTGAACAGTTAACCCAAGAAGAATACCGGAATGGGGAAGATACTGCCATTATGCATTTTTATGAGAAACTTTTAAAGTTAAAGGAACAAATGAATACAAATTATGGTCGCTTATTGGCGGAAAAGCGTCATCAATTTATGGAACTTTATCTGGAGGAATTTTATCAAGAGTGGGACGGACACCGATAAATGAGGGCCAACTAAAACAGTCAGTACATTTCTTTTTGAATTTTAAGAGAACTCTTTTTTACAAATACCTCAGAAGTGGTAAAATGATGGATGAATAAACGGGTGGTTTATCTTAGTTTTACGTTACATATAGGAGGTAATTATGGAGACAAAAAAATCGAGTGGCATGTTTGCAGTTATTGCCGCACTGATTGCGAATATTTTAGTAGCGATTAGTAAATTTGTTGGTTTTGCTTTAAGTGGTAGTACCGCTATGATGAATGAAAGTATCCACAGTGTCGTAGATTGTAGTAACCAGGTGTTATTACTTTTTGGGAATAAGCGCGCTTCTCGTGGACAAAGTGCATTACATCAATTTGGAGAAGGCCGTGCAAAATACTTTTTTAGTACAATTGTTGCAACGATGCTCTTTTTTGGTGGGGGTGCGTTAGGCGTAATGGAGGCTATTCAGAAGTTACTGCATCCCTCTCACGAAGTAGAAAATGTGGCTATTGTCATTGGTATTTTAATTTTTGGTTTGCTTGTGGAAGGTAGCTCGTTGCGTGTAGCGATGAAAGAAATCAAAGAATTGAATACAGAGAAGTTATCGCTCTTAAAATTTTTGCGAGAAAGTCGTCACAGTGAAATTTTAATTATTTTTACGGAAGACTTTTGTGCGGTTATTGGTTTGTGTTTAGCTTTGGTGGGGACCCTTTTAACGATGGTAACTGGGATTGCTGCATTTGATGCTATCAGTGGTTTACTGATTGGTTTACTATTAATGTGTGCAGCCATTTTCTTAGCGAAAGAATTTTATAGTTTGATTATAGGCGAAAGTGTGACCGCTACAGATTTAGCAAAAATTAAAACCGCATTTGATCGGGCGGATGTTGAAAAACTAATTGATGTAAAGACCGTTCATTTAGGCCCAACTGAAATTTTAGTAGCGGCAAAAATTGATGTGGTAGAACCAATGGAAGAAGATGCACCTGATGTTGTGAATGCGATTGAACGAGACATTCGCAGTAAAATGCCTGATAAAAAAATCTATATCTATATTGAAGTTGACGATTATGATGTGAATTACGTTCGTAAATAACAAATGAAAGAATAACTTTAAAAAACAATATGGGGGAAGAAACGATGCAAGAGGCAATTATAACAAGTACAGTAGATTTAACCAGTGGTGGTTGCAACGCCTGTGGTTTAGTGGAAGATACCGTCTACACATTAGCAATGAATGGAGTGGACATTCCGTTAGATGGCTTGACAGTTGCTCATCTAGTTTCTGCTGTTGTTGCCAGAAATGGATTTAAACAGGAGCTGCAAATGGATATGCTAGATGACGAATATATCCTTTATCGAAAAGAAGACACAGCAGTAACCTTTAAAGAAACGTACAATCATTTAAGCTACGATAACGGTTCTGAAAAAATCCAATCTAAAAATAAACTGGAAGATTTACCAAAACTTTTTGAACAAGTCAATCAAATCCTAACAACTGTTTTTGGAATTGAAACTGTCAATTTTATTATAGAATAAAGTACAAAATAGAACAGAAATTGGACAATCAATGAGTGAAAGAGATTGTCCAATCTCTGTTTTTTAATGTATAAATAGAAAATAAAGACAAAAAATGATTAAGTTAAGTGAACGCCTTTATCGACATAAATGATGTCACCGACCACACCACTAGCTAGTTCACTGACTAAAAAGGCACAAGTGTTTCCGACTTCTTCAATGGTTACACCTGTTTTATCTGGTGTCCGCTCATTAGAAATACTAATCAATTGATCGTAGTCTTTTACACCAGTCACAGCCAATGTTTTAATCGCTCCTGCGGAGATTCCATTGACACGAATTTTATCTGCAGCTAATTCAAAAGCTAAATATTTCACGGCAGTTTCTAAAGAAGCTTTAGCAATCCCCATCATATTGTAGTTAGGAATCGCACGTTCGGAACCTAAATACGTCAATGTGACAATTCCTGAACCAGGATTTAACAAAGGTTTCGCATAATGAGTGACTGCTAAAAGAGAGTAGCTACTAATATCTTGTGCTAATAGGAAACCATCACGAGTGATGTCACTAACGTTTCCAGACAATTCTTCTTTTTTGGCAAAAGCAATCGCATGGACTAGTCCATCGATTGTGCCCACTTCGTTTTTGATTGTTTCAAAGGCTGCTTGAATGGACGCATCAGAAGCAACATCGCACTCCACCAACAAATCATTTTCATCTGCTAATTTAACCACTTGCTTTTTCATGCGTTCGTTTTGATACGTATAAATAACATTGGCCCCTTGATCTTTTAATGCTTTTGCACAGCCCCAAGCAATACTTTTTTTGTTGGCAACACCCATTACGACGACATTCTTATTTTGTAAAAACATATAAAATCTCCTTTAATAAAAAATTTTTGTTGATAGAATAGGCTTTTCTTCATCAAAATGTAAAAGTTACATTTATTGAGTTGACGAATAAAATTTCAACTGGTATTATCTGTGTGAGAATGATAACAAAATCTTCTCAATTTTCTAATCTTGAAAAAAACAGACATTTTTCCTGATGTCTGAATTATTAACCAAAATACTTTGAAAGTCAAACTATTTTTCTTATTTTTTAAGAAAAAGTGCTGGAAACCGCATGAAATAATAGTTTGATAATCAAAATAAACTCGGAGGTACAGTATGAAAAGAGTGGTCATAACCGGTATGGGAGCCGTAACACCATTAGGCAATACCGTAAAAGAATTTTGGCATAATCTAGTGGATGGCAAGCTAGGAATTGGCAAAATCACTAAATTTGATTCTGAAGATACTGGGGTGGCTTTGGCTGGCGAAGTGAAAGAGTTTGACCCAAGTGCTGTTTTAGAACGCAAAGAGCAAAAAAGAATGGACTTATTTTCTCAATATGGCTTGGTGGCTGCTTTAGAAGCGTGGGAAATGAGTGGTTTAACAGAAGCAACGATTGACCCGACTCGTTTAGGTGTGATTGTCGGTAGTGGGATCGGCGGGATGACTACCTTACAAGACCAAGTACGGGTAATGGATAAAAAAGGCGCAAAACGCGTAACACCATTTTTCGTGCCTATGGTAATTGCTAATATGGCAGCGGGAAATATTTCGATTCGTCTAGGTGCAAAAGGACCTTCTCAAACTATCGTGACTGCTTGTGCTTCTGCGACGAATGCGATTGGTGAAGCTTTTCGCACGATTAAATATGGTTTAGCGGACATGATGGTAACTGGTGGCACAGAAGCCACAGTATGTGAAATTGGGATTGCCGGTTTTGCGGCATTGAATGCTTTAAATACAACAGAAGATGCGACTCGGGCTTCGATTCCTTTTGATAAAGAACGAAAAGGTTTTGTGATGGGTGAAGGCGCAGGAATGCTGGTTTTAGAAGAACTCGAGCATGCACAGAAACGTGGCGCAACTATCTACGGCGAAATTGTTGGATATGGCAGCAACTGTGATGCTAGCCACATGACCGCTCCTTTAAAAGACGGTAGTGGCGCGGCGGCTGCGATGGAAATGGCGATTGCGGAAGCAGGGATTACGCCGGAACAAATTGGGTATATCAATGCTCATGGTACGTCAACCCCAGCGAATGACGCTGCGGAAACAACGGCCATCAAACGTGTCTTTGGTGAGCGAGCATCGCAAATTCCAATTTCAAGTACAAAGAGTATGACTGGACATTTATTGGGCGCGGCTGGCGGTATCGAAGCGATCGCTTGTGTGCAAACATTGCAAGAAGGAAAAGCTCATCCGACAGTAGGCTACCAAGTAGCTGATCCAGATTGTGATTTAGATTATGTCACAGAAGGTGCACGTGACATTACAGCGGACTATACAATTAGTAATTCGTTTGGCTTTGGTGGCCATAATGGTGTAATTTGCTTGAAGAAATGGGAGGAAAACTAGTATGAAAAAAGTAATGACTGCAACAGAAATTATGGAAATGATTCCTAATCGCTATCCGATTTGTTATATTGATTATGTGGATGAAATTATTCCAAATGAAAAGATTATTGCAACAAAAAATGTGACAATTAACGAAGAATTTTTCCAAGGACATTTCCCTGGAAATCCAACAATGCCAGGCGTTTTGATTATTGAAGCATTGGCACAAGTAGGTTCGATTTTAATCTTAAAAATGGATCAATTTGAAGGTGAAACGGCCTATATTGGCGGTATCAACAAGGCCAAATTCCGTCAAAAAGTGGTCCCTGGTGATGTCTTGAAATTACATTTTGAAATCGTCAAATTACGTGACTTTGTCGGCATCGGCAAAGCGACTGCTTACGTGGAAGATAAAAAGGTCTGCGAATGTGAATTGACGTTTATTGTGGGACGATAAGAATCAATCAATTTTGGATATGTTAGTTTCCCTAAGAAAAGGAATAAGTCATATTGGCTTATTCCTTTTTAAATTTATATAAATAACACTAACGCAAAAAAACATGCTATAATCATAAAAAGCTTATGTGAAGGTGGTAAGCTTATGAGTAAAACAATTTACAGGAGGGTTTTTCTTTTGGATATTTCAGTAGAGTTTTCGGGACATAAATTGGCGAATGTGTTAATGAACGCATCAGGCATTCATTGTATGACAATTAAGGAAATGGATGAGTTAGCGGCTTCTCAAGCAGGTGCTTTTGTCGCTAAGACGGCAACACCTAATCCTCGTCAGGGCAATGAGGAGCCTCGGTATTTTGATACACCATTAGGAAGTATTAACTCAATGGGCTTGCCTAATTTAGGGATTGATTATTATTTAGATTATCAGATTGCACGTCAAAAGGAATTTCCTGAGGAGTTACGCTTTTTATCTGTATCTGGTATGAATTATGAGGAAAATATCGCTATTTTAAAAAAAGTGCAAGAAAGTGAATACACAGGAGTGACAGAATTTAATTTGTCTTGTCCCAATTTACCTGGTAAACCGCAAATTGCTTATGATTTTGAATTAACAGAAAAGCTTTTAACAGAAGTTTTTCAATTTTTTACTAAACCATTAGGTGTAAAATTACCCCCATTTTTTGATATTGCACATTTTGACGCAATGGCTGAAATTTTAAATAAATTCCCTTTAGTATACGTGAATAGTATTAATAGCATCGGTAATGGTTTATATATTGACAGTGACAAGGAAGAAGTGGTCATTAAACCAAAAGGAGGCTTCGGTGGACTGGGCGGCGAATATGTCAAACCAACAGCGTTAGCCAATGTTCGTACGTTTGCGCAACGTTTGAAACCAGAAATCAAAATTATTGGAACGGGCGGTATTACATGCGGAAAGGATGTTTTTGAGCATCTTTTATGTGGTGCGACATTAGTACAAGTTGGCACACAATTGCATCAAGAAGGTCCACAAGTTTTTGAGCGTCTAGCCAAAGAATTACAAGAAATCATGGCAGCAAAAGGTTATGAAAGTATTGAAGAATTTCGTGGGAAATTGAAAGAGATGTAACAAAAAAACGTCAAGAAAATTTCTTGACGGTTTTTTTGTTATTTCACAGCCTTAACATTTTCCATAAAGGCTTCCAAATATTCAGGTTGTGTTAATTGTTGGTTACAGGTGTCGCTATCATGGCAAATGTAATTGCCTTTTTTCGTGTAGGTTCCGTCACCGCCTGATTTGGTGGTAGCTAGGAACATAGACACATTCGTGATTGTTTGACAGATGGAGCAAACACCTTTAACAATGGTGGGTGAAAGGGTGCCGTGGACGCCGATTAATTTATTTTCTCGATAAGCTAAGATAAATTTTTTCTGAGTCCCAGCGTCGTTCCAACCGACATAGGTATTGTTCCGTAAATCCATGTTTTCCCACTCAGGAATCTTTAACTTTTTCACTTTGCGAAAGACTTTCGTGACTTGTGGTGTTGAAGGTTCTTTAAAGGGCAGCACGGTTTCTTTTAATTCATCTAAATATTTTTCAGCACGTGCGCGTGTTAAACGACGATCCATCACTTTGTCCAACAAAATCGTAACAGCAGGGTGTTCTTCTGGAAATAACCCATTGATTTTTTCGGCACATAGGGCCTGGACAGTTTTGACAGTGGTAGCATCGTTGACAGACGTATAGGTGTTTAGTAACACAGCGACTTGTTCTTTAATTATGTTAAATTGGTAAGGTTGAATAGTTGGGTTCATGATTTTAAATTCCTTTCAAATAGACCGAATACATACGCTGAAAGGCAATTTGTCTCACCAACGTATGTTTAGTGACAGACAACCTCATGTGTTTTTGATAAAGATAGCGTTTGACGTATCATATCATCACCCCCTTTAATGATTGATTTTTTCTATGTAAAAAGTGAAAATAATTGATGAAAGCTTGGTAATTCTAACGCAATTCAAGAAAAAAGGCAAGTTAAACTCGTTTTATTTCCCAATTCAATGTCTGGGGAGTGATAAACTTCTAAAAAAGATACGTGATTTCCTAGATTAATCCTAGGTTATTTGCTACAATAATGAAGAATTAACCAGAGAAAAGGAGAAATTACAATGATTGCAGCAAGCGATTTAAAAGCCGGTATGACTTTTGAGCAAGACGGCAAATTAATTAAAGTAATGGAAGCTAGCCACCACAAACCAGGTAAAGGTAACACGGTTATGCGTATGAAATTAAAAGATGTTCGTACGGGTTCAACAACAGATACAACAATGCGCCCAGATGAAAAAGTGAAAAAAGCGCACATCGATACAAAACCAGTTCAATATTTATACAGTCAAGATGATATGGCTATTTTCATGGATTTAGAAACATATGAACAATATGAAGTACCAACTGCTTTAATTGAAGAAGAACTAAAATATTTATTAGAAAATATGGAAGTAAAAATTCAATTTTATGGTGAAGAAGTCATTGGTTTAACTTTACCAACAACGGTAATCTTACGTGTTGCTGAAACGCAACCTTCAATCAAAGGCGCAACAGTAACTGGTTCTGGTAAACCTGCTACAATGGAAACAGGATTAGTTGTTAACGTTCCAGATTTTGTTGAAGCAGACGAATTATTAGAAATCAATACTGCGGAAGGTACGTATTTAAAACGTGCTAAATAAGTAGCAGAAAAACAGAAGGCTAGCCTTCTGTTTTTTTTTGGTCTATTAATTCTTTTACCTATAAGAAAACCATTGGTGTGATAGGAAATAGCAATCGTTAGAATCGTTGACACTAGAAAATGGGAAATGGTATAGTTTGGTCAACACATGACGAAGGAGGAAATCAACCATGACGAAAAAACAAGCTAGCCTTTTTTTAGAAACGGAAAGCTGTTGTTGTATGGTGCAAAATAGTGCAGCATACTCTTTTGTGATGGGGAAAACCTCCGTTATTTCTGAAAAATTGCCTAACACGATTCCTCTCTGAATCTAGACAACCAGAAATAAACAAAAAAGGTGCTGATGCGATCAGCACCTTTTTGTTTTATGTACATGTATTAGAAGGAGGAATTCACTATGATTGTTCAGTCAATTTTAGACACAATCGGAGCAACACCATTATTTGAATTTACAAGTGAACAATATCCTATGCCAGAAGGCACTAAAATTTATGCGAAACTAGAATATTTGAATCCAGGTGGCAGTGTCAAAGATCGGCTTGGTGTGCATCTTCTCAAAGAAGCAATGAAAACGGGAAAGATAAATCAAGCCACAACAATTATTGAACCGACAGCGGGGAATACAGGGATTGTCGGAGTGATAACTAGTGCCAAAGACTTAGCCAAGGAAATTCCTAATAGTTACGTGCCGTTACAATTTGAAAATCCGGATAATCCTGCTGCTTACTACGAAGGATTAGGACCTGAAATTGTTCAAGACCTAGGCGGGAAGATTACTAGCTTTGTCGCAGGTTTAGGCAGTGGTGGAACGTTTGCAGGTGTTGGCAGATATCTCAAAGAACAAAATAGTAAGACGCAATTATGGGGTGTGGAGCCAGAAGGTTCAATTTTAAATGGCGGACCTGCACACGGACATGAAATCGAAGGTATTGGCGTGGAGTTCGTGCCGCCTTTTCTTAAACAGATTCCTGTGGACGGCTTTTATACCATTTCAGACGAGGATGGTTTTTTCTGGGTCAAACAATTAGCCAAGAAAAGCGCTTTGCTGGTGGGAAGCTCCAGCGGCGCAGCGTTTGCGGCGGCATTAAGAGAGGCGCGCCGCTTACCAGCAGGTAGCACAATTGTAACTATTTTTCCTGACGGTAGTGACCGTTATTTATCAAAAAATATTTATTCTTAGGAGGAAAACTTTTATGAAATTCAATACCAAATTAATTCATGGCGGCATTAGTAAAGATACAACAACAGGTGCAGTGAGTTTTCCTATTTATCAAACGTCAACCTTTGAACAAAACGGCGTGGGCCAGCCCAAAGAATATGAATATTCTCGTTCAGGTAATCCCACACGTCACGCGTTAGAAACCTTAATTGCTGAGTTAGAAGGTGGGAGCCATGGCTTTGCGTTTAGCTCAGGCTTAGCTGGTATCCATGCAATCATTTCTATGTTTGGACCCGAAGATCATATTTTATTAGGTGACGATGTCTACGGGGGCAGTTTCCGTTTATTGGACAAAGTATTTGTAGCAAATGGGTTAAGCTACACGATTGTAAACGCCAGTGACTTATCAACAATTGAAGCCGCAATTCAGCCAAATACAAAAGCCTTGTTTTTGGAAACACCAAGTAATCCACTGTTAAAAATTACAGATATTGAAGCGGCGGCTAAGCTTGCTAAAAAACATCAGTTGTTAACCATTGTCGATAATACGTTTGCAACGCCTTATTTTCAACGGCCGTTAGCGTTAGGTGCTGATATTGTGGTTCACAGCGGGACAAAATATTTAGGGGGCCATAGTGATGTAGTTTCTGGTTTAGTCGTAACGAATCATCCAGAAAGCGCAGAAAAGATTGCCTTTTTACAAAATGCGATTGGCGCTGTTTTAGGACCACATGATAGTTGGTTGGTCCAACGTAGTATAAAAACATTAGGCGTCCGGATGGCAGCGCATGCCCAAAATGCTCAAAAAATCGCAGAATTTTTAGAAGCGCATCCAGCTGTAGCAACGGTGTATTATCCAGGACTAGCGAGTCATCCTGGTCACGAAATTGCGCAAAAACAGATGTCGGGATTTAGTGGCATGATTTCTTTTGAATTAGCCAAGGATGAGCAAGTCGTTCCTTTCGTAGAAGCGTTGGAAATTTTTACTTTAGCGGAAAGTTTAGGTGGCGTAGAAAGTTTAATTGAAGTACCTGCCATTATGACTCACGCATCTATTCCCAAGGAAAATCGTGAAGCCGTGGGAATTAAAGATGGACTCATTCGTTTATCTGTAGGAATTGAAGCAGTCGAAGATTTGTTGGCTGATTTAGAAAAGGGATTACAAGCATAAACAAAAGGCCCTCGTCTTTAGACGAAGGCCTTTTGTTTATAATTCTTCTCCATTCGTAGCAATCACTTGTTGATACCAAGCAAACGATTTTTTCTTTCGCCGTTCCAACGTTCCGTGACCATCGTTGTCCTTATCTACATAAATGAAGCCATACCGTTTCTTCATTTCGCCTGTACTAGCGCTCACTAAATCGATGAATCCCCAAGGTGTATAGCCCATCAAATCAATGCCGTCATACGCAACGGCTTCTTTCATCATCTCGATATGTTCACGTAAATAAGCGATTCGGTAAGTGTCGTTAATCGTTCCGTCTGGTTCTAGCTCATCAATAGCACCAAAGCCATTTTCAACAATAAAGAGTGGTAATTCATACCGATCATTGAACCAATTCATTGCATAGCGTAAGCCCATAGGATCGATTTGCCAACCCCAATCAGATGTTGCTACATAAGGATTTCGCACCAAATCTTTTGCTTCATTGTAGTCAAAAGTAGGGGCCTTTTCTGCACCTTTCACAGCAAACGACATGTAATAGCTAAAGCCAATATAATCAACACAGCCATTAGCCAAATCAGTTAAATCTTCTTCTGTGACATCTAATGAAATGTTTTTTCGTTTCAAATAGCATTGAATTGCACTTGGATAATGACCGCGGACATGAACATCGGTAAACCAATAACGTTTTTGCATTGCGCTAACACTCATCATCATATCCTCAGGATTACAAGAATAAGGATAAATAGGCACCATCGCAATCATACAGCCAATTTGGAAGTCGGGATTGATAGCGTGGCCAATTTTCACTGCACGTGCGCTAGCGACTAGTTCATAATGAGCAGCCTGATACATAATTGCTTCGCGGTCTTCTCCTTCCTGGTAAGTAATACCAGAGTTAGTAAAAGGTGCAAAATCTTCTTCATAATTGGCTTGGTTGTTAATTTCGTTAAAGGTCATCCAATATTTGACTTTTTTCTGGTAACGAGTGAAACAGACTTCAGCAAATTTGACAAAAAAATCAATGACCTGGCGATTGCGAAAGCCGCCATATTTTGTGACTAAATGATAAGGCATTTCAAAGTGAGACAGTGTCACGACTGGCTCAATGCCATTTTTCAAACACTCGTCAAAAAGTGCATCATAAAAACGAAGGCCTTCTTCATTGGGCGTTTCTTCATCTCCGTTAGGAAAAATTCGTGTCCAAGCAATAGAGGTTCGGAAACAATTTAAACCAAGTTCTTTGAATAGTTGAATATCTTCTTGATAGCGATGGTAAAAATCAATCGCTTCATGGTTAGGATAGTGTTCATCCGGTAAAACGCCTGCGGTAATTTTACGAGGGACGCCATGTGCACCGGCAGTCATTACATCCGCCACGCTCACCCCTTTACCGCCTTGGTCCCAGCCTCCTTCTAATTGATGAGCAGCGACAGCGCCGCCCCAAAGAAAATCATTTTTCAAAATTGACATATCGTTTCAGTCCTTTGTTCAAATTTTTATACGTTTTGTGCTTCGACTTTTTCAAGGGTTTCTTCAGTAATTGGTTGATTGGTTTCTTCTGCGTAATTAAGTGCATCCATTTTTTTAGCAAACGGTAAATAGATAAAGAAACTCATCGTTAGTACCACTACTTGAAGCAACGCTGCTTGCCAACCACCAACTAAAAGTCCAGAAATGATTGGAGGAGTAGTCCAGGGAACTTGTACCGCAGTAAAGAGAGGAACCAGTCCTGTGTACAAGGCAAAATATGTCACAACAGAAGAAACAATCGGTGTGATAATGAATGGCACAGCCATGATTGGGTTCATCACGATAGGTGTAGCAAAGACAATTGGCTCGTTAATATTGAAAACAGCTGGCCCAATTGAAAGCCGACCTAATTGCTTGAACTGAGCTGATTTGGCAAAGAAAACCATGAACACGACTAACCCGATTGTCATGCCCGCACCAGTGACCGTTAAAAATTGATCTAAAAATTGTTGTGTAACAATATGGCCGCCATTAGCCAGTGTTAAGTCTTTTCCTGATTTCAAAATTTCGGTGTTTTCTAAAGAGTTTGCTTGTAAAATAGGGCCCATGATACCGCCAACGATTGTTGACCCGTGAACACCAAAAAACCAAAAGAGCGGAATGACAAAACCTAATAGTAATGCGCCACCTAGTGAATCTGTGACTCCTTGAAGTGGTGATTGTAGCACTTCGTAAATAAAGTCAAAGAATGTCGTATTGAAGACTTTATCTAGAAGAATGAAAATTAGCATTGCACCAGTTACAATGACGCTGGCAGGAATTAACGCAGTAAAGGAATTGGCCACATTTTCTGGTACAGCTTCTGGTAATTTGATACGAATATCATGACGTAAAAACCAACTATATACAACGCCGACTAACAAACCAACAATAATAGCTGTAATCATCCCTTTGCCAGCTGTCCAATCTTTGTTGATGACATTGCCAACTACTGCGCCAGAAACCGCATCTTTGACTTCAGATGACATAAACAAAATGAAAACCACCATGGCAATCATACCCGCTGGGAGGCCTTCAAATCCCTCGCTTTTTACATACGAGTAGGCAATACCGATGACCGCAAATAACGACATAATCGCAAAAGATGCACCATATGCTTGATTGAAATAAACGGCCAGGCCACTTGCGTTAACCCATTCAGAAATAGCTGTAACTGGGAAATTCGCTAATAGAAGAAATACGGAACCAACAATGGTAAAAAGCATCGTGTAAAGCATCCCGTTCCGTAAGGCAGTAATTGCTTTGGTATTGACGAATTTTAGTACTGGAGGTAATAATTTCTCGTTAATCCATTCGTTCATAAAAATCTCTCCTTTGAAGAATAATATAAATGCAAATGTATCCGTTTACATATTTACTATATAAGCTTATTTGAAGAAAAAATAGACTTTTGCTTGAATGAGAAACATGTACCAAGAAAAAAAACACAAAAGCTCATGCTGTTTTAGACAGCATGAGCTTTTGTGAAAAACAACTAGGAAGGTGTTTCATCTAGTTCCTTTAAAAGTTGACTTGCTTGATGAGCTAGGAGTTCAATTAAAGCAATGACAGGGATTTGAGTGGTTGTATTGACTGATTTATCTGCAAATGGAGAACGTTCGTCGGGCATATAATAGGAGATGTTGTAGTCAGCCAAGCGGGCAATAGTTGAATGTTGATTGTTGGTAATGCTTAGCACTTTGGCGCCAGCTGTTTTAAAGTCGGTCATTTGTTTAATCATTTCATTGGTTTCCCCAGATACAGACAGAATCAAGGCTAATGTATTTTCAAATCCGCGCTTGGGGATAGGCGTAAAGGGGTCAGCAATACTGTAAGAATTGATATTTAAGTTGGCAAAATAACGACTGCCATAACTACCTAAAATTCCGCTAGTACCAATGCCAGTAAAGGCAACGTGACGTGCTTGAACAATCATTTGAATTGCTGGACGAAGCATTTCGTAATAGGTTTCTTGGTTTAATTTTTTCAAAAAAGCATCGACGTGAACTGTGGCATCATAAAAATTTTCAAACGTTTGTGTTTGTTTGGCTTCTTCTTTCACTGCATATTTTAATTCGGAAAAACCAGCATAGCCCATTTTGTTACAAAATCGTAGAATCGTTGAGGTGGAGACATGACAGGAAGTAGCCAGTTGGCGAATGGTCTGTTGAGGGATTTGGTGCAGGTGTTCCAATACATAATGGTAAACGAGCATTTCTAATTCATTCAAGGTCTGAACCTTCTCTAAGTCAAACAAAGTAATCCTCCTTTATATAAAAACTGAATATGTTATTTTTTTGTGTAAATCAAATACACCAATTCTTATTTTTCTTGAAAAAAATGTAAAATAACTCAATAAAAAGTTTCTTATTTCCTATTTTACAAAAAGTAGCCCAATTATCCTAGTTTTTCTCTTTTTTCTTTTAAAAATAACAATGCGCACCCCTAGAGTTTTTTGTGAAAACAAGCTAAAATAGATAAGAAGAGAAAAGGAGGCGTTGATGTGGCACGGGAAGTAATTTTATTTATTGCAGCGAGTATTGATGGTTTCATTGCGGACAAAGCGGGCGGTGTTGCTTGGTTAGAAGAGAATATTCGTGGCGATGAAGAAGATCGTAGTTACGATGAAATGTATGAAAAAATAGACACTGTGGTAATGGGGCGGACTACTTATGATCAAGTGACACAAGAATTGTCCCCAGATGTGTATTTTTATGAAGACAAGCATTCTTATATCATTACCTCTCATCCAGAACCATCAACTGCTTCAAGAACTTTTACAAAGGAAGATCCCGTCACATTAATTCGTCGTATCAAAGAAGAAGACGGCGCGGGAATTTGGATTGTTGGAGGCCCGAAAGTGGTTCAACCGCTTTTGGCAGCTGATTTAATTGATACCTTCATTTTGACGACAATACCACTGTTTCTGGGTGAGGGCATTGCTCTATACGAGACAATGGATCAATCAATCCCAGTTCGTTTAAAACAGGTTTATCAAAAAAATGAGTTGGTTTATTCGATTTATCAACGTGAAAACAAAAATTAAAAAATAATTATTCGGTTGGGCAAGTTGCTTTCAAGGTTTTGAGTTTCTCATAGGGCGAGAGGAACAAAGCAACAGTTGTCTAGCCGTTTGTGTTGTTTTTGATTGACAAAGAAATGGTAGAGGAGAAAAAAATGAAACATCAGATCAAAAGAAGGTTGTATATTTCACCTGTTCAAACAATTGTCTTAGGCTTTTTTCTATTAATTGTTGTAGGCACAATCTTATTAATGATGCCTTTTTCTGCACAAGCTGGACAAAAAACGCAATGGATTGATGCTTTTTTCGTGGCAACTTCCGCCGTCTGTGTTACAGGGCTTTCGCCTTTGAATACGGCGGAACATTGGAGTCCTATCGGGCAAGTTATTATTATGATTTTGATTGAATTAGGCGGCTTAGGCTTTTTAACCGTTGCCACGATTTTCTTTAGTTTGCTACGGAAAAAAGCGTCACTAAGTGTACGGATGTTGTATCAAGAAGCTTTAAATGTTAGTGAAGTTTCCGGAGTTTTTCGTTTAATGAAATATATTATGAAGTTTGCGGCCATTATTCAATTACTTGGAGCCTTCTTGTTGTCCTTTCAATTTGTGCCAACATTTGGGTGGAAAAAAGGGATGTTTTTTAGTCTCTTCCATGCCGTTTCGGCATTTTGTAATGCTGGCTTTGATTTGCTAGGGGATAGTATGGTTCCTTATCAAAATTCGCCTTATCTTTTACTAGTCATTAGCTTTTTAATTATAGCTGGTGGTTTAGGATTTATTGTGTGGCGCGATATTTTTGCAATGATTAAAGGTTATAAAAATAGAATTAAGCACCGTGTTAGTATTCATACACGTCTTGCTTTAACGGTGACCGCCACCTTTTTAGTCTTAGGGACCGTTATTTTTTACATTTCGGAATATCGCCATTTTCCAGCTGACATGTCTTTTTGGCAGCGTCTTGTCAACAGTTGGTTCTTGTCGGTTACACCAAGAACGGCTGGCTTTTATTCAGTTGATTATTTGAAAATGAGTAATCCAGGCCTGATTGTCACGATTTTGTGGATGTTTATTGGTGGCACTTCAGGATCAACCGCTGGCGGCTTGAAAACCACTACGTTTGGTGTGTTATTTTTACAATTTCGTGCGATTTTTAAAGGGAAACAGCGAGTGGAATTCCATGAACGCACAATTCCTGAGCGAGTAGTGCTCCAAGCGTTTACTTTGTTCTTCTTGGCAACTTTTTTATGTGTAACTGCTTCGGTTATTCTCTCGTTTACAGAAACATTACCTTTAAAAAACGGGATTGAGTATATCGTTTTTGAAGTGGTTTCTGCATTTGGAACGGTTGGTTTAACAATGGGGTTAACACCAGATTTAACTGTTTTTGGTAAACTGGTGATTATTTTTCTAATGTTCGTCGGTCGTGTGGGTGTGTACACGGTGTTATTGTCATTAATTAAGAAAGGCTTGGAAAGTCAGTCGAAAGTTCAATATCCAAAAGAATCAGTGATGATTGGTTAATAGAGAAAGAGGGAAATAGAATGGAATTTTTAGGTATTTTATGTTTGATTTTAATTACAACGACTTTAGCAGGTGTTGCTTGTAA
This sequence comes from Enterococcus sp. DIV1375a, assembly GCF_051712205.1. Taxonomy (NCBI): domain Bacteria; kingdom Bacillati; phylum Bacillota; class Bacilli; order Lactobacillales; family Enterococcaceae; genus Enterococcus; species Enterococcus sp. DIV1375a. Next base: position 236,689 of record NZ_JBIOOM010000001.1, read on the forward strand.
AAGAGTAGGAATTCCTGCGGTAATTGGGCAATTGCTAGTAGGGATTGTGTTAGGTCCAGCGATGTTAAATATTGTGCATCAAGATGTGTTTGTGCATGACTTTTCAGAAATTGGTGTCATTATGTTGATGTTTATTGCTGGAATGGAATGTGAATTGGAATTATTGAAAAAATATGCGAAACCTAGTGTCATGGTTGCTATTTTGGGCATCGTTTTACCGGTTGGTTTTACTATGTTGATTGGTCAGCTGTTTGCTTTTTCTTGGAAAGAAGCTTTTTTCCTTGGGTTAGTTTTAGCAGCAACGTCGGTCAGCATTTCAGTAGAAGTATTAAGAGAGTTGAATGTTTTAAGTAGTAAAGAAGGTGCAACGATTCTTGGAGCTTCTGTCGTTGACGATATCGTGGTCGTGATTATTTTAAGCGTCGCTGTCGGCATGATTGGTGCAAGTACAGGCGGCAATACAGAAGTCAGCTTTATTGTTAAGTTAATTGAACAAGGCTTATTCTTTATTGGGATTTTCTTTTTGGTCCGCTTTATCGCTCCCTATTTACTACGTTTAAGTCAAAAAATGAACATTGGGTCGTCTGTTATTATCATGTCATTGATTATCTGTTTGGGCATGGCTTATTTGGCTGATTTAGTTGGTTTAAGTTCTGTCGTAGGTGCCTTTTTTGCAGGGATTGCTGTGGGACAAACGGATGCAAAAACAGAAATTGATTTCAATATTGAAGCTATTGGCTATGCCGTGTTTATTCCCGTCTTCTTTGCCAGCATTGGCTTATCAGTGACATTTAACACGTTAGGAAAGGATTTACCTTTTATTTTGGTAATGACGATTATGGCGATTTTAACGAAATTACTGGGCGGCGCCTGGGGAGCGAAAATGGTTGGTTTCTCCAATACAAGTTCTTTAATGGTCGGTGCTGGGATGGTTTCGCGTGGGGAAATGGCATTAATCATTGCGCAAATTGGCTACCAATCTAAATTACTTTCAGAAGCGTATTATACGAGCATGATTGTGGTAATTATCTTAACGACCTTAGTTGCACCGTTCTTGTTGAAATACTTTGTTAAAAAACAAGAATCTGCGTTGCAATAAAAAAAGATGAGCAGAAGTTGTTGACAAAAAAATAAAATAGCTATATGATGAGTTCAAGATAAACGACTACGTTTGTAGTCAATAACCTTGAACTCTTTTTTTATTGATGAAGGAGGAATTTAACGAGTATGGCAAAAGATAAATTAGCGACAATTACAGATGCAGAGTGGGAAGTCATGCGGGTTATTTGGACCCAAGGCAAGACCACGAGTCGTGAAGTGCATACACTTTTAAATGAGAAGAAAGAATGGAAATCAACGACCGTCAAGACGTTACTAAGTCGTTTAACAGATAAAGGGTTAGTTGGGACGGAGAAAGCAGGCAATAAATATATTTATTATCCGCTAGTAGAAGAACGTCAGAGCGTTGAAACGGTGGCAGATGAACTTTTGGCCAAGGTGTGCAGCCGTAAAGTTGGTTCCGTGGTAGAAACAATTTTAACAGAGAGTCAGTTGAGTTATGACGATTTGGATCGATTAGAGGAACTCTTGAAAGAGAAGCGCAAGACGGCGGTTGAATCCGTCCCTTGCAACTGTATTCCTGGTCAATGCCAATGTCATTTAATTTAAAAAGGAGTGAAAAAAATGGAAAGTAAAACGTTTGATATTGAAGGGATGAGCTGTGCTTCCTGTGCCCAAACGATTGAAAAGGCTACGGCGAAGTTACCTGGGATGGCAAAGGCAAGTGTCAATTTAGCTACGGAAAAATTAAGTGTCACGTATGATCAGACGGAAGTCACAGAAGAAGAAATTAAGGAAGCTGTGTCAGATGCTGGCTACAAGGCGATTAGCCCAGCCCAGCAACGAACGTTTGCGATTGAAGGAATGAGTTGTGCTTCCTGTGCCCAAACGATTGAAAAAGCTGTGAACCAATTATCTGGTGTTCAACAAGCGATTGTTAATTTAGCCACGGAAAAACTGGTGGTTAGTTATGACGACCATCAAGTAACGAGTGCTGAAATTATCAAAGCAGTTACGGATGCAGGTTATCAGGCGACAGAAGAAGTCGCTGCAGGTGCAACAGCGGACCAAGATCGTGAAAAGAAACAAAAACATATTGCTGAGATGTGGCAACGTTTTTGGATCTCAGCGGTGTTTACAGTGCCACTTCTTTATATTGCGATGGGACACATGGTAGGCTTACCATTGCCGGATTTGTTGAATCCAATGACACATGCGACGACCTTTGCAATGGTTCAATTGATTTTGACGTTACCCGTCCTATATGTCGGCAGAGAATTTTTCACAGTTGGTTTTAAAGCGTTATTTAAAGGGCATCCAAATATGTTTTCTTTGGTAGCTTTAGGAACCAGTGCTGCTTTTGTGTATAGTTTATATGGCACAGTCATGATATTCTTAGGAGACACAAGTTTTACAATGGCTCTTTATTATGAATCAGCGGGTGTTATTTTAACTTTAATTACATTAGGAAAATATTTCGAAGCTGTTTCAAAAGGGAAAACCTCAGATGCGATAAAAAAATTAATGGGTTTAGCACCGAAAACTGCCCATATTTTACGTGATGGCGCAGAAATTGAAGTGCCAGTTGATGCTGTTCAGTTGGATGACATTGTGATTGTTCGCCCAGGAGATAAAATCCCTGTTGATGGAGTGATTGTTTCAGGCAGTAGTTCTGTGGATGAAGCCATGTTAACGGGCGAAAGTTTGCCTGTTGAAAAGAAAGTCGGTGATGCAGTAATTGGTGCTAGCATCAATAAAAATGGCAGCTTTCAATTCAAGGCAACAAAAGTGGGAAAAGAGACGGCCCTTGCCCAAATCATTCAATTAGTGGAAGATGCGCAAGGCTCAAAAGCACCGATTGCACAATTAGCTGATAAAATTTCGGGTGTTTTTGTCCCAATCGTTATTGGTTTGGCTGTTCTTTCTGGCTTGGCTTGGTTCTTTTTAGGACAAGAGTCATGGATTTTCGCTTTGACAATTACCATTTCTGTGTTAGTGATTGCTTGTCCTTGTGCGCTCGGCTTGGCAACGCCGACTGCGATTATGGTGGGGACAGGTAAGGGCGCTGAAAATGGCGTTTTAATTAAAAGTGGGGATGCTTTAGAAACCACTCACAAAATTCAAACAATCGTGTTTGATAAAACAGGAACTATTACAGAAGGCAAACCGGTGGTTACGGATATTTTAGTTGCTGATTCAGCACTTTCAGAAGCTGAGTTACTAACATTAGCAGCTTCTGCAGAACAAGGATCAGAACATCCTCTAGGTGAAGCAATTGTGGGAGCGGCTAAAGAACGTCAATTGCCATTAGCAGAAGGAAGCGATTTTTCAGCGATTCCAGGTCATGGCATCCGTGTGACAATCAACGAACGAGTCCTACTTTTGGGCAATATAAAATTAATGAAAGAAGAAGGCATTGAGCTATCAACGTTTGTTCAACAAGCGGATCGTTTGGCAGAAGAAGGGAAAACCCCAATGTTTGTGGCAAAAGATGGTTCGTTTGCGGGTATCATTGCGGTAGCAGATACTGTGAAGGATAGCAGTCAAACAGCCATTGCACGTTTGCATAAAATGGGGATCGAAGCCGTGATGATTACGGGAGACAACAAGCGTACTGCAGAGGCGATTGCGAAACAAGTAGGTATCGATCGTGTCTTAAGTGAAGTTTTACCAGAAGATAAAGCGTTAGAAGTGAAAAAACTACAAGCAGAAGGCAAAAAAGTTGCGATGGTGGGTGACGGGATTAATGATGCACCAGCACTTGCCCAAGCAGATGTGGGGATTGCTATTGGTTCAGGCACAGATGTTGCAATGGAATCGGCCGATATTGTGCTAATGCGTAGTGATTTAATGGATGTGCCTACAGCAGTTGAATTAAGTAAAGCGACCATCAAAAACATCAAAGAAAATCTTTTCTGGGCATTTGCCTATAATACATTAGGTATTCCAGTGGCTATGGGTGTGTTACACTTATTTGGTGGACCTTTGTTAAGTCCGATGATTGCAGCAGCAGCTATGAGTTTTAGTTCAGTCTCTGTCTTACTAAACGCTTTACGCTTAAAAGGATTTAAACCTTCGACGGTGAAAAGAACTAGTGGAAGTCAAAAATAAAATTGAAAAGGATGAAGTGAAATGGAAAAAACAGTAAAAATTGATGGGATGAAATGTGATGGCTGTGTTCAAGCGGTCACTGAAAAATTTAGTGGAATTGACGGCGTAACGAATGTTGCGGTTCACTTGGCAGATCAAACAGCCGTTGTGACAGCAGATCGTGAAGTAAGCCAGGATGAACTGAATACCACGTTGGCAGATACAAAATTCAAGGTTGTCAGCGAATAACAAAAAACAGGGCCTACCATCATGAGTAGGCCCTGTTTTTTTGTTATGGAAGTTTTGCTTTGATTTCCTGATAAATCTTAGTCGTTTCTTGACCATCACGCGCAGTATAATAATAAACTTTCTCCCGCGTTTCTATTTTCAGAATCGGATGACTTTTTGTATAAATTAGTAAATAAGCAGGTTTTCCAGCGACTTTGAATTCTCCTGTTAAGTAACTATCTGTCGCAGCACCCATTGTGCGGATGCGTTCTTGAGGTAAGTCATCAATCAAAGAAACAGCAGTGATTTGGTTAAAAGGAATTGACCTTGTTTTTGCTAATGGGGCAGATAACTCAATTTGTTTCTTTTCAATAGTTGCTTGAAAGGCATGACTAGAAAAATCATTTATAAACATTGGTACTGTGGCAAAGAACAGCACTGCAATCGTTAAAATACCAGTAGCGGCTAGAATAATTTTCCCAGCAGGCCGTCCTAGGTTAATAGATAAATTCATACCAATGCGATCAGGAACCATGATTTTGGGGTCCTTTGGATTGATATAAATCCCATACCGCCAATATTGATCATCATCCCCATAGCGATAATCGCCAGCCTGTAAAACGAATTGATCTTGTTTTTTGCGCATTGAAAATAGGTAGTAGAAGAGAAAGCCTACATAAACAAACAAAAGAATAAAATAACAAAAAGTAAGGGCCATCGCAACCGTATAATCAATTACAATTGTGAAAGTTGGTAAAATGGTTAGCGGTGCAAAAACTAAGGCGGATAAAACCATTAAAACAGACCAATGATGCCGAAATAAGTCATTGATTTGCTGATTAATTTTTGAGTCGCTAGTTAGCGGTTTGACAGGTAAGCGCGCAATAAAATAATAGCCGCCAATGAACAAACTTAACATCAAAACAGTAATTAAGAAAAGAATCCAGGAACCAATCGCCGTTTGCAAGGAATAAAAGCCCCCAGCAAAAGTAAGAATAATCGCAGGTAAAAACCACCAAAATGAAATAAGTTTCTGGTTTTTATTTAAAACTAATTGCGTATCGATTAAGAGAGGACGTTTAGGCAACAACCAGCCGCTTTGCATTTTTAAAGCGGCCATTTTGCGAATATAAACAATTTGCAGATAGTAGCCACTGCCAATAAAACTAAATAAAAGTAACAGAAAAAGGAACAATAAAATCGAATCATAAGGAATAAATAACAAAGGTAAACTAAGAACACTAAAAACAGCTGCTAGTTGAACCAAGCGTTTTTTATAACGTTTTCGGATTGCTTGAACGCTGGGATCTTGTAGTTTATCTTCTGGTAAAGTATTTTCCAAAATAATATTTTTGTGAGGATTTGCATAAATCCCCATAGTAAATGCCATAAAAAAAGCGACAGAAACTAGGATGAAATAAAAGAATACCGCCATTATAATGCACGCCCTTTCGAATCAAAATTTTGATAAATTTTCTGAATAAGTGCTTGGATTTCTGCTTCGGATTGCTGATGTAAAAAACTTTCAGCCAACAGAAGTTCTAAACGCTCATGCAATTGCTGTTGCCAAACAGCGGTAGCAGGTAACTTTGCGGCAATTTTGGTGCCGTTACGACGGTCAGTCACAATATAACCTGATTGCTTTAACTTATTATAAGCTTTTGAAACAGTCATCATATTGACCCCGATTTCGTCCGCCAATTGTCGGATAGAAGGCAAACTTTCATTGGGAACCAGTTCACCTTTGGCAATGCCTACAATGATTTGATCAATGAGTTGCTGATAGATGGGCTGTTCGCTTTGTTCATCTATTTCTAAAAGCATCGAATCACTCCTGTCTTATTTGTGCTATCTGTATTATATACACTAATACAAAAAGAGTTGGAAAGCAAGGAATTTAGAGTAAATGGTTGTTTCTACTTAAAGAGAAGCATATAATGAAGAAGAACGTAAAATGAAAGGACGATGAAAATATGACAGCAATTGAACCAAAATTAACAGAGAAATTCCATCAAGATTTCTTGAACAATAATAAACAAAATGCCTTACAACGTAGTGTAGTAAAAAATGGTATCAGCGCTTCAGGTGAATCTGTACAAGGAGCCGTGAATAACGTACCCGTCTTTTCAGTCGACTTAGCTACTGGAAAAGTGGCCAATCAAAAACAAAGCGGTCGCTGCTGGATGTTTGCGGCATTAAATACATTTAGACATAGAATGTTAAATGCGTTTCAATTAAAAGATTTTGAATTATCACAAAACTATACATTTTTCTGGGATAAATATGAAAAATCAAATTATTTCTATGAAAATATTATTGCAACAGCCGATCAACCGTTGACTAGTCGTAAAGTGGCCTTTTTATTAGCTACACCACAACAAGATGGTGGGCAATGGGATATGATCGTTTCAATTTTTGATAAATATGGCGTAGTGCCTAAAACGGCAATGCCTGAAAGCAGCAACAGTTCCAATTCACGTGATTTAAACAACTATTTAAATAAAAAATTACGCAAAGATGCAACAATTTTACGTAGTTTAATTGAAAAAGGCGCTTCTGCTGAAGAAGTCCAAAAAAACAAAGAAGCAATGTTACAAGAAATTTATAATTTCTTAGCAATCTCTTTAGGAACGCCGCCAGAAACCTTTGATTTTGAATACCGTGACGAAGAAAAAAATTATCATTTGGATCAAAATCTAACACCGCAAACATTCTTTGAAAAATACGTTGGCGTTAATTTACATGATTATGTAAGTATTATTAATGCTCCTACAGAAGATAAACCCTTCAACAAAACATACACTGTTGAAATGTTAGGGAATGTTGTCGGCGGCAAAGAAGTTAAATATTTAAATGTAGAAATGGCTGCTTTCAAAAAATTAGCTGCTGCACAATTGGAACAAGGCGAATCTGTTTGGTTTGGTTGTGATGTCGGACAATCTTCAACACGTGACACAGGAATTATGGCATTAGATGTTTACGATATGAACGATCTTTTTGATATTGATTTTACGATGACTAAAGCAGAACGTTTAGACTTTGGTGAAAGCTTAATGACACACGCCATGGTTTTAACAGGTGTTGATATCGTTGATGGTCAAACAACAAAATGGAAAGTGGAAAATAGCTGGGGCGAAAAAGTCGGTGAAAATGGCTTCTTCGTCATGAGCGATGCGTGGATGGACGAATACACTTATCAAATCGTTGTGCACAAAGATTTATTAACTGACGAACAGAAAAAAGCTTGGGAACAAGCGCCAACTGTTTTGGCACCTTGGGATCCAATGGGAGCATTAGCATAAAACAGAAAAAGAAGGCCCCCGCCGTCATGGCGGGGGCCTTCTTTTTACGTTGGGCGGCGAACTTCACGGATTTCGCCCAATGTTGTATAATCATTGCCTGCTAAACGAGCAATCGGTTGGAGTTTTTCAGGTAAAATGTACTGATGTTCTTCATCGAAAACGGCTGAATCAAAATAGAAATCGGTAATTTCTACAATGAATAAATCCGTAATAATTTGACCTTCATGGTTAGCAATAGGTACATATTGATGTAAGCGAGCTTCCATCCGAATCGGCGCGACTTTGATTGCTGGAACAGTAACAGTCTGGCTGGCAATGGTTTCAATACCGAATGTGTCAATTTCACTGATCTCTGCTGCTAAAGACGCCGAAGTCTGATTCATTTGAGTAAGAACGTCTTCGTTAACGAAATGGATGACAAGTTCTTTAGTAGCCAAGATGTTTCGTGCCGTATCTTTAGGCTCTTTGTCTGGTCGTAAAATGGACAACGTTGCTAAAGGAATTTCAGCTGCCGCCGCATTAAAGAAACTAAAGGGAGCAGCGTTGACGACACCTGTAGCTGTATCTTGTGTTGTAACCCAAGCGATTGGCCGAGGAATAATACTTCCTGATAAAAATTTATACGCTGTTTTTGCAGATAACTCGTTACTATTGTAATGAATCATAGGAACCTCCTAGAAAAAATACTAATTTCTTTGAACATTCGCATCTGAAGTATCGAAAGGACGCACAAATTCTTCAATCCCTGCCCGTTTTGGTTCTAAAAATGGCGGTAATGATAATTTTTCACCAGCGTGTTCATAGGTTTCATCCTCTAAAAAACCAGGACCATCGGTTGCCAGTTCAAATAAAACATGTGTTGCTGCCAAGAAATATTCAGATTTAAAGTAAAAACGTTCCACAAAGCCAGAATTAGGAAATTCCAAACGATTAATTTTTTCAATCCAGAAACGTAGTGCTTCCTCATCGGCAACGCGCAAGGCTAAGTGATGGACATTGCCGTAGCCTTCTTGGGCCGCTGGCAAATCTTCTCGATGCTCTACGATAATGCTGGCACCATTCCCACCTTCGCCAACTTCAAATAAATGGAAACTACCTTCAGCATCAATCAATTTGAATCCTAAAACTTCAGTTAAAACTAGTTGCAGATGTTCGTAATTTTCGACAGTTACAAAGGCTGGACCTAAGCCGATTAAAGCATGTTCACTAGGGACGTTAGATTTTTTCCAAGGCGTGCCGGCTGCAACACCTTGGTTCTTTTCATCAGAAATAAGTTGGTAACGTTGATTGTCAAAATCTTCAAATTCTAAATACTTTTTACCAAAACGTTCTTGAATTTCTCCATGATCAATTGCATATTCATTAAAGCGTGATACCCAGTAATCCAAAGCAGCATCATCTTTTACACGGAAGGAAGTACGAGAAATTGTATTCGTTCCTTTGGTTCCTTTAGGTAAGCCTGGGAAGTCAAAGAAAGTCATGTCTGTTCCGGGAGAGCCGGCATCATCAGCAAAAAATAAATGATATGTTTCAATATCGTCTTGGTTAACAGTCTTCTTAATTAAACGTAGACCTAAAATATCGGTGAAAAAGTGATAAATTTTTTCAGCACTTGAAGTCATGGCAGTGACGTGGTGTAAACCTAAAATTTGTGTATTCATAATAAAAATCCTCCTAAAAGAAAAATAATTTTTTAATTAAATAACTTACTAAAAGTAAGTTTAAATGATTAGTCCTAAAAATGCAAAAGAAATGTCTCGAATTCGAACTATTATTTTTTAGTTGATTTTTTTTAAAAATAAGAATATAATAGCCTGAGATATTTTAATACATAAACTTTCGTAAACATCGCCGGATGCTTGCGACTAAAGTGTTAATGAACAGTTCTTAGGCCATAGCTGAACTGTTTGTTGGCACTTTTTTTGTTTGGAAGGGAAGGAAAACAAGATGAGTAAAGCTTGGTTAAAAGTTATTTTTGGCGCTTTTTGTGAAGTGATTTGGGTCATTGGCATGAAGCATAGCACAACATGGTGGGAGATTTTAGGGACAGTAATCGCAATCTTTATCAGTTTCTATGCGCTGATTAAAGCAGGAGAGGAATTGCCAGTCGGTACAGCCTATGCTGTATTTGTTGGCTTAGGTAGTGCTGGAACTATTGTGACAGATCATTTTTTATTCCACACACCATTGGGCATAGGAAAAGTTCTTTTTCTGTTGCTGTTATTAATAGGTGTAATTGGCTTAAAAATGGTAACTGGAAATAAAGAGGAGGAAACAAGATGAGTTGGTTATACTTAGTTATTGCAGGCTGTTTTGAAATTTTTGGCGTAGGTTCAATTAAACTATTTACAACAAAAAAAGACTTACGTTCATTGTTAATTTTAATTCTAGCGTTTAGTGGTAGTTTCTTATTCTTATATTTAGGGATGAGACAATTACCGATGGGCGTTTCTTATGCGGTTTGGACAGGAATTGGTACAGCAGGAGGCGCTATTTTAGGAATGCTCTTAGGTGAATCAAAAGATCCACGCCGGATATTTTTTATTTTTTTAATCATTGTTTCTGTGATTGGTTTAAAATTAATTGGTTAGAAAGCGAGAGAACATTGTTTGGATTATTGAAAGACAGGTGAGTAAAATTTAAAAAGAGACAGAACCAAATGCGGTGTTCTGTCTCAAAATAGCTTTTATTTTACGAGGTTACTATAACGTGTCGCAAATTCATTGTTGTAGGACTTGCCGTTGACATCTTGACCAACGTCCCAATTTGAAGACCAAGTCATTAAGCCACGGATAGGATTACCGTCTTTTGCTAACTGATCAAAAGTTTTGGCTACAGGGGTAGCCTCAACAACATAGCCACTACCAGCAGCATCCCGATTTGCTGGTAAACCAAGGACTAATTTATCGTTTGGTATCTGTAGATAGCCGCGTGTGCCATGGATTAATGAATCAGACATATAATAGAGGAACTCGTATTTTAGAGCATCGTTGCTTTGAGCAACCCAAGTCATAATTTCATCAACCCAGACACCGTCGCCGCCTTGGTTATATAATTGTGGGGCAATGTAATCATAATAACCATTTAGGGAAGTAATGTATGTTTCATAAGCGGCACCAGGTTTTAAATAAGGGAATTCTGGCGCCATCGTAATGATGAAATTTTTTCCTTGTGCTCGATAATGGTCTTTGACTATTTTCAACGCAGCAGGGATAACGGTTTGGTTGTCGCCAGCAGTAATCGCCAATTGCTCTAAATCGATGTCTAAACCATCAAAGCCGTATGTTTCCACTTGACGAATGATTTCATTCGCAAAGGCTTGTTCATCGCCTTTGACTAATTGAATATGTGCATCTGCTCCACCAAGTGCCAATAAAACTGCGCGACCTTGACTATTTAATTGTGCGACTTCTTGTCGGAAGGCAGTGTCCGTTTGGTTATAAGGCTTGAACGTAGGAATCCGTGTCAGACCATCGCTTTTCATGAAGGAAACCGGTACGACATTGTAGGCTTGATTTACTTCTGAAAGGTTCAGTGATGCTGATGTTCCTTGTTTGTAACCATCGCGTCCTTTTGAGGCCCAGTTATGCCAATATCCAACCAACACTTTTTTGCCAGAGATATCTACCATCGTATCCGCAGCATCTGCAGAAGCTTGAGTAGGCGTTAACCACAAGCCAACTGCTACGGTTGAAAGAAGGAGAAAAGCAGGAATTATTTTTTTTAACTTCATTTTTTGAGAACTCCTTTAATTTAGTTTAAGATGTGAGTGTTTTTACTGAATGTTCACATCAATCGCTTGGTAAAAGGCGTTCACCGTATCACCAATGCCCCAAACAGCGTAAATGACATGATAACCTTTGCGGTCTGTCGGAATATTAATTGTTTGTTTAACAACTTTATTAGGAACTTCTTGTTTGCCGTCGATTGAAGCAATTTTGTCGAAGTTTTTAATGTCTAATGGTTGATTGGGATTCCAGCCATTTTTAGTAATATAGTAATCCCAAGAAGCAGTTCTATGTTGGGCAGTTAAGTTCCAAGTGATGTCAAGGGGACCTGTGGTAATGTTTGTTTTGTGCCAACGAGTAGCTGTTTGTTCATCCAAAGGTTCAAAACCTGAGACACCTGCACTGGCTAATTTACCAGTAATAAACGTATTTTTGGGCGCTTCGATACTTTGAGGTTCCCATTGTGCACGACCAACATTTGTATTTAAGTTACCACCAGCAGAACTACCAAAGAAAGCACGACTTCCAGGACTTGCTACGTAACCATGAGCCTCCGAAACAGTAGGGGCCAATGCAGCGCCACCTAAAACAAAACTAAAAGCCAGGACGATTGTTAATAAACTCTTTTTCACGAAAAAAACCTCCTAAAAAATTATTTTGTATGCGCTTACAGATAGGAATATAACATAATAATCTTTCGGATACAAATAATAAGAAATGTTATTTTTAAAAATAAAACAATATTTTTTAAGTAATATTAAGAATGTTTTTAAATAATAGTGTTTTTCAAAGTTTTGTTAATTTTTCATTCGGAATCGCAATTGAAGAAATCACGTGGTATACTTTTAAGAAGAAACAATGACACGAAAGTAGCCATTGGAAAAAGGAGATTATTTCGTGGGAAAAAAACATACATCCTCTTATGAAGTTGCCTACTATGACGGCGATTTTACTGGTGCAATGAAAATACCGGCTTTGTTAGCGGTTGTCATTAAAGTATCAGAAGAACAAACAGAATTACTAGGAAGAAATGCAGCTTATGTCGCCCAATTTGGCCTAGGATGGGTCATCACCAACTATGAAATAGAGATTCACCGCTTACCAAAAGTTGGTGAAAAAGTAGCAATTACAACGCAAGCTATGAGTTATAACAAATATTTTTGTTATCGTAACTTTTGGGTTCATGATGAAGAAGGCAATGAATGTGTCTTTGTGAAATCAACCTTTGTCTTAATGGATCAAAAAAATCGGAAAATCAGTAGTGTGCTACCAGAAATTATTGCACCTTTTGATTCTGAAAAAATCACTAAAATTTATCGCCATGAAAAAATTGAAAAGGTCACAGAGGGGAACTTTTTACCTTATCGTGTGCGTTTTTTTGATATTGATGGCAATCAACATGTTAATAATGCGATTTATTTTAATTGGTTATTGGATGTGTTAGGGTATGACTTTTTAACAACGCATCAACCGAAAAAAATTCTTGTGAAATTTGACAAAGAAGTAGAATATGGGCAAGAAGTCGAAAGTCATTACGAAATTGTCGAACAAGAAAATCACTTGAAAACACGCCATGAGATTCGGATTGATGGTCAAACCTATTGTGAAGCGAATATCGATTGGACCAACTAAGTTGAGATGACGGTTTAGAAAAATAAAAAGTTACGCAGAGGAGGAAGGACATGATTCGCTTAGGATTAACATCTTTTAGTGAACACGACTATTTAACTGGAAAAAAACGGGCCACGCTTTATGAATATGCCAGTCATTTACCGCTAGTTGAAATGGACACGGCGTATTACGGGATTCCTCCCAAAGAACGAGTAGCTGAATGGGTCAAAGCAGTTCCCGAAAACTTTCGCTTTGTCATGAAAGTTTATAGTGGAATCAGTTGTCAAGGTGAGTGGCAGACCTATTATGCAAGTGAAGAAGAAATGATCACCGCCTTTTTAGAAAGTATGGCCCCATTAATTGAAAGTAAAAAATTATTTGCCTTTCTGGTACAATTTTCAGGAACATTTGGTTGTACGAAAGAAAATGTCGCTTACTTGCAAAAAATTCGTCACTGGTTTAAAGACCTACCCATCGCCATTGAATTACGAAATAATTCATGGTATCAACCAAACTTTGTAAAACAAATGTTGCAATTTATGAAAGAAAATCAATTTTCACTTGTGATTGTAGATGAACCGCAGATTCCTACAAATCCAGTGCCCTTTTATCCGTATGTAACGAATCCTAATCTCGTGCTCTTCCGGTTTCACGGACGTAATGCGGCTGGCTGGTTAGCCAATGATGCAGAGTGGCGTAAAAAAAGAACCCTCTATCATTATAATACGCAGGAAATCGCTGATTTAAGCGAAGCTGTTTTAAAAATGTCGCAAGAAGCTAAAGAAGTGGGCGTAATTTTTAATAATAATTCTGGCGGCGATGCCGCAGAAAACGCCCTACAGATGCAAAAAGTCTTGAATTTGAGTTACGATGATTTGAATCCAAAACAATTAGATTTATTTTGAGAAAGAAGGTAGCTGAATGTCTGAAAAGCAATCCCCTTATGAAATGGCTTGTGCATTCCACGAGGTTTTTAATCCACAACAACCAGAGCAACCAACTGCTTTTTCGCCAGAGCTAGCCAGTCGACGAGCAGAGTTTAAAGTTGAAGAACTTGTAGAATTTTTATATAGTGCTGCTAATAATGACCAGGTGCTTTTTCAACAATTGGTCAACGGATTAAAAAAATCTGTCGATAAAGCAGAGCAGAAAGTCTTGGCGAAAGGCAAACCAGTATCTGATCCTTTAGTGGAGGAAGTGGATGCACTAGTCGATTTATTGTATTTTACTTATGGTTCGTTTTGCTTAATGGGCGTCAATCCAACAAAAATTATTGAAATCGTTCATCAAGCCAATATGGGAAAATTATTTCCAGATGGACAGCCACATTATGATCCGGAAACAAATAAAGTATTAAAACCTGAAAATTGGGAACAAGATTTTGCGCCAGAAGCTAAAATTAAAGCGGAAATTCAACGCCAATTGAAAATTACTGAGACCAATGAAAAAGACGAATGAGAAAACTCATTCGTCTTTTTCATTAATCATGGAAGAACGTCCGATATAAGGCTTTGATGGCTTTTTCTTCTTGTTCTTTTTTGATACCAAACATAATACTTACTTCCGAAGATCCTTGGTTAATCATTTCTAAGTTGATTTTTTCTTTGGCTAACGCCATTGTACTTTCAGCAGTAACCCCAATTCGTTGGCGCATGCCTTCCCCGACAATCATAATCATGGAAAGGTGATGCGTGATGCGTAACTCATCAGGCGCTAAAACTTCTTGGAGTTGGGCCATCAGTCTATTTTCAATTTCAGTTGTTAACTGGTCTTCTCTTAAAACAATTGTGATGTCATCAATTCCTGAGGGCATATGCTCATAGCTTAAGGCTAATTTTTCTAGTACTTCTAAAAGCCGTCGCCCAAAACCTAACTCTCTATTCATTAAATACTTACTAATGTAAATACTTGCGAACCCTTGATCACTAGCAATTCCTACAACAGGGGCATGCTTCACTTTGCGAGAAGTGGTAATTAGGGTGCCAGGATGATGTGGGTTGTTAGTATTTTTGATAACGACTGGAATATTTGCGCGATAGGCAGGCATTAAAGCTTCGTCGTGGAGGACGGCAAATCCTGCATAAGCTAACTCCCGCATTTCTCTGTAGGTCAATTCTTGAATCGTTTGAGGCTGTTCAATAATTCCAGGATGGGCGACATAAATTCCGTCCACATCGGTAAAGTTTTCATACAAATCTGCTTGAACACCTGCGGCAACAATGGACCCTGTGATATCGGAACCGCCACGAGAAAAAGTACAAATTTCGCCGGCTTCTGTATAACCAAAGAAACCTGGAATAACCAAGATTTGTTGAGTCTCACGATAGGCACTAATTTTCTCTAAAGCTTTTGGTAAAATGCGGGCATTGCCTGGCTCAGGTGTCACTAGGAGACCTAATTCTTTTGGACTAATGTAGCGAGCATCTAAGCCATTCTGATTGAAAAAACTGGCAACAACTTTTGCATTATTGTCCTCGCCGCTAGCTAAAAAATAGTCAAATAAAAAAGCATTGTTTTCTTTTGGTAAAGTGGCTAATTGGCGAATCGAAATAGCAATATCAGCTAAAACTGCTTTATCCAAGTGTAATTCATCAAAAAGATCTTCATAACGACGAATGATGGCAGAGATTGTCGATTCAATTTCCTCATTATTTAAGTAGCGCTGATAGTATTGAATCAATAAATCAGTCACTTTAATATCTTGCGGGGTTCGCTTTCCAGGAGCGGATACAACGACAAACGTTCGGCGCGGCTCTTCCTTGACGATTTGTAAGACTTTCTGTAACTGTGGTGCTGATGCTAGCGAGCTACCGCCGAATTTAACTACGTTCACGTTTATCACTCCTGTTTTTAATTATTTTCTCATTTGTAGATTAGTAAAAGGATACCGAAAAACATTTAGAAAAGCAACCACTTATTTTCAGAAAGTTAGGAAATCATGAAAATATTTGTTCTTCATTTTTTCTTAAAATTTTGTTAAACTGTAAAGATATGAGTCGTAACGAAGGAGTTAAATAGTATGACAGAATCCAAAACTGCCATTATTTTTGATATGGACGGTGTCCTAGTAGATAGCGAAGCTTATTATTATGAGCGACGTAAAGCATTTTTAGCGGAATTTGATTTGACCATTGAGGGCCTAACCTTGCCGGAATTAGTCGGTGCGGATATGCGTTCATTATGGCAAAAGATTGAACAAGTCAACAAAAGAGAGCTAGATATTGCTTTTTTAAATGAACAATACATAGCCTATAAAAAAGCGCATCCGATAGATTATTTAGCTGTGCTTGATGAAAATGCGAAACGTGTTTTACAATTTTTAAAAAGACAAGGCTATAAAATCGGATTAGCTTCTTCTTCCACAAAAGACGCAATTGAAGAGGTTTTGACAGTGGGGCAATTAAGTAGTTATTTTGATGCGGTCGTGAGTGGGGAAGATTTCGAAGAAAGTAAACCGGCGCCGGATATTTATCTGCACACGTTACAAGAATTAGCTGTTGCGCCACAGGAATGTATAGCCATTGAAGATTCAGAAAAAGGCATTGCTTCTGCCAAAGAAGCTGGGCTAGAAGTTTGGGCTATGCGTGATGAACACTTTGGGATGGATCAAAGTCAAGCGGATGCCTTCTTAACACAACTAAGTGATATTTGTAAAAAAATTAGTGAAAATCGGATCGATGAAAGCAGTGAATCAACCCCTTCGTAAGAAGATCGCGGGTTTTCTTAAAAAAATTTGTTATAACTAGTGAATGAATATACAGTTTGTGCTATAATTTTCTATAGGTATTTCTGCAAGAATGCCCTTTTTCAAGGGTCAGGAACAATAGATAACCGTGTGAAGAGAACAAACAACCTTTCTTTTATTATAGAAAAATTATCGGAGGAGCCAAAATGAAGAATAATTGGATTATCATTTTAGTACTAGTAATCGTTATTATTGCTGCGGTGCTATACTTAATTGGTTATTTTATGCGCAAAAAAAATCAAGAACAATTAGATGAATTAGAAGTTCGTAAAGAAGCCCTGTTTGACTTGCCAGTCTTTGAAGAAATCGATGACATTAAAAAAATGCATCTAGTTGGACAGAGTCAAAATAGTTTCCGTGAATGGAATCAACGTTGGGTAGAACTATCAACGCGTTCTTTCGCCGAACTAGAGAGTCAAATTTATGAAGTCGAAAATCAAAATGAAATTTTCCGTTTCATGAAAGCGAAGAAAGCAGTCGTGGAAGCGAATGAAACGATGACCGAAATGGAAGCCGAAGTGGAAGTCATTCGTAATGGCTTGAAAGAATTACGTGAAAGTGAAGAGCGCAATTCATTAGAAGTTCAAAAAGCTTTGGATGTCTATGAAGAATTAAGTAAATCACTAAAAGATGATAAAGCTAGCTTTGGTCCAGCATACTCCGAAATCCAAAAACAATTAAGAAACGTCGAAATTGAATTCACACAATTTGTCACACTAAATACATCGGGGGACCCAATCGAGGCTCGAGAAGTCCTAGAAGATGCGGAACGTCATACGTATGAATTGGAAGACTTAATGAAACGGATTCCACCAATGTATGAAGAATTAAATGAAACTTTCCCAGATCAATTAAAAGAAATCGAAGAAGGCTACAACCAATTATTAGCTGACGATTACGTGTTCCCTGAACAAAACTTTGCTGAAGAAATTCAACATGCGAAAAAACGTGTCGAGAATTCAATGGCTGATTTAGAGAAAACAGAGATTGCCGCAGTAGAGGTCGCAAATCGCGACACAGCAACGGCGATTGATGCATTATATGAAGTGATGGAACGTGAGATTGAAGCGAAGAAATATGTCGTGACCAATCAAAAAATTATTGACGATTATATTTCTCATTCCTTAAAAAATAACCGTCAATTAATGATTGAATTGGACCATGTATCACAAAGCTACACCTTAAATAACAACGAGCTAGGACGTAGTCGTGGTTTCCAAACGGAAATTGAAGAAATTATTCGCCGTCAAAAAGACTTGGAACCTCGAATGAAAGAACATACCGTTCCTTACTCTGAAATTCAAGCGTTCTATAAAGAATGCTATAAGATTTTAGATGATATTGAAAATCAACAATTAGAAATTGATGCTTCATTGAAAGAACTAAGAAAAGGCGAAAAAGTCGCCCAAGAAAAAGTCGACGAATACGAATTCCGTTTACGGAGTATCAAACGGTATGTTGAAAAGCAACGATTACCAGGTTTGTCTGCTGATTACTTAGAATTTTTCTATGTGGCAACGGATCGAATTGAAGATTTAAGCCGAGCCTTAAATAAAATGCGCATTAACATGGATGAAATCAATCGTTTGTGTGACTTATGCGAAGATGATTTAGAGTTATTAGATAAGAAAACAAAAGATTTAGTCAATGCAGCAGCTCTGACAGAACAAATGATGCAATATGCAAACCGCTATCGTCATACTCACGAGAACATCCGAACGGCTTTAGATAAAAGCATGTATTTATTCTCGACAGAATTCCGTTATCAAGATGCATTAGATGAAATTGGAACAGCATTGGAAGCTGTTGAGCCAGGGGCGTTCAAACGAATCGAAGATTTTTATTTTAAAAATATCAATAACCCTAATCTAACAGCAATTTAATTAAACAATCACTAAACAGAGGTTTGTCGACAGACAAGCCTCTGTTTTTATGGCGTGGGGGTGACTTGAAGTGATACTTTAGAAAGTATATAATGGGAAAGAATTTTAAAAAAGAAGGGTGACAAATGATTTATTTTGATAATAGTGCAACTACACCGATTTACCCCCAGGCTTTAGATACATATGTAAAAACCAGTCAGCGGATTATTGGCAATCCGTCTAGTCTGCATGACTTAGGCAACCAAGCGAATCGGCTCTTACAACAAGCACGGAAGCAGATTGCGGAGCTAATCAATGTTTCAGCAAATGAAATCTATTTTACAAGTGGCGGAACTGAAGGAGATAATTGGGTTTTAAAAGGAACGGCAATCGAAAAACGAGAATTTGGTAATCATATTATTATTTCTGCAGTGGAACATCCAGCAGTTACAGAAACAGCGGAACAATTAGTCGAACTAGGTTTTGAACTTTCTTATGCGCCAGTGGATAAAGAAGGTCGTGTAAAAGTCGAGGAACTACAGAAATTAATTAGAAAAGAAACGATTTTGGTTTCTGTTATGGCAGTCAACAATGAAGTGGGAACGATTCAACCAATTAAAGAAATTAGCGAGGTTTTAGTGGAGTTTCCTAAAATTCATTTTCATGTAGACGCGGTTCAAGCAATTGGGAAAGTTAATTACTCAGAGTGGTTAACGGATCGGGTGGATTTTGCAACGTTTTCTGCACATAAATTTCATGGACCACGAGGCATTGGTTTTATGTATTGGAAACAAGGAAAACGTTTAGCGCCGCTTTTAACAGGAGGCGGGCAAGAAAACAACCAACGCAGTGGGACAGAAAACGTACCAGCAATTGTGGCAATGGCCAAAGCGTTACGTTTGCATTTAGAGAACGAACAACAACGGCCGCAACATGTGGCGACATTACGGAGTTATTTATTAAAGGCGCTAGAAGAATTTCAAAATGTAACTGTTTTTTCACAAGATAATGAACATTTTGCGCCACACATTTTATGTTTTGCTTTGAAAGGGATTCGTGGCGAAGTGCTGGTCCATGCATTGGAAGAAAAACAGATTTATATTTCGACTACGAGTGCTTGTTCTAGCCGGAAAAAAATGGCTAGCAGCACCTTGTATGCCATGCATGTGCCAGGGGAATTAGCGACTTCCGCTGTGCGCATTAGTTTAGATGAAAGCAATACAATGGCAGAAATTGAACAATTTATGATTGTTTTCAACCAACTTTATCAAAAATTTTCTCGTGTAAATTAATAAAAAAATAAGTCGGAGCCTAGAAATAGGTTCCGACTTATTTTTTGTTCTCTTTATCGATTGAAGCGGTAGCCACTTCCCCAGAGTGTTTCAATTGGAGAGTCAGAAAGATTGGCTTTTTTTAATTTTTCCCGAATCCGTTTAATGTGAACAACGACAGTCGAAACCTCAGTATCTAAGGCATCAAACCCCCAGACACTTTCAAAAAGTTCTTCTTTATTCCACACACGGTTAGGATGTTCCATCAAGAAAACCAACAATTTGTATTCTTTGCTTGTAAAAATAACTTCATTTTCTAAAACAAACACTTTGTGGGCGGCAGTGTCGACAGCGATTTCATTGATTTTTAGTAATTGTGGCGGTTGCTCTGCCTTGCTTAACAATTGATAGCGGTTCATATGGGCTTTTGCTCGAGCGACCAATTCATTGGGACTAAACGGTTTAATTATATAATCATCCGCACCTAAGCCAAGACCACGAATTTTATCAATATCTTCTTTTTTAGCCGAAACAATCATGATCGGCGTTTGCTTTTTTTTCCGAATTGCACGACAGATTTCAAAACCATCCATAGTTGGCAGCATCACATCTAAAATAATTAAATCAAAGGGCTCATTTAAAGCTGCTTCCAATCCTTTTTTTCCATCATGTTCGATTGTGACAGTCATATCGTTAATTTCTAAATAATCTTTTTGCAAATCAGCAATACTTGGATCATCTTCAATAATTAATACATGTGGTTTCATTTTTCATCCTCCAACAACGGCAGCGTAATTATCACGTTGGTGCCGTCTCCTTTTTTACTTGTGACAGTGATTGTTCCCTGATGATAGTCAATAATTTGTTTGACAATACTTAACCCCAAGCCGCTTCCTTTGACCGTTGGGGTTCGAGATTTGTCCACACGATAGAAGCGTTCGAATAAATAAGGTAATTCTTTTTCATCGATACCAATACCATTATCTGTAATGGTTAAAATTAAGTCTGTTTGATTATGCGTTAAAGAAATCGTAAAGGCTAGTTGTTCTTTAGTGGGATCCGCAAATTTAATACTATTTTGAATTAGATTGGTAATTACGCGATTCATCTGCGTTGGATCCATTTGAACATATAAAGCTTCGGTGGGAAGGACAGAAGTGATCACGAGTTCTTGTTCCAAACGGTATTCTTCAAGAATATGTGCAATAAAACGAGTGAAATTGGTCTTTTCCATTGTAAAGACAGCACGGTCTAGGTCTAATTTAGAATACAAAAATAATTCTTCAATTAAATCATTGAGGCCTAAACTTTTTTCATGAATGACCGTTAAATAGCGCTGTTTTTTTTCTTCGGTATTGGCAACACCATCCATCAAGCCTTCAACGTAACCAATGATAGAAGTAATTGGTGTTTTTAAGTCATGAGAAATATTGGCAATTAATTCTTTCCGATTAGCTTCATATTTTTCGCGTTCCGCATTGGCTTCTTCTAAATCTTGCCACATTTGTTCAAAACTAAGTTGGAGCTGTTTGACTTCTGTTGAGACGGTTTGGTGGCTAGTTGGTGTAAATGGATTTTCTTTTTGGGCATCCTTACCCAATGTTTTAGTCGCTTTTTCTAATGCTTCTAATGGCTCGATAGTGGTTTTGGTTAAGCGCTTATTAATGAGCCAAGCTGCCGTAATTGCTACAAGGATAATTAACAAAATCATCCAGATAATCCAGCGTGTGAAGAATTCAAAAAGGCTGCTTTCGCGTTTCAAGACAATAAAGCTCCCGTTAGAACCATCTAAATAATGAAAATCGGATTTGACATAATGATACAGACGCCCTGCGTTATCCAGTGTGCCAGTTGGCGTAATATTATTCATTTCGTAGTTTGGAATATGTACAGACAAAGATTTTTCTACTAAATTATCCGAATAATAAGGAAACCGTGCATTCTTTCGAATAATCACACTTAATCCTTTTGCTTCAATTGTTTGAATCGTTTCCTTTAATTCTTTACTCAAAGGCGTATCTAGTAATTTCGGTGATTTTTTTAGCAGTTGATCTAAGGCCAAATAACTTTCTTCTTCGTTAGCGGTCAATGGTCGTTGCTTATTCATCATTCGGTAAGCTTGGGGCAAACTGGGGACAGTTCCTAATGTGATGTAAGAAGCTAAGGATAAAACAGCTAAAACAGAGGCTAAAGTAATAATGATGGCACTAATATAAGAAATAAAAAAGCGGCGTTTAATGGTCAAAAGCGTCCCTCCTAGTGGTTTTAATCTATTTCTTACTTATAGTGTATTACAAGTGAACAAAAAAAAGCTAGTATTGTTATTAACTTTTTTTCATTTGTTTATAATTTGTTCATTTTTCGGCAAGTAGGAGTTTATAAGGCTTTGCTATTCTAGATATATCAAAAAGAAAAAGGGGATTACCAACCATGAAAAAGAAAAAAGTTTTTAGTGCGCTTACCTTATTAACCTTTAGTACGTTGTTGATTGCAGGCTGTGCTGGCAGAGCCAACTCTGCAACAGATAAATCAAGTGCAGCTAGCTCAAGCACTGCAGTCTCTAGTTCAGCAGAAGCAGCTAAAGAGCAATCAAAAGGACAAGAATTAACAGAAATTTTATCCAGTACTGATTGGCAAGGCACAAAAGTTTACGACAAAAACAATAATGATTTAACAGCAGAAAATGCTAATTTTATTGGTTTAGCAAAATATGATGGTGAAACAGGTTTTTATGAATTTTTCGACAAAGAAACAGGTGAAACCCGTGGCGATGAAGGCACATTCTTCGTGACAGACGATGGCGAAAAGCGTATCTTAATTTCGGATACACAAAACTATCAAGCAGTGGTTGATTTAACGGAAGTGACGAAAGATAAATTTACCTATAAGCGAATGGGGAAAGATAAAGATGGTAAAGATGTAGAAGTCTTTGTAGAAAATGTCCCTTATTCTGACAAAAAGTTAACTTTTACGAACGGTCGTAAAGATTTAGAAACAGAAACTGGCAAGATTGTTACCAATGAACCTGGCGATGACATTTTAGGGGCCACATTATGGAATGGCACGAAAGTTTTAGATGAAGACGGTAATGATGTTACTGAAGCAAATAAAATGTTTATTAGTTTAGCAAAATTTGATAATAAAACAAGTAAATATGAATTCTTTGATTTAGAAACGGGTAAAACCCGTGGAGATTTTGGTTACTTCCAAGTAATTGATAATAACAAAATCCGTGCCCATGTTTCAATTGGTGACAATAAATATGGAGCTGCATTAGAATTAACAGAATTAAATGATAAACGTTTTACGTATACACGAATGGGTAAAGACAATAACGGCAAAGAAATTAAAGTTTTTGTGGAACATGAACCGTATGAAGGCGACTTTACGCCAGACTTCACGTTCTAATTAGTCAATTACGAGTAGATGAAGTGGCCAAAAGAAAGTAAAGGATTCTTTTGACCACTTTATTTTTAACAAAAAAATAGTTTATAGTTGTTTTTAATCGTTTATAAATTGTTCATTTTTCTGACAGTGGTAGTTTAGAATCGTTTGTTAAGATAGGTTTATCAAAGAAAAGGAGCGATGCTTTATGAAAAAGAAAGTATTAAGTTCGATTACTTTAGTAACATTAAGTACGTTACTGATAGCAGGTTATGCAAGTCCAGCATTTGCAGATCATGCAGCCAATCCAAACAGTGCTACAGCAAATTTAGGTAAACATCAAAACAATGGCCAAACAAAAGGCGACAAGGCGACTAAGATTTTATCTGATACGGACTGGCAAGGAACCCGAGTTTATGATGCTGCAGGTAATGATTTAACGGCAGAAAATGCTAATTTTATTGGGTTAGCAAAATATGATGGTGAAACCGGTTTTTACGAGTTTTTCGACAAAAATACTGGGGAAACCCGTGGTGACGAAGGAACATTTTTTGTGACAGGTGATGGTACAAAACGAATTTTAATTTCGCGGACACAAAATTATCAAGCCATAGTGGATTTAACTGAAGTAAGTAAAGATAAATTTACTTACAAACGTTTAGGAAAAGATAAACTGGGGAATGATGTCGAAGTTTACGTGGAACATATCCCTTATCATGGGAAAAAATTAGCTTTTACAAATGGACGTGAAGCATTAACCAATCAAACTGGCAAAATTGTGACAAATAAATCAGGGGATAAAATTTTAGGAACAACCTTGTGGAATGGCACAAAAGTCGTAGATAAAAATGGGAATGATGTGACAGCGGCCAATCAAAATTTCATTAGTTTAGCGAAATTTGATCCAAACACAAGTAAATATGAATTTTTCAATTTACAAACGGGTGAAACCCGCGGCGACTTTGGGTATTTCCAAGTGGTGGACAATAACAAGATTCGGGCCCATGTATCTATTGGTACGAATCGTTACGGTGCGGCGCTAGAATTAACGGAACTAAACAATGATCGATTTACGTATACTCGAATGGGTAAAGATAACGCTGGTAATGATATTCAAGTGTTCGTGGAACATGAACCTTACCAAGGAACTTTTAATCCAACATTTACCTTTTAAAAACTAGACATGAGAATAGGAACCAAAAGCAGGACTTCCTGCTTTTGGTTTCTCTCTTTTTAAAATAGAAAAACAGAGAAAGCGTTTTAATCGACAAATAAAAAAAGATTCGTTAGATTAGAACCACTGGAGAAAAATCTCATATTTCTCTCGAGGAAAGGAAGTTGAGCACAATGAACAAAAAAATTTTAATGGGGCTATTAAGTGTCGTGACCATTCCATTACTTGCTGCGTGTCAAGGAGGAGAAACACCTTCCGCAGCGTCAAAAAATAGTCAAACGGTGACTACTCAAAGTAGTGCAAAAACTGAAAGCACCAGTACAACCCGTTCGGTGGCTCAAACAACATCAAAAGAGGAAGTGAAAGAACCGATGAAGACCTATGAAGTGGGTGCGCTTTTAGAAGCAGCCAATCAACGAGATACGAAGAAGGTCAAGGAAATTTTACAAGATACTACTTATCAAGTGGATGAAGTCGACACAGAAGGCAATACACCGCTCAATATTGCTGTGCACAATAATGACATTGAGATTGCAAAAGCGTTGATTGATCGGGATGCCGATATTAATCTGCAAAATAGCATTAGTGATAGTCCCTATCTTTATGCGGGAGCGCAAGGACGTACGGAGATTTTAGCGTATATGTTAAAAAATGCGACACCAGATTTAACTAAGCATAACCGTTACGGTGGCAATGCGTTAATTCCAGCAGCTGAAAAAGGACATATTGACAATGTGAAGCTCTTGTTAGAAGATGGACGAGAAGACATAGATTTCCAAAATGACTTTGGCTATACAGCATTGATTGAGGCAGTGGGGTTACGTGAAGGGAACCAACTTTACCAAGATATTGTAAAATTGTTAATGGAAAATGGTGCGGATCAATCCATTAAAGACAATTCTGGTCGAACAGCAATGGACTATGCCAATCAAAAAGGTTATACGGAAATTAGTAAAATTTTAGCACAGTACAACTAAGTATTGTGTCCTTTCGGGAAGGAATAAATACAGGTAGGAGTGAAGGAAAGTATGAATTATTGGTTAAAAAATGTTCGAATTGAAACAGGGTATCAAAAAGAAGGTGACTGGTTATCTGGGACAGTAACCAAAGAAGTGGCAATTGAAGTAACAGATGGAGTATTTACAAAAATCATCCCCAATGAAGAATTGGTAGAAGAACCTGGGTTGACAATTATTGATGGTCACCATCAATTGATTTTACCAGGTTTGATTGAAAAACATTGTCACTTTGATAAAAGTAAACTAGGTGTTCCGTGGTATCCGGTGACGCCAGCGAAGTCAATTGTGGAACGTGTCGAAACAGAAATCCCTTATTTAGATAGTTTAGAACTTTCTTTAACAGAACGCGCCAACCATTTAATTGACTTAGAATTACCACATGGCGCGACAGCTTTCAGAACACATGTCGACGTGGAACCGATGACAGACTTACGTTATTTTGATGAAGTCCAAGCGTTGGCCCAAACGAAACCATTTGCGGTAGAAATTGTCGTCTTTCCACAGCACGGCTTACTGCGTTCAGATTCCGTTGAATTAGTTGATCAAGCATTGGCAAAAGGTGCCGATTTTATTGGTGGCGTGGATCCTTATTCACTAGATGGTGATTACAAAAAATCATTGGCTGAAACATTCCGCTTAGCAGATAAACATGGTGTCGGTGTGGATATTCATTTACATGACCGTCACGAAGCTGGGACAACAACGATTAAAGAAATTATCCGTTTAACGAAAGAATATGGCCTACAAGACAAAGTATTTATCAGCCATGCCTTCGGGTTAAATGATTTCATTGGTGAAGAACGTGACGAAGTTTATGATGCTTTAGCAGCAGAAAAAATTCATATTAATTCCAGCGTACCAATCACACCTAACACGATTCCGCCAATTATGGAATTGTTACGTCATGGAGTCAATGTCCATCTTGGTTGTGACAATATCTACGATTGCTGGTCTCCTTATGGTGATGGCTCATTACAAGAAAAATTGGCTCGTTTAGGTGAACTTTTTAATGTGAAAGATCAAGATGCTTTAACACAATTATTAGGCTTAGTGACAGATGGTATCACGACTTTAGATGAACAAGGGCAAGCAAATTGGCCGCAAGTTGGTGCTGAAGCAACTTACTTACTCACTGAAGCAGAATGTGCGGCGGCTTTTGTCGCTCGTCAGACACCAGTGGAAATCAGTGTGGTAAAAGGAACCACACTTTATCAAAAATAACAAAAAGAAGCGAGATTTCTCGCTTCTTTTTTTGTTATGCTTATCGTTCCTTCAACCAGCTATCCAATTGCTCAAACAAAGCGATGACCGAAGGATCTTTGGTTTGTTTTAAAAAATCATGTTCTAAATAGTAAACCGCTTTAAAGGTACTCTCAGGAATGGTCCGTCCGATTTTTTTGCTATAGCGGAACGGCACTTCTTCGTCTGAGCTACTAGCTGTACTGAAACAAGGTGGAAACGTTTTTAATGTTTCGTCTGACAGTGCGTAAGCAGACCAGTCCTCATTTTCTGGTAATCCGTAAAAGTGCGGCAATAGCCCTTGCTGAATACTGTAATGATACAGCAGATAGCGAGAAAGAAAAGGATCATCCCAAACAGGCTTTGTTTGGTCAATGGTAGCTATTTCTTTAGCGGAAATGGCTTGCTTTAATAATTTTCGTGGCTCTTTAATAAATTCTAAATCTGTATAGCCGTAAAAATTGTGGCGTCAAATTTAGTGTTTGTAATTGTTTGGTTAACTGTAACATTAAATAACCGCCAGCGGAACGTCCGCACAAACCAAATGGCTGATTTTGAATAATCTCTTCGTTTAGCAATTGGAAGGTTTCTGTTAGCGTCCCTAAGATGTGATCGATTTTTGTATTTGGAGCCAACAAATAGTCCAGCGCTAAAACGGTATAGCCATTGCTTGTAAACAGCTCCTTCAGTTCTTCTGGTAAATCACTTTTGGTTCCATAAATCATCCCGCCACCATGTAAATAGACGACATAGTTCGTTGATTCAGTCGTAGTGGGGTAGATAGTAACTGTTGCGCCATTAGCGAGTGTTTGATTGTTTTTCAAGTGCACGTCTCCTCATCTTTATAATGTATGTGGCAATTTCATAATTTAACAATTGCAAGGGATTGGCTAAGTCAATATCAAGAAGTTGTTCCACTTTGTTTAAACGATAACGAATCGTTTTTGAATGAAGGAACATCGCTTCAGAGGTCTGTTTATAGTTGCGATTATTTTGGAAAAAACTGTACAAGGTTTCAAACAAATCGTAGTTATTTTCGGCTAATTGATAAAGTGCGCGAGGAATTAATTCGTCTAAATTTTCCAATTGGTCTTCGCGGATAAAATTTTTAAATACCCCGATATCGGCTAAGGTGACAATTGGTCCGTTATAAAAAGTTTCATTAAAGCGCAGAATGTCCAGACATTCAATCAGTAGCTCTTTAATCCCTTCTCGTGATTTTAAACTGCTGACGGCAACGGTAAGCGTGTCGTTTTCTTCTAAAAGTTCAGCTAATAAACGACTTAATTGCAGCTTTGTAATTTTTCCATCACTTTCATTGAAGTTAAAAAGGACCGCCGAATAATTTAGCTGATCGAAGAAGATGGATTTCACACGCAGGGTACGAAGTAAGGCAATAATTCGCTCTTTCATGAGTTGTGTATTGGTGTCTTTGGTAGAAAAAGCAATCGCTTGGTAAGAATCTAGCTCTTGCATTTGCACTTCACGAAGCAAACTGTTTAGCTCGTCAGGATTTTGCGGTGTATTTTGTAAAATAGCATCCGCTAAGTTGTTCAAACGAGTATACCGTTCTTTTTTTAACAAATTTTCGGTATTGAATTTTTCTTGTAAGACATCAATCGCATTTTCGATAATCACTAAATCCGTTTCTTTAACCTTTTCATCTTGTAAATAAACCAGAAGTAAACAATTAGTGGAATAACTATTGAAAATAGAAACTTCTAGTGCCAACTGTTTTTTGGGGTTGGCATGAGAATAAAGTGTTAAAAGAGAGTAATCATTTTTAGTGAATTCACTGTTTTTTAGTTTTTCTCTTGAGAGCACAATCGCATCATGGGGTAAGTCACCATCGCTAATTTCCAGATGTTTATCCAACATTTTTAAAGCGAAGGGTAATTTAATGATGTCATAAAATTCTTGCGTAATCGTCTCAACCGTTGGGTATTGGCGCTCTAATTTGGTGAAACGTTGGCGCACATCGTAATACGTACGTAAGACATGCGACTGATAATTCAACAAAGGCTCGTAAATCGTAAATAGAATTTTTTCATAGCTAATGTCTTGTGTGATTTTAATTAAAGGAATTTCATAATTGAAACATAATTCGATAAACCACTCTGGAATCATTTTAATGAATCGATCTGTTTTCAAAATTAAGCCGCTGATGCCAATTCGGCGCATCTTTACGAAAAAATTTTCCAACTCTTTTTCGGGTAGATCATGCAATGCGTAGAAAGAAGTCAAAATTAACTGATTCTTTCTACTCCAGTTCTCGATATCAATCGCTTCTAAGACCATTGCCGAATCAACTTCATTGTCTAAACCAATCTCTTTCGTCAAAATTTTACCTTTTTTTAAGTCACCTATCGATAATAACTCTCTTAATTTCATCGTTTTCTCCTTTTTTCCTCTTATGGATAAAAATTATACCATTTTTTTAGAATTATGTCCGATGAAAACACTTTCTCGTTTCGATACAATAGCATTGTAAGGAATAGATAGGAGGATGAACAATGTTACACACAGTAATTTTGAAAAACAATTACCAAGACTCCATCAACTTAATGTTATTGACCAATAAAATCAATGCATTAGATGGTGTAACCATGAGTCAAATCATGATGGGAACAGATGCCAACAAAGACATCCTTAACAACACGAACTTGTTAACGGATGAGGCCAATAGTGCATCTGCAAACGACATGATGATTGTGGTTGACAGTGAAAAAGAAAACATCATGGAAGAAGTTATGCCAGCGATTGATGAATTCTTAGATGATTTATCAGCAAAGGGAACTAGTGAAGAAGCACAAGCAGCAACTTCTTGGTCAGAAGCGTTTGATCTTTTACCAGAGGCGAATGTAGCGCTATTCAGTATTCCTGGTGAATATGGTGCGCCAGAAATGGAACGTGCCTTAAAAAATGATTTACACGTGTTCTCTTTCACGGATAACGTGTCAATTGAAGATGAAGTACGTTTGAAAAAATTAGCGCATGAAAAAGGCTTACTAATGATGGGCCCTGACTGTGGAACTGGTATTATCTCAAGTATTCCAATCGCCTTTACAAATGTTGTTTCTCCAGGAAACATTGGCGTTGTTGGTGCTTCAGGAACAGGGATTCAAGAAGTTACAACGATTATTGACCGCTTAGGTGGCGGAGTTGTTCACGCCATTGGTACTGGTGGTCGTGACTTAAGCGACAAAGTAGGCGCTATCACTGTGAAAGATGCTATTGTGGCCTTAGAAAATCACGAACCAACCGATGTGATTACAGTCATCTCTAAACCACCTGCAAAAGAAGTTCGTGATGAAGTGGTTGAATTATTACAAAGTATTTCAAAACCAGTCGTTGCGATTTTCTTAGGAGAAAAACCAACAAGTCACGAAGGCAAAGTTTATCTAGCTCATACATTAGAAGAAACAGCTAAAATTGCTGTTGATTTAGCAAATGATGTGGCCGTGAAGAAAAATTACTTTGAAGCATTAGCAAAACCAGCTGTACCAACATTACCAGAAGATAAAGTTGTAAAAGGCTTATATTCAGGTGGTACATTAGCTTCTGAAGCAGGTATGTTAATTTCTGAAGCTTTAGACCTTGGCGGTTTAGTGAAAGCAGAAGGTTATGTCTTGAAATCTCACGGTTATGAAGTCATTGACTTAGGCGATGATATGTATACACAAGGTCGTCCCCACCCAATGATTGACCCAGATGTTCGTATCGAAAAAATTCGTGAATACGCACAAGATGAAAAAACTGGGATTATCTTATTCGATGTGGTGTTAGGCTACGGTGCTCATGAAGACATGGTTGGTGCATTGTTACCAGCAATTGAAGAAGCGCGTGCCACAGCCAAAGAAGCCGGACGTGATCTTTACTTTGTTGCAACTGTTTGTGGGACGACGAAAGATCCGCAAAATTACCAATCGTCGGTTGATCGTTTGAAAGAAGGCGGCGTTTTAGTTGCAGAAAGCAATGCTAAAGCTGTTCAATTAGCTTTATTGTTAAAAGGAATCGAAATTTCAGAAGACGATAAAGAAGTGGTTGCTTACAACGGACCAACTGTCGATGTACCAAAACCAGGCGAAAAAGTAATGGAACTATTAACAACCAAACCAAGAATCATTAACGTTGGGTTACAAAGCTTTACAGAATCAATCGTTGATTACGGTGGCGAAACTGTTCAATTTAACTGGCGTCCGCGTGCCAACGGCAATAAAAAAATGATTAAAATTTTGGATGCTTTGGAAGATTACAGTGAACAAATCGAAGCTGAAAATCACAAAGTAACAGACAAAATTAAAAATGCACAACCATTCTTAGTAGATGTGGTACCTGCAAAATCAGTGATTCCAGAATTAAATGATGACGCACAAAAAACATTACTTCATGCTGGACCACCAATCCAATGGTCTGAAATGACTGGACCAATGAAAGGTGCTTGTATCGGTGCAGCATTATTCGAACGTTGGGCAGACAACGAAGAAGATGCTTTGAAGATTTTTGAAGCTGGCGAAGTACGTTTCATTCCTTGTCACCATGTAAAAGCAGTTGGACCAATGGGCGGTATTACTTCTGGTAATATGCCAGTCTTTGTTGTAGAAAATCGCTTAGAAGGTAACGAAGCATACTGTATCTTGAATGAAGGTATCGGTAAAGTATTGCGTTTTGGTGCTTATTCACAAGAAGTGGTTGATCGTTTAGATTGGATTAAAGATGTTTTAGGACCAACTATTGCGAAAGCTTTGAAACTTTCTGAAGAAGGCTTGAACTTAAACGTATTGATTGCGCGCTCTATTACAATGGGTGACGAGTTCCACCAAAGAAATATTGCCGCATCTTTGAACTTCTTAAAAGAATTGTCTCCATTAATTATCAAAACAGATATTCCAGAAGATCAAAAATACGAAGTAATCAAATTCTTAGCTGACACAGATCAATTCTTCTTAAATGTCATGATGGCAACTGGAAAAGCAATTGTTGATGGTGCCCGTAAAGATACCAACGGAACGATTGTCACAACGATGACTCGTAACGGCGTGAACTTTGGGGTCCGGATTGCAGAAACAGGCGATCAATGGCATACCGCACCAGTAAATACACCAAAAGGTCTTTACTTCACTGGTTTCAGCGAAGAAGACGGAAATCCTGATGTCGGGGATAGTGCAATTACTGAAACAGTAGGCGTTGGAGCAATGGCTATGGTAGCTGCACCTGGCGTAACACGGTTTGTTGGTGCAGGTGGCTTTGAAGATGCGTTAGCAACCTCAAATGAAATGGCAAAAATCTGTGAAGGACACAACCCAACATTTTCAATTCCAACTTGGGATTTCCAAGGAACTTGTTTAGGAATTGATATCCGTAAAGTGGTGGAATTAGGAATTACACCAATCATCAATACAGGGATTGCACATAAAAATGCCGGTGTTGGTCAAATTGGTGCAGGGACAGTTAGAGCACCTCTAGGCTGTTTTGAAAAAGCCCTAGAAGCGTATGCTGAGAAACTAGGCATTACGGTTGAATAACCAACTAGTCATTAGTGACTACATTTTTCCTATCCACCAATATGGCAAGATGGGAACCATTCACAGTGTTTTTGAACGTTCATTTAATCTGAAAGTCCAGGATCAATTAATCAATGTTGCGAACTTCCATAATTATTTATCAAGCTTTGGTATGTTTTTGCCAGATCAATTGTTTCAAGAAATCTTTCCGTATGTACAACAAGGTAATAAAGTCAAAATCACAGAAAATCAGTTGACCTTTTACAGTACAGTCGGCGTGAAAACGATCCAACTCACACCTGCTGAGGTCGTTTCTTTAAACATTACTCATTTCAAGTTAGAAAAAGACCAATTACGCTTGTTGCAAGACCGCTTATTAGCGAGAAACTTAGAACGTAGAA
Source organism: Enterococcus sp. DIV1375a (assembly GCF_051712205.1). NCBI lineage: Bacteria > Bacillati > Bacillota > Bacilli > Lactobacillales > Enterococcaceae > Enterococcus > Enterococcus sp. DIV1375a. Next base: position 269,306 of record NZ_JBIOOM010000001.1, read on the forward strand.
TTGGCCTGCCTTTAGACGAACGAGCAAAGCATATTTTCAAAAAAATGAGCCAAAAACAAAAAGTTTGGACACTATCGGAATGGCAAGAAGTAACGAATTATCTGATTGGTCGGGGCAAAGGGTTAACCCCGAGTGGTGATGACATTTTAGTAGCGTATCAAACAATTCTGTTCATACTTGCTGATGAAAGAGCTGCGGCGTTAGCCGCTACTCTTTCGGCAGCAAATTTATCCACAACAGATGTTAGTAAAGGCTATATTGCAAGCTCGGCTAAAGGATATGTAAATTCATTGTTGTATCAGTTACTCTTGGATTTGGAGAACCATCGGGATAATAGAGTTGACGAAAATATTGACAGAATTATACAAATCGGACATTCCTCTGGTAAAGATATGTCATTTGGAATGTTACTAGCTTTACAATCTGTAGAGTTAGATGAGAAGTGAGGAGAAGACATGGAGAATAGTAAAAAAAATCAAGCAGTGCAAGTGAGCAATAGTTACTGGATTAAAGTCGTAGCCATTTTCTTCGTAGGCTGGATTTTAATGTACGCAACACGAACTATTTTTAATCCAGTGATGGGGGTCATTGGAGAACAATTTGGTCTAAGTAACACACAACTTGGTTTAGCCAATAGTATCTTCTTTCTAACCTATGCTGTTGCACAGATTCCTTTTGGGATGATTGGCGATAAAATTGGGCGGAAATTAGTCATTGCTGTTGGGTTTATCGTTCTTGCTATTTCTACTTATTTTAGTGGATTAGCGACAACCTTTGTTATGTTTTTAGTCATTCGTGCAATTGCTGGTATTGGTCAAGGAGCTTACTATGGCCCGCAATATGCGTTATCGACAGAAGCGATTCCAGCAAGTAAACGGACCATCGGTAATGCCATCATCAATAGTGGGATGGCCTTCGGTACATCAGGTGGGTACTTACTTTCAAGTAAGTTGGTTTTAGAAAATGGTGAACATTGGAGCAAACCATTCTTTATCATGGCGATTCCAACGTTTATCGTAGGAATTCTTTTCTATACAATTTTGAAAGAAAAAGTGATTCGTCCTGGCGAAGAAGCCGCACGAGCAGCTGCTGAAGAAGGACCGCAAGAAAAGATCTCATTAAAAGAAATTTTCTCAAATCGTAATTTATTAGCCGCATTTATTTTATGTTTCACAAGTATTTATGCAAACTTTGTTATTATTACTTGGTTGCCACAATTTTTAATTGCTGAACGTGGCTTTACAGGAGCGAGCGTTGGTTTTATTTCATCACTTGTACCATGGGCCTCTATTCCAGGCGCCTTAATCTTCGCTCGTTTGAATGATAAAACAGGTGCGACGAAAAAATTAGTCTTTACATTAGTACCTTTAGCAATCCTATCTGTCTTTGCGATTGCTTTTGTAACAAATCGGACATTGTTAATTTCTGTTTTAATTCTTTATGGGTTAACAGGGAAATTAGCGTTAGATCCAATTATGGTGACTTTTGTTACCAAACATGCACCAAAAGCGGCCTTAGGAACAACGTTAAGTGCCTATAATTTTATCGGGATGTCAGGGTCAATCCTAGCACCGTATGTCACAGGATATTTAGCAGATACAGCAGGCTCAATGCAAGTTGGCTTCTATCTTTCTTGTGTACTATTAGTTATTGGTTTACTAGCTTTTGCTTTCTTAGCTAAAGATGAAAGTAAACCGAAATTAGGTTAATTATCCCTTCGATAATGACTGAAACAATCAAAATGAGCAAGACAAAATCTTTCATTTCGTAAACAAATTATTTCTTATCCGTCGATACTGAAAAGATTTTGTCTTTGCTTTACTAAAAAGGAGCGAATCAATCAATGAGTTTAAACGTAATTGCCCTAGGTGGGAATGCTATTTTAGATACGGATCCAACAGATGAAGGCCAAAAAGCCGTCGTTAATCACGCGGCCAAATATATTGCAGAATTTGTTGCCAAAGGGGAACAAGTCATTGTCTGTCACGGAAACGGACCACAAGTAGGGAATTTGCTTTTACAACAAAAAGCAGGCGAAAGTGAAAAAAATCCAGCGTTGAAATTGGATACTTGTGTTGCGATGACACAAGGAAGCATCGGTTACTGGTTACAAAATGCTTTAACTAATGAGTTTGAAAAACGTAACATTGCTAAACCAGTTATCTCTGTAGTTACGCAAGTGCGTGTGGACAAAGAAGATCCTTCGTTTAAAAAACCATCAAAACCAATTGGTCCATTCTATACAAAAGAAGAAGCTGACGCGGAAGCAGCCAAAGATGGCTCTACGTATGTGGAAGATGCTGGCCGTGGCTATCGAAAAGTTGTTCCATCACCAATGCCTAAAGAAATTGTTGAAAAAGAGGCGGTTCGTGCTTTAGTAGAGGCGGACGTTTTAACTATCTGTTCTGGTGGCGGGGGCATTCCTGTCGTAGCAGAAGACGGACAATACGTAGGTGTGGAAGCGGTTAACGACAAAGATTTCTCTGCACGTGTTTTAGCTGAAAACGTTGATGCAGACCGTTTGATTATTTTGACAGGCGTTGATAACATCTACATTAATTACAATCAACCAGATCAAAAAGCATTAGAACAAATCAGTGTAGCCGAAGCAGAAGAATACATTAAAGAAGGTCACTTTGCTGCTGGTAGTATGCTACCAAAAATCGAAGCTGCCTTAGACTTCGTAAAAGGTGATGACAAACGGAAAGCAATCATTACTTCTATCGAAAACTTAGAAAACATCGATAAAGAAGCAGGAACTGTGATCAGTCAAAAGGGGTAGTTTACCATGAAAAAACCGTCCATGATCACCCAAATTGCAATTGCTGTTGTCGTAGGAATCCTCGTAGGACTCTTGATTCCTGCTAGCGGCAATTACTTGAAAATAGTTGGAGATGTCTTTTTGCGACTGATGCAAATGGCTATTCCTATCTTGATCTTAGGGCAAATTGTCCAAGCAGTTGGCAGTATTAATCCAAAAGAATTAACGAGCCTTGGGGGTAGAACAATCGCTGTTTTCGGGATTTCCTCCTTAGCTGCCGCTTTATGGGGCGTACTAATGGCAGTCATTTTTAATCCAGGATACGGTGTTAAAATGACTGGCTTCCAAGATGCTTCTATTAAAGCGCAAGAAATCTCAATCACTGATACGATTTTAAATTTCGTTCCGAAAAATATTTTTGATTCACTGACTCAAGGATCGATTATTCAAATTATTGTCTTTGCATTATTTTTTGGTTTAGCACTGAATAAATACTTACAAAGCCATCCAGAGACACAACTCTTCCAAATAATTGTGGACTTTAATGAAGTTATCATTACAGTCATTCGATACGTCATGTATCTAGCACCTCTGGGGATTTTTGCTTTAATTGCTTCAACAATTAGTCACTTAGGCCTTCAAATTATTTTACCGTTAGTGAAGTATCTATTGGTCTATGGATTAGGAACTATTTTATTTTTGGGCATCTGGATTTTGGTTATCACATTGTACTGTAAAGTAAGTCCACTACGTTTAATTACAAACATGAAAAATATGTCTGTGATGGCCTTGGCGACAACTTCTTCAGCAATTACTTTACCAGTAGCTTTGGAAGAAACAGAAACAAAATTAGGTTTAAGTAAGCGAATTACTAACTTAGTGTTGCCGTTAGGTATGTCGTTAAACAGTAACGGTTCAGCGATGCATATGGCTTTTACTGTAATGACTATCGCTCAGATGTATCAGCTAGAGTTTGATATTACGAAAATGATTTACTTAGCAATTACAGCAACGTTTGTCTCACTAGCAAACGCAGTTGTTCCCGGTGCGGGCTTAGTCTCACTGGCAGTGATTGTTCCGCAAATGGGTTTACCCATTGAGAGTATTGCAATTTTTGCAGGCGTCGAATGGTTTGTTGGCATGTTACGAACAATTTTAAATGTCAATTCAGATGTTTACTCTGCTATTCTAGTTGCAAAATCAGTGGATGAAATTGACTATACTGTCTTTAACAGTAGCAATAAGTAGTGAAAAAAGGGGAGGAAATGCAAGGACGAAGAAGAAAATCACTTGTTTTCTTTCCCTTTTTTAAGATTAATGATAAAGGAGCAAGCGCAATGGAAGAAATGGTTGTCGTTACACCGGAAAAATTAGAAAAGCTGATGAAGCAAAAATTAGAAGCTGCTGGTTTACATTCTGAACATGCCGAAGAAGTTGCTCGACATTTAACTTTTGCAGATGCTAGCGGTATTCATTCACACGGGGCGGTTCGTATGGATTATTATGCGGAACGGATTGCAAAAGGCGGGATCACGATTGACCCCGAATTATCATTTGAAAAAACTGGACCGTCCACTGCCATTTTTCATGGCGATAATGGCGTGGGTCAATTTGTTTGTAACGAAGCATTAGCTGCTGCAGTTGACCTAGCCAAAGAATCAGGGTTAGCATATGTTGGCGTTTCTCAAACGAGTCATAGTGGGACGTTATCGTATTATGTTAAAAAAGCAGCGGAACAAGGCATGGTTGCTCTTTCGATGTGTCAATCTGATCCAATGGTGGTACCGTTTGGTGGTACAAGCAATTATTTTGGGACAAATCCAATCGCTTTTGCAGCACCTAGAGCAGGTCATGAACCAGTCGTGTTTGATATGGCTACGACAGTACAGGCGTGGGGGAAAATTTTAGATGCACGTTCAAGAGATGTTGAAATTCCCGACACGTGGGCAGTAGACGAAAAAGGCCAGCCAACGACTGATCCTTATGAAGTACGAGGTTTATTGCCGATTTCAGGACCAAAAGGATATGGACTAATGATGATGGTCGATGTCTTAGCTGGTTCGTTGTTAGGCTTACCTTTTGGTAAACATGTCAGTTCCATGTATGCGGATTTAACGGAGAAACGGAATCTGGGTCAGATGTTTTTAGTCATTGATCCAAGCCGCTTTACAGATTCTGAACGATTTAAAGAAAATATTAATCAAATGGTGGAAGAACTTCATAGTGTGCCTACAGCAGAAGGGTTTCAACAAGTTTACTATCCAGGAGAAATTGGTCAGCTAAACTATCAAAAAGCCATGTCAGAAGGCATTGAAATTCCACAAAGTATTTATGATTATTTAGTTAGTGAGATTGTACATTACGATAAATATGGCGGGCAAGGTGCCTTTGCCAAATAATGAGGAGCGCAGAGAGTATTCGCTGCTGCGTTGCTCTCGCCTTCTTTCTATTGGAGGAAAGTAAAATGAAAAAATCGTCAAAAGTAGCACTTATTTTTGCATTTTTAGTTAGTATTTTTGTGCCAGTTGCGGCCTTTGCTGATGAGATTGGGGATGTAGTTGCCCCGACAGGAATCATGGCATTAGTTGTGATTATTCCGTTGATTGTTGTTTTGGTTCTATTGTTTATGAAAGTCGATATGATTATTGCTGGTTTAATTGGTGGCGTCTTAGCGATGCTGATTGGTGGCATTGGACTAGAAGAAGCGAATAAACAGATGTTGGAAGCTATCCCGATGATGTTAGGAATTACCGTTCCCATCATTAATTCAGCTGTTGCGATGGCGGTCTTTAAAGCAGGTAGTTATTCAGCTGCATTAACTTTAGCCAAACGAGGCACAAAAGGAAAAGTCGAGTATGTTTCAGCTTTTATTGTTATCTTATTAGCCGCAGCCACATATATGTCAGGAATTGGTGGCGGAAGTGCGATGGTTATTGCGCCATTGGCCTTTGCTGCAGTTGGCGTTGTTCCTGAATTAATTGCAGCAATGTCTTTAGCTGCTGCGGTATCATTTACAACATCACCCGCTTCATTAGAATCAAGTATTGTTTCAAAATTAGGTGATATCAGTGTCGGTTCATATGTTTCAACCATGCGACCTTACTGGTTATTCTTCGTAGCATTAGCGATTGTTTTAGCCTTTTGGGGCACGAAACATAGAAATGTTGGCTTTAAAGAGTCGGCAGATGATGAATTTGATAAAAAGAGCAATGGTGAATTATTTAAAATTACCTTGCCAGCCATTTTCTTATTGTTTGCTGTAATTTTTGGACCAATTGTGAATGATTTAATTGGTTTTGCCTTCTTTACGCCACTTGTATACATGATTTTAACATTAGTTTTAATTTTCTTATGTACAGATTTCTCAATGAACAAATCTGTCGAAGCGATGGTAGATGGGTCTACATATATTTTGACTCGTTTATTCCAAGTAGGGATTTTCTTAGCCTTTATTAATGTTATTGCACAAACAGGAACGTTTGCTGTCATCGCAGGTGTTGCTGAAAATGCACCAGCCTTTATTGTCGTGCCAGTTGCCATTTTAACAGGGATTTTAATTGGGATTCCAGCTGGGGCCTACGTAGGTTCTGTTTTAACTTTAGTGCTACCAGTTGCTGTATCGTTGAACTTCCCGCCGTTAGCATTAGGTTTTGTAGCAATGGGTGTTGGTTTAGGTAGTCAAATGAGTTTCGTTAATATTACTATGCAAGCTTTATCTTCAGGCTTCCAAATTCCAATTTTGGATGTAGTTAAAGGAAACGTGAAATGGTTAAGTATTGCCTCTGTACTATTATTAGTTATCGGTTTAATCTTTGGATAAAAAACAATTTAGGGAGTGGAAAACATGGATTTATTAATTAAACAAGTTCGTCTTCAAGACGGTGAAGCATTACAAGATGTAGCTATTAAAGAAGGAAAAATCATTGAAATCGCCCCAGTTATTACTGGCGATGCCAAAGAAGTCATCGAAGCAGATGGTCGTGTTTTAATCCCAGGTTTTGTAGAAAGCCATTTACATTTGGACAAGGCATTAATCGCTGATCGTAAACCAAATAAATCAGGTACGTTGAAAGAAGCAATTGAAGTAACCGCAGAATTAAAACCAACATTTACCGAAGAAGACATTTATGACCGTGCTAAGCGTGCCTTAGAAATGTTAATCGTTCATGGAACCACGGCGTTAAGAACGCATGCAGAATTTGACCCAGCGCAAGGTTTTACTGGCTTCAAAACAATTATGCGTTTGAAAGAAGAATACAAAGAGTTAATTGACATGCAAGTAGTTGCGTTTCCGCAAGAAGGAATTTTTAAAGCCCCTGGAACAGAACAAATGATGTATGAAGCAATGGATATGGGCGCAGACGTTGTCGGCGGTATTCCTTATAATGATGCACCAGCGAAAGAACATATTGATTTAGTGTTTGAAATTGCTAAAAAATATGATAAAGATGTAGATTTACACCAAGATTTTGCCGATGAAGCTGATGATATGAGTATTGAATATTTATGTGAAAAAACCATCGCTGAAGGCTACCAAGGCCGTGTTTCAGTGGGCCACTTAACGGCATTGCATGCCTTACCTGAAGCAGAATTGGCGCCTATTATTGCAAAAATGGCGGAAGCAAATATTAGCGTGATGGCGTTACCAGCAACGGATTTACATTTAGGAGCTCGCGGTGATCAGTACAATGTTCGACGTGCGGTTACGCCAATCCGTAAATTACGCGATGGTGGCGTGAATATCTGTATTGCTACAAATAATATTCGCAATGCTTTTACACCATATGGCACAGGGGATATTGTTCAAACAGCGATGCTAGCCATTCCTGTTGGGCACCTAGGTGGAGCGGATGACTTAAAAACAGTGCTACCAATGGTAACAACAAGTCCTGCTCGTGCGATGGGACTAGAAGGATACGGTGTCGCAGTTGGGAATAAAGCAGATTTAGTCTTATTAGACACAAAAGTGGTTGAACATGCGATTATTGATATTCCAGAACGGTTATATGTTATTAAAAACGGCCGTGTTACAGTCAAGACAGACAAAAAAGTCGAAATCATTCGTTAAGAAAAAAATCAAAAAGCTCAAAAGGTTAGTTTGCGCAACTAACTTTTTGAGCTTTTTTTGATAAAGGTGAAGATGTGTTTGATTGATCCTGTTTTAGTTATTTTTTTGTTCCTCGAGTTCTATTTATAACAGAATTAAATCATTTCTTTGCTACCAACCGATCTAATTGTTCTTGAATCGCTAGTAAGTCAGGTAAAGAAACTTGCGCATTAATTAATAAAAATGGTGCAGCTTGTTTTACTTGCAGCAAAGGCGTAGTGCTTAAATAAAGGTCGTACCTATCTTCTTCAGACAATTGATTAATTGCAAGGTGATAGAAACTTGCAAACGTTTCACGAATTCGTTGAATGATAATCGCTTCAATCGGTGTAGGTAAGTCTGTTTCTATTTTTATGTGAATTGTTTGATTGAAAGCTGTTGGAGCAGTAATTAACGTGTAGGCCATCGATAATTGAAGGCCTAAGCCAGTTTGTTTAGCTGGGTTCGAAACATAGATGTCTTGCTCGGCGACTATCTTTTGTGCATGCTCAAATAAATGAGCAAAATTTTGTAATAAATACTTCTTAATATTGTAGCCAGTAAGTGTAAAATCCATTTGTTCAAATAACTCTACGAAAAGAAGACCAGCCACTAATTGTTTTGTGAATAAGCCCCTGTTTTTTGTCGTTTCAAAGGCATGAGGGTTTTCTGTTTCAAGGGAGTGAAGAATCTTTTTAATAAAAGAATTCGTCTCTGAAAATGGTTGGTTAGGTTCGATTAAATCTATAAAATGTTTGTTCGAGAGTTGTACTGTTGTATTTGTTAATAGAAATAAAAAAATCAGCTGGCTTTCACTCTTGGGTAACAGAAAGGCGTTCGTTAATTGATTTTCTAAATGTTCTTTTAGTAGATGATGAGTATCAACAAATTGAAGCAGTACTTCTTGATCTTCATCAGATAAAGAAGAAATAGATTCAGAAAGCAGGAAATTTATCTGGAATCCCTTTCGATAACGAATAATATTTACCGCTAAAATATAACAAATAAGTTTCATATTCAATTGATTGGCTGGGAAATAGCCTAAAGCAATCAGCTCTTTCGCAAGGGTTTCACATTTTGTTTGCGAGACGTCAGCAAATGGCCAATCGAGACCAGAAAAAACGCGCCAATAGAAAGCAATCATGAAAAAACGAATGCGTGGTTCAGCACCAACTAAACGAATCTCGCCTTTGGTTCTCTGGATCGAAAAATCAAAGGTTTTTAAAATGGTATCTAACTCAGCAACCTTATGCCGAACAGTTGATTCGGATAAGAATTGGTCCATACTAAATTTTGTTAAATGAACATTGCTTTCAAAGAATAGTTTTTCGAGCAATGTAAAATACGGACTACTTTGCAAAATTTGCTTCGTCAAAATTTTATATTCTTTTTTTGATCCCATGAAACAATAGCCTTTACCTCGCTCGGCAGAGAAAATATGTGAACAATTATTAGCCAATACATAAGGTTTACTAATTAAGGATTCGTAGTATTTATTAATTGAACGTCGATCCATTTGTAACAATTGACTAAGTGTTTCAATACGAATAAAGTTTTTTTTATGGTACAACAAACGCAGTAAATCCAATTCCTTTTTAACTTCTGAGCCGAAAAAAGTGTCTAATATTTCCATTATTCTTCTCCAATTGGTTCGATTCTTTTTGTTAAAATAAGTATAACTTGTTTTTTATTCGATTGTTTAAAAAAATGTACTTAGCAAGTACATTTTTTTGTCTCCTTAAAAGTTATTTCTGTAGTAAGTTACATATATCGCTCAAATTTCATTTGAATGAGAAATTACTTACCACAAAGGAGTTAAAAAAATTGAAAAAAACAACCTTATTTTTATTTATGTTCTTTTTCTTAATGATTATTTTTAGTATAGACGTTTCCGCAGAAACATACAATTTTAACTATAAAAATGACGAACAAGGTCATTATTTAACGAACGGAATTAGTGAGGGAAATACATACAATTATGATTATGGTCATGCCCCTGAAGCGACATTTGACGAAGAAAAATATGTGAATTATGGAGATGAAGCTTATTTGAAGAAAAGCGTGGCGGCTGTAACAGGCCAGCAAGGGCTTTTTAATGTGACTTTAGATGTAAAAGGAAATCAAACAGAAAGCCCCATTGATCTAGTGTTAGTGATTGACTATTCTTCATCAATGAAAGGTGAAAAATTAAACAACGCTTTGAAAGGCTTGCAACAATTCGGCGAAGAACTTTCAGATTCATTAACAGATGGTCATGTTCGAATTGGTATTGTTGCCTATAATCGACTAACTTACTCCACCGCGGATTTTTCTACAGACATGAATGACTTAGAAGACTTTTTAAGAAATACAGCCGAACCACATTCAGGTACATTTATGCAAAAAGGCTTGCTAGAAGGGCAACGTTTATTGGCTGAAAAAAGTCGTCCAAATGCAAAAAAGATGTTGGTTCATATTGGTGATGGGAGTGCAAATGCTAGTTTTTTACCTAGAGAAAATGCTCAAATCTATCCCAATAATGGTGAAATTATCGATTACAACGGTTACCATACATCGTCCTACATGGAAGAGTTTCAAACAGAATCCAATCAGTACTATACAAGTAACAGTGCTTCTACTGATGCTAACGCTATCCAAACAAACAGTACAACAGTGACAGATAATACGTTAGGAACCATTGTTTCTCTAAAAAAATCAGGAGATACTTATTATTCAATTGCAGCTAATCCTTCGTTAAGAGGAGAGTATATTAGTAGGAATATAGCTTCTGATCCTAAAAATTATTTGATTATTGATGAAAATTTATCTGGCTTGGGCACTGCGCTGAAAGAATTAGCTGGGAGTATCAATAATACTATCCATGAGGGGCTCATTATCGATCCGATGGGAGAAAATATTCTTTTACAAGGTGCTGGGAATTTCACAGAAGATAACTACCAACTAAAAGGTTGGCGAAAAATACCAACGGGTGAATGGTTAGAGGCTAGTGACTTATTGACTGATGTCGTAGTTACAGAAGAAAATCAAGTGCTCCATATTTCTACTATTTCATTAGGAAAGAACGAACGTTTAACATTAACTTATCAGATTAGATTGAACACAGAAACAAATGATTTTAAAGGAGATACATGGTTTTTATGTAATGATCGTACTACGTTACAGCCAACTCCAGAAGAAGAAGCAGTTGATTTTCCGATTCCAGCAATTAAAGCACCTACTGTACAATTAAAATTGATTAAGAACTGGGAAAATATTGCAGAAAAAGAAATTCCAGAAGCAATTCAATATCAAGTAACTCGAAAAGCGACAACAGAAGAAGCTGCTTGGTCTACTTCAGAAGTCATGCAACTAACCAAAAAAGAAGGCTATCAAAAGCTGATTAATCAAGTAACGGTTAATGGCGCAGAAGTAGTATTACCAAAGTTTAATAACAGGGGTGAAGACTTTATATATCAGATAGAAGAAGTGAACGTGCCATCTGAATTTGACAGTATAATGACAAAGACAAAGGATGAATTTATCCTTACCAATCGTCGTAAAGAAGTTGTTTCCAGCACAACAGATACAAGTACGAATGAGTCTTTAAGTTCTGAGACTGCTACGACAAATTCGAGTGCTGAAAAACCAATTGTTGTAGAAACTACCAAAGCAACTTCAGAACTCAAGGATAATAATTTCTTAGCAGAGACGAACACAACAGCAAAAAAAATAACGAAGGCTACACCCAATGACACACATTTACCAAAAACAAACGAAACCCAGAAATTTCAAAGAGTATTCTTACTATTAGGTGGTTTATTGGTAGGTTTATCTGGATTCTATTTACTTAAGCAGAGAAACTAAAATAATTCTTTAAATAAAGCAATAAAAGGCGGCTCAACGAAGCGGCCTTTTTCTTGATTCATTACCAAAATATAACGAATTTTGTAACAAAAACGTTTGATAAAAAGAAGGAAAAATGATTAATTTTACGAAAAAAAGCATATATCGACAAAAAAGAAGCAAAATTTGAATAAAAAAAGAAAAAATATGAAAAAAAATCGAAGAATTGTTTAACAATTGAAAACACGTGAAAACCAGTCATGACAAGGTGTAAAAACCTTACAAAAGGTAAGTTTACCTATTATGAAGAAAGAAGGAATGATCTGAAATGTTTTTGTAACATTTCTATTGCTTAATTGAAATATGGGTGTGGTAGAATGTTTTTGTCGTAAGAAAAGATTAAGATATTTTAAATAAACTTTAGAAATTAATTCGGAGGAATGACAAGTGAAGAAACGTCTATTTGCATCAGTATTACTATGTTCATTAACGCTATCAGCAATTGCTACCCCAAGCATCGCTTTGGCGGACAATGTTGATAAAAAAATTGAAGAAAAAAATCAAGAAATTTCATCATTAAAAGCAAAACAAGGGGATTTAGCTTCACAAGTATCTTCTTTAGAAGCAGAAGTATCTTCAGTATTTGATGAAAGCATGGCTTTACGTGAACAAAAGCAAACACTAAAAGCAAAATCAGAACAATTACAACAAGAAATTACAAACTTGAATCAACGTATTGAAAAACGTAACGAAGCAATCAAAAATCAAGCACGCGATGTTCAAGTTAATGGACAAAGCACAACAATGCTAGATGCAGTTTTAGATGCGGACTCAGTTGCAGACGCAATCAGCCGTGTTCAAGCTGTTTCAACAATCGTAAATGCCAACAACGACTTAATGCAACAACAAAAAGAAGACAAACAAGCTGTTGTTGATAAAAAAGCTGAAAACGAGAAAAAAGTGAAACAACTTGAAGCAACAGAAGCTGAATTAGAAACAAAACGTCAAGATTTACTTTCTAAACAATCTGAATTAAACGTAATGAAAGCTTCATTAGCATTAGAACAATCATCTGCTGAAAGTTCTAAAGCTGGCTTAGAAAAACAAAAAGCAGCTGCTGAAGCAGAGCAAGCACGTTTAGCTGCTGAACAAAAAGCTGCAGCTGAAAAAGCCAAACAAGCTGCTGCAAAACCAGCTAAAGCTGAAGTGAAAGCAGAAGCACCAGTTGCCTCTTCATCAACAACAGAAGCACAAGCACCAGCAAGCTCAAGCTCAGCAACTGAATCAAGCACGCAACAAACAACTGAAACAACTACACCAAGTACAGATAATAGTGCAACAGAAAATACTGGCTCTTCTTCATCAGAACAACCAGTACAACCTACAACACCAAGTGATAATGGAAATAATGGTGGCCAAACTGGTGGTGGAACAGTTACACCAGAACCTACACCAGAACCAGAGAAACCAACACCACCAACACCTTCTGCTGATCCAACAATCAATGCATTGAACGTTCTACGTCAATCATTAGGTTTACGTCCAGTAGTATGGGATGCAGGTTTAGCAGCTTCTGCAACTGCTCGTGCAGCACAAGTTGAAGCAGGTGGTATCCCAAATGATCACTGGTCTCGCGGAGATGAAGTTATCGCAATTATGTGGGCTCCAGGTAACTCAGTAATCATGGCGTGGTACAATGAAACAAACATGGTAACAGCTTCAGGTAGCGGTCACCGTGATTGGGAAATTAACCCAGGTATTACACGTGTCGGTTTTGGTTACTCAGGTAGCACAATTGTAGGACACTCTGCCTAATCAGCAATGATAAAAATAGACGTAAGCAGCTTCTGGAAAGAAGCTGCTTTTTTCGTTACTATTTCATCCATCTCCGTTGACAAATTTGCTAAACGTGGTATTCTAATTATAATCTAATAATTTCCGTTGAATAGGAAAGTAAATGCAAGACAGCTGGTAGAGAGACTTTGGTTGGTGAAAAAAGTTAGATGTCTGTATCGAAAAATGGCCTAGGAGGAATTTTTGTCGAAACGTAGGCAAAAACGTAATGTCTTTCGTTAACAAGACCGCTGATTATGATTGTCAGTTGAAGGGAAAGAGTCATCTTTCCGAAAAAAGGTGGTACCGCGATAATAATCGCCCTTTTACTAGTTACGGCTAGTAAAAGGGCGTTTTTTTATAAATAAAAATAGGAAAGAGTGAGGCAAATGAGTAGTCAGATTCCTTTTACAGTTGATCATGTGGGAAGTTTTTTACGTCCAGAAACAATTAAGAAAGCACGGAAAAAGGTCCAAGCAGGTGCTTTATCTCAAGCAGAGCTACGTCTTATTGAAGATGAAGAAATCAAAGCATTAGTAGCAAAACAAAAAGCTGGCGGCTTACGGGGAATCACAGATGGTGAATTTCGTCGCGGTTTTTGGCATATTGATTTCTTAAAAGGATTAAATGGCGTGACAGGCTATATTCCAGAAACGGGGTATAACCAAACCTTTCATGGAAAAGTAGCTCCGGCCTATAATATCCGCGTAGTGGATCAAATATCTTTTCCTGCGCAACATCCATTTTTAGAGGACTTTTCATTTTTAAAAGAGGTGGTGGAAGTTGGTGATGGCACGGTAGCCAAAGCAACGATCCCTAGTCCAACCATGATTTTACGTCAAGAAATTTTATCCAACGACGGCACCTCGCGCATTCAAACAATTTATCCAGAGATTGGTGCTTTTTATAAGGATTTAGCACAAACATATAAAGATGCAATTGCGGCCTTTTACGAGAAAGGTTGCCGCTATTTGCAATTTGATGATACAAATTGGGCGTTTCTAGCGGATCAGACAAAACAAGAAGAATTACGAGCGAAAGGAATACAGCCAGAAGAAATTGCACAAGTGTGTACCACGATTATTAATGAAGCCTTAGCTGGCAAGCCAGAAGATTTAACTGTAACCACACACATTTGCCGTGGGAACCATGCTTCGTCTTGGTTATTTTCAGGTGGTTATGAACCGATAGCAAAAGAATTATTTGCTACGAATTATGATGGTTTCTTCTTGGAATATGACTCAGATCGTGCAGGGGACTTTTCACCATTAAGACATTGGCAAAATAATGGCAGCAAAGTCGTTTTAGGTTTAGTTACTTCTAAGTTTCCTGAATTAGAGGACACTGAACAAGTGAAAGCGCGAATTCAAGAAGCCCAACAGTTTGTTCCTTTAGAAAACTTAAGTATTAGTCCGCAATGTGGTTTTGCTTCGACGGAAGAAGGAAATCGTTTGACGGAGGAAGAACAATGGCGCAAAGTTCAATTACTTCAAGAAATTGCTAGAGAAGTATGGTAAAAAACTGGGACATAAGTCTAAACGGCTTATGTCCCAGTTTTTTCATTGTATTATTTTAAATATTGATCTTTAGTAAAATTCGTGTGTTCATACTCGCCGTTGTCACCATAAAAGCGGTTATAGCGTTGTTTGAATTTTCGGAATAAATAAATGACTGTCACTTTAACTAGGCAATACATTGGAATCCCAAAAATAACGCCCATTAAACCAAACAGTTCACCCATAACTAACAAGACAAGTAAAATAGTAATCGGATGGACTTTTAATTTATCGCCCATCACACGAGGAATAACAAAATCTCCATGAATCAATTGGATGGCAAACCAGACGATAACGAATTTTACTACCATAAATGTGGAATCCTGAAAGGCAATAATCAATCCAGGAATAAAGGCAATAAATGGCCCGATATAAGGAATAATACATAAAATACCCGCAGCTAAAGCTAAAATGCTACCAAATTGTAAACCAATTAATAGAAAAGCTGGCCAATACATAATCCCTAAAACCAAGGAAGCAATGACTTGACCTTTTAGATAATCGCCAATTTGAATGTTGGCAATTTGGCTATATTCATCAAAATCAGGACGAAAAGCTGGGGGAATGATGCCTTTTACAAAGCGATAAAACTTTTCTTTGTCTTTTAAAAGGAAAAAGGCGATGATAGGTCCTGTAAACAAGGTTAGGAAAGTAGAAGAGACTGCAGAAAAGACGCTTCCCAGACCTTGTGCGCCTGTTTGTAGGTAACCCCCTGCAAAGTCTTTAAAGGAGTTTGCAAGTTTGCCCCAGAGCTGATTAATCGACTCATTAGCGGATTCTAAATCTTTTGCAAAAGGTGTTTTAGCCATAAATTCTTGTACTGTTTGGAGCGTGCTTTTCCAAAAACTTGGGAATTGTTTGATTAATTCTTCCGTTTGGTCTTGGATAATTGGGAAAAGTTGCAGTCCAGCTAACACTAGTAATGCAATAATTAAGACATAGAGAATCGCAATCGCCCAAACACGGGGAATTTTTTTCTCAAGGCGTTTCACCATTGGATTAAGCAAATAAAATAGAATAATACCAAAAAGTACCGGGCCTAAGACGGCACTAAAAATAACAAAAATTGGTTTAAAGATAAATGAAACAGTGTTGAATAAAAAGATAGTTACAGCAATTAGACAAAGGATAGTTAATGTGTAAAGTAAATTTTTCCCACCTAAAAAGCGGATCCACTTGGTACTTTCTTTATCCATAAGTTGCTCCTTTCGTTAAGCTTTATTTCTAAAATGACCAATAATTTCAATGACACCCATGAAAATCAGGATAAATCCAAAGACTTGCATCAAAACTAAGAGACTTTTGAAGGGGTTGAAAACTAAAACAGCTCCAGCGATTAAAACCAGAATACTGTAGATAAGCGCGCCTGTTTGACGAGTATTTAAAGCAAAAGTCAATTGAACGAGGCCGTTTATAACAATGCTAATCCCTAATAAAAACGGCAGAATCGAAACGATCACTGGTGCAAAAAATAAAAAGGCTACTGCTAAGACGACAAAGATTAAACCTGTTACGAAACCAAGTCCCCAGCTACCCGTTTGTTTTTTTATTTTGTAGTCATCATAAATATTAATTAACCCTAAAAGCATCAAATAACCAGCAATTAAATAACCGACGAACTGGAAGAAAGCACCGGGATTAAAGACAATGGCACTTCCGATAACGATAAAGACGGCGTCGCGCAATAGGGTATGGCGCCGAAAATTTTCTCTAAAAGTTTGGAACATAAAAATCCTCCTCAATGTTATTGTTTCTTTTATTCTAGCGGAAAAAAGAAAAAAGTGCGAGTGGTAGCTCTAAAAAGTGTTGGAAACTGTGTCTTTAGAAAAAATAACATTAAAAATTAAAAAAGTCTTACAAATGAGCGAAAATTGGCATATAATGGAAAGTGAAATTTTATTTTAAGAAGGAGAGATTTGATGGATTTATTACCTTTATTAGGCGTATTGATCGTCATTGTCGGCTTCGCATTGAAATTTGATGCTATCTTGATTGTGATGGTTGCTTTAATAGTGACGGCTTTTACTGGCGGGCTTGGTTTGACATCAATGCTAGAAACACTAGGAACAACCTTTGTGAATAATCGAGGCATGGCTATCTTTATTATTATTATGTTAGCAACAGGAACGTTAGAGAGAAATGGCTTGAAAGAGTCAGCGGCTACGTTGATTAAACGATTCAAAAAGGTATCTGCTGGTGTGATTATTGACATTTATGGTGTCTTTCGGATTATCTTCGCCGCTTTTAACGTAAGTTTCGGTGGGGTAGCAGGTTTTGTGCGTCCGATTATTTTGCCAATGGCGTTAGGAACAATTGAATCAAAAAATTTACCAATGGTGCCAGAGTATGAAGAAGAACTAAAAGGGATGGCTTCAGCCATGGAAAATATCTGTTGGTTCTTTGGTCAAGTTCTGTTTGTTGGTGGGGCTGGGGCATTGCTTGTTCAATCAACATTGAAAGATTTAGGCTATGAAGTGACATTAGGTAAATTGGCTTTAGTGGAAGTACCAGTCGCCTTAGTTGCCTTAATTTCGGCAAGTATTTACTTTACTTTAAAAGAAAAAAGATTACGTAAAAAATATTATGGACAGGAGGGACTGAAATGAGTTTTTTCACAGATCCAAGTATTGATTTGAGTGCAAAGTTATTGGAAGTCCTTTATATTTTTATGGGTATTATCTTGTTATATACAAGTTTTCGTAGTTTTCGTGATAAAACCAATCAACATGCGTATGGGACTAGTTTATTCTGGGGGATTTTAGGGATCTTAATCGGTTTTGGTCGGTTTATTCCACCAGTTGCCTGTGGCGTACTTATTTTTGTGATGACAATTCCGGCAATTCTTCAAAAAGTGACAAAAGGAGAAAGTCGCTTACCTTCGAAAGAATACATGGAAAAAATGTCTCAAAAATTAGGAATGAAGATTTTTATTCCCGCACTAAGTATCGGGGTTTTTGCAATTCTTTTTGCCACATTGACTACTTTAGGGGCTTTAGTCGGTGTCGGTGTTGGTGTCTTTGTAGCGATTTTCATCATGATGTTCTTTTCTAAAAATAATACGCTGAAAGTATTTTTTGATGATGCGGCGGAAATGTTAGAGACAGTCGGTCCGCTTAGTACGTTGCCAATGCTATTAGCTTGTTTAGGTGCTGTTTTTACTAGCGCTGGTGTTGGTGAGATTATTTCAAAAGGAGTTAGTGCCGTAGTACCAGCAGGAAATGTCAATGTAGGGATTATTATTTATGCTGTGGGAATGGTTATTTTTACGGCTATCATGGGCAATGCCTTTGCAGCAATAACCGTGATGACAGTCGGAATTGGTGTGCCGTTTGTCTTTTCTTTAGGTGCAGATCCCGCATTAGTTGGGATGGTTGCCTTAACATGTGGTTTTTGTGGTACACTGTTAACACCGATGGCTGCGAACTTTAATATCGTACCTGTAGCCATGTTGGAAATGAAAGATAAGTACGGCGTCATTAAAAATCAATTGCCGATTGCACTTTTCATGTTAATTTTCCAAATTGTTTATATGATTCTATTCAAATAAGAAAGGATGATCGAAATGAAAGTTGTCGTTACTGGCTTTGATCCATTTGGAGGAGAAGCAATCAATCCTGCCTTTGAAGCAGTCAAAAAATTACCTGCTGAAATTGCAGGAGCTGAAATTATTAAAGTGGAGGTGCCAACTGTTTTTGGCACTAGTGGTGAAAAAGTGGCTGAAGCAATTGAAACCCATCAACCAGATATGGTGATTTGTGTTGGACAAGCAGGCGGCCGTCAAACAGTCACTGTTGAAAAAGTAGCGATTAATTTAGCGGAAGCGCGTATCCCGGATAATGCAGGTCAACAACCAAGCGATGTGCCGTTGGTTGAAGATGGAGCAACAGCCTATTTTACAAATTTACCGATTAAAGCGATGGTAAAAAATTGTCATGACCATCAATTACCTGCAGCGATTTCTTATACAGCAGGAACCTTTGTATGTAATGATATTATGTATCACTTACTACACTTAATTAACACTAAATATCCAACTATTCGTGGCGGATTTATTCATGTTCCGTTCCTACCAGAACAAACAATTGATAAACCAACGTTTGCTTCTATGTCATTAGAAGCAATCACAGATTCTTTGTTCTATATGATTGAAGCAGCGGTAAAAACGCAAGAAGATATTCAACTACAAGGTGGCACAACCCACTAATTAACAGGCGCTTTCGTGAGAACGGAGGCGCTTTTCTATTTTTACAAAAAGAAAAAGTAATTTTTGTTGGCGTGTGAAAAAATTTTTTATACTATTTTCGTTGACAAGTCGGTTTCTTCTTGGTATATTGAGATTCATAAATTATTAGCCCAGTAGGAAATAGATGTTTTGTTCAGAAAGTCGATGGTTGCTGCGAATCGATCAAGTCTATTTGTGAATTACACTAATAAGTAGTAACAATTACATAATATATAAGCGAGAAGCAAGTAAGCTTCTAATTAAGGTGGTACCGCGGAGAGATTCGTCCTTATTCTTTAAGGATGAATCTCTCTTTTTATGTAGCTTTAGGAGGCGTTTTCAATGAGTTGTGGAGGGGTTATTCGTTATCATAAGATCCTTTAATGTCAGAGTATTCAGAAAAAAGATTAGAGGAGAGTAACGAAATGAAAGAAAAACAGAAAAAGAAGACCGTGAGTGTTCGAGAAGCAAGTATCGTGTTATTAATTATTGTGGCAGCTATTGCGACAGGAGTAATTGGCTTAAAGATATCGCCAAATATTACTATTTTGTTTGTGATTGCATTGATTTTAGGCTACGCAATGTTTCGTAAAGTACCATTTGATCAAATGCATAAAGGGATTGTTGATGGCTTGAAGCCAGGAATTATTCCAATTTTTATTTTTATTTTAGTGGGTGCATTGATTGCCGTTTGGATTCAAGCAGGAATTATTCCAACGATTATGGTTTTTGGTTTTAAAATGATTAGTGTTAAATGGTTTGTGCCGTCAGTTTTTATTGTCTGTGCGATTGTCGGCAGTGCAGTAGGTAGTGCTTTTACAGTGATGTCAACAATTGGAATTGCCTTTTTCGGTATTGGCAGTACCTTAGGATTAAACCCTGCTTTAGTTGTGGGTGCGATTGTTTCTGGCTCAGTCTTTGGTGATAAAATGTCGCCTTTATCAGAATCAACAAACTTAGCCGCAGCGATTGTTGAAGCGGATTTGTTTAAACATATAAAAAACTTGATGTGGTCGACTGTACCAGCATTTATCGTCTCTTTAATCTTGTTTATGATTTTAGGGCAAACGTACGCGAATACAAGTCTGACAGAAGTAGTTCAAGTTATTCAAGTATTGGAAGACCACTTTACCATTTCCATTTGGTCATTGTTACCATTAGCCTTAATGTTAATCTGTGCCTGGCGCAAAATTCCAGCGATTATCACGATTTTGTTAAACATTATTGTGGCAGTAATTATGATTATTATTCAAAATCCGAAAGTATCGTTGCAGGCATTAGGAAACACGTTGGAAAATGGGTTTGTTTCTCAAACGGGGAACGCACAAATTGATCAATTACTAAGTCGTGGCGGAATTATGAGTATGATGCCGACTGTGGCACTTATTATTCTAACGTTGTCTCTAGGTGGCTTATTAATGGAATTAGGATTGATTTCTGCGGTCATGGAAGTTGTTTCGCAGAAAATGAGCAGTACACCGAAATTGATTTTATCAACGTTATTAACAGGAATTGGCGTAAATATTTTTATTGGTGAACAATTCCTATCGGTTATTTTACCAGGAAATGCCTTTAAAGAAGTTTACAAAAAAGAAGGCTTGGATCCGACTGTTTTAGGCAGAACCTTGGAGGATGGTGGGACGGTTATTAACTACCTCATTCCTTGGGGGATTGCAGGTAGCTTCGTAGCGGGGACCTTTGGCGTACCAACGTTGACTTACTTACCATTTGTTTTCTTTAGCTTATTATCGCCTGTCTTCTCAATGGTCAGTGCATTTACTGGTTTAGGGATTAAGCGGTTATCAGCAGAACCTGTTACCGAAAAATAGATTGATTAAAATAGAACAGTTGATGGGGAATACTGTAGTTTCTCTCTGTCAATTGTTCTATTTTTCTTGTAAAAAAGGTTGCATTTTTAGAAAGAAACAGTTATAGTTGACTAGTCAATTGTTGACGAGTCATCTTTTTAAGGAGGAAACTATGTCGTTATCATTACGGGAAGTCAGCCAATTATTATGTCAGTTAAAGGTATTAGATCAAAAAATTACCAAAGTTTTTGAAGAGCAAGTTGGCTTGAGTTTGACTCGTTATGAGTTGCTGATGATTTTAAAAGAACGTCAGCCGTGTCTTCAAACAGAGATTCAAGAACACTTAAAAATCGATAGTGGTGCGGTCACTCGCCATTTGAAAATTTTAGAAGAGAAACAGTATGTGACACGACAGCGAAATCCAGAAAATAATCGGGAAGTGCTAGTGCATTTAACAGAAAAAGCACAACAAGAACTGCAGCAATGTACAGCCAAGCAACAAACGGTAACAGAAATTATTCCCAGTACATTTACAAAGGACGACTGTCGCCAATTAAAAGAACTTTTGACAAAACTAGATCAAAGCATTACAACGAAAGAGGTATGATAGAATGACAACATATACAACGAATGATTTTTCAGAGATTGTTTTTGGCCGCAAATCGGTTCGGGTGTACGATGAAACCCATAAAATTTCTCATGAAGAAATGTTAACAATGATTCAAGAAGCGACCACTGCCCCTTCTTCTGTTAACATGCAGCCATGGCGTTTTGTCGTAGTGGAAAGTGAAGCAGGCAAAGAAAAATTAAAACCCTTAATTCGTTTTAATACGCGTCAAAATGAAACATCTTCTGCAATGCTCTTAATTTTTGGTGATCTAAACTGCCATGAGCGAGGAGAGGAAATTTACAATCAAGCTTATGCTAGTGGTAAAATGCCTAAGGAAGTGCGGGACCAACAATTAGCAGCAATTATTCCCCATTATGAAAGTTTAAGCAGAGAACAAATGAATGACATCGTAAAAATTGATGCGAGTTTAGCAGCTATGCAATTTATGTTAGTGGCACGAGCTCACGGATATGAAACAAATCCAATCGGTGGTTTTGAAGCGGAAAAATTAGCCGAAACATTTGGTTTAGATCAAGAGCGCTATGTCCCAGTAATGATTTTATCTGTGGGTAAGGGGATGGAAACTGGCTATGAATCTGTTCGTTTAGCACCAGAAAAAATCACGACATTTGAATAGGCAATAAAAAATGACGGCGTACGCTTGCATCAACCAACGATCTTAAAGAAAGTTGGCTAATGCAACAGCGATGCCGTCATTGTCGTTGGATAAAGTGACTTCCGTTGCGATGCTTTTAAGCTCGTCAACGGCGTTTTCCATAGCAATCCCCGTGCCGGCCCATTCCAACATTGTATAATCGTTGAGACCATCACCAAAAGCAATTACTTCTTCAGCAGTTATGCCTAACTGTAGGGTTAGTTTTTCTAAAGAACGCGCTTTATCAATATTTTTAGCGGTAAATTCAAAATAGAAAGGAGCGGAAAAAGCAGCGGTGACGGTTTCTTTGAAAGGCGCGTAGATGGCCTCATGATATTTTTGTAAATAGGTGGGTTCACCAGCAATTAAAATTTTGTTCAAGGGAAAGTTTAGTCTGGCGGCTAAATCATGCCACTCACATAATTGAAAGTTGCCGCCCCGTGATTCATATTCAATAATATTAAAATCACCAGTCTCTAAATGTAAGGTGTTATGAAAAACATCATTGACATACATAAATGTTTCATCATTAATCATTGGAATTACGTCAAATTGTTTCAAATGCTCTAAAATTTGTTGACTCAATGACTTTGAAATTGTCTGATTAAATAGTTGTTGCTGACTGCCATGATGGGTGACACAAGCGCCGTTATAGGAAAGTAAGTGTCCATTATAATGAGCCATCTCCAATTCATCTGCTAAGGGCCGCATACCGTTAGTCGGGCGGCCAGAAGCCAAAATCAGTGAGAGGCCTTGTTTTTGTGCAGCTACTAGTGCTTGTCGCGTTTTTGGTGAAATCTTTTTTTCTGAAGTTAACAAGGTGCCATCAATATCCATTACAATTGCTTTGATTGCCATAATTGGCCTCCAATCCGAAGAGTTTCTTTCTTTTAGTATAAAAGTTTTTTCTATTAATGTAAACGGATTCTCTTGTGAGGTGCATAAAAGAATTATTTTACAAAAATCTATACTATTTTTTTGTGAAATTTCATATAATAGAAGTATTCTAATTATCTACATAGAGAGCGAGGGACAAGGAATATGAAGGAAAAAGAAATGCATTCGCTCTTTTTTAAACATAAGTTTGTGAAAGTAACTCCCTATTTACGTCGTTTTGGTCATCGTTTGAGTGGGATGATTATGCCAAATTTGAGTATTTTTATTGCGTGGAGCTTATTGTCTTTGGTGGCTGGCTATACGACCGGGAATCTACGGCTAGCTCTTTCTGAAGTCGAAACGATAATGATTCGAGTTGTTTTACCGATTTTAATTGGTTTTACAGGCGGAAAAATGTTCGAGGAACAACGTGGCGGCGTCGTTGCTGCTATTGCGACAGTGGGCGTGATTGTTTCCACAGATGTTCCACAGTTGTTTGGTGCTATGTTTATTGGCCCTTTAGCAGGATATACTTTCGCCAAAATTGAACAAATTCTCTTACCGAAAGTTAAAGAAGGCTATGAGATGCTGACTAAAAACTTTTTAGCAGGAATTGTGGGAGGACTGCTTTGCTGTTTTGGTATTCTGGTTGTAGCTCCTACTGTTGAAAGCGCTAGTTTTTGGCTGTATCAATTTTCTTCTTGGTTAATTGAAGCCAATCTTTTACCATTGGTTCACGTTTTCTTAGAACCCTTAAAAGTGTTATTTTTTAATAATGCGATTAATCATGGCTTATTAACGCCTCTAGGTTTAGAAGGTGCTAGTCAAACAGGTCAGTCCATTTTATTTTTATTGGAAACAAACCCTGGACCAGGCGTGGGCGTTTTGGTTGCTTTTCTGCTGTTTGGTCCTGTAGGACAACGAAAAACAGCAGGAGGCGCCACCATGATTCAATTGATTGGGGGTATTCATGAAATTTATTTTCCGTTTGTTTTGATGGATCCGCGCTTATTTTTAGCAGTAATTGCTGGAGGAATGAGTGGTACGCTTGTTTTTCAAATATTTAATGTGGGGTTAAGCGCTCCTGCTTCGCCAGGTTCATTGGTTGCGATTTTAGCCAATGCCCCGACTGAGGCAAGGCTGGCGGTTTTTAGTGGAATTTTTGTTAGCTTTCTGTGCTCTTTTGCAATAGCAAGCTTGTTATTAAAACGTCAACGAGGAACTGAACCAGTTTCAATGATAAAGATGAAGGAGAAGGAGGAAGACCAAGTGGAAACAGTCACACCTAACTATCAGCAAATTTTATTTGTTTGTGATGCAGGAATGGGATCAAGTGCCATGGGGGCTAGTTTGCTAACCCGACAATTAAAAGCGGTGAACTTGGAGATACCTGTGACTTACCGGTCCGTTCATCAGATGAAGTGGCAGCCTAAGACATTAGTGGTCATTCAAGCAGAATTGAAACAGTTAGCACAAAAGTACGTCCCAGAAAAGGATATGGTGAGTGTTCAAAATTTTTTAGAAATTAAATCCTATTACCCGCAAGTTTTAGCCAAACTGACTGCTTCTTCTCAAGAGCAATCTTCACTTGGTTCAGAGTCTACTGAAACGAACCCGACAAAACAAATACAGAAGCTTGTTTTTTTATATGCCGAGAATGTTCGAGGATCGCAAACAATGGGAATGGAATTATTGCGGCAACAAGCGGCGAAACAAGGAGTCGCGATTGAAGTATCTAAAGAGCCACTGGAAACAGTCTTTTTTACCAAGGAGACAACCTACGTAGTGACTCGTGAACTGGCGCAAGCCTATCATTTAGATCTAACGCAACAAAATTTATACGTAGTTACTAGTTTTTTGAATAAGAAAGAGTATCAAGAATGGCTGGAAGGAGGAGCTGATAGATGTTTTTAACGACAAGAGAAACTGTTCTATTAACGGAATTAGTGAATAGTCCTACCCCCGTTTCAGTAAACCGCATGATGAATTTGTTAAAGGTTAGCCGCCGGACGGTATATCGTGAATTAGAAAATTTAGAAACCTCGCTAGCATCGATGGGCGCGACGTTGGAAAAAGTAGCTCGTGGGCGCTTTTCGATTCAAGCAGATGAAGCAGCGATGACGGAAATTCAGGCTGCTATTTTAGGAGAAGAGACACAGGAACTTTCTACTTTGGCGCGGCAACATGCGATTTTATTGACATTACTTCAAACAAAAGAGCCAGTCTCTATGCATTATTTTCTGGAAACGTATTGTATTAGTAATACGACTTTTTATGCCGATATTAAACAATTAGAAATACGGATTGCTCGGATTCCGTTGACGATTTCTCGGAATCAAGGCTATGAAGTGACTGGTTCTGAAAAATATCGCCGTCTTCTAATGGCGAATATTCTAAGTATGGAAATTAATGAGTACCAATTTTTTCATTTTACCGAATTAACAACAAGCGACCATTTTTTCTTTCAGTTTATTCATGCAGAACATTTAGCATTTGCACAAAAAATTGTTCAGCCAGAAGTAGAAACTTTATTTCCAGCATTAAGTGATCGCAAATTACAACATTTGATTTTAATGTTAACAATTGCGATGGATCGAGTCACTGCAGGTTTTTATTTAGCTGATGAGACCTATACTGGGCAGATGAATAAGGCTTTTCTAAATTGTTCTAAACGACTTTTTTCAAAAGTCGCTGCTGAAACGAAACAACTATACGCTGTCAGTGAGATTGTTTTTTTTGCTAGCTTATTAAGTGATTTTTCTAATTCTTTTGATGAAGATTTTTTTGATGAACATTTTGACACTCAGCTGGCTTATGCAGTGAAACAACTGATTGAAGCAGTAAGTCAAGAAACGGAAGTTAATTTTTTCGAAGATACCAATTTGTATAAAATGTTGTTGACGCATTTATCAGGTGTTTTTTCTCGGGCGGTTTTACAAGAAGAAGATTTAACGAATCCCATTTTAGAACGGATCATGAATCAATATCAAGAAATAGCTGCGGCTTTACGCCAAGCGTTGCCGCAAATTTTTCCGCAAAAGAATCTATCGGAAGAGGAAATTGCCTACATGGTACTTCATTTTGCTAATTCTTTAGAACGGAGTCCCAAAATTATGGAAGTTGATATTGCTGGTTTTTCTCCTAGCGGTTTGGCTTCGACAAGTATGTTGGAAATGCGATTACGGCGCTACTTTCCTTTTATCAACCAGATTCATTTTTTTCGGATTGCGGATTTAGGTAAGGTGAATGTTGAGGAAAACTATGACTTAGTGATTTCCACTTCGTTATTACCAGGATACAATGGCAAATATAAATTGATCTCACCGTTACTTTTAGACGATGAAATCCGCCAATTGAAAGAAGAGTTTAAGCGGATTAGTCACGAAAAACGCTCGCTTAGGAAAGCACCTGTGAAAAAAACAGGTGGCGAAGAAAGCTACGAAACAGTGGTCGCTTTCATGGAAGAAATTAGTAAACTATTAGAAACATTTTTCATAGCAGATTTAAATAATCAAGCGGATTTGGCAGAAACCGTTCAACAAGCCCTCGCGCAACTTTCCGCAGATTTAATCACCGATAGTGCAATCGTTTGTCAGCAATTGATGAAACGTTACGAGCAAGCGCCTATTGGGATTCCTCAGACGGAAATGGCCTTATTCCATACCTCAAGTACAGCAGTGACACAGCCTGTTTTTTGTATTTTTAATTTGGCCCAGCCACTTATGATTGAAGGTATGGATAAAAAGCCGATGCAGTTACAACGTATGTTACTCATGCTAGCGCCGATGCCGGTTGATGAAACAATCGGGAAAATTTTAGGAAAAATCAGTGGTGCGATTATTATGAATGATTTAAATACAGAAATTTTTCATTCAGGAAATGAAGCCATTGTTTATCAGTTGCTTTCGTCATTATTAATTGAAGAAATGAAAGGCTAGGTGTTGAGAGATGTTTGAAATTACAGCGGAGCAAATAATGTTGAATCAATCGTATGCTAGTTGGGAGGAAGCACTTGCAGCTTCTGGTGAATTACTGCTAAAAAATCAGTTGGTCACGCCTGACTATGTCAAAGCAATGTATCAACGTCAACAAAAAGTCAGTGTGTATATCGGTAACTTCGTGGCATTGCCTCATGCGGAAGGACAAGATGAACAAGTTTTAAAAGAAGGGATTTGCTTTATTCAAGTGCCTGATGGGGTCAACTTTGGTACGGAAGCAGATCGAAAAATAGCTACTTTGTTATTTGTCGTTGCTATAAAAAGTCAACAGCAACTAAGCATGCTTCAAGAATTAGCTTTTTTCTGTTCAGATCTCGAAAACATTCAGCGGCTCAGTGATTGTCAAACAATCGATGAAGCGCAAAAAATTCTGGCTCAAGCCTAAAGTTACATCTGGAAAAAATTGGTAGTAAAAAATCAATTCATTCTGAAATGCTCAATAATTATTGAAATAATTTTATAATAAAAATTAAAATATTTTTATTTAAGAGATTAAACAAAAAGGATAAGAAGATTCCTTGACAAAAAATAGGCCCTATGATAAATTTAAAGTAACTTGTTTATTCCTCGTTCTGTTTTTCCAACCAAATGGTTACAAGTTTCAGGACAATCCCGACAAAAATCGGCACAAGAATTTTTGTGACAATCTCGTACATGTGATGCACCTCCTTTCGAGGCAAGTCGCCAATTTGAGTATAGCATAAAAAGTTGTTCATTTATTATTTAAATTATTATAAATGAAATAAGCACGTGTTTTCTGGTTTTCGTAACTAGAGAACACGTGCTTTTTTCTTTCAACTTTTGGCACAATGGTTTGTGCCAAAGTACGACTTTTTCCAGATTCGGAAAGCGGATACAATTTAGTCAACAAGAAAAGTTACTTGAGAGAAGGGGAATAAAAATGGAACAAGTACCAGAAAAAAATAAAGTATCAATTAAAGCAAAAGTCCAAAGACTTGGCAGTACCTTATCTAGCATGGTGATGCCCAATATCGGGGCGTTGATTGCGTGGGGCGTTTTGACAGCGCTATTTATCCCAGATGGATATCTGCCAAATAAAGCCTTTGCCACGATGGTTGGTCCAATGTTGACCTATTTAATTCCATTATTAATTGGCTACACTGGTGGGAAAGTAATTGCAGGTGATCGCGGTGCCGTAGTTGGAGCAATTGCGACAATGGGTGTGATTGTGGGAACCGATATTCCGATGATGCTAGGTGCCATGATTATGGGTCCACTTGGTGGCTTTACAATTAAGAAATTTGATCAGTATTTCCAACATCGGATTAAAGCTGGTTTTGAAATGTTAGTAAACAATTTTTCAGCTGGATTAATTGGTTTTGCGTTAGCTTTACTTGGTTTTTCAGCGATTGGCCCAATTGTCGATGCGCTGACTGCTGCAATGGCACGTGGTGTGGAAATCATTTTAAATGCTCATTTGATTCCATTAACGAGTATTTTTATTGAACCGGCAAAAGTGCTCTTTTTAAACAATGCGATTAATCATGGCATTTTAACACCCTTAGGGACAGAACAAGTCTTATCGGCTGGTAAATCAATTCTTTTCCTATTAGAAGCAAACCCTGGTCCTGGGTTAGGTGTCTTATTAGCATTTATGTTTTTTGGAAAAGGTGCGGCAAAATCTTCTGCGCCGGGAGCAATAATTATTCATTTCCTTGGTGGTATCCACGAAATTTACTTCCCATATGTAATGATGAAACCGTTATTATTCTTATCGGTTATTGCAGGTGGTGCGACAGGTAGTTTGGTTTTCCAAACGTTAGATGCTGGTTTACGTGCGCCCGCTTCACCAGGCTCCATTATAGCTATTTTAGCGATGACACCAATGGGTTCTTACTTACCAGTTATTTTAGGTGTTTTGGCAGCAACTGCTGTTTCCTTTGCAGTATCCGCAGTCATTTTAAAAGCAGATGCGAAAGAAGAAAGTGATGAATTTGCCCAAAAAGTGAAAGAAACCCAAGCGGCTAAAGCAGCATCAAAAGGATTAACTGTCGCAAATGGTAGTGCTTCATTGTCAGGAATTCAACAAATTATTTTTGCTTGTGATGCTGGGATGGGCTCTAGTGCAATGGGGGCGTCTATCTTACGGAAAAAGGTCCAAGAGGCTGGTTTAGTACAAACTGTGACGAATCGGGCTATTAATAATTTGACCGATGAGGGAAATACATTGATTGTCACACAAGCGGAATTGCAAGAACGGGCTAAACAGAAAGCACCTAATGCAACCTTTGTAGCAGTTGAAAATTTCTTGAACTCACCACGTTATGATGAAATTGTGGCTGAACTATCAGGTACCGAAGAAAAAAACGACGCACAACCAACAGCCTTCAAAGCAACACCTGCTTCTGAAATTGAGGGAGATTTAGCAAATGTCAATGAGATTCTTTTGGTTCACGATGACCGTGTCGGGTCAGCAACGATGGGAATGAAAGTCTTAGAAGAAATTTTAGATAAAGAGAAAATTTCAATGCCGATTCGAAAAATTAATATTAATGAATTAACTCAACAAACACAGGCTTTAATTGTCACAAAAGCTGAACTAACGGAACAAGCCCGTAAAAAAGCACCGAAAGCGACACACTTATCAGTAAAAAGTATGGTTAATCCCCAAAAATATGAAACAGTGGTTTCGCTCTTAAAAGAAAGTGCCTAGAGAGGAAGAAAACAATGGAAAATCTTACGAATATTTCAATTGAATTAAATCAACAGTTTAATACAAAAGAAGAAGCTATTCGCTTTTGCGGCGAAAAACTAGTCGAGGCAGGCTGTGTTGAGCCCGCTTATATCGAAGCAATGATTGAAAGAGACCAATTGCTATCTGTTTATATGGGGAATTTTATTGCCATTCCTCATGGAACAGAAGAAGCCAAAAAATTAGTGAAAAAATCAGGAATCTGTGTAGTGCAAGTCCCAGAGGGCGTTAATTTTGGCACCGAAGAAGATGAAAAAATTGCTACCGTATTATTTGGGATTGCCGGAGTCGGTGAAGAACATTTGCAATTAGTCCAACAAATTGCACTTTATTGTAGTGATATGGATAACGTGGTGCAACTTGCCGATGCATTAAGTAAAGAAGAAATAACAGAAAATTTAGCCATTGCTTAAAGGAGAGAATAAGAATGAATGCAGTACATTTTGGAGCAGGAAATATTGGACGCGGCTTTATCGGCGAAATTTTAGCTAAAAACGGGTTTCATATTACGTTTGTGGATGTTAATGAAACCATCATTCAAGCGTTAAAAGAACGTAAAAGTTATACAATTGAATTGGCTGATGCCTCACATCAACAAATTAACGTTGAAAATGTGACTGGGTTAAATAACATGACAGAACCAGAAAAAGTAGTAGAAGCAATTGCGGAAGCCGATTTAGTCACGACGGCGATTGGTCCTAATATTTTACCAAGAATTGCTGAATTAATTGCCCAAGGAATTGATGCACGTGCCGAAGCAAATTGCCAAAAGCCGCTGGATATTATCGCTTGTGAAAATATGATTGGTGGTTCAACCTTTTTAGCAGAAGAAGTGGCCAAATATTTGAAAAATCCAGCTTATGCTGAACAATGGATTGGTTTTCCTGATGCGGCGGTTGATCGGATTGTTCCATTACAAAAACATGAAGACCCACTTTTTGTTCAAGTTGAGCCTTTTTGTGAATGGGTCATTGATGATACCAACCGAAAAGCCAAAGAGATTCAGTTAGAAGGCGTTCATTACGTTGCTGATTTAGAGCCGTATATTGAACGAAAATTATTTAGTGTAAACACTGGCCATGCTACAGTTGCCTATACAGGGGCGTTGTTAGGCTATCAAACCATTGACGAAGCGATGCAGGACGCCTTAGTGGTAGCACAACTCAAATCAGTTTTGCAGGAAACCGGTAAACTTTTAGTGGCCAAATGGAATTTTGATGAACAAGAACATGCAGCCTATATTGAAAAAATTATTCAACGTTTCCAAAATAAATATATTTCAGATGCTATTACACGTGTAGCACGGACACCAATCAGAAAATTAGGTGCGCAAGAACGGTTTATTCGACCAATCCGTGAATTACAGGAACGCAATCTAGTGTCGCCGCATTTATTAGCAATGATTGGTATTGTCTTTAATTATCATGATCCAGAAGATGAACAAAGCCGTCAATTACAGGAAATGCTTGACCAAGAAAGTGTTGATACAGTGATCGCTGAAGTAACGGGCATTGAAGATCCAGAAACGGTTAAAAATATTAAACAAAACGTAGAACGCTATGCGCGACCACAAGTAGCATAATAACAAAATCCTTCTACCAAGATACTTCACATTTCTTAATTAAAGGGAAAAAAACAACCGCTCACTGATTAAAGTGAGGGGTTGTTTTTTACATATTGACTAAGTGGTTTTTGATAAAGCTCTCCTTTGAAGGCACCTGTATTGAAGTATTCAGCTAATTGGTAACCAATGAATGGGCCAGTAGTGAGTCCTGATGAACCAAGTCCGCTAGCAACCACAAGGTGGGGCATTTCTGGCAAAGGGCCAAAAAACGGAGCGAAATCGGATGTATAAGCACGTGTACCGACGCGGTAATGCATAGGTTGCTTAAAAAGCTGCTCTGCTTCTTTTAGAAATGGCGCAGTCCCAGAAGTTAGTTGTTGAAAAGCGCTAACAGTCTCTTCTAAATCCCAGGCTTGATCATTTTCGTGGGTGGCACCTAATAAAATTTTTCCTTGATTAAAAGGAATTAAATCGGCTTCGCCATCTAACATAGCAACAGGCCATTGCTGACTGTTTGTAAAAGGGGTCTCGAAAACTAATAATTGTCCTTTTTGGGGACGAATGTCCACAGATAAATTTAAAGTAGCGAGTAATTCCTTTAAATGAGGACCAGGTGTTAAAGCGAGAAAATCAACGCTCTTTTTTTCTGAATTTGTGACAATTTCCCACCCTTGATTCAGTTGTCGAAAGTGCGCCCGTTGTGAGCAAAAAGTGACCCCGTTGGCTTCGGCGCGTTTCTGAAGATGGTTTAGATAAGCTGGTCCATCTAGGCGACCGCCGCCAGAAATAAAAAGTGAGGGAGTTTCCTTAAGTAGCGGTAAGAACTTCGCTGTTTGAACTGCTGACAACATCGTGATTTCTCCAATTTCAGGTGCAGTTTGCTTACGCTCTTCTGCCAAATGGGCTAAGTCTGCCAAAGCGGCTGCCGGGCGCAAAATGACAGTCCCTGATTGACGATAAATATCCTCCGTCAGCTGAAAATCTTTGACTAGCTTTGGAAATAGGGCAGCGCCCTCTCGCGCTAATTGGTACCATTTCTTATTCCGACGTTTGGATAGCCAAGGGGAAATAATCCCGGCGCTCGCTTTAGTCGCTTGGCCGAGCCCTTCATCATAAACGGTAATGTCAAATTTTTGTGGATCTAAATAATTAGCTAACGTCATTCCGATAATGCCGCCGCCAATAATGGCAATTTTTTTCATGCTTCTTCTCTCCTTCGAACAGTTGTATTGTAACACAAAAAAACCGCCTCTAGACAGAGACGATTGAGAGATAAATTGTTAGCGGGTCCTTCTGTGTGTATAAATAGAATTGCCGCCTTCTAAAACGTGAACAATTTCTTGTGCCATTTCTGCCACAGGCACGGGATCATAGCCAATAAATAAGTTCTTTAAAAAGGGGATTTTCTTAAAAAAATAAATACATTTACTAAAAAGTATGGTGCCGGTACGTTCTTGACCTACAAGTAAACTAGGATAAAAAATCACCGCTTCGGCGACTTCTTGGTGGATTAGTTCCTCCGCTGCCAATTTGGCATCCATATATTTTCTCAAAGGGAAAGGAACAGTATTGGCTGAAATAAATAAAAACTTAGCTGGCTTTTTTTGTTGTGCTAAAAAAGAGCTGATTTTTTTCACGGGCGTCAGAATTAGCCGTTGATAGGTTTTCTTTTTTCGTGGATTTTCAAATAAAATACCTACTGTATCAATGACCCAGTCAGCACGCTGGACTTGTTCTTGCCAATTCGTGTCACGAGTAACATCGGAGCATACCCACTGCACTTGGTGGCTCCAAGATGCGGAGAGCGTGGTAGGCTTTCCATGACGTGAAACACTGATGACTTGATGTTGGCGTTGAACTAAAATTTTCGCGATTTGTTGACCTAAAAAACCGCTACCGCCAAAAATAATGACTTTCATGGCAAGCCCTCACTTTCAATTGTTTCTTCTAGTGTACCTTAAATAAAAAAAGAAGCAAAAAATCTCGATTGCGCATAGTTTAGTTATAAATAACATAAAAATAACCTTTTTTGATTGTTGAAACACAAAGACCCAACAATGGTTGTTTATTGTCGTGAAATAAATAAAAAAATGAACAAAAATGAAATAAATCAGACTAAAGGCCTAGAGAAAGGCCCTTGTTTCTTGAATTCAAGCATGGTTAAATAGGTATAAGTGAACGACCGAGCAATTTAGTTTGTTGGGGAAAATAGACAGAATGAGGAGATGAAACGAAGAAAATGAAGAAGAAAACGATAATTATATTGGGGGCAGTTGCGGTAATTGCGGTTGGGGGCATCGTAACTGTGAATGCGTTAAATAAAAATGCACAACAAGTAGCTGTCAAGCAAGCGCCTAAAGATGACTGGGGAATTGACTATTTTGACGTTCCTGACTTGCAGCAAATTTATATTAATGGTGTCATCCAACCGGAACAAATGGAAGCCTTTGCGCGCGATCAAAAAATAACAAAGGATCCAGAGATTAAGGTGAAAAACGGCGATGTCGTAGATGCAGGCACAGAATTATTTACTTATGAAGATGAGGCGGTCACAAAAGAAATTGAGGCACAACAAAATAGCTTAGCCAAATTAGAAACGAAGCGGGCGAATATCTATAATAAGTGGAATCGGGCCATTGATAAATTTAATAAAACTAAAGAAGAAGACCGCACGATGTCTGGGGATGATTTAAATGAACAATATCAAACAGAAGTTGATGCAGTAGATGAAGAGATTACCTTCACCAATGAAACCTTAGCGGATTTAGGAGCGAAGCAATATATTTCCACAAAGGCTAATTTCAAAGGTCGCGTATCAATTCCAGAAGTAAAAGATGCCAACTCACCGATTTTACGGTTAACTTCAGAAGATCTTTATTTAGCTGGGAAAGTGAATGAAAAGGACTTGACTAAAATTAGTGTTGGGCAAAAAGCTAAACTAACTTCTGTTTCCAATAATGTGGTTGTGGATGGCTCAATTTCTTACATCGATGATAATCCTCCTGAAGGCAACAGCGATGCCGCGAGTGGCAATCCAGAGGGCGGCACGACGATGTCTAGTTATAGCGTCAAAATTGCGTTGGCCAATTTAGACAAAGTCAAAAATGGCTATCATATGCAAGCAACCATTGATTTAGGCGATTTAGGGGCGATTGAGTTACCGAAAAAAGCAATTCAAAAAGAGGGTGAACAGGCCTACGTTTTAGTGAATGATTTTGGAACCATCATTCGTCGTGATGTCCAAGTCGGGCAAGAAAATGGAGACAAAATGGCGATTGAATCTGGCTTAGAATCAGCCGACCGAGTGGTTATTTCTTCAAAAAAACCAGTAAAAGTCGGTGATATTGTGGAATCAGATGCAGCGATTGCTTCTGATGAATCAGCAACCAACGAATCAATGACAGATGCGTCGAAATAGGAGGGCTTGATGGTGGAAGCAAACAATACAAATCAACCCCTCATTGAATTGCGGGACATTAACAAGTTCTATCCAGTAGGTAAGGAAAAACTACATGTTTTAAAAGAATTGAACTTGACCATCCATCAAGGAGAGTTCATTTTAATCATGGGGAAGTCCGGTAGCGGTAAGACAACGCTGATGAACATTATTGGTTTCTTGGATCGCTTAACAGACGGAAGTTATCATTTCTCAGGAACAGATGTTTCAAAATTGTCTGAAAATAAAAAATCAGCCTTTCGCAATGAATATCTAGGATTTATTTTTCAACAATTTTTCTTGATTAATTCTTTAAATGTTAGTCAAAATGTTCAATTGCCCTGTGTTTATGAAGGGAAAAAAAGCCGCGCTGAGAAAAAAGCGATTGCTGAAAAATACCTAAAAATTGTCGGTTTGGAAACAAAAGCCAAATCAAAAGTTACTGAACTTTCTGGAGGACAGCAACAAAGAGTAGCCATTGCTCGTTCCTTGGTGAATGATCCATTATTGATTATGGCTGATGAACCGACTGGGGCATTGGATAGTGAAACGGGTACAGAAATTATGGAATTATTGAAAGAATTGAATGAACAGGGCAAAACAATCGTCATGGTGACACATGATGAAGATATGAAAAAATATGCCTCACGAGTGATTCATATGAAAGATGGTCGCTTTTTGGAAGAAGAGGTGATTAGATGATTGCTAATTTATTTGTTAGTACTTTTTTAAGCTTAAAGGCGCATAAGTTGCGGGTATTTTTAACGATGGTCGGGATTATTATTGGGATTACATCAGTCGTAACGATTTCTGCGCTAGGTGAAGGGATGAAGCGTCAAGTTGTGAAGGCATCCAGTGCAGTGAACGCGGATGTTTTGAAGATTCATTATACAATGTCGGATGGTAGCAGTGACAATTTTATGTCCTACGAAGAGCCAGATTATACGTTTAGCCGAGTGGACTTGAAAAAATTACAAGACATTCAAGGAATTGAAAGTATTTATCCTCAATATGGTGAATCAATGATGGGGGGCGGAGACAATTTGTTTGTACCAATGGATTATTTTGGGGCGCAAGCGAATTTATCCATTACGTCGACTAAAGGGCAGAATGATATTTTATATGGTCGTGATTTTCAACCGAGCGATGCAAATACAGATGCGATTGTCTTAAATCATGATATCTTTGAAGCGCAAATTCGGCTTGATGATCCTAGCCAACTCATTGGAAAAGCTGTTTCAATTGGTGGTTATATGTACAAGGTGATTGGTATTTTAGCACCAAAAGATTTAGATAGTTTGGGCATGAACGATGATTGGGCAACTGCTATGAGCAGTTTTGTTTCTCGAGAATCATATAATAAATTAGCGAAAACAAAAGCAATTAGTGGCATCAATATTAAGGTTCGTGAGGGAGCGGACCGTGAAGCAATTTTAGGACAGGCAATCACCATTTTAAGTGAAAATCATCCTGAAGTGAAAGGAACGTTTAAAGAAAACGACCAAGACCAACAACTCCAACAACAAATGGAAGAAATGGTCACGGGTATGACAATGTTTCTGATGGCAATTACTGCAATCTCCCTATTAGTCGGGGGAATTGGCGTCATGAACATCATGTATGTGTCCGTCACGGAACGGAAACGAGAAATCGGGATTCGTCGGGCCATTGGTGCTAAACCACGAGTCATTTTATTCCAATTTTTAATGGAAGCAGCGTTTATCACATTGATTGGTGGTTTGATTGGTGTCGGCTGCGGCTACTTATTGGCAACTGTGGTCGGTGGGTATATTTCGATTACGCCAATTATTACGCCGTCCATCTTTGCCATTTCAACATTGGTTTCTGTCTTCACAGGTATCTTTTTCGGGATTATTCCAGCAATTGGTGCCTCGAGGATGGATCCGATTAAAGCGATTTATAATTAAAAAGAAGAGCTTGGTAGTCACATCTTGTTTGATGATCCTATCAAGCTCGCTTTTTTATTTCATGTCACTAAGAATTTTCTGAATCAATTCTTGTTGAAACTCTTTGGTATATTGTTCGGTGAGTTTCGCTTGTTCTTCTTGGGACATTGATGGATTCGCCATCATAGCGGCCATCATTTTTTTGCCAACTGTTTCAGTCCCTTCTTTTTTGATATCAGCGGCATGTTGTTCCATATATTCGCCTAATTTTTTGGCTTGATCAGCACTTAAAACTAGCCAGTCACTAGCAACATTGAAGGTGTTTTCTTGTTTTGCAAATTGGTTATCGTTGTCAGCAAGGCCAAATAGTGTTTTGGCCCAAGACTCTTGATAGGACCATTTCGTCGTTTTTTGGACTAATGTGGCTTTTTGAGCATCTTTTTGAACTGTGTTTGTGACGTTTTCCGTTCCTGTTTTTTGTAGTTTCTTTTTATCTGGTGTGTTATATAAATAAACTTTTTCGGAACCATCGCCCAACGGCTGGTACAATAACATGTTGGGGCCATCTTTGCTTGCGCTACTGCTTTTTAGTTCAAACGTTTTGTCCTGAGTAACTTCGGTCATACCAAAATGATCTTTATCGTTTAAAACGATAAGACTTAACGAAGCT
The DNA here is from genome assembly GCF_051712205.1 of Enterococcus sp. DIV1375a. NCBI lineage: Bacteria > Bacillati > Bacillota > Bacilli > Lactobacillales > Enterococcaceae > Enterococcus > Enterococcus sp. DIV1375a. The sequence continues at coordinate 306,823 of NZ_JBIOOM010000001.1, forward strand.
AAGAAGCCTAAACCAAAAATAACCATACAGAATTTATGCCAGACTTTTCGGCCAAATACATTTGTGTAGGCAAAGCCTAACACGCAAAGGATTAAAAGAAAAATAATCATTATTTCATTGCACCTACTTCCTTAACCGGCATCGCTTCTTTTTTATTTAAGAAGAAAGTAATCGCCAAGCCGAGAACGCCAAAGATTGTTGCCACGAAGAAGGCTGCGTGATAGCCGTTTAATGTTGCGTTTGTTGCTTGATCGCGATAAGCGAGTGGGGCTGTTTTTAATAAGTCTGATGCAGGTAAGCCGCCTTTGGTAACATTTGTTAAAACACTAATCAAAACAGCTGTTCCAATTGAGCTGGCTACTTGTCGGAAGGTGTTGTTTACAGCAGTTCCGTGACTTAATAAATTCATTGGTAAAGCATTCATGCCAGAAGTTGTCACAGGCATCATGACCATCGAAATACCAAACATCCGAATCGCATATAGGACAATGATATAAATAATAGGTGTTGCTTTTGTTAAGAAAGCAAACGGTAACGTTGCAGCTGTTAAAATAAACATCCCGGTAATCGCAAGACGACGGGCACCAATTTTATCAAAAATGCGACCAGTTACTGGCATCATAAGTCCCATGACTAACGCTCCTGGTAAAAGCATTAACCCTGAATGGAAGGCAGATTCGCCACGAATATTTTGGATATACAAAGGTAAAACCATTTCGGCACCAATCATTGCCATGTTGGTTACGCCAGATAAAATGGCCGCAACAGTAAAGACTTTTGATTTAAAAACGCGTAGTTCTAAGAAAGGTTGTTCTAAATGCAATTGTCGATATGTAAAAAGACATAAAACAATCGCACCAACAATTAAGAATCCATAGACTTGCGGGCTACCCCAACCTTTATCACCAACGCTTGAGAAGCCGTAAAGTAAGCTACCAAAGCCGAGAGTAGAAAGAATGACCGATAAGACATCGATACTTGGATTAGATAATTGGATGACATTTTTCATTAAGAATGAAGCCAAAATTAGGACTAAAACGACAATTGGAATGACCATCCCAAAAAGGTCACGCCATGTATAAGAATCAATAATCCAACCAGATAATGTTGGACCTAAAGCGGGTGCTAATCCGATAACAATTCCCGTTGTGCCCATGGCAGCGCCACGTTTTTCAGGCGGGAAAATTGAAAGCATAATTGTTTGTAAAAGAGGCATAGATACGCCGACCCCTGCGGCTTGAACAAGACGTCCAGTCAATAACATGCCGAAGTCTTGCGCTACAAAACAGATGATGGTTCCGATTAAGAACGTTGACATCGCTGTTATGTATAATTTTTTTGAACTAAATTTGTTAATCAACCAAGCACTGATGGGAATCATAATGCCGTTCACAAGTAGGAATCCAGTGGTTAGCCACTGTACACTTGAAGCTGAGATATCAAATTCTTTCATTAATGTAGGTAAGGCCGTCGTTAAAAGTGTTTGGTTTAAAATCGTACAAAATGTTCCGATTAGTAAAACGCCGACTAGTAACGACCGGTTATAAGGTTTTCCGTGAATATCCACAGGTTGTTGTGAAGTCACATATATCGCTCCTTTTTCTGTAAGTTTCAAATTAAATTGCATTAACTACTTTACAACTAATTAGAATCTTTGTCAACTTACTTGACAAAGGTGTAAAAAAAACTACAATTAAGGAAAGGATAAGGGAAAGGAAGTTAAACTAATGTGGTCAAAAATGATTCAGCGTTTATTAAATGAAGAAAATTTGTTGATAGGAATTAGTGAACTAAGTGAAATTGCTGAAGTTTCGCCACGTCAACTTCGTTATTGGGAAGAAAAAGGGTATATTTCTTCCATTGCGAAAGACGCAAACGGTCCACGGAAATATCGGTTACATACAGTCGTCAAAGTGCATTGGATCAAGCGTTTTTTAGATGAAGGATATACGTTACAAAGTGCGGTGGAAAAAGCAGAAGAGCAGCATCGTAATGTGGGGATGACGAAAAAAATCTTTAGTCAAATGTTTCATGGTATCTCAGAAGTTTGTCCTAATTACGTAGCGATTGATTTAGGCGATTTCGATGAAGAACAAAAATTATATGTCGTATTTAATGAAACCACAGAAGTCAGTGAGTATCTTTTAATTCCTAAGGATGCAGATGTTTCTGATGAGTTAAAGAAAAGAAAATAAGAATGAAATAGGACTGGGAGAAAGACCTGAAGTGAAAGTAAAACGTTACTGAATGAATCTTCGAGTTCTTTTTTTCTTGCAATTTCTTTATTTTTCTATATAATTTCTTATATGGAAAAGGAGGGTTTCGATGAAAGAAACAAAACCTTACGGAACAGTCTTGTTAAAAGCGGCTAAAATCATGGACTGTCTAAGTTTACAACCCGATCAAACCTTACAGGAAATTGCAAAGAATACCGAAATGACGGCATCAACGGCAATCAAAATTTTAGAAACCTTAACATTAATTGGCTATGTTCAAAAAGACACGAACAAGACGTACCGCTTAGGAACAAAATTGATTCGCTATGCGAATCAAAGTGTGGAGCAAATCGATTTAGCTGAAATTGCGGTACCTTATTTAGAAAACCTTCAAAATACGGTCGATGAAACCATTCATTTAGGGATTTTAAATAATAATGAAATTCTGTATATCAATAAATTAGAACCGAAAAATCAAACGATTCGCATGTCCTCGAAAGTGGGAATTACTCGACCTTTGTATAATTCGGCCATGGGTAAAGCCGTTTTAGCAGAATTTTCGGAAGAACAAGTGCAACAATATTTAGATACGCAGACATTAATTCCCTATACCGAAAATACGATTACCAATCCCTTGCGTTTGAAAAAAGAATTAAAACAAGTGCAACAAACGGGGGTTGCTTACGATGATGAAGAAATTGAACAAGATATTTTCTGTAGCGGAGTATCTTTAATGAAAGATGGCGAAATTGCGGGTGCTTTTAGTGTAAGCATGCCGAAATATCGTTTGACAGAGGAAAATAAAACGACGATTAATCAAGCCCTTTTAGCAACAAAAGCAGCGATTGAAGCGAAATTATAGTAGAAAAAGAAAGACAAACAAAAGTCGATTGAGATTTTTGTTTGGCTTTCTTTTTTTATTTTTATAAAAACGTTTGCATTTTCTTTTTTTATCTGTATAATGAAGTTGTGAATTTCTTTATAATAAATATATATTTCTAAATAAGAAATGAGGGAGTCTGTTGAAGCGAGTATCAATTTTACAAAAATTAGAAAATGCTGGCGTGATTGCTGTGGTTCGCGGAAAGACAAAAGAGGAAGCGCTAAAAGCTAGTCAAGCTATTGTAGCAGGCGGTATGCGGGGGATTGAGTTAACCTTTACTGTTCCTCAAGCAACAGAAGTGATTCAGGAATTAGTTGCGTTATACAAAGAAAATCCTGACGTAGTCATTGGTGCGGGGACAGTTTTGGATGCTACGACTGCTCGTTTAGCTATTGTAGCAGGGGCTGAATATATTGTGAGTCCAAGCTTCGATGAAGAAACCGCTAAAATTTGCAATTTATATCAAGTTCCCTACTTGCCAGGCTGTATGACCATCACAGAAATGAAAGAAGCACTGAAAAGCGGAGCAGATATTATTAAACTATTTCCGGGAAGTGTTTATGGACCGAGTGTTATTTCGGCATTTAAAGCGCCATTGCCTCAGTTAAATATTATGCCAACGGGTGGTGTCAGTTTGGAAAATATGGCCGAGTGGTTTGCTGCAGGTGTGACGGCCGTCGGTGTTGGTGGCAATCTGTTAGCGCCAGCAGCAACTGGGGATTTTGAAAAAGTTCGTGAGGTTGCCCAAGCCTATATGGAAAAATTCCAAGCAATCAAAGGGGTGTAGGCACATGGGGAAAGTCGTAACATTGGGAGAAATCATGTTGCGTTTGTCCACGCCTGTCGGAATACGCGTAGCACAAACAGAAAATTTCGCTGTACATTACGGCGGTGGTGAAGCGAATGTAGCGATTTCGTTAGCGAACTATGGCCACCAAGTGACTTTTGCTAGTAAAGTACCCGATAATTCATTAGGAGAAGCCGCCAAAAAGCATTTGAGTCGTTATGGGGTTTCAACGGAATTTGTACGAACTGGCGGAACACGCCTAGGAACATATTACTTGGAAACTGGTACAGGAGAACGAGCAGCCAGTGTTGTCTATGATCGCGCCTATTCAAGCTTTGCTCAAATCGAAGAAATGGAATGGGACTTACATGAGCTGTTTTCAGGAGTAGAGCTCTTTCATATTTCAGGAATTACAGCGGCGTTATCAAAAAATTGGCAAAGTATGACGGTTGCGCTAGTTAAAGCAGCGAAGCAAGCAGGGTGCCAAGTAAGTTTTGACATTAATTATCGAGGGAAACTTTGGTCCCAGAAAGAAGCGAGCGTGGCATTGAAGGCCATTCTTCCATTTGTTGATATTTGTTCAGCTGGGGTATTAGATGCTCGTTATTTACTGGAGATTCCAGAACCAGAGGAAGAACTTGAAGATGCATTAACGTGGTACTACCGAAAAATGCAAGAACGTTATCCCAACATTCAAGTATTTTATTCAACCAAACGTCAAGTTCATTCAGCGACAGATAATGAATTAATCGGAACGCTATGGTACAAAGGTGCGTATTATACGTCCAAATGTCATCGATTACAACCGATTGTTGACCGTGTCGGTGCCGGTGATGCGTTTGCTGGTGGGGTTTTACATGGCATATTAGCTGCCTATGATCCACAAACCTGCATTGATTTTGCGACAGCGGCTAGTGCGTTAAAACATACTGTCCATGGTGATTGTAATCAATTTAGTCAAAAAGAAGTCCTTGCTTTTTTGGCAACGGGCTCAGGAAAAATAAATAGATAGGAGATTTTAGTTATGCAAAATATGGAAACACGTTATACACATAGTCCGGCGGATATCCGTCACTATTCAACAGAACAATTGAGAGATGAATTTTTAGTAGAGAAAGTTTTTATTCCAGGTGCAATCAGCTTAACCTACACACATAATGATCGGATGATTTTTGGTGGTGTGACACCGACCACAGAAGAATTAGAAATTATTTTGGACAAAGAATTAGGGGTTGACTATTTCTTAGAACGCCGTGAACTAGGGGTTATTAATATTGGGGGACCAGGCTTTATTGAAATTGATGGCGCCAAAGAAACAATGAAAAAACAAGATGGCTATTATATTGGGAAAGAAACAAAACATGTTCGTTTTTCTTCAGAAAACCCTGATAATCCAGCGAAATTTTACATTAGTTGTGTGCCAGCACATCATAAATATCCCAACGTAAAAATTAGTATTGATGAAATTACCCCAATGGAAACGGGTGATCCATTAACATTGAACCAACGTAAAATTTACCAATACATTCATCCGAACGTTTGTGAAAGTTGCCAGTTACAAATGGGCTACACCATTTTAGAACCAGGTAGCGCTTGGAATACAATGCCTTGTCATACACATGAACGTCGTATGGAAGCGTATGTTTATTTTGATATGGAAGAAGATACGCGGATTTTCCACATGATGGGTAAACCAGACGAAACGAAACATTTAGTAATGAGTAATGAACAAGCAGCCATTTCACCAAGCTGGTCAATTCATTCTGGGGTTGGTACAAGTAATTATTCCTTTATTTGGGCCATGTGCGGAGAAAATATTACGTACACAGACATGGATATGGTTGCAATGGATCAATTAAAATAAACCAAAGAAAGAGGAGAAAACATGGAATTTAAAATGAATGATTTTCAATTAGATGGAAAAGTAGCGTTAATTACAGGTGCTGTTTATGGGATTGGCTTTGAGATTGCGAAATCCCTAGCTGAAGCAGGAGCAACAATTGTTTTTAATAACTTATCTCCTGAATCAGTTGAACAAGGCTTGGAAAATTATCGGGCTGCAGGGATTGAAGCACGTGGTTATGTGTGTGATGTCACTGATGAAGAGCAAGTTCAAGCGATGGTTGCTCAGATTAAAGAAGAAGTCGGCTCTATTGATATTTTAGTCAATAATGCGGGAATTATTAAACGAATTCCAATGGTGGAGATGTCAGCAGAAGAGTTCCGTCAAGTGATTGATGTTGACTTGAATGCGCCATTTATTATGGCAAAAGCGGTTATTCCAGATATGATTGAAAAGGGTCATGGCAAAATTATCAATATCTGTTCAATGATGAGTGAACTAGGTCGTGAAACAGTTAGTGCGTACGCGGCAGCAAAAGGCGGACTAAAAATGTTAACGAAAAATATTGCTTCTGAATATGGACAATATAATATTCAATGTAATGGGATTGGACCTGGCTACATTGAAACGCCACAGACGGCGCCATTAAGAGAACCAGGGCATCCATTTAACGAATTCATCTTGGGACGAACACCTGCTAATCGTTGGGGCACACCAGCAGACTTAGCTGGCCCAGCAGTTTTCTTAGCATCTAACGCTTCTGACTTTGTTAACGGACATATCTTATATGTTGATGGTGGGATTTTAGCTTATATTGGAAAACAACCATAATAAATAAGTAAAGGAGCGAGATTAGCAATCTCGCTCCTTTACTTATGGCTAGCCTTCTACTAAAAACTCACATAAAAGAAAGAAGCAATCGCCACAGCAAATGAAATAATAGCAAACACTAAACTACTCCATAGTCCTAACAGAATAAATGGTGAGGTTCTTTTGCCGCTCTCTTTCTTTAAGTAGGAAAATGTCCGTCCAGTAACAATGAATTGCCAGATACTAATCAAAAAAAAATACCGCCAATTAAGTAACGCATGTCCTCGTCCTCCTTCTATTTAGTATACCACTTGATGAAAACGTTATTAAAACGCTGTATAAAAAAGTTGCCTTTCAAAAAAGAGAAAGGCAACTTTTTGACGGTTTAACGGACGTCACCCATTAAGTTTTGGATTGGTTTTTTCACAATGAATAAGAGAATCCCAGCAACGACAGCTACAAGTCCGACAATCCCAAAATATGCTGACTCTGTTCCGGGTGTATAGAAACGAGCAATTTGAGCGTTAATGGCTTGTGAAGCGGCATCTGCTAATAACCAAATAGCAACGGTTTGAGCTTCGAAAGCTTTCGGTGCTAATTTTGTAGTAATCGATAAGCCAACGGGAGATAAACACATTTCTCCGACAATCATAATGAAGAAACTAAAGAATAACCAAAGTGGACTCACCCGTCCTTCGGTACCATAAAGTATACCTGGCAACATTAATAAGACGAAGGAAAGACCAGCAAAGACTAGCCCTAGTGAAAACTTCACAACTGTTGATGGTTGACGTTTACCTAGTTTTGTCCATAATGTAACAAAAATAGGGGTCAAAATAACTACGAATACAGGATTTAATGATTGGAACCAGCTAGCGGCAATCGGGAAGCCAAACAAACTCGTTTGCGTCCGTTCATTTGCAAATAGAGCAAGAATAGACGAACCTTGTTCTTCCAATGACCAGAAAACAATTGCTGCTAAGAATAATGGCAAGTAAGCCAGAACTTTTGGTTTTTCTTCAGCAGTGACATCTTTAGACGTTAACATTTTGCTGAAATAATAAACAGGTAACAGGATTCCTAACACGCTGATGGTATTAATAAAGAAATCAATTGTTAAATGTCCTGTGACATAGGCGCCACCAAAAATAAGTAAAGCAACGATAATTGCCAGCATAAATGCTTTAGCAAATTTCTTTTGCTCTTCTTTAGACATTGGATTAGTTGGGGCCTGACCAATTCCAGCCAGAGATTTACGTCCTTGGAAATAATATTGTAGTAGCCCGAAGAACATCCCTACTGCAGCAACGGAAAAGCCTAAATGATAATTATATTCTTGTCCTAAAGTTCCGACAACAAGGGGAGCGATTAAGGCTCCGATATTAATCCCCATGTAAAAAATGGAGAAGCCTGCATCTCTACGTAAGTCAGTTTTTGAATAAAGATGGCCAACCATCCCTGAAACGTTTGGTTTTAACATCCCAGTCCCAAATACAATTAACATAATAGAAACGAATAAGGCGGGGACACCAAATGGGGTAGCGAGAACAATATGTCCAGCAATGATTAACAAACCACCAATAAAAACAGTTTTCCTTGAACCTAAGACACGGTCAGAGACCCAACCGCCAATGATACTGGACATGAAAACCATTGATCCATAAATGGACATGATGGCTAAGGCAGTTGCTTTGGGGAGACCTAAACCGCCATTGGCTACGGTATCGTAAATGTAATACATTAGAATAGCACGCATGCCGTAGTAACTGAAACGTTCCCACATTTCTGTGAAGAACAGTGTTGCTAGTCCTTTCGGTTGTCCCAGAAAGGATTTGTCTAATTTCTCAAGTTGTTCTTTGTCACTCATAGATAAAACTCCAATTCTTATAATATTCAGAATATTTGATAATAAAATGACTTAAATGTAGATTCATATATTTTATTACTCATAGATTGGAAAATAGAAAGAGAAAAAACTGATTACGTTTTTAAATAACAAGCGTTCGAGTGATTATTTGTTTTTTATTCGTGAATTACAATAAAAATGAATATTTATTCTGCTTTATTTTCAATACTTTGTTTTCGTAGTTGCTTTAGCTGTTCCTTTTTTGAATAAGATTAAAATGAATAAATAACAAGCAAAATATAAGATTTTTTTGTTTAACTCTTTTTTTTCAATAGGAAGTGCTTAGTGTTTTTTCAGAATCGAAAAAGCGAATACGACAAAAAATTTATCTTATCTATATAATAGAAGGAAAAATAAAAATAGTGAATGATAAAAAAATTCAAAGAAAACACCTGTTCTTTTTAGGCGTGAGTTTTAAAAAAAACATTCTCATGTCTAGTATCTTTAACATTTTGTTGCTTTTTGACTGAAACGAATGTAAAAAAACCGACATTTAATGGCTAATCAAGGGTTAGAAAACGGTTTCCCAAAAATAAAATCCTGTTTTTTTAACTTTTTTTCGCAAAATATAAACAGGGTAATATCAAGCTTCCAGTAGCTTTTTATTACAAAATGTAAAAAAACCGACATTCTAGTAATAAATTGTCACGAGATATTCACCTACGGCCGGCCATTCGATGATAAAGTATGTGAAGTCGTTTCGATAAAGCGAAGCAGACGTGGTTGTTGCCGAGAGCTAAGAGCAACAATCAAATATTTTTAATTACAAAGGAGAAACATACATGAAATCAATCAAAACGATTTTACTTGGAACAACTTTGGCCGCAGGTTTAGGATTATTCTTAGGAACAGACGCAAACGCAGAAAGCTTATATACAGTTAAAGCAGGAGATACTTTATCAACAATTTCTCATCAATTTGCAGGAGACAATAGCTTAATTCAAAAAATTGCTTCTGATAACAAATTGCCAAACCTTGATTTAATTTTTGAAGGAGAACAATTAGTTATTCGTTCAGAAAAAGAAGTTGCTAATACTCCAGCACCAGCTGTAGAAGTTGCACCAGTTCAACAAGTAGTTGAACAACCTGTTGCACAACCAGTACAACAAGAAGTACAACAACCTGTTGCTCAAGAAGTAGCGCAACCAGCAGCACCTGCCGCAAGCAGTGATGCAAAAGAGTGGATCGCACAACGTGAATCTAGTGGTTCTTACGATGCAACAAACGGTCAGTATATCGGTCGTTACCAATTATCTGCCTCTTATTTAAATGGTGACTATTCACCTGCCAACCAAGAACGCGTGGCAGATCAGTACGTAGCAGGTCGCTATGGTTCATGGGATGCAGCTAAATCATTCTGGTTAGCAAATGGTTGGTACTAAAATTAAATAAACGAAGTAATCTAATTACTTATTAAAAACCATAAACAAAAAAACAGTAACCTGTAAAGATTACTGTTTTTTTTGTCGATTTGTTAAGGTACAACGCCCCACGCTCGTCAATTGGTGGTCTGCGTTATAAATTTTTGCTTCCCAAACTTGAAGGGTCTTTCCTGAGTGATCGGGTGTCGCAATCACGGTAAGGCTACCATCATGGACACTACGAAGATGATTTACTTGTAAGTCTATGCCGACAGCAAAAGTGTTTTCAGGAACGTTTTCGTTCGCACCTAAACTACAGGCAGTTTCAATTAAGACGCCGTTTAAGCCCCCGTGGACAAGGCCATAGGGTTGTTTATGCACGTCTTTTACCGCTAAAGTAAGCTGACATTTCTCAGCAGAAACCTGTTGAATCGTGATGCCTAAATACTCTAAAAGATGAATAGTAATCAGTCCTTTCTAATAAAAGAGAGAATAAAAGGTTTTTTATTTATTATACAGGAATGAAGAAAATTTGAAATAGCCATGTTTTTTCTTAAAATTCAAGCGACTTTTTCTCTAAAGTGCCGATTCTTGTGTATAATAGAAAAGATGAGATTAATGAAGGAGGTTTCCTAATGAGAAACTGGACAACAATTAAAGAATATGATGAAATTTTATTTGAGCAAGAAGGCAAAGTAGCAAAAATTACTATCAACCGCCCGCATGTTCACAACGCATTCACACCAAAAACAGTCATGGAAATGATTGATGCATTCAACATTAGTCGTGATAAAGAAGATGTCGGGGTTATTATTTTAACAGGCGCAGGTGACCAAGCATTCTGTTCTGGTGGCGATCAAAAAGTTCGAGGTAATGGTGGTTACGTTGGCGAAGACAATATTCCACGTTTAAATGTATTAGATTTACAACGGTTAATCCGTGTCATTCCCAAACCAGTCATCGCAATGGTGAAAGGCTGGTCCATTGGTGGCGGCAATGTTTTACAATTAGTCTGTGATTTAACAATTGCGGCGGAAAATGCTAAGTTTGGGCAAACAGGACCAAATGTCGGTAGCTTTGATGGTGGATACGGCTCAGGTTACTTGGCGCGCGTTATCGGCCATAAAAAAGCGAAAGAAGTTTGGTTTATGTGTAAACAATATTCTGCCCAAGAAGCTTTAGATATGGGCTGGATTAATACCGTTGTTCCATTGGATCAAGTAGAAGATGTGACAATGGAGTGGGCAGAAGAAATGTTAACCAAAAGCCCGATTGCTTTACGGATGATTAAAGCCTCTTTAAATGCCGATACAGATGGCTTGGCTGGTGTGCAACAATTAGCTGGTGATGCGACACTTCTTTACTATACAATGGCTGAAGCACAAGAAGGCCGAGATGCATTTAAAGAAAAACGGACACCAGATTTCGATCAATTCCCTAAATTCCCATAAACCAATGACTTGGTTAAATAAACAAGTACAAAAACGTCCCGATCATCCTGCTTTTTATTTTCAGGATGAATCTTGGACGTTTTTAGAAGTGCAACAAGAAGTCAGCCATTGGGTAGCCACATATCAACAGGTGCTTGCACCAGAAGAAAAACGTGTGGCTTTATTCAGTAAGAACAGCAAAGAGTTGTATTTTTCAATTCTAGCCTTATGGGAATTGGGGAAAGAGTTATTATTTTTAAATACGCATTTGACACTTGCTGAACTGACTTTTCAGTTAAAAGATGCGCAAGTTAAAACGATTATTGGTGCGCCTGAAACGCAGGCTTTGTTAGAAGAAATTTCTTTTGTCGACGTTCAGCCAATGATTAAAAAACAGCATAGTCTTTCACATCAGGAGTTTCAACAGCCAAGTGACTTAGAGTCGGTGGCTTCTATTATGTATACATCGGGAACTACAGGACAGCCTAAAGGGGTCTTGCAACGGTTTAAAAATCATCTGGCCAGTGCTAGAGGCACTCAAGAAAATATGGGGATTACTGCTGAAGATTGTTGGTTGTGTGCAGTCCCATTATTTCATATTAGCGGATTGTCGATTGTTGTTCGACAACTCGTCTTAGGTTGTAGTATTCGCCTTTACGATAAATTTGATGAACAGCAAGTGACACAAGATTTACAAGAAGGCCGTGGAACCGTCATTTCAGTGGTTGCGACAATGTTACAACAATTATTGTCTGTCTATCCTGAGGCTGGCTACAGCGCCAGCTTTAAAGGAATGCTATTGGGTGGCGGACCGATTGCACCGGATAAATTAGCGCAGTGTGAGGAAAAAGGGATTCCAGTCATTCAATCTTATGGGATGACGGAAACGTGTTCGCAAGTTGTTGCCTTGAAATTTGAAGATGCGGCACTGAAAATCGGCTCTGCTGGGCAACCGTTAAAAGATATGCAGATCAAAATTGTTGATGAACTAGGACAAGAACAGCCAGAAAAGCAAGTCGGAGAAATTTTACTTAAGGGACCAAACGTTGTTTCAGGTTACCTTAACCATCGTCAACCTGAAAAATGGACAGCGGATGGTTGGTTTAAAACAGGCGACATGGGCTATTTAGATGCACAAGGTTACCTGTATTTGGTTAGTCGTTTAAGTGAACTCATTATCTCTGGTGGTGAAAATATTTACCCTACTGAGGTTGAACAGGTGTTACAGGCGATAACAGGAATTAAAGCAGCGGCAGTTGTAGGAGAACCAGATGTGCAATGGGGAGCCGTCCCAGTTGCTTATGTGATTAGTGACCAAGAACTCACCTTAGCGCAAATTCAAGACCAGTGTTCACGAAAACTGGCAAAATATAAACGACCGAAACGCATTTATTTTTGTCATTCTTTCCCGCAAACAGCGAGTGGAAAGATTGCCAAACATCGTTTCATGACAGAAGAAAGAGAGGCGTTTTTAATCAGATGAAATTGCCTGATGAATTACGACAAGCCTATCAGAAGAATGCCCGTCAGTTCAGTTGGGTTTTTCCATTAGAAACAGAACAAACAGCCTTGGCAATTTTTGCCGCTGGTGAAAAGGCATACCAAGGAGAACGTTTTTTTTGGCAAACGCCGAAAAAAGATTTTGCTTTGGTTGGCTTCGGATATGAAACTATCTTAAAAGGCGCAGAAACAGAAACGCATCAATTGAACAACTTTTTAAAAAAAGAGGCGGCAACTCGTTTTCAAAATATGTCTATTTCTGGTACGGGGGCTCTTCTGTTTGGCGGTTTGCCTTTTGATACAGAACAAACGCCTACTGAGGCCTGGGGAGAGTTAGGGGAAGGTTGGTTTTATCTACCAAGTATTCTATTTACTTTTTCAGGTTCACGTATTTATGGAACGCTGAACTTTTCAGGTTCTAGTGAACAAGAAGTCGAGGAACGTTGGTCGACTTTGGTGGCTCAGTTTGATCGCTTGTTAGCTACCTGTGAGGAGTTGCCAGCTGTAGCGGAAACAAAGATTGACAAGGAAGAAGTTGCCGTGACTGAATGGCTACAAGCTGTCAACGAAACCGTAGCAGTCTTAAGAGAAGATGGCCCTTTAAAAAAAGTGGTTTTGGCTCGACAACTTGCTGTGAGCAGTCCTGAAAAAATTCGAAGTAACCAAGTGCTCGTTAATTTAATGGCACAACAACAAAATACGTATTTGTTTGCTTTGGAAGCCAACGACACAAGTTTCATTGGTGCAACACCAGAACGACTTCTGTTGGGTACTAAAGAAGCGTTTGCGACCGCTTGTATTGCAGGAACCATTAAAACGGGTCAAACACCAGAAGAAACGAAAGCTTTAGGAGCACAACTTTTGCAAGACCGCAAAAATACCGGAGAACACCAAATTGTGGTGGAACGTTTAGCGAAAGAGTTGGCGAAGATGACGACTTCTGAAAACAGTATTCAAGCACCCATTATTTTGGAAAATCGAGATGTACAACATCTTTATGTGCCAATCTCGGGTCAACGTAAACCGGGAATTTCGTTTTTGGAAAGTGTGATGCAGCTACACCCAACGCCAGCTTTAGGCGGTGAGCCCAAAGAGTTGGCAGTCGAATGGATTCGACAATATGAGCCAGGGAGTCGTGGGTTATATGGTGCGCCAATCGGTTGGATTTCAGGGAATGATGATAGTGGCGAGTTCGCTGTGGCCTTGCGTTCAGGTGTCTTTGCTGGTCAGCAAGGCGTTCTTTATGCAGGTTGTGGTATTGTTGCGGATTCCCAAGCAGAGCTAGAAAGAGAAGAAACGAAAATAAAATTTCAACCGATGTTACGAGGAATTGGAGGGCAGGTTTAATGAATCATCAAGAAACAATGACCGATTATTTAATGGCCTTTATTGAAGGCTTAAAAAATAGCGGGGTTGAACAAGCAGTCATTAGTCCAGGGTCCCGTTCCACACCACTGGCTTTATTACTTCATCGGGAAACCGCAATCCAAACATTTGTCGATGTCGATGAACGTTCCGCTGCTTTTTTTGCTTTAGGATTAAGTAAAGCGAGCCAAAAACCAGTGGTCTTACTTTGTACCTCTGGAACAGCAGCTGCAAACTATTATCCAGCAATTTGCGAAGCCAATATTAGCCATGTGCCTTTAGTCGTTTTAACAACGGATCGGCCGCATGAGTTACGTCAAGTTGGTGCTCCTCAAGCCATGGACCAATTACAAATGTATCAAAATCATGTGAAATTATTTGTTGAAATGGCTTTGCCAGAAGCAACAGAAGAGATGTTGAATTACGCCTATTGGCAAGGCGCTAAAGGAGCAGCATTCGCGCAACAAACGCCTGCAGCACCTGTTCATTTGAATTTTCCTTTGCGGGAACCATTATTACCTGACTTAGAGAGAAAAACAAAGAGTTCTCAACAAACGGCTTTATTCGCTGGTCAATCAATCCTTTCTACAGAACAAGTGCAACAGTTAGCGGATCAATGGTACCAGAAAAACGGCGTCTTGGTTGTCGGTGGCAGTCATACAGAGGAAGAAGCGACGTTATTTATTCAATTAGCCGAAGCTTTGCAATGGCCGTTACTAGCGGATCCTTTAGCAAACATTGTGACACATGGGCAAAATAGTGAAGTTGTTATTGCACACAGTGATCTGTTTCTAAATGTGGCTACCTTGCCACAAGAACCAGAAGTGGTAGTGCGTTTTGGTTCGCTGCCAATTTCTAAAAACATCATGTTATGGTTGAAACGCTTAGCAACGACAGAGACTGCTTTTTATTTTGTGGACGAAAATGGGCAATGGCAAGAGCAATTGAAAAAATCACAAACCGTTATTCAGGCAAAGGAAACCACGTTTGTAGAACAACTACTAACGGTTGTCAAACCAACAGAAGCGACTTGGTTAGCACAATGGCTCCTGCTGGAAAAAACGGTCTCTGAAGTTCTTCTAGAAACGCTGAACGCGACAGAATTAAATGAAACAACAGCCAGCTTAGCTGTTCACCAAACGATGAAAGAGAACGGTCAGTTATTTGTATCTAATAGTATGGCTATCCGCTACTTAGATCGATTTATGGATAATCGCCCTTATCGGATGTTTGGAAATCGCGGCATCAACGGGATTGATGGGATTGTTTCAACTGCTTTAGGGATGAGTGCCGTAGCACCGACACAGCAAAACGTTTTACTGATTGGTGATTTAGCGCTATATCATGATATGAATGGTTTATTTTTGGCTAAACGTTATCAGTTGCCGTTAACAATTGTTTTATTAAATAACAATGGTGGCGGGATTTTCTCTTTTCTATCTCAACGAACTTTACGTGAGGACGATTTCGAGCCTTTATTTGGAACACCGCTTGATTTAGATTTCTCGTTAGTTGCTGAACTTTACGGTGCTTCGTATCAAGAAGTCAAAACAATCGCGGAGCTCAAGCAAATTTTACAAACAGCGGCTGAAGAACCACAATTTCAAGTGATAGAAGTCAAAGGAAATCGCCAAGAGAATGTTCATTTGTACGAATCAATTTTAGCTGAAATTGGTAGACGAGTAGAAAGACAGGGGATTTCATGGAACGGTTAATTCGGGGGATGCAGTACCATTATCAATGGTTAACACCTTTTGATGCAAAGCGAACGACAGTAGTCTGTTTACACGGTTTCACAGGAACGTTAGCCACGTTTGCAGCCGTTTTTCCCAGTCAAACACCTTATAACGTTTTAGGCATTGATTTACCTGGGCATGGCGCGACTGCTAGTTTGGTAGCACCAGAGCGTTATACCATGAAACAGGTTTGTCATGATCTTGCTGAACTAACCGAATCGCTAAATTTGCCTTGCTTTTGTTTATTAGGCTATTCAATGGGCGCACGAACAGCTTTAGGTTTTGCATTACATTATCCACAAAAGGTACAGCATCTTTTATTGGAAAGTGGATCGCCAGGTTTGACCACCGCCGCAGAACGTCAGGCTCGTATCGGTCAAGATCATCGTTTGGCGGAACGTCTCTTAGAGGAACCGCTTGTGGATTTTATTGATTTCTGGCAAGAATTACCGTTATTTCAAACGCAAAAAGCCTTGTCTGTGGCACAGCAAATGGCCATTCGTCAGGAACGTTTGAGCCAATCGGCATTTGGATTGGCTAGTAGTTTGTGGTATATGGGTACAGGAGCGCAAGAGAGTTACTGGGAACGTCTAGCAGAATTGCAGCCGATTCCTACCGATTTATTGGTAGGCGGCGAAGATCAAAAATTTATTGGAATTGCGAAAAAAATGCAGGCACGTCAACCGTTGTTGAGGCTGACAATTTTTCCTGAAGCAGGACATTGTATCCATTTGGAACAACCAACGATTTTCTATGAAAAGGTGACAGCGTTATTGGAAGGAGCCATCTGAATGAACATTCAATCAATTGAAACCTATCAGGTTCGTTTGCCTTTAAAAACACCGTTTGTCACGAGCTATGGTCGCCTGGAAGAAAAAGCGTTTGATTTATTTGTAATAACGGATGAGCAAGGAAATCAAGGGTTTGGCGAATTAGTGGCTTTTGAGCAACCTGATTATGTGCAAGAAACGTTGATAACTGAACGATTCATCATCCAACAGCATTTAATTCCGTTACTTTTAACAGAAGCGATTGAACAGCCGCAAGAGGTTTCAACAATTTTTGAAGAAGTTAAAGGGCATTGGATGGGAAAAGCTGCGTTAGAAACTGCCATCTGGGATTTATATGCCAAACGGCAACAGAAGAGTTTAACTGAATTTTTTGGACCAACGCGGAGGAAAATTCCTGTAGGGATTAGTTTAGGGATTCAAGAAGAGTTACCTCAATTGCTTAAACAAGTTCAGTTAGCTGTAGAAAAAGGGTATCAACGAGTGAAGCTGAAAATTCGTCCCGGTTATGATGTGGAACCCGTTGCTTTGATTCGTCAGCATTTTCCTAACTTGCCTTTAATGGTCGATGCCAATTCAGCGTATACATTGGCAGATTTGCCTCAATTGCAACGTTTAGATCACTATCAATTAGCGATGATTGAACAGCCTTTTGCTGCAGATGATTTTTTAGATCACGCACAATTACAAAGAGAACTGAAGACAAGAATTTGTTTGGATGAAAATATTCGCAGCCTCAAAGACTGCCAAGTGGCTTTAGCGTTAGGCAGTTGCCGTAGTATCAATTTGAAGATTCCTCGTGTAGGTGGGATTCACGAGGCGTTGAAGATTGCCACATTTTGCCAAGAAAATGATTTATTGGTTTGGTTAGGTGGTATGTTTGAGTCTGGTGTTGGTCGCGCATTGAATTTGCAATTTGCGTCACAGCCTACCTTTTCCTTTCCAGGTGATATTTCAGCAACGGAACGCTATTTTTATGAAGATATCATCACGGAACCTTTTATTTTAGAGCAAGGGACAATGACCGTGCCTCAGGGACTTGGTATTGGTGTTACACTTTCCCAGACGAATTTGCTAAAATACAGTCAGTATCAAAAAATCATGTAATGATAACAAAATTGCGCCTATGACTATGCAGAGAAGCATAATCTAGGCGCAATTTTTTATTTTTCTAATTGACTCGCTGCGGCTTCATCCAAGAGAACCGTTAAATTTGGATGGAGTTGAAGAATAGAGGCAGGATACGTTTCTGTGACAGGTCCTTGGAGCACTTGTTTGACCATCTGAGCTTTTTGTTCACCATTTACAATTAGGACAAGATGCTTAACTTTCATGATGCTGGCTGGCCCCATCGTAACAAAGGTCATGCCTGGCTGAATCATTTCAGGAACAAACCAAGGCTCTGAACCAGTGACGGTCACTTGATAGGTTTCATTTTTAAAATGAGTGGTAGTGGGCATGTTCCCACAAAAATGACCATCTGCTCCTAAGCCAATTAACATCAAATCTAAGCCGCCTGCGTCAGCAATCCGTTGTTCTTGTTGTTGAAAGTTTTCAACAGTTAATGGATGGATGTTTTGCTCGGATATTTCTGCAGGTGTCAAATACAGCGTCCGCAAATCTGTCAGGGTAATGCCTTCCTTTTGATGAGGAACTGGGATTTCATCAAAGTTATAATAATGAACATTATCAAAGTCAGATGAATTTTTCACAATCGAGGCTAATTTTTGGTAAACAAGTGTTGGCGTTTTGCCAGCGGTAATTGATAAATTCACTCGTTTATCTTGGCTCATCGTGCTTAGAAGTAACATTTTTGCCCATTCACTCATCGTGTCGAAATCTTGTTTAATTAAAATTTTCATACTTGCACACTCCATTCTTTGAATAAGCTAAGTATAATTTGTGGGAACCATCCCATGTCAAGTTCTTCACAAAAAGGATTTAATTAACGGTAGACAAAAGAAAGAGGGGCAGCCGTCAAAACGACGACTGCCCCTCTTTTTAAAGCTTAAGATAA
This sequence comes from Enterococcus sp. DIV1375a, assembly GCF_051712205.1. Lineage (NCBI taxonomy): Bacteria > Bacillati > Bacillota > Bacilli > Lactobacillales > Enterococcaceae > Enterococcus > Enterococcus sp. DIV1375a. The sequence continues at coordinate 325,465 of NZ_JBIOOM010000001.1, forward strand.
CCTACAACGAGTTAACTTTTTAGCTTTCTGCTCCACTTGCTCCAACGCTGGTCTAAACGTTCTTTTGACCAACACTGTTTAACAAAGAATTTTATTTTATTGTTCTTTTAACCATTTTTCTAGTTGTAAACGTTGCACTTTCATAGTAGCTGTGTGAGGGATTTCATCAAAAGCCATAATGATAGGTTCGTTTAAATGTGGTAAATCGGCTACTTGTGTCCACCAAGCGTCCCAATCCATTTCTTCCCCAGGAACAACCGCTAAAATTGGCTGAGGTTCATTTTCTTTGCCACGGACAATAATCACTTCTTCTAAGAAATCTAATGCATCCAATAAATGATCTTCAATAGCTAAATTACTGTCGATGTTTTCAATTAGATCTACTTGGCGATCTTTCAAGAATAAGTGGCCGCGTTCATCTAACATTCCGTAATCGCCGCTGTCCCACCATTCGCCGTAGACATTTTCTGCAAAGCGGGCATCTTCTTTGTAATACGTTAAGGCCCGTCCTTTTGATAAGAATTGGATATGGCCATCCGTCATCGCAGGTAAAACTTGTCCTTTTTCATCGGTAATTCGAGCTTGTGTTAAATCCTCTAAACCAACACCCATGTCACGAGCATCTGAATCTTTTAAGGAGTCTAAAGTATGCGCTCGTAAGATCATTGGCCCGCATTCGCTTTGTCCATAAACTTGTAGGAAAATTGGTTCATTGGCAGCAGATGCTTTTAAGAAAGCCACCATTGTAGCGTTGTTAATTGCATCAAAAGTAGAATGATAATAATGGACACTAGCGAAAGCTTCAGGTTTTTCTTTGGCCAAACGAACCCATTGAACGAAGTTATTGGGGTGTGTTTCTACAGCGATTGGTTGATAGGTGCTGAACATTTCAGCGACTTTTTCGCTCGAAGCATTTGCTAAAGGCATCATAGGGAAGCCCATGGCCATTAAAGAAGACACACCAATGTTAAAACGAGAATGAACTGGCGAAATATGAAAGCCAACTAATTTCTTTTCAGCAATTTTTGTAAAAATGGTTTTTTGCCATTTTGTACGCCAACCCATAGAGTGATTGGAATGACAGATAAGTTTAGGAATACCTGTTGTTCCAGAGGTGTGGGTCATGTAGGCAATTTCGTCTTTAGTCAGTTCGTCTTGAGGAACTTCCGTGGCATCAGCTTCTAAAAGAGAAGCAACCGAAAGTTTTTTATTGGCAGAGCTGTTACGAACAGCTTGAACTTTTTCAGCAGTCACATCATCAAATAAAATATAAGGATCTTCTAAACGATCAACGAATACTTCAATTGTTTCAAAAGGTAAATGGTATGAAACCATTACAGGAACGGCTGCTAGATATGAGGCTGCAACAGCTAGTAAATACGTGTCGAATTTAGGACTTTTATAAATAATAATTTTGTCGCCTTTTTTTACACCTAAAGCGGCTAATTGATATGCCCGTTTCAAAATTTCTTGATGGCTTTCACCATAAGTTGTTTCTAAGCCAAGAGCAGGAAAAGCAGGCAAAGATTCATCAAAAATAATTGGAACAGTTGGTGTTTTTTCTGCGGCTTCTTGATAGTTTGTGTAGAGGTTTAATGGTTGATAATCAAGTAAGTGTGTCAAGGGAAAGTCTCCTTTGTAAAATAGTTTGTGTACAAATGTACAAGTTCACTTTATCCTATCATAGAATGGGTTCTTTTTCTACGTCAAAAATACAACGTTAAATGTTATTTTTTATTATTCACAAGCACAACGTTTGCTGTATCTGGCAAAGTTTCCTACAATAATTATGTAAGTAACAAGTTCTCAGAAGTGTAAAACTTTACAAAGGAGAGGAATTTACATGAAAAAAATCTATGAAACAACTATCATTAATACGGGTGGACGTGCAGGAGAAGTTCACTCACCGGATAAATCATTTTCTTATGCGGTTGCTTCGCCAGGTGTCAAGAAAGAAAATACAACAAATCCAGAACAATTATTCGCAGCGGCTTACAGTGCTTGCTTTAACGGTGCATTAGAATTAGTGATGGATCAAGAAAAAGTCGAAGGTAAAAGTACAGTAACCGCACGTGTTTCCTTATTCCAAGGAGAAGATGGCTTTAGCGTTGGTGCTGAATTAGAAGTTCATATTGATGGGGTAGATCAAGCTAAAGCAGAAGAACTTGTTAAAAAAGCCCACGAAATTTGCCCATATTCTAAAGCAACAAGAAATAATATAGATGTTAAATTAACAGTGATTTAATTAAAAAAGAAGCGCTTTGTCTATACGACAAAGCGCTTCTTTTTTAGATAACAGTCCACAAATTATACATATTTAACAAAATAACTAAAAAAACAACTAAACTATAAATTGGGGCGACCCGTTGTTGAGATAATTTTTTACTGAAAAGACCGCCGACATAACCACCGAATAAAGCGGCAGGAATAATAGCCCAAAGCATTGTCAAATCAAAAACCGCAAACCCTGTGGTCAAGCCGATATTGCCAAGTTTGGCGAGTTGGGAGAAAAAAATAGTAATGATGGAATAAACAGTTGCTGATTTGATATCCATTCCAAAAAAGAGAATAAGGCAAGCTACATTAATGGGACCGCCACCGATGCCTAAAAAGGTTGATAGAATCCCTAAGCCTAATCCGACAATCAGAAAAATGCTCAATCCGTTGAGGTGTAAGTGCCAGTTGGAAAATTGATTGTAGAGAAGAACCAAAACCAAGGTCAGCAACATGATGATATATTGGATTAGTTGTACTTTTTCTTCATTTGGCGCTAGTGCAATCGCCTGATTAAGAAGTAAATCACCCAACATACCGCCGACTAAGGAACCAAACGAAATACTCGCGGCTTTTTTCCATTCAATTTGGACACCATTTTGATACTGTTTATAAGTCGAAGAAATGGACATGACAAAAACAGCGACACTTGAATAGAACGCAATACTATTTAACGAATGGAACCCAAGAAAATCCAAAACAGGCTTAATAATGACGCCTCCACCCATACCGGAGAGCGCCCCAACTGTATTGGATAGAAAAATAGTTATGAAATAAATCAGCAAAACCCGCACATAATCACTCCTAAAACGTTTTCTTTTAGTATAGCACAAAAATTATATAAGAAATGCAATTTCATTTAAAAATATTTTTAAAAAGAACTTGAAATGATATTTCTTTAATGGTATTCTACAAACACAAAAAAGAAAACGCATTCAAGGAGGATGAGAAAGCATGACAGTATCGATTGGTATTATTTTGATTTTATGTCTTTACACAGTTGTTGGTGTACTTGACCAAATTTCTATTCAGATTGGTCCATATACACCATTGTTTGCTGCAACGTTTACTGGCCTAGTCTTAGGGGATGTTCAAACAGGTTTGATGATTGGGGCAACGCTTCAATTGATGACATTAGGTGTAGCGACTTATGGAGGAGCAACAGTCCCAGACTTTCTTTCAGAGGCCATTATGGGAACGGCTTATGCAATCATTTCAGGGAAAGGGGCAGAGTATGGTATCGGAGTTGCGGTTCCAATTGGGTTATTATTAACACAACTAGATATTTTAGGCAGAATGGCTAATACGTTTTTCCAACACAAAGCAGATCGCTATGCGGAAGAAGGCAATTATAAAGGGGTCGAGCGCTGCAATGTTTTAGGAATTGTTCCTTGGACGATTTCTCGTGTCATCCCAGTTTTTATTGGCCTAGCTTTTGGTGAACAAGTTGTAAACGCTATCAATAATTGGATTCCTATTTGGGTGATGAATGGGTTAAAAGCAGCAGGTGCTATTTTACCAGCGATGGGGATTGCTATTTTAATGCGTTACTTGCCAATTAAAACATACTGGCCTTATTTTATTATTGGGTTCGTGTTACTTGCTTATGGGGCCCAATTCTTCTCAGTTTTAGGTGTCGCACTGGTTGGCTTGGCTTTAGCAGCGATTTATGTGATGAATCATAACAAAGGCGGCGCAGCTACAACAAGTGGCACGGTTATTTACGAAGATGATGAGGAGGTTGAGATTGATGACTAACAAATTAACAAAAAAGGATATTAATAAAGTTTACGTCCGTAATCTTTTTGGCTATCAGTGGGGCTGGAACTATGAAAAAATGCAAGGACTTGGTTACGCTTGGGTGATGATGCCTGCATTAAAGCGACTATACAGTGAAGATCCAGTAGCTATGAAGAAAGCCTTGAAGACACATCTTGGCTTTATGAATACGACGCCAGCCATGTCACATTTAATTGTCGGAGCTGATATGGCTTTGGAAGAAGAAGTTGGCATTGAAGATGAAACGGCCATTACTGGTTTGAAAACAGGTCTAATGGGTCCGTTTGCTGGTGTTGGTGATACCATTTTTATCGCGATTTATCGTGCGATTGTTTTTTCGATTGCAGCTTACATGGCGCAAGGGGGCCAGGTTGTTGGGTTACTGATCCCGTTAATTGCCGGAGCAGTGGTCTTATGGGTTCGCTATAAATTCACTTGGATTGGTTACCATCAAGGGAAAAAAATTGCGACAGAATTTGCGGATAAAATGAAATTGTTTACGCAAGGTGCAGCTATTTTAGGGTTAACGGTGGTCGGCGGTTTGATTCCTTCGGTAATTACTTACAAATTAGATTTAACTTATAAAATGGGAGATGTAACATTATCTGTTCAAGAAATGTTGGATAAAATTTTACCCGCATTAATTCCTTTAGGGATTGTTCTTTTATCCTATTGGTTACTAGGGAAAAAGAAAATGAATTCAACACGGCTAATCTTTGTTTTAATTTTAATTGGCATGGTTTTAGGCAATTTACAACCAATGTTGGCTTGGGTTGGCGGTTTATTTTAAAAAAATAGTATATAATAGGAGAGATTTATTATGACAATTGTACATGCAAGAGTAGATGAGCGTTTAATTCACGGACAAGTTGCAACTGTTTGGACGAATACGGTTGGAGCACAAAGAATCATGGTAGTAAATGATGCCGCGGTCAAAGATCAATTACAAATTGGTGCCTTAAAAATGGCTAAGCCTGCAGGAGTTAAATTATCCATTTTATCAAAACGTAAAGCGATTGAAAAAATTTTAGCAGGCAATTATGATGAAGAAAAAGTCTTTTTAATTACGAAAGACATTGCAGACATGGCGGCTTTAATTGATGGCGGTGTTCCGTTACAGAGCTTCAATGTCGGCAATATTTCTCAAAAAGAAGGCAGTCGAGCAATTAAAAAATCTGTTGCATTAACCGATGAAGATATTCAAACCGTTCGTCGTTTAACAGATAATGGGGTGACTATTACCGCACAGATGATCCCTTCTGAACCAAACGAAGCAATTTTAACTTTCATAAAATAGAAATGGAGATGAGAAGATGGAGCCAATCCGTTCAATCAGACAAAAATATAAGGACTTTTCCAAAGTAAATAAGAGAATCGCAGACTATATACTGAAGGATCCGACCCGTCTTCTCTCATTAACAGCAAACGAAATTGCTAGCAATAGCGAAACTTCTCCAGCGTCAGTTACCCGTTTTTCTAAACAATTAGGATTTGACAGCTGGGAAGAGTTAAAACTATCCATTGCAGCGGTACAAGCTGCCAGTAACGGTAAAAAAGATATTGATCCAATTGTAGCGGCAGATGATTCGGTGGATACTATTTGTATGAAAGTGGAATCTTTATTAAATGCTACGATTGAGGATTTATTTTATACAGTGGATAAACAAGCCTTGGAACGAGCAATCGCGCATGTTAAAAAAGCGGAAAAAATTCATTTGGTTGGAATTGGTGCCTCTTCTTTAACGACTTATAATCTTTATCACAAGTTTAACCGCGCTGGTCGCCAAGCAATTTTTAATTATGATAGTCACATGATGTTGGAGTTTTTAAATTATGCAACGGCACAAGACATTTTGATCACGGTCTCCTATAGTGGTTTGACAAAAGAAGCCTTAATCGCCTGTGAAATTGCCAAAAATAGAGGCGCAACGGTTATTTTTATTACCAGTAACGATGGAGAAAACGTGCGATCATTGAGCGATGAAGTTCTTTTAGTCCCCAATAATGAGCACCTCATTCGAGTTGGGGCTATTTCATCGATTGCTTCGTCAATGGCAATTGGCGATGTTCTGTATTTAGGTTCAATTCAAGATGATTTAGACACAGAAATTGAACGTAATATGATTGAAACGAGTCAACTTGTCAGCCGTCTAAAAGAGAAGTAGGGGTGTGCAAGCAAATGAACTTAGAAGGATTAACGACAGAAGCCAGAAATGAAGCGACTAAAAAGATTGACCAAGTGTCAACATTAGAGATGGTGACTTTAATAAATCAAGAAGACCAAAAGGTAGCACAAGCAATTGAAAAGGTGCTTCCGCAGATTGCTGCAGCAATTGATGCAGCGGCAGAACGATTTAAAAAAGGGGGCCGTTTAATCTATTGTGGTGCAGGAACGTCTGGACGTTTAGGTGCTTTGGATGCGATTGAATTAACGCCCACATATAGTGTGTCGCCAGAACGCGCATTTGGTATTTTAGCTGGTGGTGAAAAAGCAATGTATCAAGCAATTGAAGGCGCTGAAGACTCGAAAGAATTAGCTATCGAAGATTTAACGCAACATCAATTGACCGCCCGAGATGTCGTAATTGCGATTGCTGCTAGTGGTCGGACACCATATGCTGTTTCCGCAATTGAATACGGAAAAAAAGTGGGCGCTCTAACCATCTCCGTGACCTGTAATAATCAAAGTCCGATGAATCAATTGGCGGAAATTGGGATTGCGCCAATTGTCGGACCGGAAGTCATTACAGGGTCAACTAGAATGAAAGCGGGTTCAGCACAGAAAATGGTGTTAAATATGTTTTCAACAGGGATTATGGTTAAAGTAGGGAATATCTATCAAAATTTGATGGTCAACGTACAACCAACGAACGAAAAATTAATGCAACGTGCCACGAATATCATTAAAGAAGCAGCAGAAATCGAGGAATCGCAAGCCAAAGAATACTTGGAGGCAGCACAGCTAGAAGTGGCACCAGCCATTGTAATGGCAAAAGCCCACGTTGATTTTCAAAAAGCCAAACAACTATTAGCAGAACATGACGGACGGATTTCAGAAGTTTTAGCATAGAAGTGGTGAACAATGAATCAAATCGCAATTCAAGAAACAATTCAGAGACTGATTAATCAGCAAGTCGTTCCGGGTGTCGCTTGGGGGACGATCACAGAAGATAGCTTATCAGAACAGTATACGGGCTTTTTAGGTAATACTGGTCCATTTGCAAGACAAAAGGTTTCATCAGCTAGCCTGTATGATTTAGCGTCCTTAACGAAAGTTATTGGGACAACAAATCGAATGTTACAATTAATCGATACAAATCAGCTTACTTTTTCAACCACTGTGGGGGAAATCCTACCTGATTATCAAGGACTATCTTGTTCGATTGGGGAGCTTCTACTGCATCAGAGCGGACTGCCAGCTGATGTTGTCGATAAGAAAAATGTCACAAAAAAAAGCTTGCAAGAAATCATTTTAACGCATTCGTTATCTGAACGAGGGAAAACCACTTATTCTGATTTAGGGTATTACTTATTGGGAGAAATTATTCAAGTATTGGATCGCTGCTCATTAGAAGAGAGCTTTCAAACATACGTATTTCAACCAATGAACCTATAGCATACAAGTTTTACGGTCAGCGATTTTGCCCAGGCAGTGCCCACAGAGATTACAAAACAACGCGGCGTTATTCAGGGAGTGGTCCACGATTCGAAAGCCTATCAACTGAAAGCGCCAATCGGCAGTGCAGGTTTATTTGCAACTTTACCAGATTTACTCACTTTTGTTCAGTGTTTTATGAACAATCGCTACCCGTCTGGCAAACCATTATTTTCTGAAAAAATGTTCGATGCTCTCTGGTCTATGAACCAAGGGGGACGTACATTTGGTTGGGAAGTGAAAAAGACGCAAGCTGGGGCAGACTATTTGTATCATACTGGCTTTACTGGAACGGCGATTGGTATGAAAAAAGAAACCAAAGAAGCCCTAATTTTGTTAACGAATCGGGTTCATCCCACTCGTGAAGAACGTGGCTTTTTAAAAGCACGAACAAAAATTTATCAGCAGTATTTTTAGGAGGAAATGATGAAACCAAAATTAATTTTAATGAGCCATGGACGGATGGCAGAAGAAACCTTAGCTTCTACTCAAATGATTGTCGGGGAATTAGCAGATGCTGCGATTGTGTCAATGACCGCAGAAGATGGCTTGAGCGGCACGCAAGCAAAACTGGCAGCAATCTTAAAAGAAGCTGGCAATGTCCCGACGCTTGTATTAGCTGATTTAAAAGGAGGAACACCTTGTAATGTGGCTATGATGGCCATGGGCACTTATCCGCAATTACGAGTAGTCGCCGGACTTAATTTAGCAATGGCAATTGAAGCAGCCGTGTCACCTGTGGAAAATGTGGATGAATTAGCTGTATATTTAACGCAAATTGGCCAATCTGCGGTGACCACGATTGACTTACCTGAATTAACAGATGAAGAAGAATTTGAAGAATAGCAAAAAGGTGTTGTCTCAAAGACAACACCTTTTTTAAGAACCAGGGATATTCCGTGGTTCGTTTTTGGTTGTGACAAAGAAAAAGAATAGACTCAGTAAAATAACTAGGATGCCATCGTTAAACATCGGATTTACGAAGTTTAAAATAGCACTTAAGATAACTGGCACGGTAGCACAATACGTAATAATTTTTAAACAATCAATCAAACGTAAAGAATAAAAACGTAATTTTGAATAGAGAGATGCACCGATAGCGGCAATCAGTAAGTCTAAAACTAAACCGATTAGAACAGGGTAGATAGCCACTAAAAAGACAATGAGTTTTGTCCACCAGGGGATCGCTGCTTCACTTAGCGCAGTCTTGATACTCTGAGCGTTAACGCCATCTAAGGTTCCTTTACTATAGGGGAAGATAAATTGGTCGGTGCCTAGAATTGATTCAGTTGCGCCTGAATTTGGTAAGGCGACTACAAATTCATCTTGTAAAAAAGCCAAACCAAACGCATTACCAATTAAATCTTTTTGGACATCAGCGGCTGTACGCTTTCCATCTGGATCAAACGTAAAAATAATCGAGTCGGTTTGATAAATAAAGCCAGATTCTTTGGCCTTTGTTTGCAACGTGCCATTTTCAATAGAAAAGTCAGGCAACTTTTCTGCAATTTTTTGGCCATCTTGTTGCACCTCTTGTAGCACAGAAAAGACTTGTTTGGTAATAGGTAGTGCTAAAATAGCACTTAAAAAAACAGCATAGAGAATTACTTTCCAAAACGCCATTTTTTTCGCATGCCGTAATTCTGAAACTGAAAAAAAGGCCTGCTTAAATAATTGCAATGTATTCATTTATTTACTCCTCACATCGTTCTTCTACAGGTCATTCTAGCGAATTTATGAGGGAAACACAAGGTAATCTCCCTCTTTTGTAAAACTTTTCTTTTGGCAAGCAAACTATTTTGTAGAAAGCGGTTCACTCTGTTATCATAATAGTTGTATGAAAGACGTATGTTACATACTAAAAAATAGGGGGATTTAAAAAATGACTTACACATTACCAGAATTACCATATGCTTATGATGCATTAGAACCTTACATTGACGTGGAAACAATGCACTTACACCATGATAAACACCACAACACTTATGTGACTAACTTAAACGCAGCGATTGAAAAACATCCAGAATTAGGCGAAAAATCTGTAGAAGACCTAATTTCAGATATGAATGCTATTCCTGAAGATATCCGCACAGCTGTTCGTAACAATGGTGGCGGCCACGCAAACCATACATTCTTCTGGGAAATTATGGCACCAAATGCTGGTGGTCAACCAACTGGCGCTATTAAAGAAGCAATCGATGAAACATTTGGTAGCTTTGATGAAATGAAAGCTGCTTTCAAAACAGCTGCAACTGGCCGCTTTGGTTCAGGTTGGGCTTGGTTAGTTGTGAATAACGGTAAATTAGAAATCACTTCAACACCAAACCAAGATTCACCATTAATGGATGGTCAAACACCTGTTTTAGGTCTTGACGTTTGGGAACATGCGTATTACTTAAAATATAAAAACGTTCGTCCAGATTACATTGAAGCATTCTGGAACGTTGTTAACTGGGATAAAGTAAACGAACTTTTTGCAGCAGCAAAATAAGTTTGCCAATTGTGAAGGAAAGAGTCAAATGACGGCTGTCATTTGACTCTTTCCTTTTACAAATCCAGGGTCGAAATAGTTGTTCGTTTATGGCATACTAAAGTAAGTAGGGAAAGATAACGGATACATAAAGAAGGAGCTAAAAAAATGAATGTTATGATGCAAAAAGTACACGGGTCAGAAAATGATTTCTTTTTATTGGATGAGACACAGTTTGAGCGTTCTTTAACCGCTGAGGAAATTGAGCAATTGCGCATCCAGTTATGTTCGCGGGAAACAGGATTATTGGCGGGAGCAGATGGGTTACTTTTGGTAGGAGAAGGGACTCACGGCACGTCCAATGCTAGAATGCGAGTGATTAACAGCGATGGTAGTGAAGCAAGCATGTGCGGGAACGGCTTGCGTACGGTTGCCCGTTATTTAGCTGAAAAAAACCAAGAAAAATCATTTACAGTTGAAACAATGTTTGCAGATTTGAAAGTACGTCAAGCCCCCAATTTAGCTGAAGAAGTAGCGACTTACCAAGTGGAAATTTCGCCAGTAAGTTTTGAAGCAGTCACTATCCCAATGCATTTAGGGGTCCAAACATTAATTGATGAAATCGTACCAGCCTTATCTAACACCATTCGCTTTACAGCGGTAGCAGTGCCTAATCCGCACCTTGTAGCATTTGTGGATCATGAAACCTTAAATGGGCCAGAATTTGAACGAATCGCTACCTATGTAAATAATGAAAATCCATATTTTCCAGAAGGGATAAATGTGAGTTTTGTTGAAATTCTTGGCAAAAATCAACTATTTGTTCGAACGTATGAACGTGGTGTAGGTTTTACAAGTGCTTGTGGGACAGCTATGTGCGCAAGTAGTTTACTTTATACGTTATTGAAAGATGGTGTTTTTTATGAAGAAATAACCGTCAAAAATGCTGGAGGTATGGTGAAAACAGTCGTCCACGAAACGTCTGATGGCAGTTATTGGATGGAATTAATTGGGAATGCTACGATTACGCATTTGATTGAAGGATCACTGACTGATTTACTAAATGGTGCATTTGAGAAAATAACTATCACTGAAACGAATGAACAGAAACATTATCAAGAATTTCTGCAAACACTTTCTCAAAAATAACAATTGTTCCTTGATAAAGCGCTCTTTTATTTTACAATTGTGTTAAGTTCTTGTTCCAAAAAATAAAAAATATTGCTTGAATAAGCAAACTATGAGAAAATAAAGGGCATGAATTAAGAATTATTCTTAGATAAACGAGGAAGTGTCTTATGAAACTATGGAAAAAAGTAGTACTGGGCTTCTTGAGCGTCTTGCTAGTGGTAGTAGCTGGGGTATGTGCTTACGGGATTAAGATGTATTCAGATGCCAATTCAACAATTAATGGGATCTATCAATCAGTTAACCGTAAGTCCAATAAAGGAGCCACGGCCAATATTGATGCGCAAGAACCATTCTCTGTTCTTTTAATGGGGATTGACACAGGCGATTTAGGCCGAACAGAACAAGGTCGTTCAGATACTACAATGGTTGTAACCATCAACCCGAAAGAAAACAAGTCCACAATGATCAGTTTGGATAGAGATATTCTAACAGATATTGTTGGAAATGACACACAAGACAAATTGAACCATGCCTATGCATTTGGTGGCGCCGAAATGGCGATTAATACAGTCCAAGAATTACTGGATATTCCCATCCATCACTATGTATCCATCAATATGAAAGGGTTAAAAGACCTGATTGATGCGGTAGGCGGTATTGAAGTAGATAATACGATTGGTGAATTTACGTTGGACGGTATTACTGTTCCAGCAGGTAAAATCAAGTTAGATGGCACGACAGGTTTGGCTTATGCGCGGATGCGTCACGAAGATCCTGAAGGAGATGTGGGTCGTCAACGCCGCCAACGAGAAGTTGTTGAGAAAATAGTGCGCAAAGTCATGAGTTTTGATGGTGTTTCAAAATATCGAAAAATTCTTGATGCTGTTGAAGCCAACGTAAAAACAGACTTAACTTGGGATGATATGATGGACATCCAATCAAAATATTTGTCTGCCTTTAAAACAATTGACTCTGAACAATTACAAGGATACAGTGCAACTATTGATGATATTTATTATCAAGTCCTAGATCCAAATAGTTTATACAAAACACAAACAACACTTAGAAAACAACTTGGTTTAAAAGAACATGCTTCTGAACGTGAAAAAGATTTAGCCTTTTATAATCAGTTTAGCTATGCTGTTACAGATACTGCACTGATTGGTGAATCTGGTGATTCAAGTGCCAATAGCTCTACTAGTTCGAGTAGCACAGCGGACACCACAGCCGGTCAAACAGAATACAACGGCAATACGCAACAAGCAGCAGAAGGAGCCTATGATCCGAATACGTACGTTGACCCAAATACGTACACAGATCCAAACGCTTATGCTGATCCAAATACGTATGTGGATCCCAACGCACCACAATATTAATCTGTTAAACAAGCTCGAAAACTTCTATTTCTGATGGAAATAGAAGTTTTTTTCTTTTATTCTAGAAATTTTTTTCAGAAGATGTTATAATTGGACTATACCAAAATAAACCGTAAGGAGCGTGTCAAAATGCAAATTATCCGTGTAGCAAATGCAGAAGAAGGCGGCAAAAAAGCGTTTGAATTAATTAAAGAAGGTATGAACAATGGTGCGAAAGTTTTAGGCTTAGCAACAGGTAGTACACCAGAAACATTATATAAAGAAATGACAGCAAGTGATGTCGACTTTACAGAAATGACTTCTGTAAACTTAGATGAATATGTTGGTTTAGGTGGCGAAGATGAGCAAAGTTACCGTTATTTCATGAACAAACACTTATTTGACAAAAAACCATTTAAAGAAACATTTGTACCAAATGGTAAAGCAGAAGATTTAGATGCTGCTTCCGCAGAATATGAAAAAATTATCGATGCACATCCAGTAGATATCCAAATCTTAGGTATTGGTCAAAATGGACACATTGGTTTCAACGAACCAGGCACACCTCTAGATAGCTTAACACATGTCGTTGAGTTGACTGAATCAACAATCAACGCAAATAAACGTTATTTTGACAAAGTAGAAGATGTCCCAACACGTGCTGTTTCTATGGGGATTGGCTCAATCATGAAAGGTAAAAAAATGATTTTAATGGCTTATGGCGAAGCAAAAGCAGAGGCCATTAAAGGAATGATTGACGGACCAGTAACAACAGACATGCCAGCAAGTGCATTACAAAACCATCAAGATGTTGTTGTAATCATTGATGATGCAGCTGCAAGTAAATTATAATCGTTGATGAAAAAGGACTTGAAACATAAGGATTTTCTTATGTTTCAAGTCCTTTTTTTGTTATACTGGAAGTAATAGAAGAAGAGGTGAAAAGGATGTTACAGCTAACAATTCCAGAAATTATTTTACGGTTAGTCCTAGCGATGGTGATGGGTGGCGCAATTGGTTTTGAAAGACAATATAAGAATCGCCCAGCAGGGATGCGCACTCACATTTTAGTTTGTATGGGCGCGGCTATTATTGCGTTAATTCAGTCGCAAATTGCAATCAATGCATTGAAAGATGCGTTAGCTAATCCGGCTTTGACGGGGGTCATTCGTTCAGATCAAGCAAGATTGATCGCACAAGTTGTAAGTGGAATCGGCTTTTTAGGTGCTGGAACCATCATTGTAACGAAACAAAGTGTCACAGGATTGACGACAGCCGCGTCACTATGGACCGTTGCTGGTTTAGGGATTGCGGTGGGCATGGGCTACTATACGATTGCCTTAACAAGTTTTATCGGTGTATTATTTGCCTTAACCATTGTCAAACGAATTATTCACGTACCAACAATCAAAAAATTAGAAATTCGCTATCAACATAAACAAGAAACCAAAGAATTTATTAATCAGTATTTTGAAGAAAAACATATTGAAATTTATGATGTGAACTTCAATGTTTCTTGGGTGGATGATACAAAAATCTATACGAATATCTATACTATTGATTTGCCTAAAGGCCTAACGTATGCCGATGTTATCGAAGATCTATCTGTTTCAAATAATGTAACAAAATTACGATTGATTAATGTGTAGAAACATCTATTTATAATTAATGACAAGAGGTCGGGACAGAACCGTTTAGCTCCGAGAAATAAGAAGGAATTTCCGAAAATTGCTCTTTAATTTTTGGAGAATTTCGGCTTATTTCCGAAGGAGTTGGTTCTGTTCCCACCGTTTATCAGTTTTGAGCGTGGAACAAAAATCCAAAGTGATTTTTGTCCCACGCTCTTTTCTTCTAGGACCTAGGACTGATTTTTTAAGTTTAATATTTCAAAAAGATTACAAAAGAGTTATGATTGTATTACGAGTTAGAAAGGTGATAAGTAAGATGAATAAAAAAATAAATTTCTTAGTATTATTGTTGTTGTCGTTGTGATTATTGGTGCATTTGTGATGAAAGCTTATAATCAATTGATTACTTTAGATAATAGAGTCGAAGCAGAATGGTCACAAGTAGAGAATGTAATGCAAAGACGTGCTGATTTAATTCCGAATCTTGTCAGTAGTGTTCAAGGCAGTATGACTCAAGAAAAAGAAGTTTTAAAAGAAATAACGGAAGCACGTAAAGCATACGCAGGAGCAAAATCTTCTTCTGAAAAAGGGCAAGCAAATGAGCAAATTGAAAAAGGATTAGGTAATTTTGTTACAGTATTGAATGAAAATTACCCAAAGTTAGCTTCTTCTGAAAATGTCAAAACCTTAATGACTCAATTAGAAGGATCTGAAAATCGAATTTCTGTTGAACGCCGTAACTATATACAAGCTGTTGAAACATATAACCAACAGATTTCAAAATTCCCTGATAAAATAATTGCAAAACTTTTAGGATTTGAGAAGAAAACTAACTATGTTGCGACAGAGCAGGGAAAAGAAGTGCCACAAGTAAAATTTAAATAAAAATTTATAGAAAATTTGGGTTAAAAAGAAAGAAGTGAGGAAGGTTGGATAAAAAAGTCGAAAAAATTCAAGAAAAAGTTCGTTTGTTTTATAAAAAGCATCAGCGGAATACAACGATTGTTGTGGTAATTAGTTTAAGTATGATTTTAATATTAGGAATGGCTGCTTGGTATGAAGGAAAGGGAATCTCTTATGAAGCAAAACAAACTGCACTGAGAGAGAAGCAACATGCCTTACAAAAAAAGAGAGACGATATCTTAGTGTCAATGGCCATTCAAAAATGTAGGTTTTTGGCCATTTAGAAATGTCGTTTTTTGGCCACCGAAAATGTAGGTTTTTGGCCCATAAATAACAAGGTTACTTATACGACAACTTTTTTTCTTTATAATCTTTAATCCGATAAGACTTTCCAGTAATTTGAATAATCTTAGCGTGGTGCACTAATCGATCAATTAGTGCATTTGTTAATTTTTTATCTTGAAAAGTTTCAGCCCATTGAGACAAAGGAATATTCGTTGTAATAATGGTCGATTTTTTTTCATAACGAAGATTAATTAATTGAAAGAACAACTTTGCCCCATCAGGGGTAAAAGGTAAATAACCAATTTCATCAATAATTAATAAATCGTAAGAAGCATACTTTTTTAACAAACGGTCTAAATTTCCACGTTGATTTGCACGATTTAGTCGATTAACTAATTCATTGCTTAAAACAAAATGGCAAGAATAACCTTTGGTTATGGCTTCTAGTGTAATGGCAATAGCTAAGTGAGTTTTCCCCACTCCGCTATTTCCAATAAACAATATATTATTGTTTGTATCCATAAAGCGTAAGGTACACAAATCTAAAATCTCTGTTCGATTAATTTTGGGTTGGAAGCCGAAATCAAAGTCATTGATTGTTTTCTTAAACGGTAAATTTGCCTTTCTTAAGCGATTTTCTTTTTGTCTTTCATTTCGT
This sequence comes from Enterococcus sp. DIV1375a, assembly GCF_051712205.1. Lineage (NCBI taxonomy): Bacteria > Bacillati > Bacillota > Bacilli > Lactobacillales > Enterococcaceae > Enterococcus > Enterococcus sp. DIV1375a. The sequence continues at coordinate 341,603 of NZ_JBIOOM010000001.1, forward strand.
GAGTTTATCTCTTCTGTCATTAAATGATTTAAAGCTTCTACAAAACTAAGGTTTTCTTGAACAATTGTATCGAGATATTCTGGTAAAATTTCTCTCGTATGTTTTAAATTCAAATCTTCTAATTTGTTTAGTAAATGATAGTAATTAGACATAATGATTCACCTCTATAATTCGTCATATGCTTGTAAATTTTCATCAACAAAGCGCTCTAATTCTTCGTCTTCTAAGTGTTTAAAAACGTCAGAACGTAGAATCTCTATATAGTCATTTCGATGATAATTAAATAATTGATGAGTAATTGTATGTGTACGAACAAGAGTAGAATCATCGTAAATATAAAGTTTATCTTCTTTTACACATAGTGTAAGAATTTTCCCAATGTAATTGATGGGTACAGAATATTTGTTTTGATTCCATTGAACCATCGCTTCGTTAGATACTTTTCGTTTGATTTGTTTTTCAACAGAAGAATAGATTTTAAGTTGATTCGCATCAAAAGAAGATAATTGTTCTTTCTCGTATGACCAACGGTCATTAGGACATTCATGAATAGCTTGAGAAATTTCTTCTGTATTTAATGAATCCATGATTGTTTGAACAATTTCAACTAATTCTTGAGTTGTTTCAAATTCATAATTAAATACACGAATTCGTTCGATTGTGCGCGCAAGAGCTTCAACCTTTCCTTTTGTTTGAGGTCGAAACGCACGACAAGCAATTGGAAGAAATCCCGCTTCTTTCGCATATTGTCGAAACCGCTCATTAAAAACAACTTTAGAAAATTGACTACGACTACGGTCAACAACAGTTTTCATATTATCGAACCATATTTCTGCAGGAACACCACCGGTGTATTGAAACGCATTAGTTAAGCAACGAAATAAAGTAGTTTGAGAACGATCGAAAGTCAGTTCTAAATATTTAATTCTTGAATAACCTAAAACGTAAAGGAAGATATTACAAGAAATAACTTCACCAAATTTATTAACTAATTTGAGGTCTTCTTTCCAATCAACTTGGGCAGATAAACCAGGAGTTGTTTCAACACGAATCGTTGCTTTTTGTATTTTATCTGCTTTAACATTTCGACAATATCTTCTTAGAGTCCGTGCACTTCCACGATAACCACGTTTAGAAATAAAATGATAAATAGCAGAAGAAGAACAGCCTAAAGCTAATTTGTCAGCGATAATATCTTCAAAGTCACTAACTAAAGTTTTTTTATTTTTATTTTTTTGAGCAAGCAAAGGTAATTTATTGCTTATCCCAGCTTCATAATAACGTTTTACCGTACGGTAATCGTTAGCTAAAGCAGCATAATTAGGTTTTGTATGAGTCATAATGAAAGGTAACACTCCTTCATAAATATCTTTTCTCAATACACTTTCCTCCTTGAATAAAATAACACAAGGAAAGCGTACCAAATGACGCATAAACCTACATTTTTATTTGGCCATTTTTCTACATTTTAACTTGGCCATTTACAATCTTAGCAGGGAAAATGACTGAAGCGTCAACCCAGACAACAATAAATAACTTTTCTAAACAAGAAATAACTGGTGAAAATGAATTAGTGACAATTACTGGAACGAATGGGCAGTTGAACATTAATGATGCTAATATCTATGTTTCAGATAATGCAGGTATTGTCTCAAATCAACTTAAACAGAAAATGTTTCAATTGAATCAACAATTGTTGGAAAATGCGAATGGCGCACAATTTATGCTTATTACCGTTCCTGCGTTACCTAGTGGGGAATCTGTTGAATCTTACAGCAATAAGATTGCTAATCAATTAGGTGTAGGGGATCGTGAAAAAAATAATGGTGTGGTTTTTCTAATGGCAATTGAGGATCGCGAGTCTCGCTTGGAAGTTGGATATGGCTTAGAGAGTATTTTAACGGATAGCTATGCGGATGATATTATTAATAATGAAGAAGTAAAAGAGGCTTTTAGAGACGAGGATTATAATACAGGTCTCAATAAAATTATTGATCAAGTATCGGCTGCAATCAATTCAAAAACTGCACAAGTGGATAATGAATTAACAAATATACAAACAGAGTTAAACACTAACACAACGAAAAGAAATGTTCTTTTAATGGCAAGTATTGCTGGGATGCTCATTTGTGCTGTTTATACTTTACAAATTTTAAGAACAAGAAAACTTGTTAAAAAAATGTATCAAGATTATTTGAATTGTTTACCAACAAAGGCTGTCCTAAATAACTCAGAACAGACAAAGAAAGTATTAAATAAGATGAAAAAGACTTCTTTTTATTGTTTATATCTTAATGGAGCAACGTTATTTGCCACAAAAGGGAAAATAAGACGTGCCACTAAGCGTGGTTCTTTACTAAGTATATATCCAAATGCAAAAAAACAATCTTTTGGGCGTTTATTAGTAGGAGATACTTTATATAGTTATGATGGTAGTGTTTTGACGTATGCTTATTTAAACTCACAATACAATCCGTCTAATCATAGTAGTTCTGGTAGCAGCAGTGGTGGTTCATTCGGTGGCGGCTCATTCGGCGGTGGCGGTGCCTCAGGAAGTTGGTAAAATAAAAAGCTAGAAACGTTAATCGTTTCTAGCTTTTTGCTATTTATCTAAACCGTAAAGATAGTCATCATCTTTCATGGCTTCAACTGTTCCTAGTAAATAGCCATTTCCTACTTGAGAGAAGAAGTCATGGTTGCTAGTTCCTGTCGAAATACCATTCATTACAATCGGGTTCACATCATTGGCTGTATCCGCAAATAAGGGATCCATACCTAAGTTCATTAAAGCTTTGTTGGCGTTGTAGCGTAAAAAGGTTTTTACTTCTTCGGTCCAACCTAAGTCATCATATAATTCTTCTGTATAACGTTCTTCGTTTTCGTACAATTCGTAAAGTAAATTATACATCCAGTCTTTTAGTTTATCTTGCTCATCTTCTGGTAATTCATTAAATCCTAATTGGAATTTATAGCCAATATACGTGCCGTGCACTGATTCATCACGGATAATCAATTTAATAATTTCAGCGACGTTCGCTAGTTTATTGTTTCCTAAATAGTAAAGGGGAGTGTAGAACCCAGAATAGAATAAAAACGTTTCTAAAAATACACTAGCAATTTTTTTCTCTAACGGAGTGCCGTTTTTATAAATTTCGTTAATCCGTTCTGCTTTATATTGCAGATGTTTGTTGGTATTTGTCCACTCAAAAATATCATCAATCTCTTTTTTTGTATTTAATGTACTGAAGATAGAAGAATAACTTTTGGCATGGACAGATTCCATGAATTGGATGTTATTTAAGACGGCTTCTTCATGGGGCGTCCGCACATCATTTCTCAGTTGATCCATGCCGCTTTCTGATTGAACGGTATCTAATAAAGTTAAACCGCCAAAAACGTAGCCGACAGTAGTTTTTTCTAAATCGGAAAGAGTCCGCCAATCATCTAAGTCATTGGATAACGGAATCCGTGTATCTAACCAAAATTGTTCGGTTAATTTTTCCCAAGTGGATTTATCAATGACGTCTTCAATGGCGTTCCAGTTAATTGCTTCATAATACGTTGCCATGGTTATTCCTCCTGTATGCTGGGACAGCAGTCTGTTTGACTAGTTGTCTCGTTTCTTCGCTTAAAACGTTCTACAGAGTCCAAATAGGAGCGTGCAGCCGTTCTTCTTTGTCCAGTATATCTGAAAATGTCCTGTTTAAAAAGAGAACATTCCTAAAAAATAAGACGCTCAAGCAGAACGCCTTATTTAAGTGCTTTTCATTAAATCACGCAAGACTCACATTGATTGCTGCCAATTTCTTCAGCATCATCTGTAAATGTACGAATATAGTAAATTGATTTAATCCCTTTGTTGAACGCATAATGACGTAAAATGTTCAAGTCACGGGTTGTTTGTTTTGGTGTTTCTTTCCATTCATACAAGCCTTCAGGAATTTCTGAACGCATAAACAAGGTTAAACTCATTCCTTGATCAACGTGTTGTTGCGCTGTTGCGTAGACATCAATCACTTTACGCATATCCATGTCGTAAGCAGAAGTATAGTAAGGGATTGTATCGTTAGCTAAATAAGGCGCTGGATAGTAAATCTTACCAATTTTCTTCTCTTGACGTTCTTCAATCATGCGAGTAATTGGATGAATGCTGGCACTAGTATCATTAATATATGAAATTGAACCATTTGGCGCTACGGCTAAACGATTTTGATGATAAAGACCATCTTTTTTCACAGCATCGCGTAACGCAGCCCAATCTTCAGCCGTTGGAATCTGAATGTCTTTGAAGATTTCTTTCACTTTATCAAATTTTGGTGTAAAGTTGCCTTCAATATATTTATCGAAGTAAGCACCAGAAGCATAATCTGATTTTTCAAAATTGTGGAAGACTTGGTTACGTTCTTTCGCAATTTGGTTACTTTCCATTAAAGTCCAGTAATTTAATAACATGAAATAAATGTCTGTAAAGTCTAATGATTCTTCAGAGCCGTATTCCATATGATTTTTAGCGAAGAAGGTGTGTAAGCCCATTGCGCCTAGTCCGATTGTATGGCTTAAACGATTTCCATTTTGGATAGTTGGCACGACATCAATTTCAGAAGCATCTGTTACAAAAGTTAACGCACGCGTCATAGCGCGGACAGATTTTCCAAAGTCAGGACTTTCCATTAAATTAACAATGTTAGTTGAACCTAAGTTACAACTAATATCTGTTCCTAAAACTTCATATTCTTGTTTCCCATTAATAACAGAAGGCGTTTGAACTTGAAGAATTTCAGAACATAAGTTACTCATGATAATCTTGCCATCAATCGGATTGTTTTTGTTAGCTGTATCAATATTGATGATATAAGGATAGCCAGATTCTTGTTGTAATTTAGAAATTTCATTTTCTAAGTCACGGGCTTTAATTTTACGTTTACGTATGTTTGGATTGGCCACTAGGTTATCATATTCTTTGGTGATATCTACATAGGAATAAGGCACACCATATTCACGTTCCACACTATAAGGACTAAATAAATACATATCTTCGTTGTTACGTGTTAATTCGTAAAATTTATCTGGAACAATAACACCAAGAGACAACGTTTTTACACGGATTTTTTCATCAGCGTTTTCTTTTTTAGCAGATAAGAACATTTCAATATCTGGATGGAAGACGTTTAGATAAACCACACCAGCACCTTGACGTTGACCTAGTTGGTTAGAGTAGCTAAAGCTATCTTCAAATAATTTCATAACAGGGACAACACCACTTGCTGCGCCATCATAACCTTTGATTGGTGCGCCCGCTTCACGTAAGTTTGAAAGAGTAATCCCTACGCCGCCGCCGATTCGTGATAATTGAAGGGCAGAATTAATTGAACGCCCAATGCTGTTCATATCATCTGTTACTTGAACTAAGAAACAAGAAACCAATTCACCTCGACGTTTACGCCCAGCGTTTAAGAAAGAAGGTGTGGCTGGTTGATACCGTTGATGGATCATTTCATCCGCCAATGTTAAAGCCAACTCTTCATCGCCATCCGCAAAATACAAGGCATTAAAGGCAACCCGATCTTCATATGTTTCTAAATACTCTGTTCCGGCGTTGTTCTTTAAAGCGTATTGAGAATAAAATTTATAAGCCGCCATGAAAGACTTGAATTGGAAATGTTGTTCATCTAAGAAAGCGTATAATTTTTCAATAAAGTCCATTGAATATTTTTCGATGAATTCAGTTTCAATAAAATCTTCTTTCATTAAAAAGTTGATTTTTTCTTCAGCAGAGCTGAATTTACGTGTATTCGGTTCTACATTTTCTTTAAAGAAGGCTGCGAGTGCTTCTTTATCTTTATTTAAAGGGATTTGACCATCAACAGGACGGTTAATCTCGTTATTCAGTTTGAAATAGCTGACATCTTTAATTTCTTTTAGACTCAATTTCTTCCACTACTTTCTTAAAGGTCTCCACGTCTTCGTCTGTTCCGCTAAACTCAAAGGAGTATAGAAGCGGAACGTGATAATCGCGGGCAATATCTTTAGCGGTATAGACAAATAATTCAGCAAAATTACGGTTGCCCCCACCAGCTACACCAACTAACAGTTCTTGATTACTTTTATAATCAAGAAAGTCATTCACTACCTCTGTAATTTCTGCATCATAGGTAGGAATGACAAGAATAAAAGGCTCATTTATTTCAAAAAAAGGATTCGCTGGCTCAAGTTCATAAGCAGGCAAATCCAATTTTTTAATAAAGCGCCTTGTTTGACCGGTGACTGAAAAATAAACAAGTTTCATCTTAGCTAGCCAATTGTTTTAATTGGTCTGGACGGAAGCCAACAACGGTTGTTGCTTCAGATGTGATTACCGGTACGCTTTGGAACCCTTGTTCTTTTAACCAGTCGATAGCATCTGGTTGTGCGTCGATATTGATTTCTTCAAAAGCGATGTTATTTTCACTTAGGAAACGTTTCGCCATTTTACATTGGATACAGTTATTTTTTGAAAAGATTTTTACGTTCATTGAAAGTTCCTCCTCTTTTTTTCTACATAGACTAGTATAAATCTATGTAGAAAAAAGTCAACACTTTAACACTATATATTGTGGTGCGTTTTTCTCATAATACTAGTTTTTGTGTTTTTGAAAGAAAAATGAAAACACGTGAATCCTCGTTTTTGGGAGAAAAAACACATTGGTCAGTGTTTGACAAACAAAAAAATTGAAATTTTGAAAGAGAACATTTAGTGAAAAAACACTAAATATTGTGTTGACATTTGAGTTAGGCACAAGAAGAAAAAATAAGCGGATTTGTTATTGAATGAGTGGAATTTTACAGTAGCTAGTAACATAAAAAACAAGTGCTGACTTTTTTCAAAAATGGTAACCTGAAAAAAGTGTCTCTATATAGAAGGAAAATAGAAGAAAACAGGAGATACATCCAGAAATTTATTGACTTTCCGTGTAAGCAAGCGTATTCTTTTAATTGAGAACGATTCTCATTTTCGTTTGAAACTTTTTCACATGGAGGAAAGTAAATGATTACGTTAGCGCAGGCAGAAGTTGGGAAAGTCTATACAGTCGAAAGCGTCCAAGCAGATGTTCAGACAAAGAAACATCTGAACAATTTAGGTGTCGTTGCAGGCCAAGCAGTTGTCCTTGTCAATTATCAGAATCAAAATGGTATTGTTTTATTACATAATAGTCGAATTGCGCTGACAGATACGATTTTACAAGCGATTCATGTGGAGGAGCGCTCGGCGAATGAGAAAGTTTGGGTCTCCTTAGATACCTTGAAAGTTGGAGAACGCGCTACAATAGTAGGGATCCACGGACAAGGAGCGGTGAAACGTCGGTTGATGGACATGGGCTTAACAAAAGGAACAGTAATTTTTATTCGTAAAGTAGCTCCTTTAGCCGATCCAATTGAAATCAATGTACGTGGCTACGAACTAACGTTACGAAAAAGTGAAGCGGAACTAATCTTGGTTGAGAAGGAGGAAAGCGAATGACTCAGCAAATTGCACTAGCTGGTAACCCTAATAGCGGTAAAACGACAACGTTCAATATGTTAACAGGAGCCAACCAATATGTTGGAAACTGGCCAGGGGTGACTGTGGAACGCAAAGAGGGGGTGGCAAAGAAAGATAAGACACTCATTATTCAAGATTTGCCAGGGATTTACTCTCTTTCTCCTTATACGCCTGAAGAAATTGTGGCACGAGATTATCTTTTGGAGGACCAACCTTCAGTGATTTTGAATATTCTCGATGTGACCAATTTGGAACGGAATCTTTATTTAACAACACAATTAATTGAAACCGGATTACCGGTTGTTTGTGCGTTAAACATGATGGATTTGTTGGAAAAAAACGGCCAAACATTGAATAGTGAAAAGTTAAGTTATGGCTTAGGCGTGCCTGTCGTTGAGATTAGTGCTTTGAAGAATCGTGGGTTGGATCATGCTTTAAAACAAAGTAAGCAGCGAGCGAATGCCATAGAGACAGAGGTTATTTATCCTTCTTATGATAATCGCTTAGAAGCAGCACTTGCTGAAATTGTTGATATTTTAGGGAATACTGTTCCTGAAACGCAACAGCGTTGGTATAGTTTAAAACTTTTTGAACGAGATGTTCGAACCAAAGAGCAATTATTATTGAGTTCTTTTCAAGAAAAAGAAATTGAAGAAGTCATTCAAATTACTGAAAAAATCTTTCAAGATGAAAGTGAAGCGATTATCATCAATGAACGCTATGCCTTTATTGCTCGATTAATTGCTTTGTGTGCGACGAAAAAAACAGAAATGACATTTACTCACAGTGATAAGATTGACCGAGTGGTAACCAATCGGTGGTTGGCGTTGCCAATCTTTGCGTTTGTGATGTGGTTGGTCTATTACTTGTCTATTCAAACGGTTGGTACAATGGGGACAGACTGGTTAAATGATGTCTTTTTTGGGGAATGGGTTCCTCAATTTGTAGGAAATTGGTTGGCGCAATGGCAAGTAGCGCCATGGATGCAAAGTTTAATTTTAGATGGGATCATTGCAGGTGTTGGGGCTGTGTTAGGCTTTTTACCACAACTGGCCGTCCTGTTTTTATGTTTAGGTTTTTTAGAAGATTGTGGCTATATGGCACGGATTGCCTTTGTCATGGATCGCTTGTTTCGGAAATTCGGCCTATCTGGTAAGTCATTTATTCCGATGTTAATTGCGACAGGTTGTGGGGTCCCAGGCGTGATGGCTAGTCGAACGATTGAAAACGAACGCGATCGGCGAATGACTATTATGGTCACGACTTTTATGCCGTGTTCGGCGAAGTTGCCAATTATCGCTCTGATTGCAGGTGCATTTTTTCCTAACCAAAGTTGGGTTTCGCCCTCTGCTTATTTCTTAGGGGTTGCTTCCATTGTGTTATCAGGGATTGCTTTAAAAAAGACCAAGCATTTTTCGGGAGATCCAGCACCATTTATTATGGAACTTCCCGCCTATCATTTGCCACAGCTTAGAAGTGTGGTTCGACATGCCTATGAACGATGTCGCTCATTTGTAAAAAAAGCAGGAACGATTATTTTTGTTTCCAGTATTCTCATTTGGTTCATGTCACATTATTCTGTGACGTTTCAACCCGTTCCAGAAAGTCAAAGTATTCTAGCATTTCTAGGTAAAGGGTTGGCGGTGCTATTTATCCCATTAGGCTGGGGGAATTGGCAAGGGGCAGTTGCCACAATTACAGGATTGATAGCGAAAGAAAATATTATTGGTACCTTAGGCATTTTATTTGGCAATGTGAAAGATGTTTCTGAAAACGGGGTAGAAGTCTGGGGCGCACTGCAACACACCTTTACGCCAGTCGCGGCCTATTCGTTCTTAACTTTTAACTTATTATGTGCACCTTGTTTTGCTGCAATTGGCGCAATTCGTCGTGAAATGGGAGACCTTAAATGGACATTAGGAGCCATTGGTTATCAATGCGGTTTGGCTTATATGGTTAGTTTTGTGATTTATCAATTGGGCCATGTGTTAGTCGAAAAAGGTACACTAACTCTGGGGACTTTTTTAGCGATGGGCGTTGTTTTAGCTGGATTTTACTTCCTTATAAGAAAACCAAAGCCAGGCAAAGAAAGTGTCCAAGCAATCACTTCTTTAGAAAGAGGGTAATAACGGATGGCAACAATTATTTTATCCATTTTAATTTTTGGAACAGCAGGAATCATCACCTATCGACGAATCAAAAAAGGGCGAAGTTGTGAAGATTGTCAAACAGCTTGTCCTGTAAAAAAAGAACAATCTTCACAAGAATAACAACTGAAAAAAATTCCCTCTTGTATAAATAATAGCGGAGTGCTACAATATTGAGGTAGCTGAAAAGCCATTTTATACAACGGGGGCATAGCTCAGTTGGTTAGAGCATCTGACTCTTAATCAGAGGGTCTAGGGTTCGAATCCCTATGCCCCCATTGGGTGCCAAACCCACGAGAACGGTATTCTGTCGGCGTCTTAGGACGTTTCGAAGACGGAGTACGCGTTCTCTTTTTTTATCTAAAATGTTGAGTGTCGTGAGAGATATATTCATTAAATCGTTTAAAGAATGCTACGCTTAGAAGATAGAAAAAGTGCGTTATATAAAAAAAGTTAAAATTTTTTCAGGCTAAAAAAGCGAATTTAACAAAAAGCGCACTTTTTGGTTCCTATGAAACGAAAAAGTACGTACTATGCAGCATGTACGGCACGGTATATGATGATATCAGAAAACGTTAAAGGAGCGAATCAAATGATTACATCACTAGCAGATACAGTAACATTAAACAACGGCACTAAAATTCCAGGAATGGGTCTCGGGGTATTCCAAATACCAGATGAAGAGACAGCAAAAGTGGTCGAAGAAGGGATTATCAATGGTTATCGTTTAATCGATACAGCGCAAATCTATGGCAATGAATCTGGCACAGGAGCGGGAATTAAAGCAGGCTTAGCGGCAACTGGTTTGAACCGTGAGGACTTATTTGTTACCTCGAAAGTTTGGAACGCGCATATTTCCTATGATGAAACAATTCAAGCTTTCAATGATAGTTTGGAACGTTTAGGTTTAGATTATTTAGATTTGTATTTAATTCATTGGCCAGGAAATAATTCTTACAAAGAATCATGGCAAGCTTTAGAAACTTTATACGCCGAAGGAAAAGTGAAAGCAATTGGTGTCAGCAACTTCCAAGTTCATTATTTAGAAGATTTACTTTCTTATGCAAAAGTTGTTCCGGTAATTAACCAAGTGGAACTACATCCAAAATTGGATCAAAAAGAAGTGCGTGATTTCTGTGAAAAACATGATATCAAAATCCAAGCTTGGTCACCATTGATGCAAGGTCAATTATTATCGAATGAAACCATTTTGGCGATTGCTGAGAACCATAATAAATCAGCAGCGCAAGTGATTTTACGTTGGGATATTCAACAAGATATCTTATTAGCCGTGAAATCTGTCCACAAAGAACGGATGATTAGCAATGCAGCGGTCTTTGATTTTGAACTAAGTGCAGAAGAAATGGCGCAAATTAACCAATTGAATGAATCGTTACGTGTGGGACCAGATCCAGACACGTTTGATTTCTAAAAATTAACTAGGAGGGATACAATGAGTGAAGCAGTTAAAGGTTTTTCAGTAGTCAACCACGTGGGGATTACAGTCAGTAATTTGGATGAATCAGTAAAGTTTTATGAAGCATTAACAGGAACAAAAATCGCAAATCGTGATGAAATTGGTGGAAAACGAATGGCCCAAACACAAGGGTTAGATGATACATTAATCAAGTATGCCAATGTGCATCTAGAAAACATCAATATTGATTTATTAGAATATGTTAAACCAAAATCAGAAAAAGCTTCTTATTCCAACGAACAAATTAGTGCAATGCATATGTGTTTCGAAGTGGAAGATATTGATGCAGCTGTTGCACGTTTAAGAGCGATTGGCGTAGAACCTGATGGAGAGCCGATTACATTTCAAGAAGAAGATGGCTTGAAGAGCGGTTTTGGTACAGGTGTCGCTTACTTTACCGATCCAGATGGTACAAATTTAGAATTGATTGCTCCTAAAGGTCCATTTACACGAAATTAAGTTAAAAGACTTTCGAACAAACATCAAAAAGAACCCCTCATTCTAGTTACTGGTACTAGAATGAGGGGTTCTTTTTATTTTTTTAGACAGAAGCAGCTAAAGAAAAGATATTCCAAATCCGTAATTGATGGTATACTAAAACGTAACAAATAAAGGAGGAAGACAATTGATTCTTAGCGTCTTAACAGTTATTTATTTTATTAATGCAATTATTGCGGGAATTACCATTTTGTTAAAATCTCGAGATGTAGCAGCAATTTGGGCATGGCTACTCGTACTGATTGCTCTACCCGTTTTTGGTTTTTTCTTATATTTATTCTTTGGTCGAGGTTTAACCGACAAAAAGAAATTTTATTTGCAACAAAGTGATTTACGGGAATTAGAGAATTTCCAGAATTTCCAAGAAGAAAGTTTTGAACTTTATAGTCAAAAGATGCCGACGGAGGAGCAACAACAGTTTACAGACTTTTTTTCCTCGTTAAATAGGATGCCTCTGACTAAGAAAAATGATGTTGAAATTTTTACGGATGGTACGGAAAAATTCAATGCGTTGATGGCGGACATAAAAAAAGCTCAGCACTCCATTCATATTGAATATTATGCCTTTGTAACGGATCATATCGGTACCAAAATTTTGAACTTATTAGAAGAAAAGGCGGCTGAAGGGGTTGAAGTGCGGTTGCTTTACGATGCCTTTGGCTCAAAGGGCACCAAGGTTCATCATTTGAATGAATTGAAAAAAAACGGCGGTTTTGTCCAAACGTTTATTACTTCTCAAAAAGCACTCTTGAAGTTTCGTTTGAATTATCATGATCACCGGAAAATTGTTGTTATTGATGGGAAAGTAGGCTACATTGGCGGCTTTAATGTTGCCGATCAATATGCTGGAACGACTAAAAAGTTTGGCTATTGGCGGGATACACATTTACGGATTCAAGGGCCAGCAGCCTCATTACTGCAAATGCGTTTTTTAATGGATTGGAACGTCTCTTCCCCCGAGAAAAATCGTGTGGCGTATCAATTGGATTATTTCTTTAAACTTGAAGCGTTGGTGCCAGAGGCAAATACATCCATTCAGATGATTGCCAGTGGTCCTAATAGTGACCGTGAACAAATTAAATTGGCCTTTATTAAATTGATTACTTCTGCCAAGAAAAGAGTCTGGATTCAAACGCCGTATTTAGTTCCTGATGATAGTGTCTTGGCGGCTTTAAAGGTTGCTGCGGCTTCAGGAGTAGATGTTAAAATTATGATTCCAGATAAGCCCGACCATCCGTTTATTTATCGAGCAACACAGTATTACGGGCGCTTGTTGATGAAAGAAAATATTGAAATTTTAATTTATAACGGTGGTTTCTTACATGCGAAAACAATGATTATGGATGATGAAGTCTGCACAGTAGGTTCAGCCAATCAAGATATCCGAAGTTACAAATTAAACTTTGAAGCAAATGCTGTGTTATATGATAAAAAAATCATTGATCAATTAGAAGCAATTTTCTTAGAAGATCGAAAAAAATGTACAACAATGACTCCAGAAGTTGTTCGCGACATGTCAAAATGGTTGATTTTTAAACAACAAATTTCACGATTATTCTCACCAATTCTTTAAAACTGTTTTTCACAAAATGACGAACTTCTGATCCGAAGTTCGTCATTTTTCTTCGGGAATTTTATAAAAGTATAGAAAATCACAAAAAAAGTCAAAAAAATTTTAAAGAATATTTTTTAATTTTATTCGTTATTTTTTTATCTTTAGTTGCTGTTAAAACAAATAAATATTATTGTGAATTTGTTATTTTATTTTTGCGAAAAAGGGACATCTTTTATAAAAGTAAAAAAAATTAAGCAAAGAGTGTTGACAAAAAAAACGAAAAGGAATATGCTACATGTACAAGTTAAATACAAAGCAATGACAGAAAAGCAGTAGAGAAATAACCACTGTTACAGAAAGCTAGTGGCGCTGGAAACTAGTACACGTTATTTATCGAATTACATTCTTGAGCTTCTGCCTACAGGGCACGGGTAACAGCGTTATTTGTTAAGAGGTATATAGTATTTTAAATAAACTAAACTATGTATAAATTTGGGTGGTACCACGAGAAATTCGTCCCTAAGTCGTTTCGACGGCTTAGGGATTTTTTGTATTCTTTTTTTGAATACGTGGCAAATCAAAGAAAATTTCGTGAACCCGTGTATACATAGAAATAAACACGGAATATCGTGTAAAAACAAGTGTGTTAATCGTTTATTTCTTTAAATGAACGATTTCCTATAAAGAGATAATTATAAATATGGAGGGTGATAACATGAATATCATTGACGAGCTAGCATGGCGTGATGCAATCAATCAACAAACAAACGAAGAAGGATTAAGAGAACTTACAGAAAATACGAGCATTTCGCTATATTGCGGTGTCGATCCAACTGGAGATAGCATGCATATTGGACATTTAATTCCTTTTATGATGATGAAACGATTCCAATTAGCAGGTCATCACCCATACATTTTAATTGGTGGCGGAACTGGAACAATTGGTGATCCAAGTGGACGAACAACCGAACGTGTCTTACAAACGATGGAAGCTGTGCAACATAATGTGGACAGTCTTTCAAATCAAATGAAAAAATTATTTGGTAAAGATGCTGAGGTAACAATGGTGAACAACTACGATTGGTTATCAGAACTATCTTTATTAGATTTTTTAAGAGATTACGGGAAAAACTTTAATGTCAACACGATGTTGGCAAAAGACATTGTCGCTAGTCGTTTAGAAAGTGGCATTTCCTTTACAGAATTCACATACCAAATTCTTCAATCAATTGACTTTTACACATTGCATAAAAAACATAATATTCAATTGCAAATTGGTGGCGCTGATCAATGGGGCAATATCACTGCAGGATTAGATTTGATTCGTAAAAAAGAAGGACCAGAAGCCAAAGTATTCGGGTTAACCATTCCTTTAATGCTAAAAGCAGATGGTACAAAATTTGGGAAAACAGCGGGTGGCGCTATCTGGTTAGATCCTAAGAAAACCTCACCATTTGAATTCTACCAATTCTGGTTAAACCAAGATGATCGTGATGTCATCAAATACTTGAAATTCTTTACTTTCTTAGATAAAGAAGAAATCGATGCGTTAGCTGAAAAAGTTGAAAAAGAACCAGGTAAACGTGAAGCACAAAGACGCTTAGCTGAAGAAGTGACACGATTTGTTCACGATGATGCAGCATTAGAAGAAGCGCAAAAAATTTCAGAAGCTCTTTTCTCAGGCAATATTAAAGACTTAACGATTGAGGAAATCGAGCAAGGGTTAGAACATGTGCCAACTGTTGAAATTACCAAAGATGCTAAAAACATCGTAGATTGGTTAGTTGACACAGAAATCGAACCATCAAAACGTCAAGCTCGCGAAGATGTGAGCGGAGGAGCTATAAGTATTAACGGTGACCGAGTTACCGATTTAGATTTTGCAGTCGATCCAACACAACATTTCGATGGAAAATTCGTTGTTGTACGGAAAGGGAAGAAAAATTACTTTTTAGCAAAAGTAATGGATTAGAAATTGATAATAATTTCACGAAGAGAAGACGTGTGATTATTTGATCAAAGTTAAAATTCTATTTCTCCTTACAGGTAGTGGTGAAACCGTTAATACACCTAATAAGAGTGGGATTGTACACACAATCCCACTCTTATTTTTTTATATAATGGTTCTGACAAGACACCTTGTGAAAAAATTATAAAATTAAAGAGCTATGATAACCATTGTTATTTTTCTTCTTTACACTTTAGCCGTTTGGGTGTAAGTTGTGAATGCAAAATCTAATTCATTAAAATTTGTAAGGAGGAATTTTCGTATGAAAAACGAAAAATTAGCAAAAGGCGAAATGAACCTTAATGCACTATTCATTGGGGACAAAGCCGAAAACGGACAATTATATAAAGACTTGTTGATCGACTTAGTAGATGAACATTTAGGATGGCGTCAAAACTACATGCCACAAGACATGCCAGTTATCTCTTCTCAAGAACGCACATCTGAAAGCTACGAAAAAACTGTCAACCATATGAAAGATGTATTGAATGAAATCTCTTCTCGCATGCGTACACATTCAGTTCCATGGCATACAGCAGGTAGATATTGGGGACATATGAACTCAGAAACATTAATGCCTTCTCTATTAGCTTACAACTTTGCAATGCTATGGAACGGGAACAACGTTGCCTATGAATCTTCTCCAGCAACTTCTCAAATGGAAGAAGAAGTAGGACATGAATTTGCTCACTTAATGAGCTACAAAAATGGTTGGGGACACATCGTTGCTGATGGTTCTTTAGCTAACTTAGAAGGCTTATGGTATGCCCGTAACATTAAATCATTACCATTTGCTATGAAAGAAGTAAAACCAGAATTAGTTGCTGGCAAATCAGATTGGGAACTATTGAACATGCCAACAAAAGAAATTATGGACTTATTAGAATCAGCTGAAGATGAAATTGATGAAATCAAAGCTCATTCAGCTCGTTCAGGTAAACATTTACAAGCAATCGGTAAATGGTTAGTTCCACAAACTAAACACTATTCTTGGTTAAAAGCTGCTGATATTATCGGTATCGGTTTAGATCAAGTTATCCCAGTACCAGTTGACCATAACTACCGTATGGATATCAACGAATTAGAAAAAATCGTTCGTGGCTTAGCAGAAGAACAAATTCCAGTGCTAGGTGTTGTCGGTGTAGTTGGTTCTACTGAAGAAGGTGCCGTTGACTCAATCGATAAAATTATTGCTTTACGCGATGAATTAATGAAAGACGGTATTTACTATTATGTACACGTTGATGCTGCTTATGGTGGTTATGGACGTGCCATCTTCTTAGACGAAGACAACAACTTCATCCCTTACGAAGATTTACAAGATGTTCACGAAGAATACGGTGTCTTCAAAGAGAAAAAAGAACACATTTCAAGAGAAGTGTACGATGCATATAAAGCAATCGAATTAGCAGAATCAGTAACAATTGACCCTCATAAAATGGGTTATATCCCTTATTCAGCTGGTGGTATCGTTATCCAAGATATCCGTATGCGCGACGTTATTTCTTACTTCGCAACTTACGTATTTGAAAAAGGTGCCGATATTCCTGCGTTACTAGGTGCTTATATCCTTGAAGGTTCAAAAGCTGGTGCAACAGCTGCTTCTGTATGGGCTGCACATCACGTTTTACCTTTAAACGTTGCAGGTTATGGTAAATTAATTGGTGCTTCAATTGAAGGATCACATCACTTCTATAACTTCTTGAATGATTTAACATTCAAAGTTGGCGACAAAGAAATCGAAGTCCACACATTGACTCATCCAGACTTCAACATGGTTGACTATGTGTTTAAAGAAAAAGGCAACGATGATTTAGTAGCAATGAACAAATTAAACCATGATGTATATGACTATGCATCATACGTTAAAGGAAATATTTACAACAACGAATTCATTACTTCACATACTGACTTTGCTATTCCAGATTATGGCAACAGCCCATTAAAATTTGTAAACAGCTTAGGATTTAGTGACGAAGAATGGAACCGTGCAGGTAAAGTAACTGTGTTACGTGCTGCTGTAATGACTCCATACATGAACGATAAAGAAGAATTTGATGTTTACGCTCCTAAGATTCAAGCTGCTTTACAAGAAAAATTAGAACAAATTTACGACGTAAAATAATTGAATCTTAAACGGAAAAAAGAAATGGTAACCGAACGAGGGAACGTTGGTCTGGTTGATTTATTCAAGAGATAAATCAACCAGACGGCTAACCTCTTAACCAATTCTTTGTCTGGGTAAGAGGCAGTCGAATGACTGTTTTACTCAGCGTATAACAGTCATTCATGCTCCTTATCCAAAATCTTATAAGGAGTGTACAAAATTGGATAAACAACAAGTTAAAAAAATTGAATTAGGTACTTTTATCGGTTTAACAATGGCATTGTGTGCAACTGTACGTAGTATCCCAACACTTGCTGCTGTTGGTTGGACATTAATTTCTTACACAATTTTCGCGGTCTTATTCTTTGCTGGTCCAATCGCATTGATATCTGGTGAATTATCTACGATGCTTCCTCAAGAAGGTGGCCCTCAACTTTGGGTTAAAACTGCCTTAGGTAGCAAATGGGGTTTTGTTGTCGCTTGGTTACTATGGGTGCAAATGTTCCCAGGAATGGTAATGGTTGCTTCTACATTAGGCCCTTTGCTAGGTAATACATTTGGTAATGTTCATTTAGGTGAAAATCATTGGTTCGTATTAGGTTGTATCTTAGTGATTTACTGGATTATTACAATCTTGAACTTGAAATTTGATATGGCGAAAGTTGGCGGAAATATTGGTGTTTGGCTAGGTGTTTACATCCCAGTATTAGTTATGTTTGTTTTAGGTCTTCTTTCAATGATTAAAGTAGGCTTAACACCTGGCGGCTATTTAGGTGCCTTCTCTTGGTCAAAAGTTTTACCAAACTTAGAAAATATGGACACATTTAAATATCTAGCAGGGATTGCGTTTATCTTTGTTGGGATTGAAATGTCTTCTGTTTATATTCCTCGTTTGAAAGATGCAACAAAAAATTATACAAAAGGCGTTTTCATTTCATTAATTGGTTTAGTTTTATTAAACGTTATTAATGCAATGTTTGTTGCTAATATTGTTCCAAATGGCAAAATGGAATTGTCTAACATTACACAACCAATTTTGCTTTATTGTGACGTTTTAGGTTTACCAACAATTATTGGTAATATCTTTAGTTTCATGGTCTTCTTAGGTGTGTTATTACAATTATCTGCTTGGGTTACTGGACCATCAAAAACAATTATTCAAGTTGCTCGTGATGGCTTATTGCCACCAAAATTTGGTTTCCATCGCGAAAATAAATATGGCGTTTCTCGTAACGTTGTGTTAACACAATCTGTGGTTATCTCATTATTCGCTTTACTTTATGGGGTAATGGATGATGTCAACGCTGTATTCTTAACTTTAACAAATGCAACAACAATTATTTATAGTATTGTGTATGTATTGATTGCGATTTCCCTAATTAAATTACGTAAATCTCAACCAGATACACTACGTCCTTACCGAATTGGTAAAAAAGGTAATGGCTTAGCTTATTTAGTGGCAGCAATGTTAATTTTTAGTGTTATCATTGTTATTTTCGCCACATTAGGTACAACAACCGTGACTGATGCAGTCTTAGTTGCATTAATCACTATTGTCATGTTTGTGATTCCGTTAATCATTAATCGCTTTAAAAAAGCAAGTTGGGCAACGGAAGTAAAAGAAGATTTAGGTGAATAAAAAGGCTAGCAATTATTTTGCTGAGTGCCTCTTCATCTGATGACTATAGTAAATTGTCGTTTGGAAACTGAAGCAAGTTCGATTATTGCTTCAGTTTTCGCTTTCCATAAAAGGAGGTTTTCATATGAAATCAACGAAACCCACTGTTTCGTTCGCTGAAAGTTTAGGCATTTTGATTGCCTTGTTAGCGATTCTCGGGTACTTAATTATTGGTCAAAAATTAACCCCTCACATACCGATTCTTTTTGTATTCATGTTGTTGTTGCTTTATGGCAAATGGAAAGGATTTTCTTGGGATGAGATCCACGAGGGCATTGTGGAAGGGATCAAACCAGGAATCATTCCGATTATTATTTTCTTGCTGATAGGTGTCTTAGTTGCTACTTGGATCTTGTCTGGGACGATTCCAACAATTATGGTCTATGGTTTTAAAATTATCTCAGTGAAGTTCTTCTTACCAACCGTTTTTGTGGTCTGTGCACTAGTTGGTGTGACGGTAGGGAGCTCCTTTACGACTGTTTCAACTATGGGGATTGCCTTTCTAGGTATTGGACATATTCTTGGATTCGACAATGCGATGACAGCTGGTGCAGTTGTTTCAGGTGCCTTTTTGGGGAACAACATTTCACCGTTATCTGATACAACAAACTTAGCTGCTGGAATTGGTGGCGTGAACCTTTTTGAACATATACTAAACATGATGTACACTGTTATTCCGGCGTTTATTATTTCGATTGTCGGCTATATCTTCTTGGGGCATCAATCTGGCTCGGCGGATTTACAATCGGTTGATGCAATGGTCCAAACGTTACATCAAGGATTCTGGATTTCACCGATTACATTGTTGCCAGTAGCGGTTTTATTCTTATTCGCTTGGAAAAAGGTACCGGCTATTCCAACGTTATTAGTCGGCTCTACAGTGGCGGTCATCTTAGCTTTTATAAATGATCATCACCTAAGTTTAGCGAAAGTTTCTACCGTTTTAATGAGTGGCTATGTGGCAGATACAGGGGACCAAAGTATTGATACACTTTTATCTCGTGGTGGGATTGAAAGCATGTTAGGTTCTGCTGCGTTGATTATTTTGGCATTAGGTTTGGGCGGCTTGTTGATTAAGTTTAACATCGTGGCTACTTTAATTGATAAAATTAAAGGCTATGTGAATAATCCAGCCAAATTAATCGCTTTAACTGCCTTAAGTTCTGTGGGAATTAACTTACTAGTTGGCGAACAATATTTGTCAATTATTTTACCAGGGGAAACATTTAAATCCTCATTTACTCGTTTAGGTATTGATAAAAAATATTTAACTCGTACTTTGGCAGATGCTGGGGCGGCAGTCAACTCGTTAATTCCTTGGGGAGTTAGTGGTACCTTCATTATGGGAACGTTAAAAGTTGGTGCACTAGAATACTTACCGTATGCCTTTTTCCCATTGCTTTGCCCTATTATTACCGTCATTCTGGGGATATTCTTAAAAAAACAACAAGGGGAAAACAAAAAAGCACCAGGGACTAACGTTGAATTGTGAGTTTTTTCAGATAATTAAACAATTGGTTACGATTGAACCTCAGTGTCTCTGCTGATTGGTTCAATCGTTTTTTCGTCACAGATTTTTTACAATTCTTCATATAATCTTTGAAGCTCCTTAAAGGCAATTTAATTATTCTAAGTTATGATACAAAGGATCAATCAAATAGGTGGATGAACGTGGTGTTAAACTCATAGAGACTAACAGTAGTTTATTCTTGCTCAATGTTGAGGTGTAGGTTCGAATCCTACCGTCCACTTTCTGTTATTTAAACCAACTAGAACGAAACACAAACAAGTGACGGATACACATGATTAAGGTACAATAGGGGTAGGGAAAACAAGGAGGAATTCTTATGAAAAAGATAGGGCTTATTTCTAGTGCTTTTCTTTTAACCCTTGCTTTAGCAGCATGCGGCGGCGGAAAAAGTACAGAAAATACGGATAGTCGTTCCAGTGCTGCGGAAAGTACCACAGTCGAGAGTACAAAAGCATCTGCTACAAAAGAATCAAGTAGCAAAGCAGCAACGAAATCTAGTGATGCGAAACCGTCAGGAACAACGACAGCTGATTCGAAAGCAACAGCTTCTTCTACGAAGGAAGCGGCAAATAATGGCTCAGCAGAAAAACAATCACCAGCGAAAAATGCGAATCCAGATGACCAAGCCAAGCAAGTGCTTAACCAGCTAGCAAACATGTTTCCTGGTCAAGGCTTACCGCAGGCAATTTTAACGAGTCAAACGAATAACTTTTTAACTGCAGCGACAACTTCACAAGCGGATCAAAACAATTTCCGTGTTTTATATTATGCAGAAAAAGAAGCGATTCCAGTGAATGATGCACGTGTCAATCAGTTAACGCCAATTAGTTCTTTTGAGAAAAAAACATATGGCTCTGATGCCGAAGCAAAAAATGCAGTGAACCAAATCATTGACAATGGCGGTCAACCAGTAGATTTAGGTTACAATATTACTGGGTATAAACAAGGGGCGGCAGGTTCTAGTTACTTATCTTGGCAAGAAGGCAATTGGAGTTTAGTCGTACGGGCCTCAAATATCAATGGTGAATCGCCTGATGATTTAGCGAAAAATGTTGTCAACATTTTGGAACAAGAAACATTACCAGCACCGAATACCGTTGGTCAAATCACACTGAACGTGGCAGGAACCACTGACTATAATCGAAACTCAGTAGTTTGGCAAGCCGGTACAGTCGTTTACTCTGTCCATCATTTTGACCCAATTCAAGCAGTGAAGATGGCAACATCGATTTAAATAATCAAAAGAAAGCGTGCAACAATGCCCATTGTCGCACGCTTTCTTTTATTATTTTTGTTCTGTATAACCTTGTGACTCCACCAATTCTTGGCTTTTCTTCATGCTAATTCCCTTAGAAGAATCTCCATCAATCTGGATACCATCTACTTTTTTGGCTTTATCATAATCAAGTTTTTCATAATTAATCGTCAATTTTTCGATGGCTTGTTTGTCCTCATAGGTCAGTTTGTAATTAAGCCCTTTGATGTCCTCATATTGTTTAGAAACGGGTTCCAACGCTGTTTTTGCCTCTTCTTTTGTAATCCCCAATTTGTCATAAGAAACAATGTTTTTAGCCGTTTGCGTTAAGACTTTATCTCCTTGGTACGTATAGGTTAAGGTGGAATCAATCCCATCTTGTGGCGAACCTACAATTTGTCTCTATTTTTGAACCGCAACTTGCAAGAAAGAATACTCCAATAAAAATTAAAAATACACGTAAAAACTTTTTCATTTCTAGATAACCTCCTTTAGCTGTTTATTCTTGACTGTAACATAACACGGCAAATAATTACTGTTAAGTAGAAAGCTTGTGAGAAGTCCAGCAAATAAAACTAAATAAAAAAACTTACCTCTTCATTTTTATGAGAAGAGGCAAGTTTTTTTATTTAGTAATATCACTTAAATCTGGTTGTGAGTGAGCCAACCGACTGGCAGCCGCAGCCGCAATTGCGCCCACGATATCATCCAAGAATGTGTGGACATGTTCGCCATCATGCGCATTTAACTCTTTTAAAATGCCTGGTTTTACCTTGTCGATATACCCATAGTTCGTAAAACCGATAGATCCATAAACATTTACAATGGAGAGCGCCATAATTTCATCAATGCCATAAAGCCCTTCATCTTCCGTTAAAATTTCTTGTAACGGTGAGAGTAGCTTGTTTTCTTCTGCCAGAATATCCAGTTGGACACCTGTAATAATCGCGTTGTGTACTTCACGCTTTGTTAACACTGCATCAATACTTTCTAAACAAGTATCTAATGTTAAATTATCAATATAATCTTTTTGTAAAAATAACACAAGTTCAGCTAAATCATTCATTGTTACGCCACGTTCTTGCAATAAACGACGTGCGCTATTTTCTAACGTATCTCCTTGGATTACCATTTTTTGTCCTCCTAATTTCTGCTTTAGTTGAAGTTCTTCTTTCATGGTACCAAAAAGAACGATAAAGGGGAATTAGAATCTATTTTGGTAGAGAATAATTTAGTTGAAGTGTTATTTTTAGTTAAAAATTACTAAGCGTTCGGTTGTAACGATGCCATCACTTGTTTTAATTGTGTCACTGATTTTTGGAAGAGTTCTTTTTCAGAAGCATTTAGATTCAATTCAATAATGTCAGTCACACCTTGATTGCCAACGACTGCAGGAATCCCTGTAAATACATCTTGTTGCCCATATTGCCCATCTAAGTAAGCTGAGACAGGTAAAATAGCTTGTTCATTATTTAAAATGGCTTTAACAATGCGTGCAGTACTCATACCAATCCCATAATAGGTCGCTTGTTTGCGATCGATAATTTCATAAGCTGTATTTTTCACTTTATCAGAAATGATTGGTAAATCGTCACTAGTTAAGCGCTCTGTCGTATCCACAATTTCTAAAATAGGCTTGGTACCAATCATGGTATGAGACCAAACAGCCACTTCAGAATCCCCGTGTTCGCCAATAATATAGCCGTGAACATTGCGTGGATCAATCGCTAAACGTTGAGACAGTTCTTTGCGGAAACGAGTTGTGTCCAAAGTTGTACCAGTTCCAATTACTCTTGAAACAGGTAAACCAGAAGCTTGCCAAGCCACATAAGTCAGTACATCGACAGGATTTGAGGCAATCACTAAAATTCCATCAAAACCAGATTTCATGATATTGTTAACAATTGTTTTCATAATTTCTGCATTGATTGAAACCAAATCTAGACGACTTTGCCCAGGTTTTTGATTAGCGCCAGCTGTAATCACGACGATATCGGCATCTTGGCAGTCTTGATAGTCGCCAGACCAGACGTTTACATTTTCTTGACCCCAAGACACACCATCTAATAAGTCAATTGCTTCGCCTTCAGATTTGGCTTTGTCAATATCAACTAAGATTAATTCATTCGCAATCCCTTGGTTGATCATGGAATAGGCAATACTTGTGCCAACAAAACCAGTACCAATAATTGCGACTTTTTTGTTAAATACTTTCATCGTTCATCTCTTCTTTCTGTAATATTTCTTTCTTAGTGAATTATATCACTAACTTTTCGGGTGTGGTTATACCAATCTGTAATAGTCTTTATTAACAATTTAAATAAGGGAAGCGTGCTTTTTTTGTTATGATAAGAGTAGGAAAATAGAGAAGATAAGGAGGCAAAATGACAACGACAACAGTGTATTATGCAAGCAATAATGAAAAACAGCCGAACTGTTTTCAACTAGTTATCGGTAGCTTTAGCTATGAACTTCCAAAAATAGAAATCTACGAAATCCTGGAATGTGTCGCTTCAGCATATGGCTATCAAAAAGAACCATTCATTGAAGAACAAACAGAATGTTTTGTTAAAGGCAACCGTTGTATACATGTTTCCCAACAAGCGACGACGTTGACTTTTGTTGTGAATGATCTGCGTTTAGTAATGGAAAAACAATGCCGGAATCACGAAGAAGTCTTTCAAGAAGTTAATCATATTTTATTGAATATTTTTGAGGAGACCCCTTGTGTTTTTCTCGAAAAGTAGGAAAGAAGAGGATTAAGATGAAACAGGTGAAAATAACAACTACCTCAGATTTGATTAATGGCGGCTGCAATGCCTGTCCGAATGTGAAGTGTACGAATTATCTTGTTCATGTAGAAGATGAAACAATTGCGTTAGAAACACTAACCGTTGCAGATTTAGTAACTTTATTAGCACTCAAAGAAGGGTTTCGTCAAAAATTAGTTATGGAAATGTTCGAAGAATATACGGTGTTTGAAAAGGAAACTCATCAAGTTGTATTTAAGGAAGAGGAAACGAGAATTCTTTTTCAATCAAAAAAACAGACCATTCAAAGCACTCTTTTGTGTAAAGAGCCACAACAAGTGTTCCAAGAAACCCAGCAAATTTTACACCAACTATTTGAGTTAGAACCTTTTGAATTTGAATTGGTAGAGGAAACTGATAAATAAAAAACAGGAAAACGATTTAGCGAAAGCTAAGTCGTTCTCCTGTTTTTTAGGCTTGTCGTTCACGAATTTTTTCAACGATTCGGTTATAAACTTCAGAGAAGGAAGTATTGGCATGGTGATCGGTCTGGACAATGAAAATTTTTCGAGAAGCAAAGGACTGATCAATTGGTTGCCAAGGGATCTCATCGGAAATAGATAATCGAGAAACAATTGATTGCCCAATGTTATTTTTTAGCAATTGTAATAGGACTTCGTTGTTGTTTAATTCGATAATTGGTAAGTTGATGCTGTGTTCATTGAGATAAAGCTCATTGAAAAAACGTAAGCCAGAGTTCTTTTCTCTTAAGAGCCAAAATTTTGAAGCGGCATCTCCTGCTAGAACTAGTTGGTCTTCATAAACAATTTCTTTGTGTAGATTTTTGGTTTCAATGGGTTTTTCAATTAGCCCAATGTGGGCATGATTATTTTGAACCATATCCACGACTTCGTTTGAATTCATCAGTTGAATTGAAAAGTTGATGAGTGGAAAAGCGGTAACCAAACTCTCCATAATATCTGGCAGTAAATAAATAGCAACTGTATTTGAAGAGGCTATAATGCAGTCTTCTTTAAAGTTCTCTTTTTCTGCAGCTTGCGCAAAAGAAGTGGTTAAGCTTTCAATAATCGAGAGCATTTTTGGATATAAAAAATCAGCTTCTTTGGTAGGAATAACCGATTGTTTTCCATTACGATAGAACAGCTTGATCGAAAAGTGTTGCTCTAATTTCTTGATTTGCAAAGAAACAGTTGGCTGAGAAATATACAATTGTTTGGCCGCCGCACTAAAATTTTTGGTTTCATACACAGCAATAAATGTTTTGATCCATTCGAACATAAAATCGCCTCTTTCTATTTGCTATCTTAATAGTTGGTATTGCAAATATTTATTTTACAAATATAAATATTTCATTTAGTATAATAACATACTTTTGATTAATATCAATAATAATAAATAAAGACGGAGTGTGACTACATAATGGTAGAAAGTGCGAAAAAATTCTTGCGGAAAGTCCCGATTCCCATTTGTGGACTAATTTTAGGGATGGTTTCTTTGGGGAATTTACTTTATTCCTTGGGATATGCAACAATTGGGACCATTTATTGTGTACTTGGCAGTCTCTTAATGATTTTAGTTATTTTAAAAATTATTTTTACAATGAAACATGCATTAAGCACCTTAGATGATCCAATTATTGCTTCGGTATCACCAACATTTACAATGGCTTTAATGGTTATCTGTGTTTTCTTAGATCGGATATTTACCAATGCTGCTTGGATTAACGTGTTGTGGATTGGCGCAGTGATTTTACATTTTATTTTAATGATTTATTTTGTAGCGGTGCATATTTTTCCAACA
Organism: Enterococcus sp. DIV1375a; assembly: GCF_051712205.1. NCBI lineage: Bacteria > Bacillati > Bacillota > Bacilli > Lactobacillales > Enterococcaceae > Enterococcus > Enterococcus sp. DIV1375a. Next base: position 367,949 of record NZ_JBIOOM010000001.1, read on the forward strand.
AAAATCGAACTGGAACATATTTATCCAAGCTGGTTTATTACGTTTGTCGGCATTGGCGTTATTCCTAATACTTCTCAATTGTTTATCAATGAGTTGGGAAAAATTGTTTTTTGGGTAGCGTTGTTCTTTTATTTACTCTTGTTACCAATTTTAATCAAGAGAATTACGAAGTCGAAAGAAATGCCTGAATCGACCATTCCTTTATTGACGATTATGACAGCGCCAGGTTCGTTATGTTTAGCTGGCTATATTTCAATGGGTGGTCATTTGTATATGCCATTAGTTGTTTTCTTGCTAATTTTGTCTCAATGTATTTATGGGATTGTAGTTGTGAATCTATATAAAATTATGCAAGTGACATTCTATCCAAGTTATGCTGCCTTTACATTCCCATTAGTGATTTCTGCGACAGCATTAGTCAAAGTTAAACCTTTATTTGCAGAAAAGGTAGGCCTAACGAGTCTGTTAAATATTTTGTCTACTTTTGAACTGTTATTAGCTGTGGCTATTGTAAGTTATGTGTTCATTCGATATTGCATTTTTTTATTCCAAAGAGAAAATAACACGAAAAAAGTGGAATTAAATTAAAAAAAAGAGAGGAAGCAAAGAGGTGAAGAAACTATTAATTACTGGAGGAGCTGGCTTTATTGGTTCTAATTTGGCTAATTTTTATAGTCAACAGTATCAAGTTTTTGTGATTGATGATTTGTCCATGGGGCGAGTGTCAAATTTGCAACAAACTGAGCAGTTGGTTTTTATTAAAGGAAGTGTGACGGATCAGCAATTATTGGACGAAGTACTTTCAAAGCATTCGTTTGAGTATATCTTTCATCTTGCGGCCGTGGCAAGCGTGGCAAGTTCTGTGGCACAGCCTCTAGAGACACATGAGGTCAATTTTTTAAGTGTATTGAAAATATTGGAATCAATAAAAAAATATCAAAAAGAGCTCAAACGTTTTGTTTTTGCTTCGTCGGCAGCCGTTTACGGTGCAGAGCCAACGTTGCCTAAAAGAGAAACTTCGATGATTTGCCCTTTGAGTCCCTATGCTATTGATAAGTTTGCTGCTGAACGTTATGTTCTCAATGAATACCATTTACATGGGGTACCCACGAGTGCAGTTCGCTTCTTTAACGTCTATGGTCCCAATCAAAATCCTGCTTCACCCTATTCTGGTGTCCTGTCCATTTTGATGGATCGTTATATCCAATTAGAGCAAGGGCAAGCGAGCCAATTTCAAATATTTGGAGATGGTCAGCAAACACGTGACTTTATCTACATTGAGGATGTCCTAACTGCATTAGATTTAGTAGCAACCAAAAATGAAGCGTTGGGACACGTTTATAATGTGGGTACCGAAGTTGCCATTTCACTTAATCAATTAATTGAAGAAATGAACCAATTAGTGGGACTTTCTTTGCCAGTTTCTTATCAAAAGGAACGAGATGGCGATATAAAATATTCTCTTTCAGATAGTTCTGCTTTGAAAGGCTTAGGTTTTTCGCCCGTTTATTCAATTCGAGAAGGACTTCAAAAATATCTTAAGTTTACCCATAATACCCAAAATAGATAAAAAAGAGCCTGGGACAAAAATCACTTTGGATTTTTGTCCCAGGCTTAAAAATTGATAAACGGCGGGAACAGAAGCAACTCCTTCGGAAATAAGCCGAAATTCTCCAAAAATTATAGAACAATTTTCGGAAATTCCTTCTTATTTCTCTGAGTTAAACACTTCTGTCCCGACCTCTTTTTTGTGCAAATGTTTCGCCCCAATGGCAAAGTGAAGAGAGGGCATCGTAAAGAGCATATCCTTCCGAAGTGAGCGTATATTCCACACGCGGGGGCAGTTCGTTAAAGGATTCTCGATGGACTAGGCCATCTTTTTCCATTTCTCTCAAGCGATCTGTCAGGACGCGTTGAGTGATTCCGTCGAGCGCACGCATCAATTCACCGTTGCGCTTGGTTCCTTGGAATAATTCATCCATTAATGATAATTTCCATTTGCCGTTAATGGTGGAAAGGGCTAAGTTGATACTGGTTTGTTTATCAGTTGTCATAGTTTCTCCTTGTGACACGTAATGGTTACTTTTTTCTTCCTAGGTGAATAAAAAGTGCGTACTTTTTTTCTCCATCATAGTGAGTAATAATAACTATGTCAAGTAAGGTAAGAGGAAGGAAGAAGAAATATGATGTATCAAGATGTTGTTCGCAGCCGCCGCTCAGTTCGGGATTTTATGCCAGATGTTGAGATTCCTAAAGAGGAATTAATGGCCATAATTGAGGAAGCGATGTTCGCGCCAAATAGTACCAATTTAAATTCATGGCGTTTTTTAATTGTCACAGAAAAAGAACAAAAAGAAGCCCTTTACGAAGTTTCGATGCAACAACCAGCAGTTAAAGGGGCAGCGGCGGTGATTATTTTATTAGGTGATTTGACTGCTTATACAGTGGCCAATGCAGATGAAATCAGTGCTAAAGCTGTCGCACAAGGAACGATGACGGAAGAAATTCGTCAAGGAATTAATGAAAATGTTTCTTGGTACTATGATGTTAGCGAAGAACAAAAAAGAGAGTGGCTAATGTTAGACCAAGGCTTAGTTGCGATGCAGCTGATGCTTTCTGCAAAAGATCGAGGCTATGATACTGTGGCGATGTCTGGTTTTGAAACAGAAGCGGTTCGCAAGTTATTTAATATTGAGGATCATTTAGTGAACGGACTGATTATTCCGATTGGCAAAGCTCAAACACCCGGCTTTGAAACAGTCCGACGAGATGTTTCAGAAGTAGTAACTTGGTTAGACTAAAAAGCTAAACAGTTCTGTAATTGCTGTTTATTAGATTTTGAGCGTGGAACAAACATCCAAAGTGATTGTTGTCCCACGTTCGTTTTTTTGTTAATCATCCGCTTTTGAGAATGGCCAGAGAAGACGTTTAGTGAACCAATTTTGAAAGAAAGTGATACACTAGAAGAAAAAGAAGTGGGGCGACCTTATGCGTTATGTCATAATGCAGTCACGAGATATTCGTGAAAATTTAGCAACGGAAGATTATCTATTAAACACTCTCTCTTTTGAAGAGCCCTTAGTGTTGTTCTATATTCAGGAACCCTGTGTTATTTTAGGCCGAAATCAAAATGCTTATGAAGAAATTGACTTAGCTTATGCTAGAGAGAAGGGAATCGTTATTACTCGCCGTTTATCGGGCGGTGGTGCTGTTTATGATGATCTCGGGAATGTCAGCTTTAGTTTTGTTGTTCAGGAAGGACATCAAGCTTTTGGGGATTTTAAAGCGTTCACTAAACCCATTATTGAAGCATTACATAAAATGGGCGCAACGGGGGCCGAGATTAGCGGTCGCAATGATTTATTAATTGATGGGAAAAAATTTTCTGGCAATGCCATGTATACAAAAAAGGGGAAGATGTATACTCATGGTACCTTGATGTATGATGTTGATTTGGCAGAAGTTCAACGTGTCTTAACTGTTTCTAAGAAAAAATTGAATCAAAAGGGACAAAATCTGTTCGGGGACGCGTAACCAATTTACGGCCGTACTTAGACGAAAAATATCAACAATTAACCATTGAGGAATTTCGCAATCGTTTACTGATGGAGCTCTTTGATGTCGAATCTCTAACTGAAATTGCGGAGAAAGAATATGTCCTAACCAAAGCAGATCAACAGGAAATTAGGAAATTGGTCGCTGAAGTGTATGGCAATGAAGCTTGGATTTTTGGTGAAGCGCCTAAATTTACGATCAAAAAAGAAGAAAAGTTTAAAGGCGGCATCGTGGATGCACGTTTGACTGTTGAAAAAGGTAAAATAATTGAGTTAACGATTTATGGTGATTACTTTGCCAAAAAAGAAACAGCGGAAATCGTTGCAGCTTTATTAGGTGTGGACTATCAGTATTCATCAATTTGGCAAGCATTAGCAGCGTTTAACTTTGAAGACTACTTTGTAAATATCACCAAAGAAGAATTTGTTCATTTATTTAATGATGGTTGGCTCTTGCTAGAAAAAATTCCCATGAACGTCCCAATTGCCAGTATCTTTGGCTTTTTTCAATGTTTGCATTCGACGAAAGCCAACAGGATGATCGGATAAGAAGTTACTCAATTTAAGCCAGATGGTATCATCATGTAAATCAATACTGTGAAAGTATTCTTCTAAATCCACACGACTGCCCATGTATTTTCCTGAAAATAAATAAATCATGCTTAAAGCACCTTCTTCGGCGTAGTATAAACCTGCGCGATCAGCGGTATATTCTTGCGTTCTTGTAAAACTTTTATCTAACGCAACTGGTTTCAAAATAATGGATAACATTAGCCGCCATAAATTAGTGTGTCCACATTTATGGTGTCCTAGCTCGTGTGCCAAAATAAAGCGAATCAGCGAAAAATCGCCTGTATTGTACGCGATATCCAACAAATCACTGTGAATGACAACATAGCGTCTGTGTAAAGAGCATTTTGCCGCAAAAGCGTTTAAGACACCATTCCCGTTGATTAAATAAAGACGTGGCATCCTTAATTTTTTAGTGCCAAAGCCCATTTCTTTTGCTAAATCAATATACAAGGAATAAATTTCTGGTAATTGATTTTCTGTAATTTCCACTCCGTTAGAAGCAGTGTCCATGTACATATAACGAATGGTAAAAAAAGCAATGACTGGCGCAATTGGTGCAATTAAGACAATTAATAACCAGTCAGGAATCGGCAAATCACTCAATATTAATAAGGCAACTAACCCCAATGCGAAAAACAATAAAACAAAACCAATGATAATCATTGGTACTTCAAAACGATAACGTAACTTAGCAACGGAAATTTCTTTCTTTTTTTCCTGCGGTTGACACATAAACATTCCTCCCCAAACATTTCCCAAACACTTTTTCAAATAAAATGACTTATCTGTTACTTCTAATATACCATTGGTTAATCGATAATGACAAAGGTGGGAACTTGAATAAAGGTAATTATATCAAGTGATTAATGAAAGGGACTCGTTGTACGCGAGGAATTGGTCTATCTTGATTAAATAAAATTTTAATAATCTAACTGTTTTAGACGTAATAAAGTAGTTTCTGGAGTTAATTTTTTAATAACATACAAACGCAAAATCGCATGTTCAATTTTTTGTTCTTCTGGCGATAGCTCCGAATTTATATAGGATAACTTCTCGATTAAATAGGTTAAAAATGAGCCAGCACCTTGGCTGCCCACTAAAAAGCCAATTTCTTCCGTTTCGGTTAATTGTTGTTTTTTTAAGTGGTAAATTTCTTGTGCAAGTGCCCCCGAGATAATGATTTCATCTGTTTGCTTGTTCAAATTCGTTAGTAAGTCGCTTTTTGTTGCTACTGTAACAGTTTCCATTGCACTCATCCTTTGCTTTTATATGATACATCTAGTATAACATGGTCTCACTTTTTTTTATTTTTCCTCTTGCTCTGGTACGCGTTTCATAAGGTAAGCTAGGTGTATCAAAATATTGGAGGGCATGAAAATGAATGTTATAGTGGAGATAAGCGATAGACTTGGTATGGATTACTATTTTGTCTCGGTGACTACGACGGCCAAAAGTCTGCAGTTAGATAGTCCCAAAAAATACTATAAGATTTGGCATCAAGAAATTCCGTACCATCAGATAACGGAGTGGCACTTGACACAGCAGGAGGATATTCAGGAAATTTCTTTTGCTTGGCAGGAGACCTTTTATCGTTTTGTTGATTACGGGACAGGGATTGTGCCTTATTTAACTCAATTTTGTAAAGTAATGAGGTGAAAGTATGACAACAATTCGAGAAATTGCGCGCCTTTCAGGATCTTCAGTTACGACTGTTTCGCGTGTGATTAATCATCATCCTTATGTTTCTGAAGAAAAACGACTGAAAATCCAAGCAATTATCGATGAGTTGGGCTATAAGCCCAATATATTAGCGAGAAATCTTAGCTTTGGGAAAAGTAATACATTAGGTGTCATGGTTCCTTACACGAATCAACCTTATTTTGATGCTATTTTAAGTGGGATTATCCACCAAGCATTTCAACAAGGGATGATGGTCAGTTTATTACCAACGGATTATGATAAAGAAGTTGAAAAAAGTTACTTGGAAAAAATGGCCACGGGTGCGTTTGATGGCATGATTGTTTTATCAAAGGCAAATCCTTTAAGTGTGTTTGCTCCGTATAAAGAGCAAGTTGTTTTTTGTGAAAAAATAGAAGACCCTAGTTATGCTAGTATCTATATTGATCGTTTAACCGTTTATCGGCGGGTCTTCCAAGCGTTGAAACAACAAGGATGTAGTGAAGTGGCAATTACGATTAACCGTGCACCAGAAAAAAGTATAAGCGCACGCTATTTAGTTGACGCATATCAGGAAATTTATGGAGCGATTCCTGAAAATCGGTTATTTAAGGACTGTTTAACCTATGAAGATGGGTGTGAAGTAGGAAGACACTGTGGGCAAGATCCAACGCTCCAAGCGGTTGTGACCAACGGTGATGAAATTGCCGCAGGGATTCAAGCCGTTATTGAAAGACCACTCTTTTTAGTGGGACAGGAACAAACTTTATTAAGTGAAATTTTAAATTTTTCAACAATCTGTCATCCATTAATGGAGTTAGGGGAAAAAGCCACACACTTATTTCAAGAAAAACGGCCGAAAACGATTCAATTGACTTCTACATTTATTAATCGACAACCAGATTTTTCTTTTTCTTAGAAAAAAGCTGGTTGTTTTTTCTTTGGTAGAATAAGGTTGTTCACTAAAAAATAAAAAAACTTACAAAAAGTAAGACAAAAAGCTTTACTTACTTTTAGTAAGGTAGTATAGTAAGCATGTAAACAAAATTAAATGAATTTACTGAGGAAATTCGAAAGGATGAACATATTATGTCAAAATTTACTGAAATGATGAAAAACCGTCGTTCAATCTATGCTTTAGGAGAAAACTTACCAATTTCAAAAGAAGAAGTAACTGCTTTAGTAAAAGAAGTTGTTAGAGAAAGTCCAACAGCTTTTAACTCTCAAACACAACGTGTTGTGTTCTTATTCGGCGATGCTCACAAAAAATTATGGGCAATGACTGAAGATGCCTTAAAACCATTAACTCCAGCAGAAGCATTTCCAAACACACAAGCTAAATTACAAGGTTTTGCAGCTGGTGCGGGTACAATTTTATTCTTTGAAGATACAGATATCGTGAAAAACTTACAAGATAGCTTCCCATTATATGCGGATAACTTCCCTGTTTGGTCTGAACAAGCAACTGGTTTAACACAAGCAAACGTTTGGACTGCCTTAGCGCAAGAAAATATCGGCGCAAACTTACAACACTACAACCCAGTCATTGACGAAGCGGTTGCTGCAGAATGGTCAATTCCTGCAAACTGGAATTTGCGTGCACAAATGGTCATTGGTTCCATTGAAGCGCCAGCTGGCGAAAAAGAATACATGGAAGATAGTGCTCGTTTTAAAGAATTCAACTAAATCATTGCTTTAGTAAAACGAAGAGGAAAGGAGTGAAAGCAAATGGTTCAAGCATTACCAAGTAATATTGGGATTCAACAAGTCACTTTGAAAGTGGCTGATTTAGATAAAATGGTAAACTTTTATACGAAAACAATTGGCTTAAAACTTTTAAAACAAGGAGAGGGACGTGCTTGGCTAGCGCCACAAGGCACCAACGATGCAATTCTTGTCTTAAAAGAACTAACAGCTGGGGAAGAAAATCAGGGTACCACTGGCTTGTACCATATTGCTTTCCTGCTACCAACCCGCAAAGATTTAGGCAATATGTTGCTGTGGCTTTTGCAGGAAAATGTGCAAATTGGCGCAGCAGATCATGGCTATAGTGAAGCCCTTTACTTAAGTGATCCAGAAAATAATGGCATCGAAATTTATTGGGATAAACCAGAAGAAGTCTGGGATATTCGTCCAAATGGTGAAATTATCGGTGTGACAGAAGAATTAGACGGTGATAGTTTAGCTGCAGAAGCTGACGGTCACTGGCTAGGAATTTCCGAAGGTTCTAAAATTGGGCACATTCATTTGAAAGTGGCCGATTTAGATACCACTGAAACGTTCTATAAAAACTTAGGGTTTGGCTTAAAGTCTAACTTTGGTCAACAAGCGAAGTTTTTTGCAGCGGGTCAGTATCATCATCATATTGGGACAAATACATGGAGCGGCAAACAGCTGCCAACGATTCAAGAAAATCAATTTGGCTTAGAAAATTACACCTTCCGTTTACCAACTGCGGCAGATTTAGAGATCGTCCAAGCCAATGCGGAAGAAGCAAAGTTACATTTTATTGCCAAAGATCATTTACTTGCGTTAGAAGATCCTAGCGGCATGATTATTCAATTTACCTATTAAAACCACTCTCAAACTAGCCCTTCGTTAGAAAATGAAGGACTAGTTTTTTTTGTCTTGTTTGCATTATTTTGCATTTGTTTGCAAAATAATGCAAAAGATGCTATCTTTACTTAGAAGAGGTGAGGAAGCATGTTGATTGAAGAACGTTTAGCCAAGATTCAAAAAATAGTGAATGAACAAAAAAGTATTTCCATGGAAGCGTTAGCGGAGCAAGTCTCCGTTTCAAAAGATACTATTCGACGAGATTTAATTCGTTTAGAAAAGGAAGGACATTTAAAGAGAACGCACGGTGGCGCTATCTCAGTGCAGTCTGAAGCAACTATTTATGATTATGCTCAACGAATAATGAAGCATCCAGAGAAAAAACAAGCGATTGCCCAAAAAGTTTGGGCAAATATTCCCAAACAAGCGTCCATTTTTTTTGATTCATCAACCACGGTGGAAGCAGCTATTCGAGCGATGGAAAATAGTCCGATTCACGCGATCACGAACTCTCTCAGTCATGCGCTACTTCTAGCGCAAATGGATCAGACAAAAATTACAGTACTACCTGGGCAACTGCATAAACAACAACTTTTTTTGTTTGGGGCAGAAACAGTCGCTAAGGTTGGGGAATTTGCCCCCGACTATACATTATTAGGTGTGTTTGCGTTATCTGAACAAGGATTATTTATTCACACAGAAGAAGAAGGTCAAGTCAAACGGCGAATGATTCAACAAGGCAAACAAGTCATTGCCTTAGCCGACCAAACGAAATTAAACAAAACGGGTTTATTTAAAATTTGCGAATTAACAGAAATTGATTGTTTAGTGACAGATACACGACCTGATGAAAAATTCTGTGAGCAGTTAGCGCAAGCAGGCGTAACGTTGATTGTCGCAGATGAATAATGGAGGATAATAATGAAGCGAAAAATTAATTATACACATATTGCTGAACCTACTGTTTTTGAGAATGTTTTTCCAACGTATTTGACGAATGAAACGATGATGGCGCACAAGCAGAAAGTATTACAACGAATGAAAACAGAAAAATTCGATCAATTGGTCTTCTATGCAGACAAAGAGCATGGCAGTAATTTTGAATACTTAACTGGCTTTATTCCGAGGTTTGAAGAAGGACTCCTTGTGTTAAATAAGGATGGTGCGGCGACACTTATTTTAGGCAATGAAAATTTAAAACTGTGCCAACATGCCCGCATCTCAGCCGATTTAATTCATTATCCAGCTTTTTCGCTACCTAATCAACCAATGGCTGGAGAACAAAAGTTGTCGCAGATTTTTGAAACGCTTCTCGATGAAACTGCTCAAAAAATAGGTATCGTTGGGTGGAAAATGTTTACGACACAACAGCAAGAACCTGCTACTATGTTTGATGTGCCACATTTTATTGTCGAAGCACTGAAAAAAGCTCTGCCGAAAGAAGCTCGTTTACTAAATGGGACCCACTTATTGATTGGAGCAAAGGGGGCCCGCACAACAAATAATGCCAACGAATTGGCGCACTATGAATATGGGGCGAATTTGGCTTCTCGCAGTATGTTAAAGGCCTTAAATGCAATTGAAGTAGGACAGCGTGAAACGGACATTGGGGCTTTGTTAAATGATGAAGGTCAAACGCCGACGGTAGTAACCATTGCGGCAACTGGACAACGTTTTGAATATGCAAACATGTATCCGACTGCCAAAGAAATTCAGTTAGGTGATGCCTTATCATTAACTACAGGTTACAAAGGCGGCTTGTCTAGCCGAACAGGTTTTGTTATTGAAAACGAGCAGCAATTGCCAGAAGCGCAACGTGATTATTTAGAACGCGTAGCAAAACCCTATTTTCAAGCTGTCGTTCACTGGTTTGAAACCATTCGAATCGGACTGTTAGGGCGAGAAATGTACCAAGCGATTGAAGAACAGTTACCAAAAGAAATCTATCACTGGCATTTGAATCCTGGGCATTTAGTTTCGGATGATGAATGGATGTCGTCGCCTATTTATCCAGATTCAGCCATTCGCTTGGAAAGTGGCATGCTCTTTCAAGTGGATATTATTCCTTCTGTACCTGGTTATACAGGGGTGAGTGCAGAAGAATGTGTGGCTTTGGCTGATGAAACACTGCAAAAAGAGATTCAGCAAACTTATCCAGACATGTGGCAACGGATTACGACACGCAAAGCCTATTTAAAGGAGACATTGAAGATTGACTTACCAACGGAGGTTTTACCAATGTCTAATTTAGTTGGTTACTTACGGCCTTTTTATTTAGCTAAAGACAAAGCTTTGTGTGTAGAAAAACCAGCGCTTAAATGAATAGGCTCCTTTTTTTGAGTTTCTTTTGGGCCTTATTTATAATCAATATAGCGAAAGAAGAACACCAGAAGAGAGGCGTGATGGTAAATGCACTATCCTGAACATCTGAAAAAAGCAGTTTTAGCTAAAGCGAAAGACTTACCATTAGAAGGGTTTGTGGAAGGCCAAGGCCCGCAACAGCCAAAAGTGATGCTGATTGGGGAAGCCCCTGGAAAAGAAGAAATTAAAGAAAACGTACCATTTATAGGGCGTTCAGGTCAATTGTTGATGGAACAATTACAACAAGTTGGCTTAAGTCGTGAAACGGTGTATATCACCAGTGCGGTTAGGAGTCGACCTTTTTCTGTAAAAACGAAGCAGATTGCAAAAACGGGAGAAAGAGTAACCAAATTTCCTAATCGAACGCCAACCAAAGAAGAAATCAAAATTTTTGCGCCTTTGCTTGATTGGGAAATCGCTGTTTGCCAACCTGAACTAATTTTGACACTGGGGAATATTGGGTTGCAACGACTTTTAGGACCAAAGCCAACAATCACTGCAGTGCACGGAACGGTCATTCAGTCGCCCATTCAAACATTTGATGAGCAATCACAAAACTATCATTGGACGCAGAAAACCTATCAAATCATTCCACTCTTCCATCCAGCGGCTGTCTTTTATAATTATCGTTTAAAAGAAGTCGTGAAAGAAGATTGGCAAGTGGTTCAAAAACAACTGCAACTGCTTAAGAAAGTTTAAAATGAGAAAAATAAAAGGATGGTTGTCTTTTCGAAGAGAGAATGCTACCCTAGAAGTATCAATAAATAGACAGATTATTTAATCGCTGGGTTGAATAATTAAAGGATTCTGATTTTTGCGTAAGCCTTGAAGCAAAAAGAATGAGTCCTTTTTTTGTTAGAAGGAGATTTGGGTATGGAGCAAACACAGCAAAACCATTTTACTGCGTTGTTTTATAAAAATGTTCTGTTAGGAATTTTAAGTATGGTGGCGCAATCAATTTTTATTTTGGCGGACACATTTTTCATTGCAAATGGAATCGGCACCGAGGCGTTGGCGGGGCTTAACATTGTCTTGCCACTCGTTAATATTATTAATGGATTAGGTTGGATGTTTGGCGTTGGCGGCGCTACGTTGTTTTCGACCACGGTTGCGCAAAAAGAAATCAAAAAAGCCAATCAGTATTTTAGTTTAACGATTGGGTTAGTTTTCGTTATAGGGAGTCTCTTTACTTTAGCGAGCTTGATTTTTTCCGATCAAATTATTCGGGGACTTCAGGGGACCGGTGTCTTGTTTGGTTTGGCAAAGGAATATTATATGATTTACCTTAGCTGTTCATTATTATTTATTTTAAACAATTGCCTGATTACTTTTTTAAGAAATGACCATAATCCTCGTTTGGCAACGATTGCTTTTGTCAGTGGGGGAATTGTCAATATTATTTTGGATTATGTCTTTATTTATCAATTTGGGTGGGGCATGGCAGGTGCGGCCATTGCAACGGTGATGTCACCTTTAACAAGCTTAATCCTGATTACGTTGCATACGTGGTCGCCGCAACGAGTTTTACGTTTTGAAAAGTTTAAAGTGAAATTTCAGGATGTTCGAGAAATTATGTCGATTGGTTTTTCTTCCTTTTTAAATGAATTTTCTTCGGCCTTTGTCATGTTTTTATTTAATATTGTTTTGTTAAACTTAGTTGGTCATGTGGCGATTTCAGCTTATGCGATTGTTGCCAATCTCAATATTATTGTGATTGCCATTTTTACAGGGATTGGGCAAGGGGCGTAACCATTACTCAGCCGATACTATGGTTTAGGGGAAACGAAGGTGTTGCGTAAATTTGTTAAACTTAGCTTTATTACGTATTTGGTTGCCGGCTTCCTGTTCTTTTTAATCAGTCAAGTGTTTACGGGACAAATTATTGAGGTCTTTAATAGCGAAGGGAACGACCAGTTGGCGCAAATTGCTAGGACAGCCATCCGCTTATATGCGATTTCCTTCTTGTTTACAGGATTGAATTTTATGGGGATTTATTACTTTTCGGCAGTTCGTAAACCGAAAATGGCGCTAATGATTTCCTCTTTGCGTGGGTTCTTTTTAATTGTGCCAGTTTTATTTATTTTGGTGAAATTACTAGGATTAACCGGTGTTTGGTTAGCCATGCCCGTAGTTGAATTTGTTACGTTTGGACTAATGCTTGTGGGCTATCTTGCGTATCGAAACTATTTGAAAAAAAGAGAAGCAGTAACCTGATGTTGGTTACTGCTTCTTTTTTGCTTAGTTTACATAGTTTTCAGTTAAAGTCATGAATTGTTCCACATCTTTTAGGACTTGATCAATGCCGGCTTGCCAGAAATCAGGTTTTGTTAAGTCAACATTTAAATGTTTTTTCGCTAATTCTTCGCTTGTCATCGAAGCAGTGTCTCTTAATAACGCAATGTATTGGTCTTCAAAAGAGCTGCCTTGTTGATTGGCATACGCATAGATACCCATGCTGAATAGATAGCCAAAAGTATATGGGAAATTATAGAAAGGCACATCATCAATAAAGAAGTGCAATTTGCTCGCCCAGAAATGAGGATGATAACTGCCAAGACTATCTTTGTAGCTTTCTTTTTGCGCCGCTAACATTAATTCAGTAATATCTTCTTCCGCTACTAAACCTTTTTTGCGCGCTTGATAAAAATTATTTTCAAAGATAAAACGCGCATGAATGTTCATAAACATAGCAATGGCATTTTGCATTTTTGTGTCTAAAAGGTTAATCTTTTTAACGTCTGATTTGGCCTCTTTTAAGGTGGCGTCAGCAACAATCAATTCTGCAAAGGTACTAGCCGTTTCTGCTACGTTCATGGCATACTCTCGATTCAATGAAGGTAAATCCCACATCACGCTACTATGGAAAGCGTGACCTAATTCATGGGCTAAAGTAGCTACTTCGTTGATTGAATTGCCAAAGGTCATGAAAATCCGCGATTCTTGTGTTTCAGGTAATTCTGTACAATAACCCCCAGGACGTTTGCCTGGACGATCTTCAGCTTCAATCCAACTTTTTTCAAAAGCCATTTGGGCAAAATCAGCCATTTTCGGACTGAATTTACGGAAATTTTCTAAAATAAAGGCAGCGGCTTGATCAAAGGAATACGTTTTTTCTTCTAAATCACCTAAAATAATTGGTGCATCTTGGTCTTGCCAATCCATTTTTTCTTTGCCGAATAATTGCGCTTTGCGCGTTAGAAAGTCGACGAATGGTTGTTTATTTTTTTGGATGGTTTCCCACATAACCGTTAATGTTTCTTGACTCATTCGATTATAGTTTAAGGGATTTTCTAAATAATCTGTAGTGCCATGCAATTTGTAATCAGATAAACGGAACCCATCTAAGTGATTTAGGGTGTCTGCTAAAATTGAAGCTTTGCTACTCCAAGCTTTCTCCCAGGCTGTAAACAAACGTTGACGAACCTCTTTGTCAGGATCTCCCATCATGCGGTTAAAGGCTTGGCCTGCAGATAGTTCTGTCACAGAGCCATCTTTTTCTTCAAAAGGAATCACAATGGAAGCAACAATCGTATCGTAATGTGTACTCCAAGCATTTAAACCATCTAGAGAAAGCGTATTGATGATATTTTCTTCTTGTTCGGAAAGCAGTTTTTTTCCATCACGGCGTAATTCATTTAAGCGAAAAGCCATTGTTTTAAACGGTTCTTCGGCTAACAGGGCTTGCCAATGTTCTGCTGAAATCTCGGTGATTTTTTTAGTAAAAATGGTTTCAGCTAATTGAATCGCTGGCAACAGATTGTATAAATCGCCTGATAAAATTTTGGCCTTGGTATCATTAGTATTAGCAGATATTAAAGCAGTTAAAAAACTATTACATTGTGAAAAGCCATTTGAGATTTTCCCTTGTAACGTTAAGATTTCAGCAAATTGTTCTTTGCCTTGGGCACTTTCTGGTGTCCATTCTGTGATTAATTGATGATACTCTTTTGTTTGTTCGGTTAATTGAGTCATTCGTTGGCTAAGTTCTTTGGACTCGCTCCCATTGGGGAAAATACTGTCTAAATCCCATGTAATAGAATAGGTCATATCCAATCTTTCTTTCATTTTTTTCTTTTCAGTATATCATAAGACCTAAGAGAAGTTGTTTCTTTTTCCCTCGAAACCGACTATAATAAAAAAGAATTTTCCGTGGCAGGCACGGGGCAACTTGAAACCAAGAAAAGAGGATTATATGAAAAATTATTTGAAAGATAGTAATTTATATTTAGTCATTGCGTTTGTTATTATGGCCATTTTATTTTTCAGTTCATCACAGACGTATGAACAGCAATCACAAGTTGGTCTTTTAGATAAACTTCTGAGCAGTCATCCTTTTGAAGAACAATTAAAAAATATTTCTTTTCAATATGCTGGCAGTGAAGTGAGCATTCAAGCTAGTGGTTATAGTAAATTTGTTGAATTTTTTATTCGTAAGGGAGCCCATTTTGGTACGTATTTTCTATTAGGTGGTAGTTGGTTCATTGGATTAGTGCCAAGAATCAAAGGCCTGTTTTTAACAGCTGTTGTTTCCTGGCTAGCTGCTACTGGCTATGCAGGTTTAGATGAATTTCATCAAATGATCACAGGCGGAAGGACCCCTCTTTTTCAAGATGTTATGTTGGATGCCATGGGTGCTTTGACAGCCATCGTTATTTGTTTGGTGGTTCATGGTTTGAAGAAAAATAAAAAAAGAAGACGCTAATTTAGAAGAGCTTCGTTTATTCGTCAGAAAGGTGGATAAGCGAGGGTCTTTTTTTGTAGCGCTTGTTCCTAACTGAAAAGAAGAGTAGAATAAAGGAGAATAGTAACGAAAAGTCAGGAGGAATCAAGGATGTCAGGACACAGCAAATGGAGCAACATTCAAGGGCGTAAAAATGCGCAAGATGCCAAACGTGGGAAAATTTTCCAAAAAGTTTCAAGGGAAATCTATATGGCGGCAAAAGCAGGTGGCCCTGACCCCGCAATGAATCCTGCTTTACGTTTAGCAGTCGATAAAGCTAAGTCAGCCAATATGCCCAATGATAATATTGCTCGCGCCATAAAAAAAGCCAGTAGTGCTGGTGAAGGGGAACATTATGACGAGGTAACTTATGAAGGATACGGGCCAGGTGGCGTGGCAGTTTTAGTTCATGCACTAACAGATAACCGCAACCGAACGGCCACCAATGTTCGCGTCGCGTTTACTCGAAATGGTGGCTCTTTAGGTGAAACGGGTTCGGTTAATTATATGTTTGATCGTAAAGGCTATATTGTCATTAAGCGAGAAGATCATGCAATTGAGGAAGACGACATGCTAGAAGTCGTTTTGGAAGCAGGCGGCGAGGATTTAGAAACATCACCAGAAGTATTTGAAATTTACACAGCACCAGAAGATTTTACAGCGGTTCGCGATGCTTTAGAACAAGCAGGTTATTCATTAGCACAAGCTGAATTAACAATGGTTCCGCAAACCTTACTAACCTTGAACGATGAACAAAAAGCGCAATTAGAGCGCTTGGTTGACAAGTTAGAAGACGATGATGATGTGTCAGAAGTATTTACCTCTGCAGAAAATCTATAAAATAAAGGGATGCTTGGCGTCCTTTTATTCATAAAATGAAAGCGAATACAGAATGGAGGGCATTTTGAAAAAGAGAATTTGTTTACAAGCAATCAGGGAAGAAGCGGAAGCCTATTATCGTAACGGTGATTTTTATTGCTCGGAAGCGATTGTGGCGACCATTCGGCAACACTTCGATGCGGAGATTCCCATTGAAGCTGTGGCCATGGCTTCTGGGTTTCCTGTAGGTGTTGGAGGAGCGAAGTGTATTTGTGGTGCTCTTTCAGGCGGGGTTATGTGTCTGGGCTACTTTTTTGGTCGGACAGAAGCCAAAGGAGAACAAGTAAATAAAACGATGGCTTTAGCCAACGAATTGCATCAAAGTTTTCGACAAAAGCATCGAGTGGTTTGCTGCAGTATTTTGACAAGTAAAATGATGATGGGTTCACCTGAGCATATGGAACAATGCATTGGCTTTACTGGGGAAATCGCTGAAACAACCGCAAAAATTATTGCACGAGAACTTGCTTACGAATTAGTCTAGTAAAAAATGAGAGAGGAGCAACCAGATTCGGTGAATGAATCTGGTTGCTCCTCTCTCATCTAATGCGTAATCAATTAACCAAGCACTTTTTCATAAGCTTCCACTTGAGATAAGACACGTTGGAGCTGTAATTCATTTTCAATATAGTTGATTGAATTACCTAAATCTTCTTGGCGGTTTGTTTCTAAACGATCGACTTCTTTTTTTGCTTCGTTCAATAAGTGTAGAACTTCTTCCTTAGATAACATGTACTCACCTCCTTGCGCAGTTCATCTACTATTAGTGTACTCCTTTTTTTCAAAAAAGGGCAATAATAGGATATTAAAAAACAAAAATAGCGGTTCTAACCGCTATTTTTGTTTACTCATGGCGTTGTTGTGCTAAAATCGCTTCGATTCGTTCTCTTTGATCTGCCAAAAAGTGAGGCAAATAAAGGGGGATTTCATCAAAGTTTGAACTTTGATTTTCATAGGCTTCGGCATCTAGCAGGCCTTTTTGTGTGGCTACTTCAAATAATAAGTGGTTCGGTTCTCTAAAATACAATGATTTGAAAAATTCACGGTCTTTAATTCCTGAGTTTGTAAAATTCTTTTCATCCAACAGGCTATCAACTTGCGTTAATTCTTGCGTATCTTCCACCCCAAAGGCGACGTGATGAACGCCACCAATTCCTTCAATGGCAAGCGGATTGGTTCGGTCATCAATGATGTGTACCTCTTGATAAAACTGTGGATGATGATTTTCCAGAACAGTTACTTCATGTGCAGTTTCAAAAAAAGGTACTGTTTCTTTTTCATGCCAATGTAAATAATCCACTAAAGGTTGTTTGGTAGCTGCGGCATATTGGACGCGTAATTGAATTGCATCAATGCCTAAAATTGCATGTTCTACTGGAATTTCAGCATGCTCAGCTGGAAAATAATCTTCCGCATTTTCAAATTCACGTAACGGAACAAGCGCCATTTGTGTATTATCGGGCGCTTCAAAACGCAAAATTGGGTGTTGGTTAAATGTTTCCACACCATAGTGGCAGATACCCGCTTGCTCAAGACGTTCTGCCCAAAAATCCAAAGAGGCGCGCGTTGGTACTTTTAAAATAGTTCGTTCAATTGTATTTGTCCCAAATGATTGATCTTGGCCATCATTCAATTCAAAAAAAGTTAATTCGGTACCTGTTCGTTGCTCATTATCTGAGAAAAATAAGTGATACATGGTGTGGTCATCTTGGTTGATCGTTTTCATTAGTAATTTTAATCCCAGTGTATTATGATAGAAGTCAAATGTAGGCTTTATCAATCGATTTAAAATAGAGATGTGATGAATTTGTGCATACATAGTAAAATTCCTTTCTTGGAGGTTTATTAAATGAAACAATTTTTTCAAAAAGGGTCGAAACCTAATCAATTAGTTGTCGCTTTCCATGGTACTGGTGGCAATGAATATCAATTATTAACGACCATCGCAACCCTTTATCCAGAAGCGAGTGTTCTAAGTTACTTAGGGACAGAAGGTGTAGGCGAACAGCGACGCTTTTTTGCGCCATTAGTTAATGGAGCCTTACCTCGTGCTAACTTTGATGAGCGAGTGACTGCGTTTCTAGAAGAAGTTTGGCAACCGCAAAAGTTATACGATGAAGTTATTTTTATAGGGTACTCTAACGGTGCCAATTTTATTTTAGGCCTGTTAGAAAAGAACCCGACTATTGCTAACACTGTTATTTTACTGCATCCAAGCAATTTAGGCTATCAATATGTATCTGGTAAGTTTGCGACAAAAGTGATTGTCACAACAGGGGCTCAGGATGAGTTGAGTATTCCGGGACAAGTTCTTTCTTTAGCTAATCAATTAAAGAAACATTTTCCAGTCGACTTTTTACTAGTGGATGGCGGTCATGGTTTATCGGAAGAAGAAGTAACGAAAATAAAAGAAGTTCTTTAAAAACAAGCTGCAACCTCTGTTGATAAGTGGTTGCAGCTTGTTTTTTTCATGTGTGTTTAAATGATTTAGTTCTTTTTATTAATGAAAGCTTCCGCAAGGGCAAAGTCTCCTGCGTAAGGTTCATCTACGCCGTTTACTTTTTGATAAAGGTCGGCACCTTTACCAGCTAAGACAATCGCATCATCAGCCGTTGTGCTTAAAGATAATGCGTGAGCAATTGCTTCGCCACGATCTAAAACGGTGTAAACAGGCATTTCTTTGGTAATATGGGCTTGAATTTCTTGGCAAATTTTTGCTGGATCTTCACTGGCTGGGTCATCGGTTGTTAGGACTGCAACATCAGCCAATTCAGAAAGAACCCTACCAAAGTCTTTGCGGCGAGAAATCGCTTTGTCTCCCGTGCTACCGACAAGAACAATTAAGCGGCCGTCAGGATGTTCTTCACGGACAAAGGTTAAAAGATTCTTCAAACTGTCATAATTATGAGCGTAATCAACATAGACGGTTGCACCGTTGGTATTCGTTAAAGATTCCATCCGGCCAGGGACGGTGGTTGCTGCGATTCCTTGTTGACACTCTTCTTTTGAAGCTCCCACAAGGACACTAGCAATCGCCGCACTTAACGCATTACCTTTGTTAAAATCACCACCTAAACGAAGGTGATAAGAGCCGGCCAATCCTAACGCATCTGCAGGACTTTCAACGATAAAACGTAAGGAATCCTCTGAAGAAACAGCGAATGAATAGTCTACTTCTGGAGCCGGCTGACTGCCATAGACAATGGCTGGGACTTTTTGCTGTTGTGCAGTTTCTTTAAGTAATGGAAAATAATCAGCTTCGTGATTCAACACAATGACTTTAGAATGTGTAATCAATTGACGTTTGCAATAAAAGTAATCGTCAAAGGTTGGATGTTCAATTGGACTGATATGGTCGGGGGTAATGTTTAAAAAAATGCCGACATCAAAAAACAGCTTGTAGACACGATTAGTTTTGTAGGCTTGGGAAGAAACTTCCATAATAAAATGAGTCATCCCGTTAGCAACAGCGGTTGCCATCATTCGATACAAGTCCAAAGATTCGGGTGTAGTCAATGCAGATTTAAAGAATGTTTTGCCATCTAATGTCGAATTCATGGTAGAAAGCAAGGCTGTTTTTTGTTGTGTAGCAACATCTAAAATATATTTGGTGAAATAAGCCGCTGTTGTTTTACCTTTGGTTCCAGTAAAGCCAATCAGTTTTAATTTATTTTGTGGATAATCATAAAAAGCCATGCTTAACACAGCCATTGCTTTTTTAATGTCAGTCACGATAATTCCTAGTTGCGCCGGAACCTCATAAGGCACCTCAGAAACATAAATTTCTAGGCCGTCTTTTACAGCATTTTCTAAATAGATTTCTTTAAAGTTTAATCCTTTACAAAAAAAGAGTGTTTCTGCTGTTACGTCTCTCGAATCGTAAGAAAGAGCCGTTACTTCTCGTTGACCTAACGTGTCGGAAAGGGTCAAGTGCCAGCCTTCTGGTGAAATAAATTCTTTTAATAAATCTTCTTTTTCTAAGCAATCGCGAATTGCGAATAATGAAATCGTCACTTTTTTTGCCTCCAAACGTTTCAACGAAATTTCAAAACTGATGTCATTATAGCATTATTTTTCTTTTAAAAAAACCATCTCGTTAGCGTGAGAAAATCCATGAGAAATGTTAAAATAGGATAATTCTTCGAGAAAGTCGTTGCATATCCCAAGATGAACAATTAAAATAAAGAAAGCATACTCAAAGAATATTGGAGGACAAAATGATCAATCAACCAAATTCAGTTGATCAACCAATCCTGACGAACCAAGAAAAAATGGTCAAAGGCTCAGCTTGGATGACAGCTAGTAATATTATCTCCCGCATGTTAGGGGCGATTTACATCATCCCCTGGTACGCTTGGATGGGCGAGCACGGAAACGAAGCGAACAGTTTGTTTTCAATGGGGTATACGATTTATGCCTTATTCCTAATGATCTCTACCGCCGGAATTCCAGGTGCGATTGCCAAGCAGACCTCGCATTATAATTCATTGAACGAATATAAAATTAGTCGACAGCTTTTTTATCGTGCCTTACAACTAATGGGTGGCTTAGGTGTGGTTTTTGCTATTGTGATGTATTTGGCATCTCCGGCATTAGCAGCTTTGTCTGGCGGAGGTCCTGAATTAGTTCCAACAATGCGTTCATTAAGTTTAGCGGTTTTAGTTTTCCCAAGCATGAGTGTCATTCGCGGTTATTTCCAAGGAAATCAAGAAATGATGCCCTTTGCTTTATCACAAATTGTTGAACAAGTAGCACGAGTTTTTTACATGTTATTAACCGCTTTTATTATCATGAAAGTCTTTGAAGGTAATTACGTTACAGCGGTGACTCAAGCCACTTTTGCGGCATTTATTGGGATGCTCGCAAGTTTTGCGGTTTTAGGTTATTACATGTACAAACAAAAACCATTATTTGATTATTTAGAAGAACACAGCGCCAATGAACATGAGATTGCCCCAAAAGAGTTATTGATTGAAACTTTTAAAGAGGCGATTCCTTTTATCGTAGTTGGCTCAGGGGTAACTGTCTTTAAACTTGTCGATCAGTTTACTTTCTCAAACTTTATGCGTTTGTTTACGGATTATTCAGATACCCAATTACGAGAGCTTTTCGGTATTTTTAATGCCAATCCGGACAAATTAACCATGATTGTCGTGGCTTTAGCGACTTCGATTTCGGCTACTGGATTACCGTTAATTACAGAAGCGGTCACCTTAAAAAATCACCGTGAGTTAGCGCGTTTGATTAGTAATAATTTACAACTTTTTGTGTTTGTAATGTTGCCAGCAACGTTCGGTATGATTGTTTTAGCGCAACCACTATACACTGTTTTTTACATGCCAGATGCTTTAGGCACTTCTTTATTAGTGCAAGCTTGTTACGCTAGTTTATTCTTGGGCTTGTATATGTTAGTGTCAAATATGTTGATGGGGATGTATGAAAATCGTGACGCAATGCGTTATTTAGGAATTGGTTTAGTAGTGAAATTAATCGTGCAATTCCCCGCAATCCGTTTATTTGAAGTTTACGGTCCGTTATTAGCAACGATGATAGGCTTTACGGTTTCTTGCGTATTGATTCTAAGAAGAATTCGTCAAGTGACACGTTTTAATTACAAATTAACCTTACGGCGAACATTATTAATGTTCTGTATTACAGTCATCATGATGATTATCGCTTTGATTTTCCGTCAGTTCTTGTATCTATTTTTAGATCCAACTAGACGTTTCCAAGCCTTCATTATCGTTGTAATTGTGGCTGCTGCAGGAGGCGCTTTTTATGGCTATTCGGTCTTGAAGATTCGCTTAGCTGATCGTTTATTAGGGAAAAATGCCGCAAAATTACGTGCAAAATTCAATATTAAATAATAGCTGATTGAACTCCTTTCAGCAGATTCTCTTAAGAGACAAGGCTTGAGACATCGATCGATTCGATTTATGTCCCAAGCTATTTTTTTAAAGGAAAGAGGAATGACGATGCGTTTAGATAAATTTTTAGCCGATGTTGGTATCGGTAGTCGTAAAGAAATCAAACAATTGTTAAAGAAAAAAGTCGTTACGGTGAATGGTGACGTCGTAAAAGAAGCCAAAACACAAGTAAACGAAGAAACAGATCAAATTGCCTTGATGGGAGAAATTCTTACGTATCAGAAATTCTTTTATTACATGTTGCATAAACCACAAGGTGTCATTTCTGCGACGGAAGATCAGCGAGATGAAACGGTAATTGACTTGTTAACTGATCAGGATTACCGTGCCGACTTGTTCCCAGTTGGTCGTTTGGATAAAGATACTGAAGGCTTGCTTCTATTAACAAATGATGGCCAGTTAGCGCATCAATTATATTATCACCCAAAAAGCATGTGGATAAAGAATATTTAGCTGAAGTTGAGGGACTTGTGACAGCGGAAGATTGTCAACTGTTTGCGCAAGGATTTGCCTTGAAAGATGGAGAAATGGTTAAACCAAGTCGTTTAGTCATTGAGACGATTAATGAGGAAGAAGGGACTTCCGTAGTCCGTTTAGTGATTCAAGAGGGGAAATTTCATCAAGTCAAACGGATGTTAGCCACTGTAGGCAAACCTGTGACGTATTTAAAACGATTACGAATGGGCGAACTATGGTTAGATGAAACGTTAGAACTAGGGGAATATCGGCCCTTAACAGAAGCCGAATTGCAACAACTACAACCTAAACAATCATACCTCAATTAAAATAAACAAAAACACAGCCCTTTCTGCGGAAAAGATAAAAAATTTCTCGAAAAATAGTGTCGGGTTTCTTTCTTTTTCTGCATAAAATGGTATGATTGACTATGTAGAACTTTATGGATAGGAGTGACAACAAATGACAATTGATTGGACAAAAGAAGTCGAAGCACGTAAAGGCGACTTATTAGAAGATTTACAAAACTTATTACGGATCAACAGTGAACGTGATGATGCGCAA
Organism: Enterococcus sp. DIV1375a; assembly: GCF_051712205.1. Lineage (NCBI taxonomy): Bacteria > Bacillati > Bacillota > Bacilli > Lactobacillales > Enterococcaceae > Enterococcus > Enterococcus sp. DIV1375a. The sequence goes on from NZ_JBIOOM010000001.1 coordinate 391,216, forward strand.
GCAACACCTGAAGCGCCCTTTGGACCTGGACCAGTTGCTGGCTTAAAACACATGTTAGCGTATGGTGAACGTGATGGCTTTACGGTGAAAAATGTCGACAATTACGCTGGACACATTGAATATGGTGAAGGCGACGAAACGTTAGGGATTTTTGGTCATATGGACGTTGTTCCTGCTGGTGATGGTTGGGAAACAGATCCTTATGAACCAGTCATTAAAGATGGCAAAATTTATGCACGTGGTGCAAGCGATGATAAAGGCCCAAGTATGGCTGCTTATTACGCAATGAAAATTATCAAAGAATTAGGCTTACCCGTGTCTAAAAAAATCCGTTTCGTAGTAGGAAGTGACGAAGAAAGCGGCTGGGGCGATATGGATTACTATTTCCAACATGAAGAAGCGCCAGACTTTGGTTTCTCACCAGATGCTGAGTTCCCAATTATTAATGGGGAAAAAGGAAATGTGACTATTCGTTTAACTTTCCGAGGCGGTAACGGCGCTGATTATAAATTAGAAAGCTTCAAATCTGGCTTACGTGAAAACATGGTTCCGGGAACAGCAGATGCTGTTGTAACGGCTGCTTCAGCAGACGAAGCGGCTTCACTAGCTGCTAGCTTTGAAACATTCATCAAACAAGAAGCAAAAATTTCAGGTAACGCAGAACTTTCAGATAAAACAGTGACTTTCCATGTAGTTGGTAAAGGTGCTCACGGTGCTAGCCCACAATCTGGAATTAACGCAGCGACTTTCTTGGCAACTTTCTTAAATGATTACAGCTTTGCAGAAGGCGCATATAGCTTTATTAATACCATTGCTGAATTTATCCATGAAGATTTTTATGGTGAAAAATTAGGCGTGGCTTTTGAAGACGAAAAAATGGGTAAATTGACAATGAACGCTGGGATTGTTAACTTTGATCCAGAAAATCCTGAAAATAGCTTAGTAACATTAAACTTCCGCTATCCAAAAGGAACTTCAGCAGAAGAATTACAAGCAAAAGTTCAAGCAACAGTCGGTGAAACGGTCACTGCAACACAAGGAGATCGCAACCAAGAACCGCATTATGTACCAGTTGATGATCCATTGGTGGCAACGTTACTACAAGTTTACGAAGACCATACAGGCGAAAAAGGCCAAGAACAAATCATTGGTGGCGGTACTTATGGCCGCTTATTAAAACGTGGTGTTGCCTATGGCGCAATGTTCCCTGGCTACACAGACACAATGCACCAAGCCAACGAATTTATGGAATTAGATGACTTATTCCGAGCAGCTGCTATTTATGCAGATGCGATTTATCGTTTAGCGAAGTAAAGTAAAAAAGCTGTTTTCGAAAATCGAAAACAGCTTTTTTTGCAATTTTTGCCTTTTAAAAACCCAAAATCAGAACCGTCAATTTACTGAAAATTTCTTGCAAATCAAGGGATCCCACGATACGATAAATAGGAGAAAACGCAATGAATGAAACACTTATTGTTAACTATTTAATCAAAGGACGTGTGAAGATGAACGTAGAAGAATTAGTTCAAAAAGCAAAAGATTTAATTGGAGAAGGCAACGTGGAACATGCGCAACAATTCATTGAAGAACATAAAGATGAATTAGGCGAACACTATCATAAAATTACAGCGATGTTAGCTGATACAACGACCGATGGTTTGTTTGATAAAATTAAAGGATTGTTTCAATAGTTGGAAAAAATCTGAGATAAAAGTGGAGGCTGAGACAAAAGTGTTTAGCTCCAAGAACCAAGTAGGTACGATGATTTCATCTGTTCATGCTTCACAGTGAAACATTGCAACTCTCGCCGTTTAACAGTTTTTGAGCGTGGAGCAAAAATCCAAAGTGATTTTTGTCCCACGCTCTTCTTTTTTTATTTAACTTTTAACCATTGTTTTGGCAACACATATGCAATTGGATTAAAAAGATAATCCGCTCCCCGTTTCACCACAGGCATATTCGTAATAGCTAAAATGAAGAGGGCTAAGAAGAAAAGTGCCAGGATTCGGAAAGTAAACCATTCTTTAAAGAGTGTGTCTAATTGTAAACCACTTTCCAACAGAATAATTAAGGGCATATGCAAGAGATAAGGGTAAAGGGTATCTTTTCCGAGGGCGCTTAAAGGTAACTTTCGTTTCGGCAATAATGCAAACCAAGAAAGAGACACCAATGCTGCAGCAACGTAAAAGAACAGCTGAATGAAACTACTGTATTCAAAGGCCGGACTAATTTCAGCGTAGGAAGCCCAACCAGTTAAGAAGCCCCAAAATTTCGTTGCCAATGACCATTGACTATTTACAAATAAAAAGGAGCTTAAAATTACACCTATCGCTGCCCATTTGACTTTGCGATGATCTAAAAAGATTTGCAGCTTTTGAATATCCATTAAGTAGCCACAATAGAAGAAAGGGAAGAAGCCCAGAGTCCGTCCTAAAGACAAGAAACCTTCCACAGGTAAATAGCCTGAGGCGCAGCCGATAACAACGATAATTGGCAACATGATTTTCGGCTGAACGCGCTGAAGAAAGATGGTAATTAAGTAGAAACTTGCTAAGGAAAGTAAGTACCAAGGAACGCCCGTTTCGTTCAGTAAATCAAAATTCATTTTATTTGCAAAGGCGAAATTAGCAAGCGTAATCAACAACTTCGCTAAGAGATAAAGCCAAACAAAGGAAAGTAAACGGAGATATTTTCGTTGTTTAATGGCATGTTTACTGAAGAGTCCAGAGACAAAAATAAAGGCTGGCATATGGAATGAATAGATCCAAAAGTTGATCGTTTCCATGAGTCGTGAAGGAGAAGCTTCACGATCTAAAATATGCCCAAAAATCACTAAGAAAATTAAAAAAAGTTTCACGTTGTCCCATTTATAAATTCGCTTGTCGTTTTCCATAACGATCACTCCTTTTAGTAGAAAACAGTTCACTTTTGTTTAAGGCAGAAGAGGACAATTTTTCCATTCATTGAGTAGATAATTGTAGATACGAACCGGCAGCCGTTAAATGAGCCCCACATACTTGCGCTTAAAACAAAAAATTAGGCAGGATGTTAGTCTTAAATTATACTGAAAGAGTGACGATCCTCCAAAGATTTTGTTTATTAAGAAGTGAAAGATGCGGTGAAAATAAATGATAAAATTTCAAAATGTTTCAAAAGTATATCAAGAAAATGCCGTTTTGTCTGATGTGAATTTAACAATCCAACAAGGCGAATTTTTTGTATTAGTAGGGCCGAGTGGTAGTGGAAAAACGACGACTTTGAAAATGATTAATCGGCTCATTGAGCCAACGACAGGTGAAGTGGCTCTCAATGAACAAGCGGTAACCCATTATCCTTTACGTGAATTACGACTAAAAATTGGCTATGTTCTTCAGCAAATTGCCTTATTTCCTAACTTAACCGTGGCGGAAAATATTGAGTTGATTCCTGAAATGAAAAAATGGCCCAAAGAGCAACGCAGAGAGCGAACCATTGAACTATTGAAAAAAGTTCAGCTGGATCCTGAGGAATATCTGCATCGTAAGCCAGCAGCGCTTTCAGGAGGCGAACAACAACGTATCGGGATTTTACGCGCCATTGCAGCCGAACCAGAAGTGATTTTAATGGATGAACCTTTTAGCGCGCTAGATCCGATTTCAAGACATCATCTTCAACGTTTGGTGAAAGAACTTCATCAGGAATTAGCGAGTACCATTGTTTTTGTGACCCATGATATGACTGAAGCTTTACTGTTAGGAGAGCGCATCTGTATTATGGACGCTGGTAAAATTATTCAAGTTGATACGCCAGAAGCCATTCAAAAACATCCGAAAAATAATTTTGTCGGTCAATTTTTTAAACAATCTTCGCCAGAACTAGCGAACTATTGTGGCGCTGACTTGACTGCATTTTTAGAAGCCGCAGATGAGACGATTGAGCCAGTGCCGACTGTTTTCATGGAAACCAATTTAAAAGAGATTGTCCAACTCATTAATGCGCAAGAGAAAGCAAATTTAGTAGAAAAACAACAAGTTTTAGGGTGTATCACCTCAAAAACGATTACTCGTTTTATGGAACAGCTGTTGGAAAGCGAGGAACAGTAGATGCAAGCACTGATTGAAACTTTTTTCGCTCGAAAAGAAGAATATCTGCAAGCGTTAATCGAGCATATGCAATTGTCCTTTATTTCGTTATTATTCGCTGCGTTGATTGCAATTCCTTTAGCCATTTATTTAACGAGTCATCGCAAGTTAGCGGAAAGTCTGTTACAAGTGACTGGGATTTTCCAAACAATCCCTTCTTTAGCTTTGCTAGGCTTATTGATTCCGTTAATTGGTATTGGTCGACCACCGGCAATTGTTGCGCTAGTGATTTATGCCTTATTCCCAATTTTACAAAACACCTATACTGGTTTGACGGAAATTGATCCTTCGTTAGAAGAAGCCGCAGAAGCATTTGGTATGAGTAAAAAAGAAAAATTGTTTAAGTTTGAGTTACAAATGGCGTTACCATTTATTATTTCTGGGATTCGAACGGCTACCGTTTTAATTATTGGTACGGCCACGTTGGCGGCGTTAATTGGAGCAGGTGGTTTAGGGACCTTCATTTTATTAGGAATTGATCGAAATAATTTATCGTTGATTTTTATTGGAGCTCTTTCATCAGCTGCACTAGCAGTCTTATTTAATTATGGAATTCATTGGTTGGAAAAAGCGAATGGGCGGCGACTAATCATTGGCGGTACTATTTTAGGCCTTTTGTTAGGTGGTTCATTTTTCTGGAATCAACAAACTTCTTCAAAGGAAAAACAGCTGACAATTGCTGGCAAATTAGGAGCGGAACCAGATATTATTATTAATATGTATAAAGCCTTAATTGAAGAAAATAGCGACATTCAGGTGACGTTAAAGCCAAACTTTGGCAAGACTACTTTTTTATATAATGCCTTGAAATCAGATGAAATCGATCTTTATCCAGAATTTACAGGAACAGTGATCGAGACCTTTTTAAAAAATCCTCCTCAGCTAGACAATCAACCTCAAGTAGTCTATGAAGCGGCACGCGCTGGCTTGAAAAAACAAGAAAACCTTACTTTGCTGAAACCGATGCGCTATGAAAATACGTATGCCGTCGCAGTTAAGCGCTCATTTGCAAAAGCGCATCAATTAAAAACGATTAGTGATTTACAGAAAATTAGCAATCAGTTGAGAGCAGGTTTTACGTTAGAATTTATTGATCGGCAAGATGGTTATAAGGGATTACAAGAAAAATATCATTTAAATCTGAATGTTCAATCGATGGAACCGGCGCTACGCTATCAAGCGATTAATAATGGTGAGGTAAATGTGATTGATGCCTATTCAACGGATAGTGAATTGAGACAATACGATTTAGTAACGTTAGAAGATGATCAAGCGCTATTTCCGCCTTATCAAGGAGCACCACTTATTAAAACAGCAATGTTGGAAAAATATCCAGAATTAGCAGAAATATTGAATAAATTGGCAGGAAAAATTAGCGAAGAAGAAATGAGTGAAATGAATTATCAAGTCAATGTGGAAGGGCAAGATCCTAGCATAGTGGCGAAAGACTATTTAAAAGAAAAGAATCTTCTTAAATAAGTATTTTTTACTGAAAAAGACTGGTATATAAACATTTATCCAGTCTTTTTCAGATAAATAAAGAGTTTAATGTGAAAAGTACCTGTATTTTTACTCATTTTTGGATATAATAAAAGAAATGAATGGAGAGGAGTGGTCTATATGAAAAAAGCAGAACGTCAACGTTTGATTAAACAATTAATTATGCAACAAGAAATTGAAACACAAGATGAATTAATCACTCGTTTGGAAGAACTTGGCGTCCGAGCCACTCAAGCGACTGTTTCAAGAGATATCCGTGAAATGAGTATTGTTAAAACACATGGTGCAGATGGTCGTGTCAAATATGCAATTTTTTCTCAAGCACAAGGCACAAGCAGTGAAGAGAAATTACGAGAATCAGTGAAAGATTCAGTTGTTCGAATGGAGCGAGTACAATTTATTGTCATCTTGCATACAGAGATGGGAAATGCCGATGTGGTGAGTAACTTTTTAGATGAATTAGCTTATCCGGAAGTGGCGGGTACAGTGGCTGGTGCGGATACGATTATTGTGATTACACATTCAGAAGAGGATGCGGAACACTTTATCGAACGCATCGAAAATATGATTTTTTAAAATTGAAAGCATCAATAGAAGGGAGTTTTTTTCTTGGTAGAATTGAAAGCGCTACAAAATGGTTCGGATATTCGGGGAATTGCTTTGGATACGGAAGAACAAACTGCAACATTAACCGTAACAGCAGTAGCCGAGATTGCGGTGGGCGTGGTTCGTTGGTTACAGGACAAAAAACAGCTGCCACGAAAGGCACAACAGCGCCTGACAATTGCAATCGGACATGATAGTCGTCTAACGGCGGAGCCGATTAAGCAAGCATTAGTAGATACGTTTCTTTCATTAGGTATTCAGGTGATTGACGTTGGTTTAGCTACGACGCCTGCTATGTTTATGGCTACTCAATTTCCAACGCTTCAATGTGATGCGGCGATTATGATTACAGCTAGCCATTTGCCTTACTATTTTAATGGCTTGAAGTTCTTCACAGCAGAAGGTGGAGCAGAGAAAGAAGATATTCGGTATATTTTATCTCATACTGATCCGCTGACAGCCAATGAAAATGGCACACTGATGAAGCAAGAGTTACTGCCAATTTATGCGGAGCATTTGGTGGCAAAAATCCGCCAAGGAATTCATTCGCCCGAAGAGAAACCTTTACAGGGCTTTCGAATTATCGTTGATGCGGGTAATGGGGCTGGGGGCTTCTTTGCGGAGCAGGTTCTTCAAGTTTTGGGCGCTGATACGACGGGATCACAGTTTTTAGAACCAGATGGGCATTTTCCTAATCATGTACCTAATCCAGATAATTCTGAAGCAATGAGAAGTATTCAAACGGCTGTTTTAGCTAATCAAGCAGATTTGGGCATTATTTTTGATACAGATGTAGATCGTTCGGCTGTGGTGGACCAATCAGGTGAGGTACTAAACCGAAATAATTTAATTGCTGTTTTAGCGGCAATTGTTTTAAAAGAAGCGCCTGGTAGTTATATTGTGACAAATTCGCCAACCTCAAGTCATTTAAAAACATTTATTGAAGAAAAAGGCGGCCAACAGATTCGTTATATTTCTGGTTACCGAAATGTCATTAATAAAATGATTGAATTGAATCATGGGGGCTTTCAGACACCGTTAGCCATTGAAACCAGTGGTCATGCAGCGTTTCAAGAAAACTACAATCTGGATGATGGTGCATATGTCGTGGCGAAAATTTTAATGTTGTTACCAGAATTGAAACAAAACAATCAAACGTTAGGAGATCTGATTGCTACATTGAAGCAACCGGCAGAAACCAACGAATTTCGCTTCAAAATTACTGCGGAGGATGTTACTTGTTATGGGCAACAAGTCTTGCGAGACTTTGAATTGTTTGTAGAAAATCAAGCAGACTTTGCTGTGGACCGTGCAAACCAAGAAGGTGTTCGGGGAAACGTGTCTGGTCAATATGGCAGTGGTTGGTTTTTGCTACGCTTAAGTCTGCATGAACCGTTGCTTGTTCTTCAGGTAGAGAATGACCAAAGCGATAAAAATGCGTGTGTCATCGAAAAAATTGCCACTTTTTTACAAAAATACGAGGAAATAGATAGTCAGCAAATAGAAAATAATCTAGGGAATTAAAGGTGTTCTTATGGAAAATGTTTTAAAAGGAAAACACGTTGGCTTTTCTCATTTTAGAGAAGAATATATCGAACATATTGCAAAACAGCAATGGGATAATGAATTGCTTCAGCATTTGAGCTGGGATGCTTTACATCCGTGGGGGCTTGAAGAATGGAAAGATTTCACAATTAATAAAGGAGAAGATGATCGATTTCTATTTGCTATTTTAGAAAATACGACAGAGGAATTTATTGGTTGGGTTTCGTTGTCTGATGTACAGTTGAAAAATAGAGGGGCCAATTTAGGGATTGCTATTTTACAAAAAGAGCAACGAGGTCAAGGATATGGCTTTGAGGCGGTGTCTTTAATTTGTAAATTTGCTTTTTATGAATTGGGTTTGCACAAAATCAGATTAGCTGTCAATAGTAACAATCAAAAAGCGATTCATGTTTATGAAAAAGTAGGCTTCAAAAAAGAAGGAATTGATAGAGAAGCGTTATTTCAAGATGGCCAATGGCTAGATATCTACAATTACGGAATTTTACAAAAAGAGTGGCTACAAATGATTAAGGCTGAGAGTTAGCTCAGGAACTGTTTAACACCAAGACACTAAGTAAACGCAGATATGCCGTTCTCAGCAGTGAATGTGCGGTAAAATAAAAAAGCAGAAGAAATCGGCGGTTACCGTCCGATTTCTTCTGTTTTTTTACCATAGGCCAGGCGCTGCAGTCACAACGATTTGTTTTTTTGTAAACGGATGGAGTAAATGAAGTTGTGAAGCATGGAGCATTAAACGAGCTGCCTGCGATTTTGGGTTGTATAACGGATCACCAATAATTGGATGCCCTTCGCTAGCTAAATGGACCCGAATTTGGTGCGTCCGACCTGTTTCTAAAACACAGGTAACTGCGGTTTGATTATTAGAAAGAGCTTTGACCACTTGGACATGTGTAATCGCTGAATCCCCTTTTTGAGGATCAATCCGTCGTTTCCGGCGATCATGCCGATCACGACCAATCGGCTGATTGATTGTCTGTTCTTTTTGGTTAAAGTGACCAGCCGCAATCGCTTGATATTGACGGTAAATTTGTTTTGTTTCTAATAAACGCCCTAAAATAGGTAAGACAAAAGGATTTTTAGCAAAGACAATCGCACCGCTGGTTTCTTTATCTAATCGATGAACGACATAAGGGACCTGATTTTTCTCAGCTAAATAGGCAGCAACATGATTTAACAAGGTGTTTGTTTCCTGTGGCTGATTTGGATGGGTTTTAATGCCATAAGGTTTATTTACAATCATTAAATGTTCGTCTTCATATAAAACCTTCACACGCGTTGCTTCCCCCAGATGAATAGTGGGACGCACATAATCGGTTTCTTCAAACGTTAAGGTGACACAATCGCCAGCTTGGACTGGAAAATGAAAAGCAGTTGTTTCTCCGTTGATTTTGACATTTTTTCGCGTGCGTAAAAAATGGCGCACTTTTCGAGGGACTAGCCACTCATTTTCTAATAGTTCTTTTACAGTCATTGTTGAAAAATTTTCAGGTAATCTCATTGAATATTCCACCAAATCCCACCTTTCACTGATTCGCTATTTAGTGTAACAAAGCTACTCAAAAGGTCAAGTCAGAACGGAAAAAAAGCTGAAATTTGTTAGAAAGGCAGTTCCTTGAGAGATTCTTAAACAAATTTACATAAAAAACGAAGAAAAGCATGATAGAATAGAGGCTAAATAAAGACTCGTTTCTAAGCGTAAGCAATTATTTACCTCTAGCGAAGGCAACATTTCCTTTGCTACAGCGAAAAGACCATTGAAATTGTTTTTCAAGAATTTTTCATGCTTTAGACCTAGGTCGTACCCACAAGAATATGGTAGACTTAGCCAAGAAACGTAAACAGAGGGAGTACTATGGACAATCTTAAACAATTTTTTAGTAAAGTCGGTGTCGGATTACGTCATTTTTGGACGTGGATAAAGCCTTATTTAATACAATTCCATCAAGCCAGAAAGCGGATTTGGAAAAAGTATCAAATCAATAAAATTTTCTTGTTAATTGGTTTGGTAGTCGCTTTAGGTGCCAGTATTTATTTATTTTACTTAGCCAAGTCCGCAAACGTTGAGACCCTAAAATCGGGGCTAAGTGAATCAACACGCGTTTATGACGAATCAGGAGAGGAAGTCGGAAAATTATTCGGGCAAAAAGGAACTTTTATGGAACTGGATAATATTTCTCCTTATATTCAAGATGCGGTTATTTCAACTGAAGATCGCGCGTTTTATCAACATAAAGGGTATTCCATCAAAGGGATTGCCCGTGCGGTTGTTGGAAAATTGACCTTCGGGAAAATCGGTGGCGGTGGTGGCGGAAGTACAATTACGCAGCAATTAGCCAAAAATGCTTACTTAACGCAAGAGCAAACGCTAGATAGGAAAGCCAGAGAATTATTCTTAGCGATTGAAATCGAAAAGAAATATTCGAAAAAAGATATCTTAGCAATGTATTTAAATAATTCTTATTTTGGTAATGGTGTCTGGGGCGTGCAAGATGCAGCTCGTAAATATTTTGGCGTGGATGCGTCCCAAGTGACAGTGGGGGAAGCCGCAACGCTAGCGGGCATGTTAAAAGGGCCAGGAATTTATAACCCAATTGATTACATTGACAATGCCACAGCGCGACGGAATACCGTTTTACAACTAATGGTCGACAATAAAAAACTATCTCAAGAAGAAGCCAATCAAGAAGCGAGTGTTAACTTAGCGAGTCTATTAAATGACACCTATGTTGGCGACGAAAATAGTTACAAATATCCATATTATTTTGATGCGGTAATTGATGAAGCGGTCAATCGTTATAAATTTAAAGAAGAAGATATTTTAAATAAAGGCTACAAGATTTACACTTCTTTAAATCAAAAATATCAAGATGCGATGGATGCAACTTATAAAAATGATGCACTATTTCCACCCAATGCAGAAGACGGTGCCATGGTTCAAAGTGGCTCTGTAGCCATTGATCCGAAAACCGGCGGCGTGCAAGCACTGGTGGGCGGTCGAGGGGAACACGTTTATCGAGGCTTTAACTTTGCAACGCAAACAAAACGTTCACCAGGCTCGTCCTTAAAACCAATTTCTGTCTATACACCAGCTTTAGAGGCTGGCTATAAACCAGACTCTGTTTTAGAAGATAAACCACAAGATTATTATCCAGCGCAAAACTATAGCCGCACGTACAGTGGAGAAGTTCCTATGTATCAAGCCTTAGGAGAAAGCTTAAATTTACCAGCGGTGTGGTTATTACATCAAATTGGTTTAGATAAAGGCTATGAAAAAACAGAGAAATTTGGCATTCCGTTATCAGAAAAAGATCGGTACTATGGTTTAGCCCTTGGAGGATTACAAACGGGTGTTTCGCCATTAACTATGGCGGGAGCTTATAGTGCCTTTGCCAATGAAGGCTATAAAACTGAAACGCATTTAATTACAAAAATCGTCGACTCAACTGGCGCAATTGTAGTTGATAATACTAAAGTCAAGAAAGAACAAGTCATTACCAAAGATGTTGCAGACGGGATTACAAGTATGTTACTAGGGGTCTTTAGTTCTGGGAGCGGGGTCAACGCACAACCAGCAGGCTACGTAATGGCTGGTAAAACAGGTACGACAGAAACCAACTTCGATAGTAGTAAAACGAACGATCAGTGGGTGATTGGTTATACACCAGAAGTTGTCATTGCTACTTGGTTAGGCTTCCAAGAAACCAGTAAAACCCATTATTTGGAAGGCAGTAGCGCTACGTATGCCTCACAGGTGTTCAACAGTCAAGCCAGTGGCATCTTGCCACAAGTCAAACAAGCACAATTTCCTGTCGCGGATGCGTATGCCACAGGTGGGAAAGTTGTTGATAGCAACGATAGTTTAACTGGTGGTGCCAATTCTAATTGGCGGGATAACTTGAAAGACTTTGGAAATTCTGTTCAAGACGGCGCTAGCAATTTCGGAGATACATTGAATGAAGTTGGGGGACAAATTAAAGACGGCGCGAAAAAAGTCAAAGACAAGATTGAAGGAATTTTCGGAGGCTTATTAGGAAATTAGTTGGGAAAACCTAAGAGAAATGGTACAATAAAGATGAAACTATTGAGAAAAGAGGGATTCCATTGAGTAACATTTATGATACAGCCAATCAGATTGAACGTGAACTACGTGAGTTAGACGAATTTAAAGCATTACAAGCAGCGTATGAAGAAGTAAAAGCAGACGAAGCAGCTTACACATTGTTTAAAGAATTCCAAGGATTCCAACAAGGACTACAAGAAAAACAAATGCGCGGCGAAGAATTCACGGATGAAGATGCTGAAAAAGCACAAAGCATTGCAACGAAAGTGCAAGAAACAGCAGTTATCAACGAATTAATGCAAAAAGAACAAGCGTTTAGCTTAGTTGTCAATGATTTAAACCGAATTATCATGACTCCTGTGCGTGATATGTATAACGATTAATTTACGTAATTGAACTCTGACAAGTTGTCTATAAGACAATTTGTCAGAGTTTTTCTTTTACTGAAAATAAAAAAACGAACAAATTTTCGTATGTTTTTACTGACCAAGCTGGCAGAAAATGATATGATAAAGGAAGGAGAAAAGGAGGGGAAACGATGAAACTATTGCATACAGCTGATTTACACATGGATCGGTCTTTTGAAGGGTTAACTGGGATCCCGACAGCCTTAGCGAAGCGCTTAAGAGAAGCTAATCAACAATTGTTAATGAACATCGTAACAGTTGCCATTCGAGAAGCGGTGGACTTGGTTATTTTTGCAGGAGATACGTTTCATCAAAGTCAGACCTCTATTTCAATGCAAGCCCAATTGATGGCCGCATTAGAACAGTTGAAACAAGCAGAAATCCCTGTGATTCTAACATTTGGGAATCATGATTACTATAAAAAAGACCGTTATTGGTTTTCTTTTCCGGACAATGTCTTTTTATTTGAAAAAGAAATGGTTGAGACACTGTATTTTGAAACGAAAGCGGGCGAACAAGTGGCTGTTTCAGGGTTTAGTTATGAGCATCCCTGGATTGATGAAAATAAAGCACTAGAATTTCCTATCAAACAAGCAGAATCTGACATTCATATTGGGATTTATCATGGAGACACCAGCCGGAAAGCGCAACAAAATTATGCTCCGTTTACATGGAAGGATTTAAAAGCCACTGGCTATAATTATTGGGCATTGGGACACATTCATCAACCGCAAATTGTTAGTGAACAACCGCTAATTGTTTATCCTGGAACACCTCAAGGGCACACGAAAAAAGAACAGTTTTTACAAGGAGTTGCAGTGGTCACACTTTCCCAAAATCAAGCGACTGTTCAATTTGAAAAAGTCGCAGAAATAGATTGGACGAATGAAGAAATATCTCTGGCGCAATGCCGTGACACCCAAAGCGTTTTGTCTTATCTTGAAACCAGTTTGCTGACGAAGTGGCATGCGCATCAGCAACAGCAATTGATGGCGTTGACACTGAAAGAAACGCAACATTTGGATGTGACCGTGGTGCAAGCCATTGTCAACGGCGAACTATTAAGCTACTTACAGCAGCAGCTTTTACAAAAAACGCAAGGTGATTTTTTTGTTTATCGTCTAATATTGCAAGCAGAGGAACCAACGAAAGAACCGATCTATTTAGCCGCTAGTCCCAACTTATTAACGGCATTAGAAAAAACATACTTAGATCCAGTTATTTTTGAAGATACCACCAAGGAATTGTTACGTTATCCAGAATTTGCTGGAATTTTTTCAATGGATGAGCAGTGGCGATTAGAGAGCTTGGGCCTAGCACATGAGCAAATTAATGAAGACTTTACTATTCAGGAGGACCCACTATGAAATTACTCGCAGTAGAGATTGTGGGCTTTGGAAAATGGCAACAACAGAAAATTACATTTGAATCTGGTAATCAATTGCTGTACGGCGCAAATGAAGTTGGCAAGTCCACATTGTATCAATTCATTCAAGCAATGCTGTTTGGTTTTCCCACAAAGGGCAAAAGAAAACGCGATTACGCACCTAAAAATGGTGGTTCGTATGGTGGTCGTTTGTGGTTGGAACATCCTGTGTTTGGGGAAGTTCAAGTCGAGCGTTTTAAAGAAAAAAATAAAGGGCAAGCAATCATTTATTATCAACAACAAATGGGGGATGAAAAAACCTTACAGCAAATGTTACATCCGCTAACGAAAAAGTTATTTCAAGAGGTTTTTACTTTCCAACAAGAACAATTAATTACGAGTGACAAGTTGACAGAAGAGGAACTGCAAACATCCTTGTTAGCCATTGGTGTTTCTGGTAGTCAACAACTTTTGATTTACCGAAATGCGTACTTTAAAGAAGCACAAAAAATCTTTAAAGGTAAAGGACAGCAGCCATTACTCAATCAGAAGTTGGCGGCTTATCAAGAACTAAAAGAGCAAATTCAAGAGAAAGAAGCGCAGCAACAAACTTTTCAACAATTAGAAGAAACGATTCGCGAAACAGAACAACAGCGAGTGACACTGCAACAGCAATTAAAAGAAACGCAACAGGGCTTGTTACAGGTTGCGGAACAGCAACGTCACTTTCCCTTGTACGAAGAATGGCAGTCGCTGCCTGAAGAAACAGAGAACGTTGTTTTAGTAAAAGAAGACCAAGTGCAATTAGAAGAAACCTTTCAAGAATATATGTACCTAGACAAAGAACGACAACGTTTGACCAAAGAGTTATCTCTTCAGTCAGAAGCGCTCGATGTTCCAGAAGGCTATGCTTTTTACCTAGAACAAGAAGCATTAATTCAACAATTGTTGAATCAACGCTATGATATGCAACAATTGATGACGGAATCGGAATGGATGACCCAAACCTTTGATCAAAATCGTCAAGAAATGGTCCTTTTAGAGAACGAATGGTCATGGTCGCCTGAACGACCACCACAGCTTTTTTATGACAACGAAACCGTTCAAAAGTGGCGCCAACAACAAGTTGCGTATACGCAAGCTCTTCAAAAAGGCCAAGAACAAAAAGCATTCTTGGCTTCTCAAATTGAAAATCTGGAAGACCAGTTAACGGACTTTGAAAAAGAGCACGCTGCATTTTTTGGTGAAGCGACACGTGCTCAAAGAGCGCAGAAAACAAGTCAGCCACTATGGTTATTGTCAGGAAGTCTCCTTACATTACTGGGTTTCTTTTTGCCGAGCCCTTTAAAATGGGGCCTAGTTCTCGTGGGAGTTAGTCTTATCGCAAAAGAAGGGATTGGCTACGCCACTAGAAAAGAAGCGTCCTCAGATGAAGTGAAAGAAGAATGGCAGACGAAACTTTCGCAACTAGATTATTTAAATGAACAGTTCCAACAAGCGCTGAATCAAGAACGTGAGGCACAACTGAAAGTGGAACAACTTGAACAAGCAGTAGCGGAGCAAGCCCAAGTCCATCAATTAGGAAAAATGCAACAAATTGATACTTTAATGAATCAGCGGGAATTGATTACGCGCTATTTATTGCTTGTTCAAACAAATGAAGAACTCATGAGTCAATTGAAGGAAAATCAACAAAAACGCCAAGTATTTGAAGAACAAGTCTTCCCATTGATGACGCAGTTACCCTTACAAGGAAAGAGCCTTTCCGAAAAGTTACACTTTTTAGAAGGATTTGCTGAAGAAATGGAGAAAGTTCGCTTTGCTCAGGAGTATCAAGCAGATGGCTATCTCAAACAGCAGTTACGAGAGTTGAAAACTAAACAGCAAGAAGCGTTAACACGAATTCAGCCTTTACTAATTCGTTATCGGATTCTATCAATCGCTGATGTTCCAATGAGGATTCAACAGCTGACGACTCAGCAAGCTCAAGTTGGTCGTGGGCAAGAATTAGCGACACAATTAGGCAATCTGTTTCCAGAAGCGGTAACAGAGTCAACGTTAAAAGACCGTTCTTTACAACTGGCGCAGCAACAAGCACTGGAAGAAAGTCAGTTAAATAAAATACAAGAACAGTATCAAGCGTTGATTTATGAAAAACAACAATTAATGACGGATGGTACCTTAGATGAGTTGTATCAACGACAAGCAATTTTAAAAGCGGAAATCAAAGAACTAGCTCAACGTTGGTCTGGGTATCAACTAGCGGGACAACTGTTAATGGACCTATTAACAGAGCTTTCGGAACAACAATTGCCCAGCTTATTACAGTATGCATCAAGCTACTTTGCACTTTTAACAAATCAGCGTTATCAATCAATCCAAGTAGCCGAAGGTCAACTAGTTGCGGTAACGAAAGAGCAAGAAATGTTTTATTTACATGAATTATCAACTGGCACTAAAGATCAATTGATGATGGCTGTTCGTTTTGCTTTTTTAGCAGTCCAAGGCGAGCAACTGATTTGTCCAATTATCATTGATGATGGCTGGTTACACTATGATCATCAAAGAAAAGCCCAATTAGCTGAATTATTTACTAAGTTTGGTCAAAAACAGCAAGTCATTTGTTTTTCTTCTGACCAAGAAATGGTAAGCTATTATCAGGACTTACAACAAAGAGTAATTGCGTTAGAAGGAGGAAGCGTCAAGTGAAAAAATTACGTGAATTAACAGTAGAAGAACTTTTTGAATCATTTGTTCTAATTAAAAATGCCGATGTGCGTGTAGCTAAAAATGGGAAAAAGTTTATTGCCTTTACCTTTCAAGACACATCTGGTACGATTGACGGAAAATATTGGGACGCCTCTGAGGATGAAATTACACGATTTACTGCGGGAAACGTTGTTTTACTGAATGGGAAACGAGAAGTTTATCAAAACAAACCCCAAGTAAAAATTTTACACATGCGTTTAGCGACAGCAGAGGAACCAAGCCAGCCAAGTTTATATATGGAACGAGCGCCTTTGAAAAAAGAAGAGATGGTCGAGGAAATCAATCAAGTAATTTTTGAGATTACCAATGCTCACTGGAATCGTATTGTGCGCTATCTCATGACGAAATACCAACAAGAATTTTATGAATTTCCTGCAGCCAAACGGAACCATCATGCTTTTGCGAATGGCTTAGCTTACCACACTGTCTCAATGTTGCGCCTAGGCAAAGCAATTGCTAAGGAATATCCTGAAATTAACACGTCACTATTATACGCGGGGATTATTTTACATGACTTAGGAAAAGTTTTAGAGTTATCTGGCGCTATTACGACAGAATATACGGTGGCAGGGAACTTAATTGGTCATTTAGTTTTGGTGGATGAGGAAATTACCAAGGCGTGTTTGGCTTTAAAAATTGATGATCGAGAAGAAGACGTTGTCATTCTTCGGCACATGGTCTTAGCCCACCATGGATTGTTGGAATATGGCTCACCTGTGCGACCAAGAATTATGGAAGCGGAAATCTTACATCAAATTGATACCATGGATGCGTCCATTCAAATGATGCTAGGGGCCATTCGTCAAACACAGCCTGGGGAGTATACGGAACGAATCTTTGGTTTAGATAACCGCAGTTTCTATGTTCCAAAAGATAAATAAAAAAAGGGAGTGGTCAATCGACCACTCTCTTTTTTATACTTATTTAGAAGAAGATTCTGTTGTTTTGCTTGAAGAATCTGTTGCTTTTTCAGAGTCGCTTGTTTTGGTATCACTTGTTTTAGAATCACTTGATTTTGATTCTTTTTTCTCTGAAGAAGCGCTTGAAGATTCAGTTTGCATGTAGTCTGCTAAAGCGTTCTTGAAGGCATCATCTTTAATTTTCACATTGGCCGCTTTTAATTCGTCACTAATAACTTTTGCTTGGAATGTTTGATCGGCTAATTTTGTCTCTTCAGCAATTTTCTTGATCTCTTTTTCATAAGGTTTCATGTCATTGCCTTTTGCTTTGTTTTTCGTCATTTTCACTACATAGTAAGTTGTTTGGTACGTTTGTGCGTTTGTTGCAGCAATTGGTTCTGATACTTCGCCATCTTTTAGTTTGAAGGCTGCTTCTTTAACTTCGGCAGGAACAGTTGTTGATTGTGAATCAAATTTAATTTTACCGCCGTCTTTTTTCGTTGCAGCATCGGTTGATTTGTCTTTGGCAATTTTTGCGAAATCGCCGCCGTCAGTGATTTCTTTCTTGACAGCTTTTGCATCATCTTCTGAAGCAACTTGGATAATTTGTGCTTCTACTTCTGGATGGAAGCTTGCCCAAGCTGTTTTTAAGTCTTCATCTGTAATTTTAAGATGTGCTTTCATACCTTCTTGGAAAGCAGCAGTTTGTTTTAATTGTTTTTTGAAATCTTTTTCAGTTAAGCCGTATTGTTTTAAAGCATCAGTGAATTTTGCACCTTGTGCTTCCATTTGTTCTTTAGCATCATCAAATTTCTTTTGAACATCTTTATCAGTGACTTTATTACCATATTTATCTTCAAAGACTTTATAGATAACCATTTGGCTAAACGCTTGTTGGCTAGTACTTTGCCCTTTAATTTGGTTATAAAAATCATCAACAGTAATTGTTGAACCTTTCATTGTTGCGATATCTTTTGAACCGCTTGAACACGCTGCTAAACTAAAAACGGCCATTGCGCCCGCTGCAGCTAAGATTAGTTTTTTCTTCATTCTCTTATGCACTCCTGTTTTTTTTAGTTTTATTTCTGTTATAACTATACCATACCTCATTTTGAAAAAGAAAGAGTCTCAGGCATAGTTTCAAACAAAATTCGTATTTACGTCACACTTTTTATTTTTTTAATAACAAAAGAAATAATTAACATCAAAGACTTTACTTTTGCTTGTTAGTTTGTGTGTCAGGTAATTCAGCCGTGATTTTGGCAATTTGTTCTTTAATTTGAGCAATCCGAGGTTCCGATTGGAATTTGAAATCAGTGATTTCTTGTTGCAGGTCTTTTGAAAATTCAGTTGCCAGTGGTACGTTTTCTTCGACAACTGCCAAATTTCGTTGCACCTGATCCCAGTCATTCATGACTTGATTTTTCAGTGAACGATAGTCCTCTAGCTCATTGATTAAATGTTGACGTGTTTCTTTCCCGCTTCTTGGAGCAGCCAACAATCCGCCAATGGTACCAGCAGCTGCGCCAAAAAAGAGACCTTTAATAAATTTTTTCATTTAGTTCACCTGCTTTGCAATGGTTTCAGCAATTTCTTGCATCGCTTCGGCGGAATAGTCCTCTTGATGGTTGCCAAAATGAATAGAGAAATCATCTTCTTTTGAATAACGGGGAATCAAATGAACGTGGGAATGGAAAACGGATTGATAAGCCACTTCCTTATTGTTATTTAAAATGTTTAATCCTTCCATTTCTGGAAAAGCTTTTTCTAATGCTCGTGCTACTTTAGGAATACGAGCAAAGACGTCGCTTGCTAAAACGTCATTATATTCAAAAATATCAGCAACATGTTGTTTTGGAATCATTAAGGTATGCCCTTTGGTCACTTGTGTAATGTCTAAAAACGCGTAGACTTTCTCGTCTTCATAGACTTTATAACTTGGGATTTCGCCGTTGATAATTTTACAAAAAATACAATCATTCATGAAAAATTCCTCTTTTCTCTAGGTTCTTTCCTTTACTTTACCACAAGTTGATTTCTCTGTGGATGAAAAAGTACGTGAGTTCGCTAAAAAGTTCGTTTCATTTCGTGTATAATAAGAGAAAGAAAAAAATCCATTTAATTAAGGGAGTAATTTTTGAATTCTTGGTTCGCTTAGGGTTTAATAATGGTAGAGAGAAAAGGTTGGAGGCAAAAGAAATGAGCTTAACAATTGAACATTTAACAGGAGGTTACGGCCATATTCCTGTCTTAAAAGATATTAATTTTGACGTCAAGTCTGGTGAAATGGTTGGTTTAATCGGCTTGAATGGTGCGGGGAAAAGTACCACCATCAAAAATATTATTGGGTTACTTACGCCGCAAAAAGGCAAAATTATGATTGACGGGGAAACATTGCAACAAGCCCCTGAAGAATATCGTAAAAAAATCGGGTATATTCCGGAAACACCTTCTTTATATGAAGAATTAACATTGAAAGAGCATATCGAAGTAACGGCCTTGGCTTATGATATTCCATTAGAAGAAGCGTTCAAACGAGCAGAACCATTACTAAAAACGTTCCGTTTAGACAATAAATTGGAATGGTTTCCTGCTAATTTTTCAAAAGGCATGAAACAAAAAGTCATGGTACTTTGTGCATTCTTAATTGAACCGAGTTTATATATTATTGATGAACCTTTTCTAGGCTTAGATCCTTTAGCAATTCATGCTTTATTAGAATTAATGGATGCGATGCGTAAGCAAGGGGCAGCGATTTTAATGTCCACGCATATTTTAGCAACAGCTGAAAAATATTGTGATCGCTTTGTGGTGCTACACGAAGGAAAATTACGGGCAAACGGTACAATGGCTGAATTACGTGCAGAATTTAATTTACCAGAGTCTTCTTTAGATGATATTTATCTTGCCTTGACGAAGGAAGAAAAGGTGGGGTAACATGGGCGAATTTTTTAGTCAACGTTTGTCACGGCATTTCAAAAAAATGTCCAAGTACTTGCGCTATATTTTAAATGATCATTTTGTTTTAGTCTGTATGTTTTTATTAGGCGGATTAGGTCTGTACTATTCCCAGTTGTTAAAAGAATTACCTCGTGATTTTGTTTGGGGCAGACCGTTAATTCTGTTGAGCTGGTTGCTACTCATTCAAGTTGGTAAGTTGGCTACTTTGACAGAAGAGCCCGACAAGGTGTTTTTATTACCAAAAGAAAAACAATTCGCTGCTTATCTGAAACGGGCGCTGCGCTACTCTTTAATTTTACCGATTGTGGTCAGCTTTCTAGGAAGTGGCCTATTGATGCCGTTGATTGTAGTCACAACGGGTTGGTCGTTTCAAACCTTCTTTTTATTTTTGGTCATGCTAGTTTGTATGATTTATACACATCTTAGTTTACAAAGCTACGGGCTCTATCATCTTTCGTCAACCACTTACCGTAGTTGGTGGTTCGTTTGGTTGATCAGTAGTCTCTTGATTATGACGGGAGCCATTTACTGGACGCCTTGGGTTGGTGTGATTGGTAGCATCATTCTGGCCGTTTGTTTATCGAGTATTTGGCAAAATAAGATGAAACAGAGTTTCTTGGATTGGGAAAAAATGATCCAAAAAGAACAAAACAGAATGCATAGAATTTATAAATTCATTCAGTTGTTTACAGATATTCCTGAAGTGAGTAGTACAGTAAAACGTCGTAAATACTTAGATCCTCTCCTCGGAGTAGTCAAAAAAACATCTGAGAACACGTATGCTTACTTATTCATTCGGAGCTTTTTACGAGGTAGCGAATATAGTGGCCTATTGTTTCGCTTGATTTTGGTTGGTGGCGTGCTACTCTTCTTTTTACAAGAATTCTGGATTGCGTTGGTAGTTGCTTTATTGTTTGTCTATTTAATCGGGTTCCAGTTGATTCCCATGTACACGCAATTTGATTATATGGTGATGACACAGCTATATCCAATTTCAATAGAAAAAAAACAAGCAGCAATTCGCCGGTTAATTGGCGGCGCATTGTCTGTTGCGGCCATTATTTTTGGTGGGATTGTCTGCCTTCGTTTAGGCAATTTGCAAAATAGCTTGCTCATTCTGGGTGCCTTAATTGTAGAAGTTGTGATTTTCACTGAAATGTATGTTCCAATGCGCTTGAATAAGTTATAAAGATGAGAAAACCCAGCAAAATTTACAAAAGAACCACATAGAAGCTTGACGAAGCAAGGTTTGGCGACTAAAATGGTAATTGCTGTAAAAATTGCAATAAAATTGTGTTGAGATAGGAGATAATTTCCATGGAATTTCAGTTGGATAAAGACTGGCGTCTGCAGCCGATAAAGGGCGCAACTGGTCAAACATACATGGGAATAAAAGAAACAGAGAAAGTGTTCATTAAACGAAACACTTCTCCACTTCTTGCAGCATTGTCTAAAGAAGGGTTAGCCCCGAAGATGATTTGGACAAAGCGGACAGCGAATGGCGACGTACTAACAGCCCAAGAATGGCTGGAAGGACGTTTATTACATGCGGACGAAATTGGCAAACGCAATGACGTGATTGACGTGTTATACCAATTGCATCATTCTAATTTGCTGAAAGACATGTTGAAAAAAATTGGTGGCGAAGTTTGTACCCCGCTAACAATGTTGAAAGAGTATAAGCGTCAACTACCTAAAGAATTAAAACGAAACAGTTATTTAAAAGAAGTAATCACTTATTTATATAATCATTTACCAGAATATCCAGAAACTAGCTATGTGGCTGTCCACGGCGATGTGAATCATCGGAATTGGTTAGTCTCGAATAATTATCTCTATTTAGTAGATTGGGATTCTGTGATGGTCGCGGACCCAGCGGTAGATTTAGGAATGATTTTGAGTCATTATGTGCCTCGTTCCGGTTGGAATCAATGGTTACTATCTTATGGTTTAATTCCTAATGAAAGTACAGTTCAACGAATTTATTGGTATGGTTTATTTAGCTTTTTACAAGAGATTGTTCGTCATCACCAAGAGGGCGAAAGAAGAGCAATGACTGCAGAAATTTTACAATTAAAACGAATGTTTAGTAGTTAAACTAATTCATTTAACATCCACACAGGCTGGCGAATTTCACCAGTCTGTTTTTAAAAGAAAGGAATTTTAAATATGCGTGTAAGAAATAGACCCGGAGCAGCAGAATATATGGCAAAATATCCACAATATGTGGTAGAAGGTCCTGAAAAATGGCAAGGGAAATGGCAAGAACGTTTTGGCAATAATCATCCCATCCACATTGAAATTGGTTCAGGTAAAGGTCGTTTTATTTATGAAATGGCTAAAGCACATCCTGAAATTAATTATATTGGTATCGATATGCAATTAAGTATTTTATCGATTGCATTAGATAAGCTAGTGGCCGAGCCGTTACCTAATCTACAGTTATTGCGAGTAGACGGCGAAGCATTAACAGAATATTTTGCTGAAAATGAAGTAGATTTAATCTATTTAAATTTTTCAGATCCTTGGCCAAAGAAAAAACATGAAAAACGTCGTTTAACGTATAAAAACTTTTTAGCGACAGATGAAATTATTTTAAAACCAAATGGAGAAATTCATTTTAAAACGGATAATCAAGGGCTCTTCGAATACTCATTAAGTAGCTTTTCTAAATATGGCATGATTATTGAACGTGTATGGCTAGATTTGCATAATAGCGAGTTTGAAGGCAACATTATGACAGAATACGAAGAAAAATTTTCTAGTCGTGGTCAACGAATTTATCGAGTAGAAGCACGTTTTGTTGCAAAATAAAAGAGGTCGGGACAGAACCGTTTAGCTCCGAGAAATAAGAAGAAATTTCCAAAAATTGCTCTTTAATTTTTGGAGAATTTCGGCTTATTTCCGAAGGAGTTGGTTCTGTTCCCGCCGTTTATCAGTTTTTGAGCGTGGAGCAAAAATCCAAAGTGATTTTTGTCCCACGCTCTTTTTATTATTTAAGAAAGCCTAAGTTGTCGTTCTTAGAGCATAGGCATCCAATAAAATTCTTGCCAGAATGGATAGTGGTAATCGTGAACGCACTTCATAATCGGGGAAAAAGGAGCCTTCTGATTTGAAACCCACGAACGGAATTTCAATATATTTCATTAAACTAGAGTGTTTGCTTGCAGTTAAAAGGATAGTCCCAATTTCTGAGTCGTAACAGTTTTTACCAGCGACAACTAATTCTTGAGTTTCTCCGTTTAAAGAAACAAAAAGAGCCACATCTTT
This sequence comes from Enterococcus sp. DIV1375a, assembly GCF_051712205.1. Taxonomy (NCBI): domain Bacteria; kingdom Bacillati; phylum Bacillota; class Bacilli; order Lactobacillales; family Enterococcaceae; genus Enterococcus; species Enterococcus sp. DIV1375a. The sequence continues at coordinate 414,741 of NZ_JBIOOM010000001.1, forward strand.
TTTTGATAACTTTTTACTAATATTTTTAATAATTTCTGGGTCCGTATGCAGCTCACAGTATTTGCCAGCCAATTGAAACTTAACCATCATTTCCTGAGCAATTAATTCTGAAAAACCTCTAGCAAAGATAATAATCCGTCGAGAAGCCTTGATTTTTTGGATCGCATCTTCGATATTACCAATTTCAATCATGTTAATCGTACGAGTTACTTCTTCTTCATTCTTTAAAATGGCTGTCCGAATTCCTCGGTCTACTTTTTCTAATGCTGAAAAATTTATATTTTGGTTTTCTTTATCTTTCAAGTGATGCTTGAAGGATGTGAAACCTTCATAGCCTTTCTTTTTCATGGTTCTTACAATCGTCGCAGTTGATACGTTGGCTCGTTCGCTTAATTTTACAATGGAATAATCAGGGATTTCTAAAATATGTGTTTCGATAAAATGCCAGAGATATTGCTCTGACTCACTCAATTTTTGTTCCATAATGGCCAGCCCTTCTTTCTTTCACTAAAAAAACATTTATAAGCCTATTTTTAATGAAAAAAAATAAAAAAGCTAGAGGAATTATGAAATTGTAAATGTTTTCTATATTTTTGCGAAAGAATGAAAACCTTTACATGGTATTTTGAGACATAATAAAGAGGAGAAAGGAGGAACTACAGTGACCATTTATACATGTACATTAAATTTAGCCATTGATTTATTTATCGAAACAGAAGAGCTAGTTCCTTTTGTCGTGAATCGCACGAAGGAAGATGATATTCAAGCAAACGGGAAAGGAGTCAATGTTTCCCTAATTTTAAAGATGTTAGGGATTGATAATACCGCTTTGGGAGTCAAAGCTGGTTTCACTGGGAACTATGTCGAAGATTATTTAAAAGAAAAAGAGATAACCACTGATTTTATCGAAGTCACTGGCACAACGAGAATCAATGTGTTTACAAAAGTTACCCAAGATCAAAAGGAATACAAATTAGTCAATAAAGGACCAAAATTATCTGAAGAACATGTACAACGTTTTTTGAAAAAAATTTCAGAGTTACGTAAAGGGGATTATTTGTGCGTATCAGGAAGTTTACCACAAGGGGTTTCGCCAAGTATTTTGATTGAAATTAGCCGAATTTGTTTTGAAAAGCAGGTGTTCTTAATTTTAGACAGTAGTTATGAAGAAATTTTAGATTGTTTGCCTTATCAACCATTTTTATTGAAACCAAATGAAGAAGAACTTCAAGAGTGGTTTCATACAGAAGTGCAGACTAAGGACGATTACATTTTTTATGGACAAGAATTACTGAAGCGGGGAGCCAAAAATATTTTACTTTCTTTAGGTAGTGAAGGGGCTTTATTTATAAATAATGAAAAGGTTCTTTCAGGTAATTCACCAACTGGAATGGTTGTGAATACAGCTTGTTCAGGGGATGCAATGTTAGGTACCTTTTTAGCTGGCTGGCATCAAGGACTTTCATTGGAAAAAAATTTAAAAAGAAGTATTGCAGCAGGTAGTTCAACAGCATTTCGCAAAGGATTGACAGATTTTTCAGATGTTCAGGAGTTAGAGCAACAAATAAAGATTCAAGAGGAGGAATAAACAGATGGCTACGTATCAATTAATAGCTGCTACAGGTTGTCCGACGGGAATAGCGCACACGTATATGGCACAGGAGGCATTGGAACAAGCTGCGAAACGTAAAGGTATTACGATTAAGGTTGAAACACATGGTCAGATTGGTATAGAAAACGAGTTAACACCTGCAGAAATCCAAGGAGCGGAGGCAGTCATTATTGCCGCCGACAAAGACGTTCAAGCAGAACGTTTTGCTGGGAAACGAATTATTGATGTCCCTGTCAGTGTGGGGATTAAAGAAGCAGATCGCTTAATTGAAGAAGCACTCGCAGGCAAAGGATCGATTGCGGCCGAAAACCAAGCAGTGGACGAACTTGAACAGGAGACACAAATTTCTTCAGGAAATGTTGGACATAGTATTTATAAAAACTTAATGAATGGCGTTTCTCACATGTTGCCGTTTGTAGTAGCAGGCGGCGTTTTAATTGCTCTTTCTTTTGCTATTTGGGGTATTTATTCATTTGATCCAGAAAGTAGTCAGTATAATGCTACCGCTGCTATGTTAAAAAGTATTGGTGATGCCTCAATGGGCATGATGGTGCCAATCTTATCTGCGTATATCGCAGAGGGGATTGCGAAACGACCTGGTTTGGTTGTGGGCTTTGTCGGTGGTTTGATTGCTAACACTGGTGGTACTGGCTTTTTAGGAGGGATATTATCTGGTTTCCTTGCTGGGTATTTCATTCTTTTATTACAAAGAGTATTTAAAGGTTTGCCTAAATCATTAGATGGTTTAAAAGCAATTTTCCTTTATCCAGTCATTGGCGTTGCAGTTATTGGTATCACTATGTCTTTACTAGCAGATCCGATGAAAGCTGTTAACGAAGGAATGATGAGCTTTTTAGCTAGTTTCCAAAACTCCAGTCCGTTGGTTTTAGGAATAATTGTGGGTTGTATGTGTGCCTTTGATATGGGAGGTCCAGTTAATAAAGCGGCCTATGTTACTGGAACGGCACTCTTAGCTCAAGGAAATACTTCTTTTATGGCAGGAGTTTCTGCTGCCTGCATAGCGCCACCTTTAATTACAGGTTTTGCTACATTATTCTTTGGAAAATACTTTGACACAAATGAACGCAATGCGGGGCTAGTGAACTTTATTTTAGGCTCCACACATATTACAGAAGGCGCTATTCCATTTGCGGCAAAAGACCCATTGAAGGTTTTACCAATTATGATGCTCGGATCTTCAATTGCGGCAGTCCTAACGTATATGTTTGGGGTACAAGTGCCAGCACCTCATGGAGGATTTCTTGTTTTACCAGTTGTTACTCACGCTGTTCAATGGGTTCTGGCAATTTTAGCTGGTTCATTGGTAGGCGGTTTATTGCTAGGTTTTGTACAAAAAAGTAGAATCGCCAAACAAGAGCAATCGTTATCAAAAAAATGAAATAACAGGAATTAGGAGTGAATGGAATGGCTTTTATTAAAGAAAATCATATTTTTTTAAATCAACAGTTACAAACGCAAGAGGATGTTTTTCACTTTTTAGCAAAAAAATCAACAGAATTGGAAGTTGCTCAGGACGCACAGGAAGTTTTCGATAAACTGAACGAGCGAGAACAAGAAGGAACAACGGGGATGATGAATGGATTTGCGATACCTCATGCAAAAGCAGCAACGATTCAACAAGCGGCCATTATCATCGTTACCTTGGACCAAGGTGTTGAGTGGCAGAGCCTTGACAACCAATTAACGGAGTTTGTGATTGCGCTGTTTATTCCAGATGCCGAAGCTGGCACGACACATTTGAAATTACTCTCTTCCGTTGCGCGCCTCCTATTAAGAGAAGAAGTTACTTCTGGACTGAAACAAGCAAGTTCGCCAGCTGAAATTGCTACGTTACTAAATAATCAATTAGGAGAGGAAACAGAATGAAAAAAATTAGTGAACAAAAACGTAAACATTTAGAAAATCTGGTAGATGATCAAGGGATTATTGGCGCACTAGCCATTGATCAACGTGGGGCCTTAAAACGCATGATGGGAAAATACAAAGAGGTGACTGCGCAAGAAATCAGTGACTTTAAAGTATTAGTATCTCGTTGCTTAACACCAGAGACTTCAGCAATTTTGTTGGATCCAGAATATGGCCTAGCTGCTGCTGAAAATCGAGCACAAACTTCAGGTTTGTTACTTGCGTATGAAAAAACGGGCTACGATGCTTCGACACCAGGACGGTTACCCGATAGTCTTGATGTTTGGTCGGTTAAGCGTTTAAAAGAAGCGGGCGCAGACGCGTGTAAATTTTTACTTTATTACGATGTTGACGAAAGTGAAGCAATCAATGAACGAAAGAAAGCTTATATAGAACGGATTGGTTCAGAGTGTTTAGCCGAAGAAATTCCATTCTTTTTAGAAATTGTCTCTTATGATGCAAACAATTCGGATAGTGATTCAAAAGAATACGCTAAAGTAAAACCGCACAAAGTAATTGAAGCGATGAAAGAATTTTCAAAGGATCGCTATAATGTTGATGTTTTAAAAGTAGAAGTCCCTGTGAATATGAATTTTGTAGAAGGTTTTGGCACTGAAAGTCTTTATAGCCAAGATGAAGCGCAGGCCTTTTTCAACATGCAAAGTGAAGCAACACAACTTCCATTTATTTTCTTGAGTGCAGGGGTTAGTGCTGCGATGTTTCAGGAAACATTGAAATTTGCAAAAAAAGCAGGTTCCTCGTTTAATGGAGTCTTATGTGGTCGCGCAACTTGGGCAGACGGCGTGCTTCCATTTGTTCAACAAGGTTCTGAAGCAGCCGTTGCGTGGCTTGAAACAACTGGTAAAACAAATGTTGAAGAATTGAATCAGGTTTTAAGAGAGAGCGCAGTATCAGTCTTTGAAAAAATACAGTAATTAAGCTGAAAATATTTACTGAATTTAAACTATTTGGTCATCTGAATTAAATTTTTTCAGAAATCGTCTTCTTTAAGTGAACTCAATGTACGCAAACTCAAAAGATATGATATAATTATTTTGATATCGATGTATGAACACCCAAAAAGTAACAGTGCTTTACTTTATTTGGGGAAAGTTGGGGTATTATGGGAATTCCTAAAGAAGGCGAGTTTGTAACCATTCAGAGTTATAAACATGACGGACATTTACATCGAACGTGGCGTGATACGATGGTACTAAAAACGAGCGAGTATTCTTTAATTGGTGTGAACGATCACACGTTAGTAACGGAATCCGACGGACGTCGGTGGGTGACTCGTGAACCAGCCATTGTTTATTTTCACAAGAAATATTGGTTCAATATAATAGCAATGATTAGAGAAAAGGGGGTTTCGTATTACTGCAATCTGGCTTCGCCATATGTTTTAGATGACGAAGCATTGAAGTATATTGATTATGATTTAGATATCAAGGTTTTTCCAGATGGTGAAAAACGTTTACTAGACGTTGATGAATATGAATTTCATAGCAAACTAATGGATTATCCAGAAGATATTGACTTCATTTTAAAAGAAAATGTCAAGACTTTAGTGGATTGGATTAATAACGAAAAAGGCCCCTTCTCGCCCGAATATGTAGATATCTGGTATCAACGTTATCAACAGCTATCAAAAAAATAGCCGATGTAAACAGCCCACAAAAGGAGCTTGGAGCATTAGCCAAAATGGCTAATGCTCCAAGCTCTAAATTTTCCGATTTAATTGGTGTTATAGTTCTTTATTCATTTCGTAGTGTTCAATGCCAGCATCCAAAAAAGGTGCTCCTGTTTTTTGGTAACCTAAACGTTCATAGAAGCCTACAGCGGTGACTTGTGCTCCTAGAGTAATCTTGTGGTAGCCTTGTTCTTTGGCAAAAGTTTCCGCCGCTTCCATAATCACTCGTCCATAGTCGGCGCCACGGTAAGCTTTTTCAACGGCCATTCGTTGTAATTTCATAACGCCATTTTCTAGTGGAAGCAAGCGACAAGTTGCGACAGCTACATGATCCGTGTACAAAACAAAGTGAATACAACGTGCTTCATATTCATCGATTTCCATCTCTTCTGGTACCCCTTGTTCCGCTACGAATACGCGTTGACGAAGCCGGACAGCATCTAAATAAAGATCACTCATGGTATCTTTTGTTTGAGCTACATGCATAGAAAAACCCCCAAGTTCAGAATCTGTTTCTATTTTATTATACCACGAAAAAGTTCTAGAAATGAAGCATTCTCAATGACTGAGGGGGGAAGGTGTGATAAAATAAAACAGCAACAATTGAATAAAAATAAAGGAGGAGCCGCTGTGATTAATCGATTTAAAGAATCGAAATTATTTTTCTGGTCAGTTGAATTACTTGTCGTGGCCATGCTATTATTTATTGCTTCGAAAATTAATTTCTTATTTGCACCGATTGGGACATTCTTTTCAACGTTGTTTGCCCCAGTCTTAGTAGCAGGCTTTTTGTATTATTTACTAAATCCTGTGGTCAATCTACTAATGAAGACGAAAATGAAACGAATTTATGCCGTCTTACTGGTATTTTTATTACTAATCATCGCATTAGTTCTGATTTTATTAACAATTATCCCTAAGTTGGCAGATCAGCTAGCTAGTTTAGCATCAAGTATGCCGGATTTCTTTAAACAAGTGGAGACCTGGATTTATGAGATTGCGGAGTTACCTATTTTTAAACAAATTGATTTAACAAGCTATATTGAAAAAATGGATATTTCTTATGCAAATATTATCCAACAATTTTTAAGTAGTTTATCAAGTAGCTTAGGTTCAATCGTATCAACGGTGGCGTCAACCACTATTGTTTTGGTCACTGCGCCATTTATTTTATTTTATATGTTAAAAGATGGAGATAAGCTAGTACCAGCGATCCAACGCTTTTTACCTGAGAAAAGAAAAGATGATATTGTGGATCTTTTAGGACAATTGAACCAAACCTTATCCAGTTATATTAGTGGACAAGCGATTGAATGTTTATTTGTCGGTACATTTACGATTATTGGGTATTCATTGCTTGGCGTTCGTTATGCCTTTTTATTTGGTGTCATTGCCGGCTTTACGAATTTGATTCCCTATCTAGGCCCTTATCTAGGATTAGCGCCCGCTGTCTTAGTGACCATCTTTAATGAACCCGTCAAAGCAGCCTTATGTTGTTTAGTGGTGCTAGTGGTTCAACAATTGGACGGAAATATTATTTATCCAAACGTTATCGGAAAATCTCTAAAAATCCATCCGTTAACGATTATTTTAATTTTATTGGTAGCAGGAAATTTAGCAGGTTTGCTAGGTATTTTCCTCGGTGTCCCATTTTACGCAATCTGCCGGACCATTATCTACTATGTTATTGATATGGTCAAAGCGGGTCGTAGTGAAAAAGTTACCAATGCCGTTCTTTTAGGGAATGAAACAAATACGAAAGAAAATAACGGTTAATGATTGAATCCGCTAATCTTTCGTGCTATGATTTTATGGATTAGGATAGAAAATAACCTGTCATAATACTGATTGTGTCTGTTTCTAAGCCTAACCATAAAAAGAGGAAGAACGTTAAAAGAGTACGAAAGTACAGCCTCGGAATTATCAACAATTAAGGAGAGAGAGAACATTATGAATAATGCTGACCCTGAGAGTCAGTCGCTAATTGCGCAACTTCTATTATTAGTCGTGTTGACGTTTATCAATGCCTTTTTGGCAGCGGCGGAAATTGCAGTCGTATCTGTTAACAAGAATCGTGTGGAACAAAAAGCGGAAGACGGCGACGCAAAAGCTCAAAAATTGCTTAAGGTATTGCAAGACCCCAATAACTTTTTATCCACAATCCAAGTAGGGATTACTTTGGTTAATATCCTATCTGGTGCTTCATTAGCAGAGACTTTATCTAGTCGTTTGGCCCCTGTATTAGGTGGCGGCGCCGCAGCTAAGAGTCTTGCCAGTATCATTATCTTAGCGTTGTTAACGTACGTTTCCATTGTATTTGGTGAATTATATCCTAAACGAATTGCCATGAATAAATCAGAAGAAGTCGCTCAATTGACTTCTGGTGCAGTCCGCTTTTTAGGAGTTATCGCGCGTCCCTTCGTTTGGTTGCTATCGGCTTCGACCGATTTATTATCCAAAATCACACCAATGACTTTCGATGATGCCGATTCGAAGATGACACGAGATGAAATGCGCTACATGCTTGAAACAGAAGGTGTTTTGGAAAACGAAGAACTAGAAATGTTACAAGGTGTCTTTTCATTAGATACAAAAGTGGCACGAGAAGTAATGGTTCCTCGGACAGACGCATTCATGGTTGATATCCAAGATGATGTCCAAGAAAACATCAATTTAATTTTAGGAGAAAATTATTCTCGAATTCCTGTTTATAGTGAAGACAAAGATAAAATTGTTGGTATTTTACATACCAAAACGTTACTAAAAGCTGCACGTAATTTAGGCTTTGAAAACATTGAATTAGGCGCAATCATCCAAGAACCATTATTTGTCCCAGAAACCATTTTTATTGATGATTTACTTTATGAGTTAAAACGAACACAAAACCAAATGGCGATTTTACTAGATGAATATGGCGGTGTTGTCGGTTTAGCAACACTGGAAGATTTACTAGAAGAAATCGTTGGTGAAATTGACGATGAAACAGATGAAGTAGAAAATTTATATACACAAGTGGCCGACAATGAATATTTGGTTCAAGGGCGCATGTTAATTGACGAATTTAATGAAGTATTTGAAACAGATTTACACATGAGCGATGTTGATACAATGGCAGGTTACTTAATCACAGCATTAGGAACCATTCCTGATGAAGGGGAAAAACCTTCTTTTGAAGTGGGCAATATTAAGTTAACTGCTGAAGAAATGGAAGGCACACGTTTGCTAGTCTTACGCGTTCATTTCTACGATGAAGAAACTGTCGATGAAGAACCAGAAGAAAATCGTCGTTTTTTCCGTAAAGAAATGGAAGATGACGAACCAAGACGTTAAAAATAACCTGTGACATCAGTCGTTTTGACTAATGTCGCAGGTTTTCCTTTTAAAAAACAGCCAACAGCAGCTCTTTATTCTCAAGGCTTGACATGATATACTAGCAAAGGTTAATCAAAAATTATGCTGAAGAAAATAAATAAATAAACATCACAAGTGATAAGGAGATTTTTATGACGATCAATCAAAAAGAAGCAGTCGATAGTCGCCGTACGTTTGCGATTATTTCCCATCCGGATGCTGGGAAAACAACGATTACTGAACAATTATTATTATTTGGGGGCGCCATCCGCCAAGCTGGAACAGTCAAAGGGAAAAAAACAGGGAACTTTGCCAAATCTGACTGGATGGAAATTGAAAAACAACGGGGAATTTCGGTAACGAGTTCTGTGATGCAATTTGACTATCAAGATAAACGGATTAATATCTTGGACACCCCAGGGCATGAGGATTTCTCAGAGGATACGTATCGGACCTTAATGGCCGTGGATAGTGCTGTGATGGTTATTGACAGTGCCAAAGGGATTGAAGCACAAACGAAAAAACTTTTCCAAGTTGTTAAAAAACGTGGTATTCCAATTTTTACCTTTATTAACAAATTGGACCGTGATGGACGGGAACCATTGGAACTTTTAGAAGAATTGGAAGAACTATTGGATATTGAATCTTATCCAATGAACTGGCCAATTGGTATGGGAAAAGGCCTAGAAGGTCTATACGATATTTATAATGAACGTGTGGAATTATATCGTCCAGAAAATAATGGCGGGGAGCGTTTTATTCCTTTAAAAGATGGCGATATCCCAAGCGATTTACCATTGCACAATAACAGCGTTTATCAACAAGTGTTGGAAGATGTTGAGTTATTGGTAGAAGCAGGCGATGAATTTAGCGAGGAAAAAATCGCTCGTGGTGATCAAACGCCAGTCTTCTTCGGTTCTGCTTTGACAAACTTTGGGATTCAAACATTTTTAGAAACCTTCTTACAATTTGCGCCTGCGCCACATGCGCATAAAACAGAAGAGGGTGGCGAAGTAAGTCCTTACGAAAAAGAATTTTCAGGCTTTGTCTTTAAAATTCAAGCGAATATGAACCCAGCCCATCGTGATCGAATTGCCTTTGTTCGAATTTGTTCAGGTGTTTTTGAGAGAGGCATGGACGTGACTTTAGGTAGAACAGGCAAAAAAGTCAAATTAAGTAACGTGACGCAATTTATGGCGGATGCCCGCGAAAACGTCACAGAAGCTGTTGCAGGCGATATTATCGGCGTGTATGACACAGGAAATTACCAAATTGGTGATACTTTGTATGAAGGGAAAATGAATGTTCAATATGAAGAGTTGCCGTCATTTACCCCTGAATTATTCATGAAAGTAACTGCCAAAAACGTGATGAAACAAAAATCTTTCCATAAAGGAATTTACCAACTGGTTCAAGAAGGAGCCATTCAATTATATAAAACATATTTAACGGAAGAATATATCATTGGCGCCGTAGGTCAATTGCAGTTTGAAGTTTTCCAATACCGAATGTCCAATGAATACAATGCTGAAGTAGTAATGACGCCAATGGGTTCTAAAATTGCCCGCTGGATTAATCCAGAAGATTTAGATGAACGCATGAGCTCTAGCCGAAACATTTTGGCACGGGACCGCTTCGACCAACCATTGTTCTTATTTGAAAACCAATTTGCGGAACGCTGGTTTGCGGATAAATATCCAGATGTTGAACTGAAAAGTTTGATGTAAAATTAATTTGTAATCAATCAGTAGCTGAATCTTTAGAAGATTGAAGCTCGGCGCAATCATTCTCAAGATGATTGCGCTGAGCTTTTTCTTCTTATAAGGCACTAAAGCAGGCGTGATTATTTTTTTTGAGATAGAATACTTATTATAACTAACCTATCAAGGAGTGGACAAGAACATGAACTTTTATGGCATCGAGTATTTAAAAAGCCAATCTAATTTAAATGATTACTTAAAGTATTTTTTTATTTTTGCTTTGTTAATCGGGCTAGTCATTGTGTTTAGTTTTTATGTGCGACATCAAATTCAAACGAAATATCGTGAATTAAGTATTATTATTTTTTTATCATTATTATTTGTTTTAGGGGTTCAATATTCCAATTATCAACTGAACCAAAATCAGCATTCACAATCTTCACAAATGGTACATTTTGTCGAACAAGTGGCACAGGAAAAAAAGGTTTCTCCAGAAAAAGTTTATGTCAATGGTACACAATTGGCTGACGGAACCATAGTTAAAATTGACGAAGTGTTTTATAAAATGAGTTTAAGTACGGATCAGCAGTCTTATACGTTACAAGAAACGTATTTATTAACACCAACGATTGAAATAATAAAGTAAAGTGAGGGAAAATTAATGCAGTTTTATAGTCCAATTATTATTAAATTTGCTTTAGGTATTATTTGTTTAATTGTCCAAATTAATTTGATGGGAAAAGGCAATTTGGCGCCCACATCGGCCATGGACCAAGTGCAAAACTATGTATTGGGGGGCATTATTGGTGGTGTTATTTATAATGATTCAATTACGGTGCTTCAATTTGTATTAGTGTTAATTTTGTGGACATTATTAGTCTTAATTTTAAAATTTGCAAAAGAACACAATCGCTATGTGAAGCAAATTGTGGATGGTAAACCCATTACTTTAATCAAGGATGGACAGGTTGTGGTGAAGGAATGTTTGAAAAATGGTATTTCTGCAAATGATCTGATGTTTAAATTACGAGCAAATGGTATTTATGAAGTCCAGCTTGTTAAACGGGCGGTTTTAGAACAAAATGGTCAATTAACAATCGTCGAATATGGCGATGAAAGTATTCGTTACCCGATTATTGTGGACGGTCAAGCCAACATGGATGTCCTAGAGTTAATCAAAAAGGATGAGCACTGGCTATTAACGCAAATCCAAGAACAAGGATTCCAAAGATTACAGGAAATCTATCTAGGTGAGTATTTATCTGGGCAGTTAAGTTTATCGCCATATGAAGAAAAAACGATTGCTTAGCTATACTTTTTATCCTACTTATATTAGAATTGAATGGTAATTCAATGAGCTTTAAAAGGAGGAAAAATGAAAACTAAAAAGATAGTTGTCGGGTTATTTTGTTCAATGATTGTTTTAATGGAGTGCCAACCAGATCAACGAACTGAAAAAATGAAAGAAAGTACTGAAACAGAAGCAGGCCAAGTAACGAGTGGTGCCTCGGAAGCCACTAATGCCACTTCTGTAAAGCAGGAGGAGCAGGCAAACACGAATAATCAATCGAAAGAGAGTGTTGCCAAAGTGAGTTATGAGCGTAATGGACATACCTTTGAAGTTGATGCTGTTTCTGGCGCTACAGTAGAAGCTAATAATGGACAATCAGGAATTAGCCCAGAAGAAAAAGCCCAGAAGATGTATTGGTCAGGTCGTCCAGAAATCGGAGAAGTTCAAGGGGATTATTATCATCATGAAGTCGTGTTTGATGGCGGCTATACGGCTTTAATTGATGTCGTTGTTAAGGATCAACAAATTCAGTTAGTGGAATTTGATGAACGTGGACCTAAAAACTATTATTCTGAAGAATGGGCAGGAGTGACAAAACGTTTATCCGGCTATGCAAATTTTCAAGCGAACAACGCCCGAACCGATCAATCGTTAGTGACCGTTGTTAATACGATGACTTTTTTAGAAAATCAAATGGTTGCTGAAAATCGTCTAGATGGTGCCTTCCAGACAGCCAAAGGTCAATCCAATAGCGCTAATAATGGCTATCTTCCTGCTGCTAGGGCTTTAGCTAAGGAAATCAAAGAACCCTCAAAAGAACATTATACAAGTCTAACAGAAGATTTTGGAGAGGGGCTTTCTGGACGTTTAACTGTTATTACGTTAAAAGATTCAGGGAAAATAACCGATCTTCGTTATGATGAATATTTTGCAGATACAGAAGAAGAGATTAAAGATGCGAAACTGAAGGCTTATTCTCGCCAATCAAAATATTTTTCTAAAGATTATGCTCAAAAATCGGGAGAAAATTTCAAAAAAGAAGTGGATGACTTAAGAAAAAAAAGCAATCGAGGAAAATAAATTAGTCAGTCCGACAAATGAGGAAGCCTGGTCGGAAAATTATCAAAGTCTTGTAAAAAAAATAACGTCACAATAAATAAAACAAACTGCCGAAGTGGGGAAACTTCGGCAGTTTGTTTAGTTTTCTATGAGGGAAACTTTTAATGGAACAGACACTTCGGTCACATGGTTTAATTCAATGATAGAAATTTCATCTGGGTCATAAGCCTCTTTAGGTAATCGTTTCAACAGTTTTGCTAAAATTTCTTTTACTTCTGTCGGACGAATGCGACGATTTTTATTCATAATCAGAACTTCCACATGGTGAGCTGCTTCTGAATAGACAGCGGTCGTGTTTCCTGCTGAGTAGACTTTTACAAAGTAAGCATCCGTGTTTTCCAATTGTTTATTTACTAATTGTTTGTAGCTATTGGTCACATTCACTAATTTCATTTTATCACCTCATTATAGTTGTGTGCTGCAAAAGAGCGTTTCCAATTATGTACAGGAGTTCCAGATTGAATTTTTTCTATGAGGAACAAGTATACGAATATCTTTCTTCTATTATAGTTTTTTTTGATGAAAATAAAAAGTGAAAAGCATAAAAAAATCCGCACGCATTGTTATTAATGCGTGTGGATTTTTGATTATTCTGCTTGGTCAGATGTTGAAGTTTCTGTTTTAGTCACTTCTTGTGCGCCAGTTACGATAATTTTACCTTCGTTATCTAACGTTGCGACTAATTGATGATTTTCAGGATGATCTAGATAGTATTCAGCAATGCCGTCTTCAATTTGTTCTTGAATCGTTCGGCGTAAAGGACGAGCGCCCATTGCAGGATCATAACCTAAATCAACGAGTTTCTCTTTGACTTCTGTTGGAACCTCAATGTGTAATTTTTGTTTAGCTAATAAGCCATTTACTTCTTCTAACATCAAGCTGACAATGTTCATCAGGTTTTCTTTGCTTAATGCTTTGAATTCGATAATACCATCGAAACGGTTAAGGAATTCGGGAGTGAAGAAGTTGTTCAATTGACCTAAAACAGATTTAGTCACACCTTCACGGGCAGCGCCAAAGCCAACGTTGGCTTCCACAGCTCCTGTTCCAGCATTACTTGTCATGATAATGATGGTGTCTTTAAAGCTGACTGTACGACCTTGTGCATCTGTTAAACGGCCATCGTCGAGAATTTGTAAAAACATGTGTAAAACATCAGGATGCGCTTTTTCAATTTCATCCAATAAAATTAAACTATAAGGATTACGACGGACTTTTTCTGTGAGTTGTCCAGCTTCGTCATACCCAACATAGCCTGGAGGAGAACCTATCAGTTTAGAAACACTGTGTTTTTCCATATACTCACTCATATCAAAACGAACCATCGAATCTTCTGAACCGAATAGCTCAAAGGCTAATTGTTTTGCTAATTCTGTTTTACCAACGCCTGTTGGCCCTACAAATAAGAAGGAACCAATTGGGCGGTTTTGTTTGCCTAGGCCTACACGATTGCGACGAATCGCTTTAGCTACTTTATCGACGGCATCATCTTGTCCGACAACATGAGCTTTTAAGTCAACAGCTAAATTTTTCAATTGGGTTTGTTCTTTTTCTTTTAAGTCACCGACAGGAATGCCAGTTTTTTGTTCCACAATGGCTTCAATATCTTTTTCAGTGATGACGGGTGTTTCTTCATCGCTGATTTGTTTTTCTTTCATTGCTTGTAATTTATTGATTTGATCACGATAGTAAGCCGCTTTTTCAAAATCTTCTTCTGCAGAAGCTTGTTGTTTTTGTTGTTCCGCTTCTGCTAATTTTTTATCAATTGTTTTTGGATCGACGAGTTGAATAGTTAGATTCATTTTTGAACCAGATTCATCTAACAAGTCAATCGCTTTATCTGGTAAAAAGCGATCTTGAATGTAACGGTTGGATAAGTTTGCTGCTGCGTTAATCGCTTCATCTGTATATTTGACATGATGATAATCTTCATAACGTTTTTGCAGACCATGTAAAATCGTTATGGTTTCGGCAACGGTTGGCTCATCTACTTGGACTGGTTGCATCCGACGTTCTAAGGCAGCGTCTTTTTCAATAATACGGTACTCATTTAAAGTTGTGGCACCGACTAATTGTAATTCACCACGTGCTAAGGCCGGTTTTAAAATATTGCCAGCATCCATATTGCCATCACCAGCAGCACCGGCACCCACAATTTCATGGACTTCATCAATAAATAAAATGACATTTTCAGCTTCAGTGATTTCTTCAATCAATTTTTGCATCCGTTCTTCAAATTGTCCGCGAATACCAGTTCCTTGAACAAGTGAAACCACATCTAAACGAATGACTTCTTTGTCCAATAATTTTTGGGGCACATCGCCATCGACAATTTTTTGGGCTAAACCTTCGACAACGGCTGTTTTACCAACACCTGGTTCACCGATTAAAACGGGGTTGTTTTTTGTACGGCGATTTAAGATTTCAATGACACGCTTAATTTCTTGGTCACGTCCTACCACAGGATCGATATCTCCTTGGCGTGCCGCTTCGGTGATGTTAATCCCATACTCGCCTAGTAAACCTTGACCAGCGCCAGCGCCTCCGCGAGGGGGTTGACCGCCATTACCACCATCACCAAATTGAGTGGGTGGTGTTTGTTGTTCATAAGGATTACCTTGTTGCATTTGGCGAGAAAGAGAGCGATATAAATCGTCTAAACTCCCAAAGCCAAAAGGGTCTTGTCCCATATTTTGAGGGGAATTATTTGCTTGATTTTTTAATTTTTGATAGCAGCTTTGGCAATAGTCCAGTTGTTTTCTTTGACCATTCACATTTGCATATAAATGAATTGTTGCTTCATTTTGTTGACAATTTTGACAAATCATTGAATGAAACACATCCTTTCAAAATAACTGAGGCCAGAAAAATAGTTGTTTGTTCTATTATTTCTAGTAAACAGACCATTTTTCTTCAAACCAGCCAAGTACTAGATAGCAGGAATAAATTCTGTCTATAAAACCACTTGACCATTTTTGACCTTTGAGGTTATTATAGCATTTTTTGTAAGAGAATCAAGTAAAAGACCTTGTTTAAAAAAAGACAAAGATTCGATTTTTTTACAGACAATTGCGCCATTTTCAAGTAAACTATAAGAGTTGATATTTAAGAGAAAGAGTGGTGAAATCAATGGCTGAAAATCCTTTTGTAGAAAAAATTGCTTCATTAAAAGCTGGAGAAATCTCTGAATTAATCGTGGAGCAAAATGAATTTTTCCAATTTCGTGATGCTTGGATTTCTTTGCCTGACCGCGCGGAAATTGTTGGAGAAGCGGGGTTAAATGGACGAATCATTTATCGTTACCAAAAAGAGGAAGAATAGTCAGTGCAAAACATCACGAAATTTAAGCAAAAAGTGTTGTGTAAGATAGAAAAAAATGGTAATCTTAGAAACTGAAAGGGTCTTTTTTCGAGTAGACGTTTGATTTTAGCGTATCAAGAAAGGAAAACCCTAACATAAAAATTTTTTATTTACGAAGGAGACCGATTTATATGGAAAAGAAAGAATTTCACATTGTAGCAGAAACAGGAATTCACGCACGTCCAGCTACTTTATTAGTACAAACTGCAAGCAAATTTAACTCAGATATTAACTTAGAATACAAAGGTAAATCTGTTAACTTAAAATCAATCATGGGCGTTATGTCTTTAGGCGTTGGTCAAGGTTCTGACGTAACAATCACTGTTGATGGTGCTGACGAAGCTGAAGGAATGGCAGCAATCGTTGAAACATTACAAAAAGAAGGATTGGCTGAATAATGTCTGAGATGCTAAAAGGGATTGCCGCAAGTGATGGCGTTGCTGTTGCTAAAGCTTACCTGCTAGTTCAACCTGACTTGTCTTTCAACAAAACTTCCGTAGAAGATACTGAAGCAGAAGCAACTCGCTTAGACGATGCTTTAGCAAAATCTACTGAAGAGTTGCAAGCAATTCGTGACAAAGCAGCTCAAAGCCTTGGTGAAGCAGAAGCGCAAGTTTTCGATGCTCATTTAATGGTTTTATCTGACCCAGAAATGGTTGGTCAAATCAAACAAAATATCCAAGACAACAAAGTCAATGCAGAAGCTGCCTTGAAAGAAGTTACGGATATGTATATTGGTATGTTTGAAGCAATGGACGATAATGCTTACATGCAAGAGCGTGCAGCAGATATTCGTGACGTTGCCAAACGTATCTTAGCACATTTATTAGGTGTGACTCTTCCAAATCCTTCAATGATTAACGAAGAAGTAATCGTGGTTGCCCATGACTTAACACCTAGTGATACTGCACAATTAGACCGTACGTATGTTAAAGCCTTTGTGACAGACATCGGCGGACGTACTTCTCACTCAGCAATCATGGCTCGTTCGTTAGAAATCCCTGCAATCGTTGGTACAAAAGAAATTACTGACAAAGTAAAAGCAGGCGATATTTTAGCAGTGAACGGAATCATTGGGGATGTTATTATTGACCCAACAGATGCTGAAAAATCTGAATTTGAAGCAGAAGCAAAAGCTTATGCAGATCAAAAAGCAGAATGGGATAAACTAAAAAATGCAGAAACAGTGACAGCTGACGGCAAACATGTTGAGTTAGCTGCAAACATTGGTACACCAAAAGATTTAGCAGGCGTACACAAAAACGGCGGCGAAGCTGTTGGTTTATATCGTACAGAATTCTTATACATGGATTCATCTGACTTTCCAACTGAAGAGGACCAATACCAAGCGTATAAAGCAGTTCTTGAAGGAATGGAAGGAAAACCAGTTGTGGTTCGTACAATGGATATTGGTGGGGACAAAGAGCTTCCTTACCTAACATTACCACACGAAATGAACCCATTCTTAGGTTACCGTGCATTACGTATTAGCTTATCAGAACTAGGTGACGGCATGTTCCGTACACAAATGCGTGCATTATTACGCGCGTCTGTTCATGGTAACTTACGTATCATGTTCCCAATGGTTGCTACTTTGAAAGAATTTAGAGCAGCGAAAGCAATCTTTGAAGACGAAAAACAAAAATTAGTCAACGAAGGTGTTGAAGTTTCAAACGATATCCAAGTAGGTATTATGATTGAAATTCCAGCAGCTGCCGTATTAGCTGATAAATTTGCCAAAGAAGTAGACTTCTTTAGTGTTGGAACCAACGACTTAATCCAATACACGATGGCTGCAGACCGTATGAACGAACGCGTTTCTTACTTATACCAACCATACAACCCATCAATCTTACGTTTAATTAAAAATGTAATTGATGCAGCACACGCTGAAGGTAAATGGGCTGGTATGTGTGGTGAAATGGCGGGCGATCAAACAGCTGTTCCATTACTATTGGGTATGGGCTTAGATGAGTTCTCAATGAGTGCTACATCTATCCTTAAAACACGTAGCTTGATGAAACGTCTAGACACAACTAAAATGGCTGAACTTGCTGACCGCGCATTAAAAGAATGCGACACGATGGAAGAAGTCGTTGCATTAGTTGAAGAATATACAAAATAATTAAGCGATTATGAAAGCACATCGACAATTGTCGATGTGCTTTTTTACTGTTGCGATTCACGTATTTTTTTCTTGAAATAATAAATCGTGCTTCCCAAAATGAATAGAAAAACTAGCGTGATGCTACTCACCAGTTTCCAAGGGAACTTGGTGTGTTTTTCAGGTGGGAGGTTGACGGCGGTAGCATTGTATTTTTTAGCTTCTTTTTCTTGGATGACTAAGTGTTTTTCCCACGAATAGTCTTGATAGCCATCGTTTGCTTTGATTTTTACAGTATAATTTCCAGGAACAAAAGGTTGTTCCTTTAAGTCAATCCGATAATTAAAATTTGTATTAGGGGCCATTGTTAACGACTCTTGGTGATTTTCGTAGCGAGGTTTAGCTTCTTTTTCATAATATAAAGAGGCATCGACTTGTAATTTTTTAATCATAGCCGCTTGTTTGTTTTGGAGATTCATTAATACGCGGTTACGACCGTTAGCTTGATCGGTTTTTACTTCATTTAAAGATAATTTTGGCTGAACAGGTTCATCTGTTTCACTAAGTAAGACACCGACTACATAAGAAAAACGATTATTGATGGCCACGCCGTTTTCTGAGTGAGCAGGTTGTTCATCTGACTTTTGTTCAAAGTAGAGTCCTCCTAAAACATACCCATTAAATGGTTTTTCCGGTAAAGTAAGCTGACATTCAACAGTTTTGGTTGAGTGTTTAGGTAGGTAGATTTCTTTTGGTAATTGCGCAATCTCATTAAAGGTAAAAGGTGCAGATGGATCTTTTTTTGTTTCAGCATGAGAATAATCTGCCAAGCCATTATCATTAGTAATCGCTGCATTGGCTGAAGCTAGCACGGTAATGTCGTTGGCTGTTTGATTCGTTAGTTCGATTTGTAGCTTTTGTGTTTGGTTTGGAGCGACACGTAGATCAAAATAACTTGTCTCTTTGGTTCGTTGATTGTCGGGTAAAATGGCTTTTACAGAAAAAGTCATTTCGCTTGCTTCTACAGAATAAGAGCCAATAAAAAATAAAAAAATGATGACGCTAATAGCATGGAGCCATTTAAAAAGCTGCTGATTCATAGTGTGCACTCCTTTTTGACAATTTTTTATAAGAAGGTATTGCATGAAGTTGTTTCATGCAATACCTTGTTTGTTTTCTTTTAAAGTGGTGTATCATCCAAAATCCAAGTAAGCGTTGTTTTATATTGTTTAGCTGCAACTTTTTTCGTTGTCGCAGGAACAGTTAATTGAATGCCTTGAGCAGCGGTCGCTCCGTTACCAAAAGCTAATGTCCAAGTGCCCATTCCTGTTGAAAGAGCGGCAGTCGCCACAGGAGAAGTAGCGGCACCAGTTGGATCCAAGGTTACTGGGACCGTTAATGGCGCCAAAGAAAGTAACTGTGTTGAATTGGGTGTTGCTGCTAAAAAGGTCAAGGATGCATTATCCAAAACAGCGGGTGTTGAATCACTTGTAGCAAATTGCGCACTCTGTTTAACTGATAATTTCCAGCCAAGATTTAGACCACGTTTGTCAGTTACTTGAACATAGTTTGGCACGCTAATTAAATCGCCAGTACTATTTTGTACTTGGTCCAGTTGTGCCGAACAGATTGCTGTTCCGGCTTGAATTTGTTTTGATCCAAAATGGATATTTGAAACATAGTCAATACTTAGGGGTCCGGCTGTACCAGGTTGATGAGGATCAGCAGGATTAGGTGTCACAGGCTGAGAAGGGTTCGTCGGGTTGACAGGTGGCGTGACAGTATTATCAAGAGTAAACGTAATATCAGCGTTGGATTGAATAGAAGCGACTTGAGCTGCTTCAACTTTTGGACTATTTAAAAGCATAAGAGGCGTAGCAACGAACAAAATGCTTGAAATGCGCACGATCTTTTTCATTTTTTATTCCTTCTCGTAATATATATTTTGAAACGACTTCCATCGTTTCAGTCACCCCTTAGGGCTATTCCTTATTAAATAACTTTTAAACCTTGGCTATTGAATTTTGTTCCTGGATAATAGACTTATGGAAACGGTCTATCGGAACACTGCTAATTTCCTTTGTAGCTATGACTACAGCAGAAAGCCTGCATCCCGACTTATTGAATTATCATGCCTCAAACCCATTAGCTGTACCGTTCACTTCTTAAACTATTTCTAGTAGGAAATAGGGTGGCTTTTAAGAGGAAAACAATTGAGTACTATTAAGCGAGACTGCGGTTATTCAATAAGATTCAGGGATAAACTTCAATAGCTAAGTATTCCAAAAAATTTATGAAAGGAGGACCTTCCATGAAATTATTTATTGGTTTAGACGTTAGTTCTCAAAAATTAGATACTTGTTTTTTAACAGACTCCAAAGAAATCTTGTTTGAAGGTTCACTTAGCAACGATTTAATCGGAGCTAGCGAAATCAAACAAAGAATTCTCGACTACCAAGAAACCTTTGGTTTCTGCCAAATTGTCATAGGTATGGAATCAACTTCTGTTTATAGTTTCCACCCAGCAATGTTTTTCTACTTAGATGAAGATTTGAAGCTATTACCTGTCGAAGTCACTGTAGAAAATCCTTATAGAATCAAACAGTATTCAAGAATGTTCGATCAGGATAAAACAGACAAAATTGATGCACAGATCATAGCTGATTATCTGCGAGTAGATCTCCATACATTGTCTCCTATTAAAGAAGAAGTTTATGTTGGTCTTCAACGACTAACAAGATCTCGTTATCAATTAGTGACACAAATGGTAGAAGCAAAACAACATTTTTTAGAAAATTTGACGTATAAATGTAATACTTTATCAAAAGAACTTGCGAATGAAGATAATAAAACTTCCATATTCGGAGCTTCGATTATGAATCTACTTACAGAAGGCATTACCTTAGATGAATTTTCAGAAATGTCTCTGGAAGCGGCCGTTGAATTACTTCAAAAGCTAGGAAAGGGTCGATTCAAAAATCCAGAGCAACTTGTCAAAAGTATTCAAAAAGCTGTACGTAGTTCTTATCGTTTAGGTAAAGTAACCAAGAATTCCATTGACCTTGTATTAGGTATAATCGCCAATGAAATCAAATTTCTAAAAAAACAGATTAAAGAAATTGAAAAAGCCATTACTGCTTTACTTGAAACAATTCCAGAAGCCCAATGCTTATTAAGCGTCCCAGGATTAGGAGCTGTTTATACTGCGGGCTTAATCGCTGAGATTGGTCAAATCGAGCGATTTGATGATCAATCCAAGTTAGCGAAGTATGCCGGTCTAACTTGGACTAAAAATCAGTCGGGAAATTCTCAATCTGAAAACACGCCACTAAATCGTTCTGGAAATCGCTATTTTCGTTACTACTTAATTGAAGCCACCAATCGAGTAAGAAGCACACTTCCAGAATTTAAAGAGTACTACCAAAAAAAGAGAAATGAAGTACCTAAACACAAACATAAACGAGCGCTCGTCTTAACCGGAAGAAAATTTGTACGCTTGATCGATGCGCTACTACGCAACGGTCAATTCTATCAGCCAGCGAAGGTGGTGATAGAAAAATAACGTAAAGTTATTTGCGAAAATCTTCGTGAGCACCCCGAAAAAAATTTGATTTTGGTCGGGTCTAGTTCAGTGCGGTCTAATTTTTCAAAATCTAACTCATATTCTAAAATTTATATCTTGACTTATTACCATTAGGCTTTCTTGTTTATTTTTAACTTTTAAAAAAGCTAAATCCTAATTAGAGGGGTGTATCAGAAAGAATCCATTGTAATTCGGCAGTGTAAGATTCTTTGACCGTTAAATTAAGGTCAGGAGCAACGCTTAAAAAAAGTCCATTTTGTTGGTTCCAAGGAATTTCTACATTGTTATCGTCCGTTGCGGTGTATTGATAAACTTCGGTTGCTAAAGAGGAGATAGGAAAATCACTGCCATTTTTTCGATAAATGAAAGCTTGCTGGATCGTTTTATTTGTAGAAGTTGAATGCATGGGCTGACTCTCTCTTACCAACAAATGCCATGGTGTTTTTGCAACACGACCATCGGCAATGAGGAAAGGAGCGCTGATGGTCGATGGTGAGTATATGGTTCGTTTGCTGGGAAAAGGTAAATTTTTAAAGGAAACTGTAGTTGGCATCTGCACAAAACGGAGTGTACCGTTTTTGATAGGTAAAGACTGTTCCTTAGTAATTGGCGTAATTGGCGTTCCGCCACCATCATTGCCAGTAACCGTGCTAGAAAATAAAAGAAATTGGTTTATCCATTCTTCTGTAACCGTTGCTGTATATTGTAAGGTGAATTGTGTATTGGCTTCCGTAAAATTATCTGCTGGCAGCGAATTATGATAACTCCAATACGGCAAACCAGTGGAACTATCAGTTAAAAGTTGAAGCCCAGCTATTGGCGTACTTAAACCTGCTGCTGATTGTTTTGTTAATGTAGCAGCTGAAAGTTGAGCCAGTCCTTTAGGCACCGTTGCTCGTAATTGCTGATTCATCCACGTTGCTGGTTGATTGGTTAAACGTGTGATTAACGTGAAACGAATGATTTGACCACTTACGACAGAGTTTGCAGCTTCCCAGAGCCCTTGTGCATTTTTCCGCTCAATGGTTTGCGTGACCGTTAGTTGAGGCACAGGATAAGCAACTGTTTGAGAAACAGTAGAACTGGTTAGCAAAGGCAGGCCAGTGCGATTGCTGAGACCTTGGACCCACAAGCTGACCGTTTCTCCCCCTTGGAAAGTGGGTAAATTAGCAAATTGAAAATGGCCATTGGAATCTAAGGACGTTGTGAAAATAGAACCACCATTTATTTGTACTTTAACTTGATAGGTTCCGTTAGATGCTTGAGAAGCTTTACCTGAAAGTTGAGTTGATCCGGCATTAGCGACTACGTTTGTGACTGGTTGGATTGACCAATTGACACTTTGGTCAGCTGAGGGGCTGCTTTGAATATAGTCGGTTGACGTTTTTGAACGAGCAAAGACAATTGTAGAGAGCGTGTCGCCATATTCTAATGGTGAAGCTAAAGATGTCGAGAAATTTCCGGCTGCATCGACAGAAATCCCTTTCACCACAATGGGGGTAGTGGTGCCATCATGGCGGTTCAAGGTTAATTGAACAGAGTAGTTATAGTTTGGGTCTTGTACTTGTTGAATGGTCCCTGTTACAGTAGTGTCCAGATGATTTGGTTGAGTTAGTTTGGCTGGTGTGACTTGAGGAACGGGGTAATTCCCTAAACTAAGTTGAGCTTTGCTAATTACGCCTGTTTTTGTATTGTTTCCAATAATAATATTAATTGCACCTAATCCAGTGCCGACATCTGTAAAGGTTCCTCGAATCGGATAGTCTTTGCCGTTAAGAGCAGGAGGGATTGAAATTCCTCGTTTATAAAGTGCGCCCACATCAAACGAAATGGCGGCAGACCATTTGGTTCCGGGAAGTAACACCAAGGTGCTACTTGGAAAAGTTAGATAAACAGAATGATAAGTGCTACTATAAGAGAGGCTGACGCCGTTAGTTGAACTGTGAATATCTTGAGTGGCTGTTCCTGGATAACTAACAGTCCCTGTTAAAAGAGTCAGAAAATCTTGTTGCTTTAGAGTGTCGTTATCTAACTGGCTTGAAATTTCTGTAGGAAGTTGAATAGCAATAATCGGCCGATCATTAATTGCTAAGCCGATAAGTGTCACACTGTATTCATATGAAAGTGTGATAATATCTTGGTTATACGTTCCCGTACTTAAGGTACTTTTCAAGGTGCTATTACCAACAGAAACACTAGCTGGCATAGGTGCCATAGGTTCATCGTTTTCAGAGGAAGCATGGGTTTGCTCGGTTTCTTGTTCCACGATATCGGTTGCTTGAGTTGTTTGTTGTTCTGTTGAAACTGAGGTAAATGTTTCACTAAAAGTAGAGGCGTGAGTTGTAGGGTTCAGTGTTTCAGAATGAGCCATCAAAGGTTGAGTCAGCGATAAAAAAAGCCATGATATGATGCAAGAAAAGATTCCCCAGACGAACTTATTCAAAACCATCCCCTCCTTTTTTGATATTATATGTATAATGACGAAAATATATAATGCGTAAATATTGAGTGCATACATTCTATAATGGGCCATTCATAAAGTAAAGCGATTACATCCGACGATGAACAAGATATTTTGTTCACAATCTTTTAGGATTTTAAGAAGGAAATTTCTCGAAATTCTATGCTTTTTTAATCCGAAAAAATTAAAAAACTGATAGTTTGCTAAAAATCGAGTCTTTCTTTCACTTCTTAGCACTTAAAATATTTACATTTTCCTAGGGATAGTGTACTATTTAAAGGTATGCATAAATAAAGTTTGATGTATAAAATTAAATGTTATTCGGAGGGAAACAAATGTCTGCGAAATGGGAAAAAAAAGGCACTAATGATGGTGTATTAACTTTTTCAATCGAACAAGCAGTAATCGAAAAAGGATTAACGCAAGCGTTCAATAAAGTGAAAAAAAACTTAAACGTACCTGGTTTTCGTAAAGGAAAAGTATCACGTACTGTTTTTAATCGTATGTATGGAGAAGAAGCGTTATACGAAGATGCGTTAAACGCTGTTTTACCAGAAGCATATGAAGCGGCTGTATTAGAAGCAGGAATTGAACCAGTAGCACAACCAAAAATTGATGTTGAAAGCATGAATAAAGGGGAAGACTGGGTTATCACTGCTGAAGTAACTGTAAAACCTGAAGTAAAATTAGGCGAATACAAAAACTTAACAGTGTCTAAACAAGACCGTGAAGTAACAGATGAAGACGTGGAAGCACGTTTGAAACGCGAACAAGAATCTCAAGCTGAATTAGTAATCAAAGAAGATGCCGCTGCTGAAAATGGCGACACTGTAGTTATCGACTTTGAAGGCTTCTTAGGCGACGAAGCATTTGAAGGCGGCAAAGGCGAAAATTACTCATTAGAATTAGGTTCTAATTCATTTATTCCAGGCTTTGAAGACCAATTAGTTGGCAAAAAAGCTGGCGAAGAAGTAGAAGTAAATGTTACTTTCCCTGAAGATTATCAAGCAGAAGATTTAGCTGGTAAAGAAGCAGTCTTCAAAGTAACTGTTCATGAAGTAAAAGCAAAAGAATTACCAGAATTGGATGATGAATTTGCAAAAGACGTTGACGATTCAGTAGAATCATTAGACGAATTAAAAGAAAAATTCCGTAAAGAATTGACAGAAGCAAAAGAAGCAGCAGCTGAAGAAGCAAAAGACGAAGAAGCAATTCGTTTAGCTGTTGAAAATGCTGAAATCGTTGAATTACCACACGTAATGGTTCACGACGAAGTTCACCGTTCAATGGATGAATTCTTAAACAACATGCAACGCCAAGGAATTTCTCCTGAAATGTACTACCAATTAACTGGTTCTACAGAAGAAGATTTACACAAACAATTTGAAGGCGAAGCAGAAACACGCACAAAAACAAACTTAGTGATTGAAGCAGTTGCCAAAGCTGAAAACATCGAAGTAACACAAGAAGACATCGATGCTGAAGTGAAAGATTTAGCAGAACAATACAACATGCCTGAAGCGCAAGTACGTAAAGTATTAAACAACGACATGTTAGAACACGATATTCGTATGAAACGTGCTGTTGAAACAATTACTGAAACAGCTGTTGAAAAATAAACATTTTTAATAAGCTCTTCATTCGATAGAGTTTTCTAAAACTGTAGATGGAAGGTGTCTTTCATCTACAGTTTTTTTCATATAAAATAACTTTTGAAAGGGTGTGTCAAAATGGATAAAAATTATTCGAAAATTAAATATGGATTAGTGGTGTTTGGCATCTTATGCTTGACGTACAATCTCTGGGAATTTTTTACGGCCAAGTATTCAACAAAACAAGGTGTGACGTTTGTTATCGAATGTTTACTTGGAATTGGGCTGATCTTTTTACCGGATCTTGTCAATAAATTTTTAAAAATTATTATGCCACCGACCATCGTTTATTTTTACTGGTTTTTCTTATTTATTTCAGTATTCCTAGGAACCTCGTTGCATATGATTTCAATCATTTCGTTCTGGGATAAAATTTTACACTTTGTTAGTCCGATGCTGTTAACTGCTGTTGGTTATGGTATTGCTGGTTTCCTATTGAAGAAAACGAAGTACGCCGATGTTTCCCCGTGGTTATTTTTATTATTTGGGTTTGCATTTGCAGGGCTTTGTGGCGTTTTCTGGGAATTCTGGGAATTTATCTGCGATTCACTAGGGAACATGAATTTACAACGCTATAATATGTCCAACGGCCAACCGTTTATTGGGCGTGCTGCTTTAATGGATACGATGGGGGATTTATTTACCAATACCCTTGGGGCCTTTGTGATGGGCGTGTATACGTATATCAGAAGCAAAGGAAATCCTGAGTATTTAGAAAATTATGCGATAAAGAGAAAATAATAAAAAAGCGATTCAACCATGGTTGAATCGCTTTTTTGCTGTTTTTTTTAAGCAGGTATTTCGACAGGTTTTTTCAAAAGTCCGTAGACAATTCCTGAAATAATCGCCCCAATTAAGATGAACAATAGATATAGTAATGGATTACTTAATAGGAATACGACAAAGATTCCTCCATGTGGTGCCAATAATTTGATACCAAACGCACCAACCAACGCACCAGTAAAGGCAGAACCTACCACGAAACTTGGAATCACACGTAATGGGTCAGCTGCTGCAAAAGGAATTGCCCCTTCAGTGACAAAAGAAAGGCCCATTACAATATTGGTTAAGCCGGCATCTTGTTGATCTTTTGTAAATTTATTTTTAAATAAACGAGTTGCTACGAAAATTGCTAATGGAGGAACCATTCCGCCAGCCATTACAGAAGCCATGACCACGCTGCCACCTTCTGCAACAGTACTTGCTAGCGTAGCTGTACCGAAAACATAAGCAGCTTTGTTAACTGGTCCACCTAAGTCGATGGCCATCATACCAGCTAATAAAGCACCAAGTAAAGCTGCATTTGTGCCATCTAAGCCAAGTAGGAAATGATTTAACGCATCATTAATTGCTTTCATTGGGATGTTAATGACTAACATTAATAAGCCCGTAATAATCAAACCAAAAACTGGATAGAATAAAATGGTTTTAATTCCATCTAATGATTTTGGCAAGCCTTTGAAGACTTTACGTAAAAGAACCACTACATAACCAGCTAAGAAACCACCGATTAGGGCCCCAAGGAACCCAGCGCCTCCAGCGTTTGCTAACGCACCAGCGGCGAAACCAGCAACTAAGCCTGGACGATCCCCAATACTAGAAGCAATAAAACCAGCTAAGACAGGTAACATAAAGCCAAATGCTGCGCCACCAATTTGGTTAAACCAGCTAGCTACGTCATTGTAATTACCTAAGTTGGCTAATTGATCTTGAGGAACTCCGATAAATTGATCAATCATAAAGGAAAGAGCAATGGCAATTCCGCCACCAATAACGAAAGGTAACATATGAGAAACACCATTCATTAAATCTTTATAGATACGAGAACCGATTGAACCTTCCGCTGAATCCTCTTGGTCGCTTGCAGCCGAGTCACTGCCATGGAAAGTAGGAGCTTCACCACTAATGGCTAAGTTAATTAGTTCTTCGGTTTTACGAATTCCATCACTGACGGGACGATTGACTAATTTTTTACCATCAAAACGATTCATTTCTACTTTTTTATCGGCTGCGACAATTACGCCATCAGCACGAGCAATATCTTCAGCAGTCAAACGATTTTTAATTCCTTCTGAACCGTTTGTTTCTACTTTAATGTCTACGCCCATTTCTTTTGCTTTTTTCTTCAGTGCATCTTCAGCCATGTAAGTGTGAGCAATTCCTGTAGGACAAGCAGTCACAGCAATAATATATTTACGATTGCTTTCTGGTGCTGGCGTTGTTTGTTCTTGTTCTGCTTTTTCTTCCGCTTCTTTTTGATCTTCTGCTGCTTGGAAAAGAGCTTGGACTGCTTCTGGAGTTTCCGCTTCTTTCAATTTGCCAACAAAGTCTGGATCGATAAGTAATCGAGAAAGGGCCGCAAGCGCTTGGAGATGTGTATCATTAGCGCCTTCTGGAGCAGCAATCATGAAGAATAGATAAGTAGGTTGTCCATCTAGTGCTTCATAATCAACCCCTTTTTTACTTTTAGCGAAAAGAACTGTCGGTTCTTTTACGGCACTGTTTTTTGCGTGAGGCATAGCGATGCCGTCGCCTAAACCAGTCGATGTTTGTGATTCGCGTTTTAAAATTCCTTCTTTGTAAGTGTCAATGTCAGAGATGCGGCCACCATCGTATAATTTTTGGACCATTTCATCAATCGCGCCTTTTTTATCAGTAGCTTGTAAATCCATAATCATGACATCTTTTATTAATAAATCATTAATGTTCACTCTATTTTCCTCCCTTAGTGGATTTATTCTGAAATTTTTTCAATTGTTACTTCGTGAATAAGTTCTTGGATAAAATCTTCTGAGGCTAAATCATCAGAAAATGCGGTCGCGCTACCGCAAGCGACACCCCATTTGAAAGCCTCTAAAGGATCTTGTGTTTTTGAAAAGTTGCCAATAAAACCAGCAATCATTGAGTCGCCAGCGCCGACAGAATTTTTCAGTGGACGTTCTAAAACGTTGGAACGATAAACACCTTCTGTTGTGAAAAGTAATGCACCATCACCAGCCATTGAGATAATTACGTGTTGCGCTCCTTCTTCTAGTAACCGATGTCCATAAGGTAAAATATCTTCAACACTTGTAAAGGTTGTATGATATAATTCTGCCAACTCATGATTATTTGGCTTGACCAATAAAGGCTTTTGTGACAAAGCGTTCATTAAATCTTCACCTGTCGTATCAATAACAAATTCTGCGCCTTTTTCCTTCACAATTTGGATTAATTCTTCGTAAAATCCTTTGCGTAGAGAAGCAGGTGTACTTCCTGAAAGAACAACAATATCACCAGCCTGAACACGACTAACTGCTTGTTTTAGTTCTTGAATTTCTTCGTTTGTTAGGGCAGGTCCTAAGCCGTTAATTTCTGTTTCAGTATCTGATTTCAATTTAATGTTGATTCGTGTATCAGCAGACACGGGAGTGAAATTCGTTTGGATTTCTTCTTTTTTCAACCAATCGGCAATGAATGAGCCTGTAAAACCACCTAAAAAACCTAAGGCAGTGGATTCTGTCTCCATACGTTTTAAAATACGTGAAACGTTGATTCCTTTGCCGCCAGGTAATTTAAAATCATTCGTCATCCGATTCAAATCACCAATTTGTAGATGATCGACATGAACGATAAAGTCGATAGAAGGGTTTAAAGTCACTGTGTAAATCATTTGTTTGCCTCCATTAAAATAGTTTTTTGCTGGAATCCTTGAAGCGATTCAGCAGGGCAGTAGTCAGTTAGTAAAGTAACTGACTCTAATTCTTCCACTTTGGTAAACGTTACTTCATTAAATTTTGTATGATCCAGTAAAACATAGGCTGTTTCTGCTTGATGAATAGCCAAGGCTTTTAGCGCTGCTTCTTCGGGATCAGGCGTTGTTAAACCAAACTCTAAATGTGCGCCGTTAGTTCCTAAAAAAGCTTTGTTAAAACGAAAATGTTGTAGCTGTTCCATACTAGTGGCACCAATGATTGCTTTAGTGGAGAGCTTCAAAGTACCACCAAGCATAATAGTGGGAATTTCCATGTCGCTAAGTTTTGCAGCATGATGTACGGAATTCGTCACTACATGGATTTGTTTCCCAACTAAAAAAGGGATCATTTCTAACGTGGTTGAACCAGCATCTAAATAGATCATATCGCCATCTTGTACACAACTAGCGGCTAAAGAAGCAATCTTTTGCTTTTCGTGCGTGTTTTTGATTGATTTTTCCGTCATGTTTTGTTCAAAGCCTAAATTAAGAATACGCTTAGCGCCGCCGTGAATGCGTTCTAACAAATTGGCGTCTTCTAATTCTTGTAAATCGCGGCGGATTGTGGATTCTGAAGCATTGAACAAGCTAGCAAGTTCTTGCGATTTGACGACTGATTTTTGATCTAACAATTGTAAAATTTTTTGATGTCGTTCTTCCGTAAGCATTTTCATCCCTCATTTCATGGATATAATAGCACAAATGAAAACGCTAATCAATCTAAAACGGTCAAAAACATTCAAAAAAATTAAAAAACAGTCATAAGAAAAAAAGAAAGCTGCTGAACTCAGGTTCAGCAGCTTTCTTTAATTCACTAAATCATTCGGTAAAGTTTTTTGACAAATCTCTTTTTTGACTTGGTAAGCGAGTTTTTCATCGGTCAAAATAATGAGCACATCGCCAACATGCATAACAGTATCACCATGTGTTAAAATTTCCGATTCGCCACGGCGAATGGAAGTGAGCAACATTTGTTTAGGCCAGACAAAATCACGTACCATCGTATCATCTAAGGAACTTTCTGCAGTGATAGGTAATTCAATAATCGTTTTGTGGCCACGAATATTACTTACTTTAGAAGGAACCAAACGTTCTAATAAGCTTTCATAAATTGGCTTGCCGCCAAGACTATCGATGGTAATATAACTAACTAAAGCGACAACCCCTAAAGACATTAAATGAGAAAAATTGCCGACCATTTCTGTTACTAAAATAATCGCTGTTAACGGTGCTTTACCAATCGCAGTAAAATAACCAGCCATGGCAAAAATTAAAAAGTTTTTCACAAAAATTGGATCCATCCCTACGTATTGGACAAGTAGACTGCCATACAATGTTCCGATAATGGCACCTAAAGTTAGAATAGGCAAGAAAATACCACCAGGGAGATTCGAACCGTAAGAAACCATTGAAAAAACAAAACGTAAAACCAGTAAGCCGACTAAAGCCCAAATCGTGGCCGGTTGATTGCCTAAAGCTAAAACAATTTGATTCCCACCGCCAAGTAAATGTGGAAAGAAATAACCAATCGGTAAAATCAAAATAAAAGGAATAAAACCATAATAATTAGAAGAAAGGCCTTTGATTTTTCCATATACTTTTGGTAAGGACAACAATGTTTTTTGATATATCCAACCTAATAATCCTAGCAAAACGCCCAGCAGGACTAATGTCCAATAGTACTCTAAAGGCAAAGATTTAACCGGACCAATATAAAGAACTGGCTGCAATCCGAAGAAATGCAAAGAAACAAAGTTAGCGGAAATGGCCGCAGAAAAAGAGGTTAACCAAACTAAAGGTGAAAAGGAATGGTGAACCTCTTCTAGAACAAATAAAAGTCCTGCGATTGGTGCGTTAAAAGCGGCGGCTAAACCAGCACTGGCACCACTACTGATTAAAATTTTTTCTTCAGACTTGGTGCTTTGCCGCCATTGACTATAGCCTTGTCCAACCACTGCACCTAGTTGAATTGAAGGACCTTCACGTCCCAAAAATAGCCCAGGACTAATCGCTAAGATCCCACCGGTAAATTTTTTCCAAAGCACTGGAAACCAGTGAATTTCTAATTGACCTTGAAGTTGTCCTTCCACTTGGGGGATGCCACTGCCTTTAATTGCTGGTTCGCTCTTAATCAGTCGTCCTAATAAATAAGCAAGTACGAGAGAAAATAAGAACCAAGGAATCATCCAAAAGGGTTTTTCGTGAAACGTTTGATACAGATGAACGACTTGTTCGCCAATTTTTTCAATGCCTAAGCGAAATAAGCTGACAACAAAGCCGACCAGGATTCCGACGACGATGCCTTTAAGGATAAAGCCGATTCGGGTACCATCTAATTGTTTAATTTCATGTACATCATTATTCATTTCATTTTTAGCCTCCATCACTACTTACTAATGTACTGCGGTTTGACTTGATTTACAAGAAAATTTCATATAAAAAGAAAAAGATTTTTTGTTCTTTTCTAAAGAACTTCAAAGGGATTTTTGGTATACTGTATAAGATTGAAAAAAGAGAGAGGACGTTTAATATGACACAAAAACATGCCTTGGTTCAGGGAATGAATCCTCGACAAGAAGAAGCCGTTTTGCATACAGAAGGACCACTGTTAGTCATGGCTGGTGCTGGTAGTGGAAAAACGCGGGTTTTAACACACCGAATTGCCTATCTAATTGAGGAAAAAGAAGTAAATCCATGGAATATTTTGGCGATTACGTTTACCAATAAAGCTGCTAAAGAAATGAAAGAGCGTGTAAATAAATTACTGGAAACGGGTGGCGAAGATGTATGGGTCTCCACTTTTCACTCCATGTGTGTAAGAATTTTACGTCGTGATGTGGATCAGATTGGTTACAACCGTAATTTTACAATTATTGACCCATCGGAACAAAAAACATTAATGAAACGCATCTTAAACGACTTAAATATTGATTCAAAAAAATATGATCCTCGCTCAATTTTAGGTACGATTAGCAATGCCAAAAATGAATTACAAACGCCTGAAAAAGTTGCTGAAATGCAAGGTTCCTTATATGAAGAAATTGTCGCAAAATGCTATGAAGCCTATCAAAAAGAATTACGCAAAAACCAATGTATGGATTTTGATGATTTGATTATGAATACGATTCGTTTATTCAATGAACAACCAGATACGTTAGCTTTCTACCAAAATAAATTTCACTATATTCATGTGGATGAATACCAAGATACCAATCATGCACAATATACCTTAGTCAATTTATTGGCTGCACGTTTCAAAAATCTGTGTGTCGTAGGTGATGCCGACCAAAGTATCTATGGTTGGCGCGGGGCGGATATGCAAAATATCTTGGATTTTGAAAAAGATTATCCAGATGCCAGTGTAATTTTGCTAGAACAAAATTATCGGTCCACCAAAAACATTTTGGCGGCTGCGAATGATGTCATCAAAAATAACCGTAACCGCCGCGAGAAAGAACTGTGGACAGAAAATATAGACGGTGAAAAGATTGTCTATTATCGTGGAGACACAGAACGGGATGAAACACAATTTATTGTGAGCCAAATCCAAAAAGAAATGCGGGAAAATGACCGAATTTATGGTGATTTTGCGGTATTATATCGGACCAATGCTCAATCCCGTGTAGTGGAAGAAATGCTCTTGAAATCTAATATTCCGTATACCATGGTGGGCGGACATAAATTCTACGACCGTAAAGAAATTAAAGATATTTTGGCTTATTTAAGTTTGATTGCCAATCCAGATGATTCGATTAGTTTTGAACGAATTGTCAATGAACCAAAACGAGGAATCGGTAAAAGTTCAATTGAAAAATTACGGCTATTTGCGGATACGCATGGTTGGGCTTTGCTGGAAGCTGCCCAAAATGTTGATTTGGCAAATATTTCAGGAAAAGCGGGTAAAGAGCTTGGTAATTTTGGCATGATGATTCAAGACTTAACGAAAACAGTGCCCTATTTAACGATTACAGAATTGGTGAAAGAAACTTTACAACGTAGTGGTTATCGAGAAGCTTTGATGGCGCAAAATAATTTAGAGTCTCAAGCTCGCTTAGAAAACTTGGGCGAATTTTTATCTGTGACACAAGAATTTGATAAACGTTTTGAAGCGCAAAATAACGACGATCCAAATGGCGAAGAAACAAAATTGGCAGATTTCTTAACAGATTTAGCCTTGGTTTCTGATTTAGATAATTTAGAGGAGAGCTCTTCACAAGTAACCTTAATGACGTTGCATGCGGCCAAAGGGCTGGAATTTCCAGTGGTCTTTTTAATGGGCTTAGAAGAAGGGGTTTTCCCATTATCACGTGCCATGCTAGAAGAAAGTGAACTGGAAGAAGAACGGCGCTTGGCTTATGTTGGTATCACACGAGCGGAAGAAGCCCTGTTCTTAACGAATGCTTATTCGAGAACATTATATGGTCGCACGCAATATAATCGACCAAGTCGCTTTTTAGAAGAAATTGAGGCGGAGCGTTTAATGAAACAAGGGGCGGTGGCCAATTTACAGAAAGCTCCAGCGCGCACCTTTGATCCTAAAGTATTTAAGCCCAGCGCAAGTAAACCAGCTTATACACAGCCAGCTACAAAATCAGTTAGCAACAAAGTGGCAAGTGGTGGCGAAAAAGTTTCTTGGCAAGCAGGTGATAAGGTCCAACATAAAGCATGGGGCGTTGGTACAGTCGTTCGTGTAGGCGGTTCGGCCAAAGACTTAGAGTTGGACATTGCTTTCCCAGAAAAAGGCATAAAACGGTTGTTAGCGGCATTTGCACCAATTGAAAAAATTTAACATGCAAAATAGGTCAGCGATTTAATGAGAAATCATCATTAGATAAATTCTTTTTATTTTCTATCTTAGTGTAAATGTGTTAAAAAGACGATAGGAGCATTACACTTATGAGGAGGAGTTCTACGATGGAACAACAACCATTAACATTAACGGCGGCGACAACTCGTGCGCAAGAATTAAGAAAACAACTCAATCAATATTCCCATGAATATTATGTCAAAGATCAACCATCCGTAGAAGATTATGTTTACGATCGTTTGTATAAAGAGTTAGTCGATATTGAAACGGAGTTTCCTGATTTAATCACGCCAGATTCGCCGACACAACGTGTAGGTGGCAAAGTTTTATCTGGTTTTGAAAAAGCTCCGCATGACATTCCAATGTATAGTTTAAATGATGGGTTTAGCAAGGAAGACATTTTTGCTTTTGATGAACGTGTACGTAAGGCGATTGGTAAACCTGTTGCTTACTGTTGCGAGTTAAAAATTGATGGGTTAGCAATTTCATTACGTTATGAAAACGGGGTGTTTGTACGCGGAGCAACACGAGGCGATGGAACGGTTGGTGAAAACATTACAGAGAACTTACGAACGGTTCGCTCTGTACCAATGCGCTTAACGGAGCCCATTTCAGTGGAAGTTCGTGGCGAGTGCTACATGCCTAAACAATCCTTTGTCGCATTGAATGAAGAACGTGAAGAAAATGGCCAAGATATTTTTGCCAATCCTCGGAATGCAGCGGCGGGCAGCTTGCGCCAATTAGATACAAAAATTGTGGCGAAACGGAACTTAAATACGTTTTTATACACAGTTGCTGACTTTGGACCAATGAAAGCGAAGACGCAGTTTGAGGCATTAGAAGAGCTTTCTGCAATTGGTTTTAGAACCAATCCCGAACGGCAATTATGTCAGTCAATCGATGAAGTTTGGGCCTACATTGAAGAATACCATGAAAAGCGGAGCACTTTGCCATACGAAATTGATGGAATTGTGATTAAAGTGAACGAATTTGCGTTACAAGATGAATTAGGTTTCACTGTCAAAGCACCTCGCTGGGCGATTGCCTACAAATTTCCACCAGAAGAAGCAGAAACAGTAGTGGAAGATATTGAATGGACAATTGGGCGCACGGGGGTGGTCACTCCTACTGCGGTCATGGCTCCTGTACGAGTCGCGGGAACCACGGTTAGTCGGGCAAGTTTGCATAATGCAGATTTTATTCAAATGAAAGATATCCGTTTAAATGATCATGTTATTATTTACAAAGCCGGCGATATTATCCCAGAAGTAGCGCAAGTCCTAGTTGAAAAACGTGCAGCCGATAGTCAGCCTTATGAAATGCCGACACATTGTCCAATTTGTCATAGTGAGTTGGTGCATTTAGATGAGGAAGTGGCGTTACGTTGTATTAATCCAAAATGCCCTGCGCAAATTAAAGAAGGGCTGAATCACTTTGTCTCACGAAACGCAATGAACATTGATGGCTTGGGGCCAAGAGTGTTAGCACAAATGTATGACAAAGGATTAGTGAAAGACGTAGCGGATCTGTATTTCTTAACAGAAGAACAGTTAATGACTTTGGATAAAATCAAAGAAAAATCAGCAAACAACATTTATACTGCCATTCAAGGGAGTAAAGAAAACTCTGTCGAACGTTTGATTTTTGGCTTAGGGATTCGCCATGTGGGTGCGAAAGCGGCGAAAATTTTAGCGGAGCATTTTGGTGATTTATCAACCTTAAGTCGAGCAACTGCGGAAGAAATTGTGGCTTTGGATTCAATTGGTGAAACAATCGCCGACA
Source organism: Enterococcus sp. DIV1375a (assembly GCF_051712205.1). NCBI lineage: Bacteria > Bacillati > Bacillota > Bacilli > Lactobacillales > Enterococcaceae > Enterococcus > Enterococcus sp. DIV1375a. The sequence continues at coordinate 450,912 of NZ_JBIOOM010000001.1, forward strand.
GCGTTGTGACGTATTTTGAAAATGAGGAAGTTCATGAATTAATGGCTGAACTGGAAAAAGCCCAAGTGAACTTGACATATAAAGGTCTCCGGACAGAACAATTAGCAGAAGTGGAGTCACCTTTCAAAGACAAAACAGTTGTTTTAACAGGGAAATTAACGCAGTACACTCGCGAAGAAGCTAAAGAAAAAATTGAAAATCTTGGTGGAAAAGTTACAGGGAGCGTTTCGAAAAAAACTGACATTGTGGTTGCTGGCGAAGATGCTGGCAGTAAATTAACCAAAGCTGAAAGCTTAGGCGTGACCGTTTGGAATGAACAAGAAATGGTCGATGCGTTAGATGCAAGTCATTTTTAAGAAGAAAAATTAACGTTGTCAGATTTTATGTAGTAATTTGATGGTATACTTATTTTAGTCATAAAAGTTATATGAACGAGGACTTTCTGAGTTGAGAAAGGAGGTTGATGCTTATGCGCAATTCTTCTTACTTTAACGAAAGGAGCAATGTTTTTGTCCGTTGAAGCAGCGCTAGGACTGATGATTGGTTTTGCAACGCTTGTTGTGACCATTATCTTCGGTATCTTAGCGCTTGTCTTAGACAACAAAAATAACCGTTCATAAGCTTTGAGGAGCTGAACGGTTAAGCGTTTGAAATAAAACCAATAACTCAGTAAGCCACCAGTTCTTATAACTGGTAGTGGCTATTAGAGAGGTATGTTCCTGCATATCTCTCTTTTCATTTTCATAATAACATATTTCCGTCATTTTTGCGAGCGACAAATTATCAATGAAATTCAAGGTTTCATCTAAAATATCCGACCATTTTATGGTAGAATGGGAACAGAGTGAACAGCTGTGCTAAGCTGTTTAAAGAAATACAATCCAATTGATTAATCTGAAAATGAAAATTTCAGTAAATGATAGAAAGAAGGGTATCTATGGCAATTACAGAAGAACAAGTCAAACATGTCGCTAAATTATCAAAATTATCTTTCTCCGAAGAAGAATTAGCGGACTTTACCAATCAACTAGATAAAATTATTGATATGGTGGAATTACTAGAAGAAGTAGATACAACAGGGGTTCCTTTTACTTCAAATGTGAATGAATCAATCAATGTCATGCGTGAAGACGTAGCGACACCAGGAATGGACCGTAAAGAATTAATGCGGAATGTTCCGGAATCAGAGAATGGTTACATTAAAGTGCCTGCAATTATGGATAACGGGGAGGCAGGAGCCTAATGGAAAAATTATACGACAAATCGTTAACAGAGTTACATGATTTATTGGTCTCAAAAGAAATCACTGCAGTTGATTTAACCGAAGAAACATTAAATCGTATTCAAGATACAGAAGAACAACTAGGTTCTTTTATCACAGTTAGTGAAGAAAAAGCAATGGCATTAGCCAAAGCGATTGACTTAAAAGGCATCACTGAAAGTAATCCTTTAGCAGGAATTCCAATTGGGATTAAAGATAATATTGTCACAAAAGACATTTTGACAACAGCTGGATCAAAAATGTTACACAATTTTGACCCAATTTATGATGCGACCGTGATGGATAAAGTCTATCAAGCAGATATGATTCCAGTCGGAAAATTGAACATGGATGAATTTGCCATGGGCGGAAGTACGGAAACGTCTTACTTCAAGAAAACAAAAAATGCTTGGGATCAAACCAAAGTTCCTGGCGGTTCTTCTGGTGGTTCAGCTTCTGCTGTCGCAGCCGGACAAGTCCCAGTTTCTTTAGGGAGCGATACAGGTGGTAGTATCCGCCAACCAGCCGCATTCAACGGTATTGTGGGCCTAAAACCAACTTATGGACGTGTGTCTCGTTTTGGTTTGATTGCTTTTGCTTCAAGTTTAGACCAAATTGGTCCATTGACACGAAATGTTAAAGACAATGCCTTAGCTTTAAATGCAATTAGTGGTTATGACGAAAAAGACGGCACTTCTGCAGGTGTTTCTGTTCCTGATTTTACGGCAGATTTAACTGGCGACATCAAAGGCATGAAAATTGCTTTACCAAAAGAATACTTAGGTGAAGGGGTACAATCGGATGTTCGTGAAGCGGTATTAAAAGCAGCAGAAACATTTAAATCTTTAGGAGCAACGGTGGAAGAAGTTAGTTTGCCACATTCTAAATACGGCGTAGCGGTCTATTATATTATTGCCTCTTCAGAAGCAAGTTCAAACTTACAACGCTTTGATGGCATTCGTTACGGGTACCGTTCCGAAAATGTCCAAAATCTAGAAGATGTCTATGTTAATTCACGCTCTGAAGGTTTCGGAACAGAAGTTAAACGTCGGATTATGTTAGGAACCTTCTCTTTAAGTGCTGGTTATTATGATGCGCACTTTAAAAAGGCTGGTCAAGTCCGTACACTAATCAAACAAGATTTTGAGAATGTCTTTGCGGATTATGACTTAATCATTGGCCCATCCACACCAACAGTTGCCTTTGGTCTAGGGGAAAACATCAATGATCCAATCACAATGTATATGAATGATATTTTAACCATTCCTGTCAACTTAGCAGGACTACCAGGCATGTCCATTCCAGCAGGCTTCTCAGAAGGCTTGCCAGTTGGTTTACAAATTATTGGAAAACATTTTGACGAACATACAATGTACAAAGCAGCGTACGCCTTTGAACAAGCGACAGATTTCCATACGAAAAAACCAGTCATTTTAGGGGGGAACGATTAATGAACTTTGAAACTGTCATTGGATTAGAAGTCCACGTAGAATTGAAAACCAACTCTAAAATTTTCTCCTCTGCGCCAGCGCATTTCGGAGCAGAACCAAACAGCAACACAAATGCGGTTGACTGGAGTTACCCAGGTGTTTTACCTGTCATGAATAAAGGTGCCTTAGAATTTGGCATGAAAGCAGCACTTGCCTTGAACTGTGAAATTTCAAAAGAAACACATTTTGATCGTAAAAACTATTTCTACCCAGATAATCCTAAAGCGTATCAAATTTCTCAATTTGATCAACCAATCGGACATGATGGTTGGATTGAAATTGAAGTCGAAGGCAAAAAGAAAAAAATTCGCATTGAACGGGTGCATTTAGAAGAAGATGCCGGCAAAAACATTCATGGCACAGATGGGTACTCTTATGTGGACTTGAACCGTCAAGGAACGCCTTTAATTGAGATTGTTTCAGAAGCGGATATGCGTTCACCAGAAGAAGCCTATGCGTATTTAGAAGCATTGCGTTCAATTATCCAATTTACAGAAGTTTCTGATGTGAAAATGGAAGAAGGTTCTATGCGTTGTGATGCCAATATTTCTTTACGTCCGTATGGTCAAGAAGAATTTGGTACTAAAGCGGAATTAAAGAACTTGAACTCTATGAACTTTGTAAAAAAAGGTTTAGCTTATGAAGAAAAACGCCAAGCCAAAGTCCTATTATCTGGTGGCGAAATTCAACAAGAAACACGCCGCTTTGATGAAGCAACTAGTACAACGTTGCTTATGCGTGTTAAAGAAGGCTCAAGTGACTACCGTTACTTCCCAGAGCCAGATGTTCCTCGTTTTTCAATTGATGATGAATGGATTGAAAAAGTTCGCGCTAGTTTGCCAGAAATGCCAGCCTCACGTCGTGCCCGTTATATCAGTGAATTAGGGTTACCTGAATACGACGCAATGGTCTTGACTTTAACGAAAGAAATGTCAGATTTCTTTGAAGCAACTTTAGCAAACGGTGCAGATGCGAAACAAGCATCAAACTGGTTAATGGGCGAAGTTTCTGCTTACTTAAACAGTGAAAAAGTTGAATTAGCCGATACTAAACTAACACCAGAAAATCTAGCGGGTATGATTACTTTGATTAACGATGGCACAATCAGCTCGAAAATTGCGAAGAAAGTGTTCAAAGAGTTAATTGAAAACGGTGGAGACGCTAAAGAAGTTGTCGAAGCAAAAGGCCTTGTTCAATTATCTGATCCAGCGCAATTATTACCAATGATTAACGAAGTTTTAGACAACAACCAACAATCAATTGATGACTTTAAAAACGGCAAAGACCGTGCAGTTGGTTTCCTTGTTGGACAAATTATGAAAGCAACTCGTGGACAAGCAAACCCAGGTGTGGTTAACAAGTTATTGCAAGAAGAGCTTTCAAAACGATAAGAAAGTAGCAGGCAAACCATGAAAAAAGCTAGAGTGATTTATAATCCAACGTCAGGAAAAGAGTTAGTTAAAAAGAACTTAGCCGATATTTTATCTATTTTAGAAGAATGTGGTTATGAAGCCAGTGCATTTGCGACCACACCAGAAGAAAATTCAGCACGCAATGAAGCACATCGTGCTGCGCGTGCAGGATTTGATTTACTAGTAGCAGCAGGTGGAGATGGGACCATTAATGAAGTCGTGAATGGGATTGCTCCGTTGAAGCGGCGCCCTAAAATGGCCATTATTCCTGCTGGAACGACGAATGATTATGCACGAGCCTTGAAGATTCCTCGTGATAATATCGTTAAGGCAGCAGAAGTGATTAAAAAAAATCAAACTGTCAAAATGGATATTGGTCAAGCCGGCAAAAATTACTTTATCAATATTGCGGCGGGTGGTCATTTAACGGAACTGACTTATGAAGTTCCGTCAGAGTTGAAAAGTATTTTTGGCTACTTAGCGTACTTAGCCAAAGGAGCCGAAATGTTGCCGCGAGTGAAGCCGATTAAAATGCGCATGACATATGATGAAGGTGTGTACGAAGGCAACGCATCAATGTTTTTCCTAGGGCTGACTAACTCGGTGGGTGGTTTCGAGCAAATCGTACCAGATGCTAAATTAGATGATGGTAAGTTTTCATTAATCATTGTAAAAACAGCCAATATTTTTGAGATTCTTCATTTAGTTGCGTTAATGTTAAATGGTGGAAAGCATGTTGAAGATCATCGACTAATCTATACAAAGACCAGCTATTTACATGCAGAAACGTTAGAAAAGAACAATAAAATGATGATTAATTTAGATGGTGAATATGGAGGCGATGCTCCAATGACTTTTAAAAATATGCATCAACACATTGAAATTTTTGCAAATGGTGATGCACTGCCGTCCAATGCGATTATGGGTTCTGTCTTAACTGGCAGCGATGAAATTGTCGTAGAATCAGAAGACGAAGAGGAAGAAGCATATAACGAAGCTAGCAAAGAATTTGTCAAAGAAGTTGAACGACTAACAGACGAAGATATTGATGGCGATGGAAAGATTGCCGAAAAAGAAAAGCACTAAGTAGTCCGTGAATAGCTAATGAAAGATTTAGTTGATAAGATCTTTCATTGGCTATTTTTTGACTAAGGGAAAGGGTCTCATTCTTTTATTTACCCAAAAAGCTCAAACGGAATTGCTAAATCGCCATGAAAATTCGTTGTTGCTTTTCTTAGGTATTTTCATTAGAATGAGTGAAGTGTATAAAAAGAAGGAGCGACTTATGAAAAATTATCCAGTAAAGAAAAATGACGTCATTGAAGTAGAAATCGTTGACTTGACGCATGAAGGTTTAGGCGTGGCAAAAGTGGACCATTATCCATTGTTTATTGAAAATGCCTTACCAGGTGAAAAACTTGAAATCAAAGTCTTAAAAACAGGCAAAAGTTTTGGTTATGGGAAAGTATTGACTGTCCTAAAAAGCAGTGAACAGCGGGTGCCCGTGAAAGATGAAAACTTTACAAAAGTCGGGATCAGTCCGTTGCAACATTTAGCGTACGGCGCCCAACTATCATTTAAAACGCAACAAGTCGAAAATGTTATGCAACGTGTCGCTAAATTGCCAGAAGTTCCTGTTTTACCAACAATTGGGATGAACGATCCGTGGCATTACCGGAACAAAGCACAAATTCCCGTGCGTAAAATTGACAACCAACTACAAACAGGTTTTTTCCGGAAAAATAGCCATGATTTAATTCCGATGGAACATTTCTATATTCAAGACCCAGAAATTGATGCAGCAATTGTTAAAATCCGTGACATTATGCGTAAATATAGCGTAAAACCTTATAATGAATCTGATAATACAGGGAACTTACGCCATATTGTCGTTCGTCGTGGCTACCATACTGGGGAGATGATGGTTGTTCTAATTACGAGAACACCGAAATTATTCCCAATTAGTAAAATTGTGCCAGATATTTTGGAAGCTATTCCGGAAGTAGTCAGCATTGTACAAAATGTAAATCCAAAACGAACCAATGTCATTTTTGGCGACGAAACCATCTTATTACATGGGTCTGAAAAAATTACAGATACTATTTTTGATTTGAAATTTGAAATTTCCGCGCGTTCATTTTATCAAGTAAATCCACAACAAACAGAAGTGATGTATCAAAAAGTTAAAGAGTATGCGGCTTTAACAGGCAATGAAATTGTGGTGGATGCCTATTGCGGGATTGGGACGATTGGCTTAACTTTAGCCCAAGATGCAAAGCAAGTTTACGGTATTGAAGTAATTGAAGAAGCGGTCAAAGATGCAGAAAATAATGCTAAATTAAACAACATTGAGAATGCCACTTTCACGGCTGGTTTAGCGGAAGAATTATTGCCAAAATTAGTTGAAAATGGCTTGCAACCAGATGTTGTGGTGGTGGATCCACCACGGAAAGGGTTAGATGGTCAATTAGTAAACACATTAGTTGAAACGCAACCTGAACGAATTGTTTATGTCAGCTGTAATCCAGCCACACTCGCTCGCGACATTGCATTATTAACAGAAGGTGGCTATGAAGCAAAAGAAATTCAACCAGTGGATAATTTCCCACAAACGACCCATATTGAATCTGTCACGTTATTAACAAAGGCGGTGGATTAAATGAATGAAAAAGAAAAAATGTTAGAATTAATTAAAAAGAAACAAGGCGGTGGCCGTTCTAAAAAAATGGAAACTCCCAAAAATGATCGTAAAAACATGCGCAAAGGGCCTAAAATTTTTAATAAATAAGCGGTTATCAGTAAAAAGTATTCCTAGCCAAACAAATAAGTTGTTCTTTTGCTAGTAAATCTGTTATTTTAGACAAAAGACAAGGAGGGCTATTCAGTGGAATATGTAACAACATTAGAAGAATTAGAAGAAAAAATTACAGACAATCGTCTACAAGCCGTCTTTTTGACAGCAAAAAATTGTAGTGTTTGTACAGTTGATAAACCGATTGTCGAAAAAATTTCAACAAAATATGAATTTCCTACATACATTGCAGAAGCTGATAAAAGTCCAGAAATAATTGGACAATTAAATGCTTTTTCTGCACCGACCATTATCTTATACTATGAAGGAAAAGAAATTCATCGCCAAGCTAAAATTATTAACTTTCAAGAAATTGAAAAGAGAGTACGACAAGTACAAGAAAATAGTTAATCAAAAAGGAAGCCACCCACCGATCACGGAGAGGCTTCCTTTTTGATTATCTCGCTAAATGTTCAGTTTGTTGTTGAGAAAAAAGTTGATAACTGACAAAAACTTCTGCTCTTTTGTTTACTTCTAATTTAACGAAAATATTGTGGATATGTGTTTTTACTGTCCCGATTGATAGGAATAGTTCGTTGGCTATATCTTGATTTGTTTTGCACTCTAAAAGTAACGAAAGCACTTCTCTTTCTCGCTGCGTTAATTGATAGGCATCACAAAAAGGCGCCAAAAGTACGGGTTCATCTGATTGATTTTCTTCCAATTTAGCAGCGTCTTTTTCAAGAACCGACAGAGGAAAATCACGATTACAGAAGTAGATAATGGCGATGGAGAGAATGATTGTATAAATATCTTCAGAAACGTTTCGGTTGTTAATTTTAAAGACAATATCAGAATATTGGTCAATGTTAAAAATAACGAAGGTATCTTCCAAAAGAATTGCCACACCGAAACCAATGCTTAGCCAACCAATAAAACGAAGATATTTTTTCGCAAGGGCTGATAAAGGATCTATTCGTAATTGATAGAGCGCATAGAAACCAAGGTAAATTAAAAATAACTGATTGGGTAAATAGTACAACCAAACTTTTAAGGCGGAATTTTGTGAAAATGGAATAGCTAGCATCCATAAACCAATTAAAAATAACCAGACAAATTGATAATTTTTAAAAGGACGCCCACTAATAGTATTGATAATAGCCAGATAGGCAAAATTACAACAAATAAAAATGATGGTCTTTAAAAAAGGTGCGGTCATAAAGGTCTGATTATATTCGGTTGCAAACGAATTAATGAACTCAGTCATATAAACAATCACATTGTCACAAATAAAAATAACCATTAAAAAGAGAAGCAATAAAAAAATCGGTTGTTTATTTTTCAAGTAAAGATTTAAGGTGAAGGTTGAAGTAAACGAATATAAAATAATCAACAAGATGTTATAAATAAAAACAAATGTCACGATTGGAAACCCCTTTCATCTTTTATTTTAAGTGAATGATTTTTCAAAATAATTATACCATTTTCAAATCTATGATTGGTCAGAAATTAGAGAGAAATCCGCCTAAACTTTTATAAACCCCTGGTGTACCAACGGTTTATAACCATAAATAAACTTTTTTTAATGAAAAATCACGCCAAAAAAGAAAGCGTTTTCTAACTTTTGGCGGATAGTAAACTCTTCGCTAAACTTGGTAAAGTCAATGTGTAAACAAAAACAACTTTTAGGAGGAACACATCATGAAAAGAGATTACGTTACAACAGAAACATATACGAAAGAGGAAATGCACTACTTAGTCGATTTATCATTAAAAATTAAAGAAGCGATTAAAAATGGGTATTATCCGCAACTGTTAAAAAACAAATCTTTAGGAATGATTTTCCAACAATCTTCAACTCGAACACGAGTATCTTTTGAAACTGCAATGGAACAATTAGGTGGACATGGCGAATATTTAGCACCTGGTCAAATTCAATTAGGGGGACATGAAACGATTGAAGATACCAGCCGCGTATTGTCACGTTTAGTAGATATTTTGATGGCTCGTGTGGAACGTCACCATAGTATTGTTGATTTAGCTAATTGTGCTACTATCCCAGTCATTAACGGTATGTCTGATTACAATCATCCAACCCAAGAATTAGGTGATTTGTGTACCATGGTTGAGCATTTACCAGAAGGCAAAAAATTAGAAGATTGTAAAGTTGTCTTTGTCGGAGATGCGACACAAGTTTGTTTTTCTTTAGGATTAATCACAACAAAAATGGGCATGAATTTTGTTCACTTCGGTCCAGAAGGCTTCCAATTAAATGAAGAGCATCAAGCGAAATTAGCAAAAAATTGTGAAGTTTCAGGCGGTAGCTTTTTGGTCACAGATGATGCAAGTTCTGTTGAAGGCGCTGATTTCTTGTACACGGATGTTTGGTATGGCTTGTACGAAGCGGAATTATCTGAAGAAGAACGTATGAAGGTTTTCTATCCAAAATATCAAGTGAATCAAGAAATGATGGATCGGGCAGGGGCCAATTGTAAATTCATGCACTGTTTACCAGCAACACGTGGGGAAGAAGTAACTGATGAAGTAATTGACGGTAAAAATTCTATTTGTTTCGATGAAGCAGAAAACCGTTTAACATCTATTCGTGGCTTATTAGTATATCTTATGAATGATTATGAAGCAAAAAATCCTTATGATTTAATCAAACAAGCAGAAGCAAAAAAAGAACTAGAAGTTTTCTTAGACACTCAAAGCATTTAACGGCCAACTGTCCACTGATTGAAAAAATGAATCAGTGGACAGTTTATAAAGAGAGGAAGAGTCTTCATGGAGGGGAAAAAGAAATTTAGTTTAACGAGTGCCATTTTATCAGTGATCTGTGTGGTTTTCGTTGCTGAAGCAGCGGCGCCTGTTGCTGCAATTGGTAATTCTCAGTTTTTTTGGTGGATTTTCTTATTAATTGCATTCCTATTGCCATATGGGTTAATTTCATCAGAATTAGGAACAACTTATATTGGTGAAGGGGGTATCTATGACTGGGTGACCAAAGCATATGGTCATCGTTGGGGTGCCAGAGTTTCTTGGTATTATTGGATTAATTATCCATTGTGGCTAGCTTCATTAGCCGTTATGACGCCAGAACTATTAACGACAATTACAGGTATTAAGTTTTCAACACCGATGATGATTATTGTTGAATTAATTTTTACTTGGATTGTGGTTTGGATTAGTTTTTATCCTGTAAGCGACAGTATCTGGATTCTAAATGGAGCTGCCGTAATCAAGATGGTTTTAGCAGTCTTAATTGGTGGGCTAGGATTGTATGTAGCCTTGACGAAAGGTGTTGCCAATGAATTTACCTTGAAATCAATGCTGCCAACGTTTGACTTAAGGAGTTTATCTTTTATTTCTGTAATCATTTTTAATTTGTTAGGGTTTGAAGTCATCTGTACGTTTGCAGATGATATGGAAAATCCTAAGAAGCAAATTCCACAAGCTATTGTAGCAGCGGGGTTAGTCATTGCGGCCATTTATATTTTTTCAGCCTTTGGAATTGGGGTAGCGATTCCCACCGATCAAATTAGTACCGGCAGTGGTATGATGGATAGCTTTAAACTATTGACAGGCTCGACAGAAGGTTGGTTCATTATGTTGATGGCTTTCCTATTCCTTCTTACGTTGTTTGGCAACATGATTTCTTGGTCATTAGGAGTCAATAATACAGCTTGTTATGCTGCTGAAAATGGTGACATGCCTAAATTTTTTGAAAAACGTAGTAAGAAAAATGACATGCCAATTGGGGCTGCTTTGATGAATGGCATTGTGGCATCGGTGGTCATTGTATTAACACCAATTTTACCTAATCAAGATTTATTCTGGGCCTTTTTCTCCTTGAATGTCGTCCTATTCTTGTTATCGTATATCCCAGTTTTCCCAGCTTTTTATAAGCTTAGAAAAATTGATCCCGATACACCACGTCCGTTTAAAGTTAACGGAAAACCAGGATTTTTAAAAGTTTTAGTGGTTTTACCAATGATTATGATTATTATTTCACTGATTTTCACAGCAGTACCTTTAGATTTTAGTCCCGCAGCATTAAATGAAAAATTACCAATCACAATTGGGGCAATCATTTTTATTCTGTTTGGTGAAGTAATTATTTACGTGAAAAAAATTAAGAAGGGAACGAAAGAAAATGGCTAAACGAATTGTAGAAAGTACCCCTAAACAAGATGGCTTTAGAATGCCAGGAGAATTTGAACCACAAGAGAAAGTTTGGATGATTTGGCCAGAAAGACCGGATAATTGGCGTGATGGTGGTAAACCTGTCCAAGAAGCGTTTACTAATGTGGCCAAAGCAATTAGTCAGTTTACACCGATGAATGTGGTGGTTTCTCAACAACAATTTCAAAATTGCCGTCGCCAATTGCCGCCAGAAATTACGGTTTACGAAATGTCAAACAATGATGCCTGGGTCCGTGATTGTGGACCATCATTTGTCATTAACGACCATGGAGAAATCCGTGGTGTGGATTGGACATTCAATGCTTGGGGGGGATTAGTAGATGGTTTATATTTCCCTTGGGACCAAGACGATTTGGTTGCACAAAAAATTTGTGAAATTGAGCATGTAGATTCTTATCGTACAGATGATTTTGTTTTAGAAGGCGGTTCATTTCACGTAGATGGACAAGGAACAGTCTTGACTACAGAAATGTGCTTATTAAGTGAAGGTCGAAATCCACAACTTTCAAAAGAAGCAATCGAACAAAAATTATGCGACTATTTAAATGTTGAAAAAGTTCTTTGGCTAGGTGATGGAATTGACCCAGAAGAAACTAATGGTCACGTGGATGATGTAGCTTGTTTTATTGCACCTGGTGAAGTGGCTTGTATTTACACCGAAGATCAAAATAGCCCATTTTATGAAGCGGCACAAGATGCGTATCAACGTTTGCTTAAAATGACTGATGCTAAAGGACGCCAATTAAAAGTCCACAAATTATGCTGTCCTGTCAAAAATGTAACCATTCAAGGCTCCTTCAAAATTGATTTCGTGGAAGGAACCATGCCACGAGAAGATGGCGATATTTGTATCGCATCCTATATGAACTTTTTAATTACAAATGATGGCGTGATTGTGCCACAGTATGGTGATGAAAATGATCATTTGGCTTTAGAGCAAGTTCAAACGATGTTCCCAGATAAAAAAATTGTCGGCGTTAATACGGTAGAAGTTGTTTATGGGGGCGGCAATATTCACTGTATCACACAACAAGAACCAAAGCGCTAGGAGGGAAACAGATGTCAAAAATAGTGATTGCATTAGGTGGAAATGCGTTAGGAAATTCTTCGAAAGAACAATTGGCAAAAGCACAAACCGCTGCAAAATCCATTGTTGATTTAATTGAACAAGGCCATCAAGTGGTGATTGCTCATGGCAACGGGCCACAAGTTGGCAAAATTCGCTTAGCTTTTGAGGAAACGAGTCAATCTCCAGAAGATGTCGTGCCGTTTCCTGAATGCACAGCAATGAGCCAAGGCTATATTGGCTATCATTTACAACAAGCAATTGATGAAGAACTAGTAGCCAGAAATTTAGGGGAACAACCAGTTGTTACGTTAATTACACAAGTCGTGGTGGATCCAAAAGACCCAGCGTTTACAAAACCAACAAAACCAATTGGTGGTTATTATGACGAAGAAACAGCCAAACAATTGATGGCGGAAACTGGGAACGTCTATCAAGAAGATGCGGGTCGAGGCTGGCGACGGGTAGTTCCTTCGCCAAAACCAGTTGATATTTACGAAAAGGTTAGCTTGCGAACACTTGTTGATGCAGGACAGATCGTAATTGCTTGTGGTGGTGGCGGGGTTCCTATTGCCTATGATGGTCCAGTCTATCATGGTGTAGATGCAGTCATTGATAAAGACTTTGCGGCAGCTAAAATGGCTGAACTCATTGAAGCAGATGTTTTTGTGGTATTAACTGCAGTAGAACATGTTTTTGTTAACTTTGGTCAAGCAAATTAACAAGCTTTGACCGATGTTACGGTTACGGCAATGCAACAATATATAGAAGAAGATCAATTTGCGCCAGGTAGTATGTTACCTAAGGTGGAAGCGGCCATCAGTTTTGCAGAAAGTAAACCAAACCGCCAGGCGATTATCGGGCTTTTAGAATTAGCTTCGGAAGCAATCAAAGGAGAAAGTGGTACACGAATTACACAATAAATTCTCAGTATTTAACTTTCACAAAAGACTAAAACATACGCATTTAGCGGACTAACTTAATCGTTAGAGAGTAGGACATCGGTCGTTTTGACGGATGTCCTACTCTTTATTTTGTCTTTTTAACGAACAAAACTGTTAGTTGTCATGCAAAAATAAACATAGTAAGATAATCTTTAAATGGTATAGGAGGATAAAAATGTCTAAATTTTTTAAAGTAATCGGAATAATTGCTGTTTTGTTAGTCATAATAGGCGCTGCAGCGTATTGGTTTATACTCAAAAAGTTCACTCCTGAGGCAGAAACCCCAGCAATGTACAATCAAGAGAGAATCGTTAAAACGATTGAAGACCAATTAAAAGAAACAGATGTACAAAAAGCTCGTACCAAAGCACCGTTGATTATTGAAAAAAATATCACTGAATTACAGCAAGCGATTGCCAACGGAGCATTGACCTATGAAGAACTTACGGCGTTTTATTTGGACCGTATTTTACAGTTCGATCAAATAGATAATGGCATGAACAGCATCTCTGAAATCAATCCGCAAGCAATTAAGGAAGCAAAGGCATTTGACCAGCAAGCCTCTCAAACACCGAAGAAGCCTTTGTATGGTATTCCTGTGACTTTGAAAGAAAATATAAATACGACCAACATGATTTCGAGTGCAGGAGCTTATGCCTTACGCACGTTCAAGCCTAAGGAAGATGCGGAAGTAGTTAAGAAGTTAACAGAGGCGCAAGCTTTGATTTTAGGAAAAGTAAACTTATCTGAACTAGCGAATTATATGTCAATGAAAGCACCAAGTGGCTATAGTTCCAAACATGGACAAACACTTAATCCTTATGGGCCACTCAAAATAACACCTTCAGGTTCAAGTTCTGGGAGTGCGGCTAGTGTGACGATGAATATCGGCGCCTTCTCTTTAGGCACTGAGACGATGGGATCGATTGTTTCCCCCGCTTCTCATCAATCAGTGGTTGGTTTTAAACCGACCCACAGTTCAGTAAGTGGCGAAGGTGTTTTGCCATTGGCACCGTCATTAGATACAGTTGGCCCGATTGCCCGAAGTGTCGTTGATGCTGCGCAAGGCTATAATGCGTTTAAGAAAGACACGGTTCCGAGCATTGATTCAACGAAATTTACTAAAAATAACTTACAAGGTCAACGCATTGGGTTGCTAGAAATGCCAAGTGCTGAAGAAGAATTTGCGACTGCTAAAAAGGCCCTCCAAAAAGCAGGAGCAGAAGTGATTCCGGTAACACCAGATATGGAAGGGATTGATGGCGGGAAAGTTATTTCCAATGAATTTAAGTTTGCATTGGAAGAATTTGCGAAACGTTATGATTTACCATTTAAAAAACTAGAGGAACTAATTGCGTATAATCAACAAGATAAAAAGGTTCGTGCCAAGTATGGGCAAGATTTATTAGAAGCAGATGTTAAAAAGAAACAACCAGATAAAGAAGTCCTTCAAGCAACCATTAAAAAAGCACAGCAAACGTTTGATGCGTTGCTAAAAAAACAACAATTAGACGGATATGCTTTTATTGATTCTGAAGGTACGGGTTTAAGTGCCGTGGCAGGATATCCTGAATTGACTGTTCCTTTGGCGAAAAACAGTGAAGGACAACCTTATGGGCTGACTTTTACACAAACTGCCAATAAAGAGCAAACGTTATTTGAGCAAGCTTACAGCTTTGAACAAAGTACCAAAGGACGGATAGTGCTTTCAGACAACGAGCTATTGGCAAACAGTAAAAAAATAAGTAGAGATGAGCAGTAAAGGGAAACTAGGAATGGCGAAACATCCGTATCAAACCTAATAAAGATAATCGACCTACAAATGAAAGAAAATTATTTGTAGGTCGATTATTTAGGTGAGTCGTTTTTTTTTTTTTTTGCTTTTTTAGGCGAATGTTTTCATGTAATAAGTTAATAAGTGGCCAGATTCGAGAAATAAGGCCGTCAATTTTTAAGCATTTCAATAAAAAGAGTGAACGATGGCTGTGTTTGAAGCATAAATATGTGCGGTTGCTTCCGCTTTCGCAACATTAATTTGGAGCGCTACCGTCGTAAAGGGTTCTGCAGCAGGAATTATTAGATGGAAACAAATCCATGACTACATAGAAGATTAAAACAAGATGAAGAAAATATTGTGGCAATAAAGGATATCAGAAAGCTTACGAAATAACTATATGTAGTGTCTTTTTATTTTTTTAATCAATATATAGTATTAAAATCTTCTTTTTATTCCGAAATCTGATTGACTTGTTTTTTAAAACGGAGTACTCTTATTGAGACGTCAACAGAGAAAAGTTTGGTTTTAGGAAGGTCGGAAATTTGTCGTGAATAAGAATTTTTTGGTGAATGATTTTAAAGGTTGGGAAACGAGAAGTTACTTGTTTTTAGCTTTGATGGCGGGGGTACAGTTGATTGCATTTGCTATCAATCCATCGAATTGGATTACGTTAGTAGGTGGTTTAGCCGGCATCATTTGTGTGAATTTAATTGCCCAAGGAAAAGTCAGCAATTACATTTTTGGCTTAATCAGTGCAGTGATTATTGGCTATTTTGGGTTAGTAACACGGGTATATGCGGAAGTTCTTTTACAAAGCTTCTATATTATTATGGACATTACAGGGCTTTATTCTTGGCTTCGGGCTAGCGAAGATGGCTCGGGTCAAGTAACCGAAGTAAAAGTTTTAAAAGGTATTCAGTGGTTGTATGCCTTTTTCACGTGGCTGCTCATTGGCGTAGCTGCATATATTTTGTTAGGCTTTGTAAATGATGCGCAACAAACATTAGATGCAATCACGTTCAGTGTTTCAGCGACAGGGATGTTATTGATGATTAAACGTTATCAATCGCAATTCGTGTTTTGGCTACTAGGAAATATTTTTTCAATTTTGTTATGGTTCCGAGCAGGGACGCACGCTGGTGGTGATTATGCGATATTTGTTATGTATTGTATGTATACTTTTAACTCAATTTTTGGTATGTTTAATTGGTTGAAGATAAAAAATAAAATGGAAAAAAATAGGTAGGGAGTTCGATGGCAGTGATTGTTTTAGCAGGTACGATTGGCGCTGGTAAATCTAGTTTAACAGCTTTAATTGCAAACCGTTTAGGTTCAGAAGCCTTTTACGAATCAGTTGATGATAATGAGGTATTACCTTTATTTTATGCGGAACCGGAAAAGTACGCATTTTTATTACAAATTTATTTTTTAAATAAACGTTTTGATAGTATTAAACAAGCATTAACGCATGAAAATAATGTATTGGATCGCTCGATTTATGAAGATTCATTACTTTTTCATTTAAATGCAGATTTAGGTCGTGCCAACGAAACAGAGGTCAAAGTGTACGATGACTTATTACAAAACATGCTCCAAGAATTGCCTTATGCTGCGCATAAAAAAAGACCTGATTTGTTAGTTCACATTCGTATTTCATTTCCCAAAATGTTAGAACGCATCAAAAAACGTGGCCGTCCTTATGAACAAATTGAGACAGATTCAACGTTGTATGATTACTATCAAATGTTGAACGAGCGTTATGATCAATGGTACGAAGACTATGATGAAAGTCCTAAAATTCAAATTGATGGCGATAAATATGATTTTGTCGAAGATCCTGAAGCGTGTCAATATGTCTTGGAGTTAATTGAGAAGAAAATTGAAGAATTAGAAAGATAAATAAAAAGAAGCAAGTCCGGACTTGCTTCTTTTTGACTTAAAATGTGGATAGATAGGCTAAAGTTGCTACTAAATAAAGGAGTATAGTGCTAAATTATAGAATCGGATTTTAACCTTCCCCTAAGTTAAAATCGGATAATCTATCTATCGACAGTTTAAGTTTGTATAAAATAGCGGTAGCTATTATCAACGAAGTCATTCATCGGTTGACCTGACTTCTCTAGAAGTATACCATCGAAAATAACCAACAGTTGTTCAAAATTTGGACTTAGTAAGTGTAAATTTTGATTGAAAGTTTCTGTAAATCAATCATTTATTCAAAAAATAATGCTCGAAAGAAGGAAGATAAATGGGCCAAATTTGGTTTGAACGCATTCTACGTTGGCGCAAAAAAGCGCAACGATTTTTACAAGGACGTTATGCCCGGTTTGATGAATTGAATCGAACGCTGTTGCTAACAAGTGTTGTGCTGGCGCTCATCAATATTTTTACTGGCTATCTTTGGGTTCGATTATTGATTTTAATCACAGTCGCCTACGTGTATTATCGCTTTTTTTCAAAACATATTCACCCGCGATTGAATGAAAATCAACGGTTTATTCTTCGAAAACAACGCCTAATGCAAAAGGTTCATGCTTTTCGCAAGCGACACATGACTCAGAAAGAGTATCGTTATTTTAAATGTCCAAAATGTCAGCAGTCATTACGTGCGCCGAAAGGACGAGGAACAATCAAAGTCACTTGTTCAAACTGCCAAAATCAATTTATCAAAAAAGTCTGACCTTCTGTGTTTTTTGGTCTAGGCAACTTTCGGACTTGTGGTATACTTGAGAAAAGAAACCATTGGATATTCTAAAAGGGGAATATCTTGTTAAAAAAGGAGAGAAAAAACAATGGAAATTAAACGCCAACAAGAAATTGTTGAAGCGTATCACTATGATATGCGAGTACCTGATTCAGAAGTAGAGACAGATTTACGTGTCAGTTTTTCACCAATTGAAGTAGAAGAAGAAAATTATCCAGAAAATAGCTCAGCACTTGTTGCTCGCTTAGAATTTCGAATTGTCTTTGACGAATTTGTTTTATCAGGGGCGATTAGTCAAATTAATCACATTATTGATCGTAAAATTGAAAAACAAGAAGATATTTCGCAAGAAGAAGTCGATGAACTTGTGCGTCCTTTATTTAGCATCGTCGAACGTTTATCTTATGAAGTAACTGAAATTGCTCTGGATCGTCCAGGTGTTCAATTGAATTTTCAACAATCAGAAGAAGCTTAACCTTTAAAAACAGCGTTTGTAACGGAATCCGTTACAAACGCTGTTTTTATTCTTGTGTAGATTTAGCAACTAAAGCTTTTTTAAACTTTTCATAATTTTTTGTAGCGATATCCACATAAGCAATCGGCTGACCAACTTTGGTGATTTTTTCGGGAAGATAGGGAGCGAGCATTTCATTGTACAAAATGAACGCAGCTTCTGGTACTTTCTCTGAAAGAACATCATAACTGATAAAGTCAATTTCATAGGTTGGTTGAAAAAAGGCTTTGATGTTTTGCTGCTCTTTATTTGAAAAGAGCCAAGGACCTCCATTTGCAGGGCTCCCAACATACAACATTGCTCCATCACGGTTGACAGAAAGGATCCAACAAATTTTTTGCATACGCTTACACCTCCTAGAACTAAGTATACCACGTCAGCTTAAAAGAAAGAGGACAAAAAACAAATTATTTTTACAGTGACTAGTAAAACAACGCTTGGTGATAGTTTTAAACTATCACAACGGTTATTTTCTATCAAAAAGTAAGCAAATTATCCCACTATTTGCTATAAAATAAGGTACAATAGAACTATCACTGGAAACAGTTTGCTGTTTTCAGGGTATTTACTGGAGAGTGAGTACCGGGAACCTTTACTTCCTTTGATGTACTTGTCATTAAAAACATAGGGAGGAACTAAAATGACAACATTCATCACTGTATTAGTGATCCTTGCATTTATTGCTGTGTTATTCGGTTTCTACCAAATGCAAAAGAAACATTTAAAATTCTCAACACGTGTCTTTTCAGCATTGGGCGTGGGGATTGTTTTAGGTGCAATTATTCAATTTGCTTTTGGTACAGACAGTAAAATTACTACGCAATCAATGGAATGGATCGGGATTGTAGGTAATGGTTATGTAGCGTTTCTACAAATGCTCGTAATTCCGTTAGTATTTGTATCTATCGTAGGTGCATTTACAAAAATGAAAGAATCCAATAAATTAGGAAAAATTAGCTTTAATGTGTTAGCCACCTTACTAGGAACAACAGCAGTAGCTGCCTTGGTGGGGATTGGAACAACCTTAGCGTTTGGTCTTCAAGGGGCAAAATTCACGCAAGGTGCTGCAGAAACGTCAAGAATTGCCGAGTTAGCGACGCGTCAAGATGCGATTCAAGATTTGACGATTCCCCAACAAATTGTTTCATTCATTCCTAAAAATGTCTTTGCTGACTTTGCGGGAACACGACCAATGAGTACCATTGGGGTGGTAATCTTTGCTGCGTTTGTTGGTGTCGCTTATTTAGGCGTTCGTCGTAAAGCGCCAAAAGAAGCTGAATTTTTTGCAAATTTAATTGATAGTTTATATAAAATTACCATGCGAATTGTTACCTTAGTTTTACGCTTGACCCCTTATGGCGTGTTAGCGTTAATGATTAATGTTGTAGCAACAAGTGATTTTGTTGCGATTATTAACTTAGGTAAATTTGTGTTGGCATCGTATGTGGCCTTAATCATTGTTTTTGCCATTCACATGCTGATTTTAATTACTTTAAAAGTCAATCCAGTTACGTATCTAAAGAAAGTTTTTCCAGTCTTGAGCTTTGCTTTTACTTCTCGTTCAAGTGCAGGAGCTTTACCATTAAATATTGAAACACAAACCAAAGCATTAGGTGTCGATGATGCTACAGCAAACTTTGCTGGTAGTTTCGGTTTATCTATTGGACAAAATGGTTGTGCCGGCGTTTATCCAGCTATGTTAGCAACCATCGTTGCACCAACTGTTGGAATTGATGTCTTTAGTTTACAATTTATTTTAATGTTAGTAGCAGTTGTCACAATCAGTTCATTTGGCGTAGCCGGTGTCGGCGGCGGAGCAACCTTTGCTTCTCTAATCGTTTTAGGCGCAATGAACTTGCCAGTTGCAATTGTTGGTTTAGTAATTTCGGTTGAACCACTTATTGACATGGCGCGGACAGCTGTTAACGTTAACGATAGTATGGTTGCAGGTGTGTTAACAAGTGCTCGTATTCATGAATTAGATCGTGATGTCTTAAATGATCGCGACGTTGTCTTAGATGCAAATATCTAAATCAATAAAACGAAAAGTGTTTGAGCAATGTCTTGCTCAAACACTTTTTTTGATTTTAAGCGAAAGTGCAGTAATTATTTAAAAGAACGTATATAATAAGTTGTTAACTAAATTCAAAAGGACGTGAAGGAATGTTTTCAAACCAAGTAAAGATTATGTTATATGTGAATAATGTTGAGGAATCTAGTCAATTTTGGCAAACGTTTGGCTTTGTTGAAAAGGAAAGAGAGGAAGTTGACGGCACATTGGTGGTAGAGATTGCGCCAAGTGAATCAGCAGAGACGATTATTGTTTTATATGATTTGGCCTTTATTCAAAAACATTCACCAGAAGTGGCGGGGAATACCCCTTCTCTAATGTTTGCTAGCGATGATATCATTGGTCTCTATAAAAAAATGCAAGAGGCTGGCGTTACTGTCGGTGAAATGGTTCAATTGCCAACAGGCTTAGTTTTTAATTTTGCAGATAATGATGATAATTACTTTGCTGTGATGGGGCAAGAAAGTAAATAAAAAAACAGCTTGGCACCGGAATCTAGATTGATTCTGGTGCCAAGCTGTTTTTTATAAAAGTTGAAAGTTTTATAAATTTTACTAAAATCTGTAATTTTCATGAAAATATAGCGTATGATAATGCTGTTAATAGAATAGGCGGAGGTAAGCGGTATGCGTAAACGACATGCAAAGAAAAGACATGGAGGAGTGAATTGGCTTTTTATAGTATGTTTGTTGGTGGTGATTGGTGGTAGTGGTTATTTAATAAAAACGTTCTTTTTCACTAGAGATTCACAAGTTAGTCAAGAATCGAAAGTGGTCTTGGAAGAAGATCGCCGAAGTGATAATTATGCGAATTTAACGAAAGAAATAGTTGCACCAGATAGTGGCGAACTTGATCAAAAAATTCAAGAAACAAATTATATTGGTTCGGCTTTGATCATTAAAGATGATCAGGTTTTAGTAAATAAAGGATATGGCTTTGCCAATTTTGAAAAGCAACAAGCCAACACGTCAAACACAAGGTTTCAGATTGGCTCAATTCAAAAATCTTTTACCACAACTTTGATCTTAAAAGCGATTGAAGAAGGTAAACTTACATTAGATACAAAACTCGCTACGTTTTATCCGCAAGTTCAAGGTGCTGGAGATATTACGATTAGCGATATGTTGAATATGACAAGCGGTTTGAAGTTATCAGCAATACCTAATAATATCGTTACGGATGAAGAAATTATTCAATTTGTTAAACAAAATACCATTCAAGTCAATAAAGGAAAATACAATTATTCCCCAGTAAATTTTGTCCTTTTAGCAGGAATGTTAGAGAAAATGTATCAACGTACCTATCAAGAATTATTTAATAATTTTTATCATAAAACAGCTGGTTTAAAGAATTTTGGCTTCTTTGAAACCTTATTGGAACAACCCAATAATTCAACAAGCTATAAATGGACAGAAGACAATTCGTATAATCAAGTGCTCTCAATTCCCGCAGCTAGTTTTGCCCATGAATTTGGGACTGGTAATGTGGATATGACGACAGGTGATTTGTATTGGTACTTACATCAATTAACGAGTGGACATTTAGTTTCCACCGCACTTTTGCAAAAATTATGGACGTCTTCTCAGCAAAGTTCTTATCATGGGGGCATCTATGTTCATGATAATTATTTACGCTTACACGGCGTTGAAGCAGGTCAACAAGCCCTAGCTTTATTTTCAAAAGATATGAAAACCGGGGTCATATTGCTAACTAATTGTGTGAATCCAGCGAAATACAAAGAATTAATTGGTTCGTTGTTCCATGATGTAACCAATTTAACTGTGAAATTTTAAAGCAGAAGCAACGACGATCACTCCAAAGCCTTTTTAGGTTTCTTCTGAGAGACTTTATATTAAAATAAAGGGAAGAACAATCAAAGGGAGTGACGAAGATGAAGCAATCAAAAAATAAACAAGTTGTTATTGGTGAATCAACGAAAAAAAACATTTATCTTCAAGATATAGAACAGGAAACGCAAGCTTTTATTCTCCAAAACAATCCACAATTGACAGCTGAATCGATGATTACATTGGCGGAGTTACTTAATTATCGTTTGGATTACATGAAACAATTAGTCGCAAATGATTCTGAAAAAATCCAACAACTGAATGAGTTGGTGGTTCAACATATCAAAGAAGATAAGCTGATTTCCAATAATATGAATGAAAAGATGGAAAAGAAATTAACCTTTGGCCAACGAGCAGCGGATACCATTACTAAATTTGGCGGTAGCTGGGTGTTTATTGGCTTCTTTTGTTTCGTGTTGATTGCTTGGATCGTGATTAACTCTACTACTTTATTGGGACAACCATTTGACAAATATCCTTATATTTTGCTAAATCTCGCCTTATCTTGTTTAGCAGCTATCCAAGCACCGATTATTATGATGAGTCAAAACAGACAAGAAGCCCGTGATAGAGAACAAGCGAATAATGATTATAAAATTAACTTAAAAGCAGAAGTAGAAATTAATTTATTACATGAGAAAATGGATTATATTATCAATAATCAACTAGAAAATTTGGTAAAAATCCAAAATATTCAAATTGAACTTTTAGGTGAATTGCAAGAACAACTCGCTGCGACTTCTGAAAAGGAGTAGTATATAGAAGAGGTCGGGACAGAACCGTTTAGCTCCGAGAAATAAGAAGAAATTTCCGAAAATTGCTCTTTAATTTTTGGAGACCAAGTAGGTATTGTTCATCATCGAATCACTACGTTCTTCGTGATTCTCAACAATTTCGGCTTATTTCCGAAGGACCTTCAACTCTTAGAGCTTTAGCTCTTAGAAGTTGTTGAGATCGGAGCAACGCGTAGTGTTGGTTCTGTTCCCGCCGTTTATCAGGCTTTTTTTATTGTGTGTAAATACACAAGCAAAATAATCGCTTTCCCTTTTTTATTCACCGTATAATGGGATAGAATGACTTTATACAAAAGGGGAAAACAAGATGAAATACCAAGTATTACTTTATTACAAATATACAACAATTGAAGATCCAGAAGCTTTTGCGAAAGAGCATCTAGCTTTTTGCAAATCATTAAATTTAAAAGGCCGTATTTTAGTAGCGACAGAAGGGATTAACGGAACGTTATCTGGTACTGTCGAAGAAACAGAAAAGTACATGGAAGCAATGCAAGCAGATGAGCGCTTTAAGGATACATTCTTTAAAATTGATCCAGCAGAAGAAATGGCGTTCCGCAAAATGTTTGTTCGCCCACGTTCTGAATTAGTGGCGTTGAACTTAGAAGAAGACGTTGATCCATTGGAAACGACGGGGAAATATTTGGAACCTGCAGAATTTAAAGAAGCCTTATTAGACGAAGACACTGTTGTAATCGATGCTCGTAACGATTATGAATATGATTTAGGCCATTTCCGTGGTGCCGTGCGCCCAGATATCCGTAGCTTCCGTGAATTACCACAATGGATTCGCGAGAACAAAGAACAATTTATGGATAAAAAAATTGTTACCTATTGTACTGGCGGGATTCGCTGTGAAAAATTTTCTGGCTGGTTATTAAAAGAAGGATTTGAAGATGTTGCTCAATTGCATGGCGGTATCGCCAACTATGGAAAAAATCCAGAAACACGTGGCGAACTTTGGGACGGCAAAATGTATGTCTTTGATGACCGAATCAGTGTCGAAATTAATCACGTTGATAAAAAAGTTATTGGGAAAGATTGGTTTGATGGAACACCTTGCGAACGCTACATTAACTGTGCAAACCCAGAATGTAATCGTCAAATCTTAACTTCAGAAGAAAATGAACATAAGCATTTAGGTGGCTGCTCATTAGAGTGTAGCCAGCATCCTGCCAACCGTTATGTAAAAAAACATAATTTAACAGAAGCAGAAGTTGCTGAACGTTTGGCTTTGTTAGAAGCGGTTGAAGTATAAAAATAATAAAAAAATAAACAAAAAAACTTCGAAAATTATTTTTTGAAGTTTTTTTGTTTATTTTTTTGTCTTTAAAAGTGTTGATTTTAAAGCTTTCTTAGCTAAAACCATTTTATTTTTTGAAAGCGTTTGAAAAAAATAAAAAAATCTAATAAATATTTCTTTTATATAATGTTTATTGGCTGGGCCAGTCAATGTTGAAAATGGGGAAGGAGGAATTCAGATGAAAATCATAAGAGGGTTTAGTTTGGTATGTTTAGGGCTATTGATCATTGGGTTGCAAACAAAAAGCGTTATGGCTGAAGAAAATAATTATGAATCAAATGGTCAAGCGAGCTTCTATGGCACCTACGTTTATGAGAATGAAAAAGAGTCAAATGACGTAGCGTATACCCAACAATCAGAAGAACAGGGAAGAAACAATTTAGCTGCTTCTGGACAAGCAGTTTTACCTAAAACAGGCGAGTCTGAAAATCCGCTGTATTCCTTGATAGGAGTTAGTTTGTTGGGGGTAGTCATTTATTTAATTAATAAAATGAAACGAGAGAAGGAGCTTATTTAATGAAAAAAACTATTTTACTTACATCGGCAACCATACTTTTAGGCGTAGGGTTTCAAGCAATAAACGCATCAGCAGCAGAAACTTTTCCGAAAGAATACAATACGGAAGGCACAATTACTTTTGAAGCAGGCGATAACGAAATCACACCGCCTGTTGATCCAGAAAATCCCGATCCTACTGATCCAGTAGACCCAATTGATCCTCCAGGGCCAGGAACGGGTGGTGCCTTATCAATTGATTATGGTTCAAAATTTAAATTTGGCACACAAAAGATTTCTACGGCAGATCAAACGTATTATGCTGCGCCAGATGAAATGAAAGATGGTTCAAAAAAACCAACCTATGTACAAGTAACTGATAAAAGAGGAACGTTAGCAGGATGGAAACTAACGCTTTCCCAACCTGAACAATTTAAAACAGCTACTGGAGAGGAACTAGTCGGCGCTCAATTAACGTTTACAAAGGCAGAAGCTGCCTCAATGGTGGATGAAAAATATAAACCTACTGAAGTCAGTAGTACTATTTCCTTAACACCTGGTGTAAATAATAATCTAGCGATGAACGCTAAAAAAGAAACAGGTGTTGGGACTTGGGTTTATCGCTTTGGTTCAAATGAAGCAACAAATAAAGAAGCTGTCCAACTATTCGTTCCCGGAAAATCTGTAAAGCTTGCACAACAATATTCAACGAAGTTAGTTTGGGCATTAGAAGATACTCCCGCTAATAATTAAATAAAGGAGAAAAGCAATGAAAAAACAATTCACAGGAATCGTTCTATGCAGTACATTTGCAGTTGCTGGTTGGTCCTTACAAGCGAAGGCAGAAGAGCCAAAAGAGTATCGTTCGAATGGTTTAGTAGAATTTATTCCGAACGTAGATCCGACAGAGCCAGTTGATCCAGAAAATCCCGATCCAGAAAAGCCAGTCAAACCAATTGATCCAACAGACCCAGAAGGTCCCAATCCTGGTACCCAAGGACCGCTGTCTATTGATTATGCTTCAAGTTTTGACTTTGGGAAAAATCGTATTTCGAATAAAGACCAAGTATATTTTGCAAGAGCACAGCAATATCAAGAAAATCAAAAAGATACACCAAATTTTGTGCAAATTTCTGATAATAGAGGAACCAATAGTGGTTGGTCTTTAACGGTTACGCAAAAGGAGCAATTTAAAGCAACAAAGGCGACTTTAAATAGTCAGTTGACAGGTGCGCAAATTTCTTTAGCTAACCCGACTGTTAATAGTAATGCGCAAAATGTTGTGAAACCAGAGGCAACAAATAAGATTGCCCTTGTTCCAGGGACCGCATCGCTAGTGGCAGCTGCGAAGCAAGGAACTGGTGCGGGAACTTGGGCTACTTATTGGGGAAAAGTAGAAGTGGTTGCAGAACGCGATGAAACCAATACGGTACACAATGTTAATGTTACAAAGGATGTCGCGCTATCAGTACCAGGGTCAACCCCTAAAGATGCCGTGAAATATCAAACAAAATTATTGTGGACGTTGACGGATGTACCAGGAATTTAAAAAGTAGAGGTGAAGAGAGATGCGAAACAAACAAAGCCTAGTCTTTTTGGCAAGTAGTTTATTCTTACTACTCCTTGCGCCTATTACTAGCGAAGCGATTAGTAATCCTTCGACAAATATCAACGAAGTCAATCGGGAAATAGTGGAGGAATCGGCCAATGATCAGGCAACTAGCGCTCCTTCTCACTCGGAAACATTAGAGCAAGAACCTTCCCTAGAAACGACAACAACCGATAATCATCCAGCAGAAACAGACCAATTAACGGCTACTTTAGAACCTAGCAAACAACAAAAGGATGACGATAACAGTGCAACGGAATCGGCGATAGTTGAACCACAGCCGCGCATGTTGGCTGCGCCATACGCTACTTCATTGCCTGATGATCCTAATATCATTCCAATCGACAAGGTATTTCAAGAGCCAATTGGAAATGCAACAAGTATTTTAGAAGGTGGGAAGTTATTACAACTAAACCCAGCTGTTAAATCACAAAAAGGAGCTATTTGGTCAAAAAAACCAATCAGTTTATTGTCGGATTTTACCTTTAAAAGTTATTTGTATTTAGGAAACGAGTATGCAAATGCTGGTGATGGTATGACCTTTACCTTAACGAATGATCCTAGAATGTCCACAACGCCTCAAGAAGTCATTGGTTCACCTGGGATGGGAATCGGCGCATACTCCACGAAAGCGGGTCAACCCTATGTTAGAAATGCCTTATCGATTGAGTTTGATACCTATAAAAATACTGGTAGTTCCAACCGAATGGACCGAGAAATTTCACAAGATAAGGGAAATGGACATTTAGCTTTTGTCACTCCGAAAGCTAATAACAACAACTATACAGGGGAGCATTCAGGCGTCACTGTTGCGCCAACCTATCTATCTAATGGAACCTGGCGCATGTTGACTGTTCATTGGAATGCCGCAGCCAAAGCATTAACATATGATTTAGAAGGTGTGGGCACGAATACGTATGTAGTTTCAGATTTAAATGCACAATTTAGCGCAACAACAGTTTATTGGGGCTTTACATCATCCACAGGTGGCAAATACCAAGAGAATGCTTTAGCAATGACACAAATTCCTACCAACGTTACGTCACAAGCAGCCCTTAGCGTGAATGGTCAGGAGTTTAGTTCAGCTGTTGAAGCAGTGAAAAATGATCAGGTGATACTACGGAATACGTTGAATATTGACAATGACTTTATCGAAGATCGTCAACCGCAAGTAAGCATTGACTTACCTGATGAATTAGCATATGAAGAAAATTCATTAACGATTGATGGTAAAAAGGTAGCAGCCAAAGATCTGACACAAACAGGGAATCACTTAACAATTGCTTTAAATGACTACCTAGTTTTAAAGAAGGACATGATGATTGAATTAAAAACAACCCTTCAAGATAATACGCCCGAAAAAGTTTTAACTATGAACTTTGACTATTATGAAGAAGGAACCTTACTGCAAAAGTCAAATAATGTAACGATTACTATTCCTAAACCAACAGAAAAAACAGTAACCGTTTTTTATAAAGACGCGGAAGGTAAAGATATTGCTCCACCTAAAAGTGTAACAGGGAAAATTGGTGCACCCTATCAAGAAAAACCCCTAGATATTTCTGGCTATGTTTTTACAAAAGACTCGGGCAATGCGGAAGGAACAATGACAGAGGAAACAAAAGATATTTATTTTTACTATCGTTTAGGGGAACTATATTTTAAAGAGACACCAAAACAGATTACTTTTGGTACGGAAAAGATACGTAATCAACCACTAATTAAACTTGGGCATCCCACCGAAGGACTCAAAGTCGTGGATGAACGTAACGCAAATAATTGGCGCTTGCAACTAAAGCAAACGCAACCGTTAACAAATGATTCAATTGTAATGCCAGATGTTTTTTCTTTCGTTTCAACTGCTGGAAGCTCTCAGATTACAAATGAGGCAATTACGCTTTTAGAAAGTAATCAGAAAGGTGAAACAGATTTAACAGCATTACTTGATGAATCAAAACAACAAGGAATTCAAATCAATGTTCCTGTAGCTTATCAAAGAGTTGGAACATTTAAAGCTCGTTTATCTTGGGCGTTAGAAGACGTACCAGGAAATTAAAGAAAAGAATGGAGAAAAGAAAATGAAAAAAGTAACAACAGTATGTTTATCCACATTTATTTTAGGGAGCTTAGGCATGACTTCTCAAGCCTTTGCAGAAGATGGCGGTAGTTATACATCTAATGGTATCGTAGAATTTACACCAAGTGAAGATCCAACTAATCCGGTTGACTCAACGGATCCAACTAATCCAGTTGATCCTATTGACCCAACAGATCCTGAAGGTCCTAATCCAGGAACAAACGGTCCGTTGTCAATTGATTATGCGTCAAGTCTAGACTTCGGTGTTCAAAAAATCACGTCGAAGGATCAGACTTATTTTGCTGCTACCCAAAAATACAAGACGGTAGGCGCAACCGATGAAGTCAAAGAAGGGCCTAACTATGTCCAAATAACAGATAACCGTGGAACCGAAGCTGGCTGGTCATTAAAAGTGAAACAAGAAGGACAATTTAAATCAACTTCTGGTAAAGAATTGACTGGGGCAGCTATCACGTTTAAAAACGGAAATGTAGTGACTGCTTCAGATTCAGGCAAACCAACAGGCCCAGCCACAATCACGTTGAACTCAGATGGTAGTCAATCAGATGTAATGAGTGCAGCGAAAGGAAACGGTGCAGGAACTTATTTATTTGATTGGGGAACCGATGCAACTACAGCCGCTAAAAGTATTGAGTTAACTGTTCCAGGTTCTACAACCAAATACGCTGAAAAATACGCCACAAAATTAACATGGACGTTGACAGACGCTCCAGGAAATTAAACGAATTTTAAAAAGAAGAATAGCGGGGAACATGGTTACCTGCTATTCACTACATATAGAAAAGGAGTAAATAATTTGAACAGAAAAAAACAACGATTTCTTTTTTTTCCGATACTACTAATTCTTTTAGCGTTAGTACCTAGCAATGGTTTTGCCAGTGAATTTAATTTTGCGGTTACGCCTATTCCATCAGAAAAACAAGTAGATAAAGAAAAAACTTACTTTGATTTATTACTAGAACCAAATGAAGAAACTGAGTTGAAAGTGAACTTACGCAATGATACAGATAAAGAAGTAAAGGTAGGTATTTCCATCAATAGTGCCATTACCAATTCAAATGTAATCGTGGAGTATGGTGAAAATAAGGGGGAAAAAGATCAAAGTTTAGCGTTTGATATAAAAGACTATGTTCAATATCCTAGCTCAGTTCGTTTAAAACCGAAAAGTGAACAAACGGTTTCTATTAACGTCAAAATGCCTAATACACCCTTTGATGGAGTGTTAGCTAGTGGTATCACTTTTAAAGAAGAAACGTCGGATGAAGGTAAACGCCAAGACGATAAGATGTAAATGGCCAAGTTAAAATGTAGAAAAATGGCCAAATAAAAATGTAGGTTTATGCGTCATTTGGTACGCTTTCCTTGTGTTATTTTATTCAAGGAGGAAAGTGTATTGAGAAAAGATATTTATGAAGGAGTGTTACCTTTCATTATGACTCATACAAAACCTAATTATGCTGCTTTAGCTAACGATTACCGTACGGTAAAACGTTATTATGAAGCTGGGATAAGCAATAAATTACCTTTGCTTGCTCAAAAAAATAAAAATAAAAAAACTTTAGTTAGTGACTTTGAAGATATTATCGCTGACAAATTAGCTTTAGGCTGTTCTTCTTCTGCTATTTATCATTTTATTTCTAAACGTGGTTATCGTGGAAGTGCACGGACTCTAAGAAGATATTGTCGAAATGTTAAAGCAGATAAAATACAAAAAGCAACGATTCGTGTTGAAACAACTCCTGGTTTATCTGCCCAAGTTGATTGGAAAGAAGACCTCAAATTAGTTAATAAATTTGGTGAAGTTATTTCTTGTAATATCTTCCTTTACGTTTTAGGTTATTCAAGAATTAAATA
This sequence comes from Enterococcus sp. DIV1375a, assembly GCF_051712205.1. Classification (NCBI taxonomy): domain Bacteria; kingdom Bacillati; phylum Bacillota; class Bacilli; order Lactobacillales; family Enterococcaceae; genus Enterococcus; species Enterococcus sp. DIV1375a. Next base: position 481,148 of record NZ_JBIOOM010000001.1, read on the forward strand.
TTTAGAACTGACTTTCGATCGTTCTCAAACTACTTTATTTCGTTGCTTAACTAATGCGTTTCAATACACCGGTGGTGTTCCTGCAGAAATATGGTTCGATAATATGAAAACTGTTGTTGACCGTAGTCGTAGTCAATTTTCTAAAGTTGTTTTTAATGAGCGGTTTCGACAATATGCGAAAGAAGCGGGATTTCTTCCAATTGCTTGTCGTGCGTTTCGACCTCAAACAAAAGGAAAGGTTGAAGCTCTTGCGCGCACAATCGAACGAATTCGTGTATTTAATTATGAATTTGAAACAACTCAAGAATTAGTTGAAATTGTTCAAACAATCATGGATTCATTAAATACAGAAGAAATTTCTCAAGCTATTCATGAATGTCCTAATGACCGTTGGTCATACGAGAAAGAACAATTATCTTCTTTTGATGCGAATCAACTTAAAATCTATTCTTCTGTTGAAAAACAAATCAAACGAAAAGTATCTAACGAAGCGATGGTTCAATGGAATCAAAACAAATATTCTGTACCCATCAATTACATTGGGAAAATTCTTACACTATGTGTAAAAGAAGATAAACTTTATATTTACGATGATTCTACTCTTGTTCGTACACATACAATTACTCATCAATTATTTAATTATCATCGAAATGACTATATAGAGATTCTACGTTCTGACGTTTTTAAACACTTAGAAGACGAAGAATTAGAGCGCTTTGTTGATGAAAATTTACAAGCATATGACGAATTATAGAGGTGAATCATTATGTCTAATTACTATCATTTACTAAACAAATTAGAAGATTTGAATTTAAAACATACGAGAGAAATTTTACCAGAATATCTCGATACAATTGTTCAAGAAAACCTTAGTTTTGTAGAAGCTTTAAATCATTTAATGACAGAAGAGATAAACTCACGAAATGAAAGACAAAAAGAAAATCGCTTAAGAAAGGCAAATTTACCGTTTAAGAAAACAATCAATGACTTTGATTTCGGCTTCCAACCCAAAATTAATCGAACAGAGATTTTAGATTTGTGTACCTTACGCTTTATGGATACAAACAATAATATATTGTTTATTGGAAATAGCGGAGTGGGGAAAACTCACTTAGCTATTGCCATTACACTAGAAGCCATAACCAAAGGTTATTCTTGCCATTTTGTTTTAAGCAATGAATTAGTTAATCGACTAAATCGTGCAAATCAACGTGGAAATTTAGACCGTTTGTTAAAAAAGTATGCTTCTTACGATTTATTAATTATTGATGAAATTGGTTATTTACCTTTTACCCCTGATGGGGCAAAGTTGTTCTTTCAATTAATTAATCTTCGTTATGAAAAAAAATCGACCATTATTACAACGAATATTCCTTTGTCTCAATGGGCTGAAACTTTTCAAGATAAAAAATTAACAAATGCACTAATTGATCGATTAGTGCACCACGCTAAGATTATTCAAATTACTGGAAAGTCTTATCGGATTAAAGATTATAAAGAAAAAAAGTTGTCGTATAAGTAACCTTGTTATTTATGGACCAAAAACCTACATTTTCGGTGGCCAAAAAACGACATTTCTAAATGGCCAAAAACCTACATTTTTGAATGGCCATTGACAGATAAGAGTCAGGGGTTATCCATTAAAAATGAATATTCGTATGTCGTTGCATTATTGATGCAACAAAACAAAAAAAAGGTTGAGCCGAATTTACTTTTGAAAAAAGTCTCACCAGGACAGATTAATGCTAGAAATGTGATTTTAGTCAATCTACAAAATGATCAAAAAACATATATTAACCAAGTTGCCTTTTCGGCAGAGATTACCAAAAAGGGACATGAAGAAGTTTTATATAAAGAGGAAAAAGCAAACATGCAAATTGCGCCAAATACCAATTTTTCTGTTCCTATTGCGCTAAAAGGGCAACCACTTAAGCCAGGAGATTATCATTTGTCTATGACCGTTGTTGGGAATAAAGATGCTGCAGGCTCATTTAAAAAATCAATAAACAATGAATCGATATCTTTTAGAAATCAATGGCAATTTGAAAAAGACTTTACAATTAATGGTGAAGTTGCCAAAGAATTAAATGAAAAAGATGTCACCTTAAAAGAAAATCATTCGAATTTATATTTGATGATTGGCTTACTACTATTATTGATAGTGATTTTAATCATTGCCTGGTTGATTTGGCGAAAAAAGAAACAGGAAAAAAACGAAAGAGAAATATAAAGAGTAGTTAATTTTTGATTTGATTATCGGCAACGTTTTTGTTTGTTTTTACTTATCAAACATGCAGTTTATTCAACAAACCTAACTCAAAAAAAGAAATAATAAGAAGGAGTATTGTTAAATATCGTCTGATACCACTTTACTAGTTATATTTTTTGTTTTGTTATGTAGCTAAAGTATTTGGCAATATATGTGAGAAAAATGGATAAATACAAACATTTACTATTATGGAGTACATTGTTACTCTCGTTTTTTCAAGTAACCACTGTGCAAGCAGCAGAAGAACGGAATCCAATTTATAATCCGACCAATCCAACAGAAGAAATTTATCCGATTGAGAATACTGGCACACCAGAAAAAATGGAAGAAACAAATGAAAGTACTATTACTAGCGAAACGCAAGCGGAAGAAAGTAGCGAAGACGTTAGTAAAAAAGAAGTGATAACAAATAATCCAAAAACAAATGAAGAAAGGCCTTCTTCCAAGAAAAGTCAGCATCAAGTATTTTTCACGGATGAATTATTTGATGCTAGCCATATCACCATTGTACCAAATAGCACAGGCGGTGCTGGAACGGAGGGGCAAAACACTTTTTACTTGAATTTCATACGGGAATTAGTAGGAACGGCTATTTATGGGAGAAAGAACTGATAAATGATGAATTATGAAATTTTTTTAAATAAAGAAGATCAACGAAGTTATTCCTTGCTAAGGCATTTAGAAGAAAGTCCCACGCTATCAGGTACTTTTATTGCACTTCGCGAAGAATTATCAATGTCGAATTTTTTAGTCAAAAAAACATTAGAAAAATTAAAAGCAGATATTGACAATCTAAAGTTAAGCGACAGCTTAACTTTAGTCGTTTCTGATGTAGATGTTACACTTGAAATTGATGGAAACTATTCAAGTAAACTTTTGCTCACGAAATACTTAACAGAATCGCTCTCTTTTAAATTAGTGTTGTCTTACTTTAGAGGAAATTATAGTTTGACAAAGTTTGCTGAATGTAATCATGTCAGCACCTCTGTGGCGTATAGTACCTTACAGCGGCTAAAAAAAGCCTTAAAGGAGTATCAGATCTATTTTAGTAAGCGGGAAATTGTCGGCAATCAAAAAGCAATTTCATTTTTTTTGTATAAATTGTTCACGCTTTCCAATCAACCGATTTCCGAATTATATTCGGTAAAAGTCTATAATGAAGCGAAACGTGTATTACAGTTTGTTGAGTTAAACTATACTTTCACCACCTATGAGCGACGCAATTTTTTCCATTATTTAGCTATTATGATTAACAACGAAGGACGTGCGGTGGAAGGGATCGATACGCGTGCACTGAATACATTTTCAGAGGAACTAATAAAAAAATCGCAAGTGGCATGGGCATTGGCCTCAAAATCATTAACGTATACGATTGTTTTTTTCTTGTATTTGCATGGCAAACTAGAGAAAAAATATGTTATTCACGAAGATCCTACGATTGAAAGCCTAACTCGTGTTTTCATTGGAAGTTTTGAAAAAGCATTTAATTGTTTAGAGGAGTCAACAAGGAATACTCTAGAAGAAGGGTTAGCAATTATTCATTTCAATGTTATTTACTTTCCGATTAATATGTTTGACGATTTTGAAATGGATTTACAGTTTTTTAAGCAAACATATCCGGAATTTTATTTTTATTTAATTGAATATATTCGTTGGTTAACAGCAAAACATAAAAAAATTGCGAAAGCCAATCACTGTTTGTTTTTTAACTATCTATTGTTGCTAATTAATCATGTTCCGGTTCATTTAATTGCAGAGCCAGCCAAGGTCCTAATTGATTTTTCTTATGGAAAAGAGTATAACCAATTCATCAAAAAAAATTTATCCGTCTATGTGAATTTAAATGTAGAAATTATTGACCCGTTATCAGATACCTTACCAGATGTGGTGATTACCAATTTAAATAACTTGTATCAAGAAGAAAAGAGTAAAGTTATGGTTTGGCTGGATCCACCTCGTTCGATTGATTGGGTCAATTTAACGCAATCATTATTGACTATTCAAGAAGAAAAATATCAACATCAAAAAGAATCGACAAAGACAAGCGGTGATCCTATCGAATAGAATCATCGCTTGTCTTTGTGTTTAAGTCTTTACAAAACCACCCAAGTGTTTTATAATATGAATATACATTCATATGAATAGAAAAACATTAATGAGGAGGCGCATAACAATGTCAAAACAAACAGGTGCACACACACATGAAGAAAAAGGTAAAAACGTTCCAGTTATTCTCTTTTTTACAGGATTGGCTCTTTTCTTTATCGGTTTATTTTTAGGGAACATGCTCTTAGTGAAAAATATTCTTTTCTCATTAGCTGCTATTTTAGCTGGTTATCATATTATTGGGGAAGGCTTTGGAGATACGTATCGGGATACGAAAAACAATCGAAAGTTTTCGCCTAATATTCATTTGTTAATGACCTTAGCTGCAGTTGGTTCAGCATTAATGGGAAGTTTTGAAGAATCAGCATTGTTGATTTTGATTTTTGCGGCGGCGCATTTCCTTGAAGATTATGCTCAAGGCAAAAGCCAACGTGAAATTACAAAACTATTAAATTTAAATCCAACAGAAGCTCGCCTGATAACAGATGACGGCTCAATTCAAACTGTGTCAGTTGAACAATTGAAGATTGGTGACCGCGTGCAAGTCCTCAATGGTGCGCAAATCCCGACAGATGGCGTCGTGATTGAAGGAAGTACCGCTGTGGATGAATCATCTATTAATGGGGAAAGTATTCCCAAAGAAAAAAATAGTGGGGACCCAGTTTTTGGTAGTACTATGAACGGTTCAGGCACAATTGTTGTTGAAGTAACGAAAGATAGTTCAGAAACAGTTTTTGCAAAAATCGTACAGCTAGTGAACCAATCACAAGAAAATCAATCAGAAATTGCAAGCAAAATTAAACGATTTGAACCGAAATATGTCACACTAGTTTTAGCAGTTTTTCCACTAATTGTTTTAGGTGGCGCATTACTTTTCCAATTGACTTGGGCTGAAAGTTTTTACAGAGGCTTGGTCTTCTTAATTGCTGCCTCCCCTTGTGCTTTAGCAGCGAGTGCCGTTCCGGCAACTTTATCAGGAATTTCCAATTTAGCGAAACAAGGCGTTTTGTTTAAAGGTGGCTCATTCTTATCAAATTTAGCTGAAGTGAAAGCACTCGCTTTTGATAAAACAGGCACGCTAACAAAAGGCAAACCTGAGGTAACAGATTATCTTTTTGTTGATGGCTTAGAAGATCGCCAAGACGAATTAGTAGCTGTTTTAACAAATATGGAGAAAAAATCCAATCATCCATTGGCGACGGCGATTGTTAATCGCTTTGAAGCAGAAACAACGGCTTTAAATTTAGAAGTAGAAAATATTGTCGGGGTGGGTTTAGTAACGACCATTGCAGACACAACTTTTAGAATTGGTAAACCATCTAGTTTCGAACAAGTGCCAACAATCATTGAGAAACAAACAACGAAATTAGCAAGTGAAGGCAAAACGGTGGTGTACTTTGCCGAAAATGAACAAGTGATTGGTTTAGTGGCATTGATGGATGTTCCTAATGAAGAAGCAATGAACGCCATTCACTATTTCAAGTCACAAAATATTGAAACAACAATGATTACAGGAGATGCAAAACTTACGGGTGAAGCAGTTGGTCGCTTAGTAGGCGTGGACCAAGTTTTTGCTAATGTTTTACCTGAGGAAAAATCAGCGATTGTTGATCAATTAAAACGCGAAGTAGGAATGACAGGGATGGTTGGTGATGGCATTAACGATGCGCCCGCTTTAGTGAATGCTGACATCGGAGTGGCGATGGAGGATGGTACAGACATTGCTATCGATGTTGCAGACGTGGTAGTGATGAAAAATGATCTTTCTAAATTAGGCTATGCTCACCGTGTCTCAAAACGCTTGAATAAAATTGTGCAGCAAAATATTATTTTTTCAATGTTAGTGGTAGCAACGTTAATTATCTTGAACTTTTTAGGTATTGCGAATATCGCATTTAGCGTACTTATTCATGAAGGAAGTACCTTAGTGGTCATTTTTAATGGCTTGCGTTTATTAGTTAATACAAAATAAGTCAAATAGTCACTTGCAAGAAAGGAGAGAAAGCGATGAATTCTTTAAAAATGATTGAACTTTCTCTCACCGACGTTGTCATTCGGATGGCTCTAGCCGTGGTTTTTGGAGCTTTGATTGGGTTAGAAAGAAGTATTAAAAGAAAAGGCTTCGGTATCAGTAGTAATGCCATTTTATGTTTGGCCTCTTGTACGATTTCCATTTTACAGATTCAATCGGTGGATATTTTAGTCGATGTGGTGAAACAAAATAGCGCCTTGGCATCCATTATTTCTATGGATATTACACGATATGGCGCCCAAGTGATTAGTGGTGTAGGCTTTCTCGGTGCGGGGATTATCGTTTTTAGAGAAAGGAAAGTCTCTGGGTTAACGACAGCAGTAATGATGTGGAATGTTACTATTATTGGTTTAGTCATTGGGATGGGCTTTTTAACCATTGCGTTTATCAATCTCGTGGCAACTTTGCTAGTATTAGCTCTGGCCCATTTTAAACGAAAGACTCCTTTAAAACGATTGCAGCTTATCGTAAAAATGAAGGAACCTATGATTAAAGAAAGCCGACTGCATGAACAACTTCAAGCTTCTTTAGAAAAAGGGGAGCGCTTAGTAGAATTGACTTTGGAATCCGAACAAGAGGCAGTGACAGCAAAGATTTCTTATGTAGGCAAAGAAGATTTCTGGCATTCCAACTTGCACCATCTCTTAAAAGAAAAAGGGCACGTTCAATCTGTCTCTGTCACGGAAACAATTTAACCATAAAATAAAGCACTTGGGCGCTAGCGCGCGCCAAGTGCTTTTGTTTAAATATTTAATACTTTATCTAAGAAATCTTTTGTTCGAGGGTTTTGAGGATTTTCAAAGACTTGCTCTGGCGAACCATCTTCTAGGAAGTTACCGCCATCAATGAACATTACTCGATTAGCCACTTCTTTTGCAAAGCCCATTTCGTGAGTAACGATGACCATTGTCATTCCTTGTTTTGCTAAATCTTTCATTACACCAAGAACATCGCCAACCATTTCTGGATCAAGGGCTGATGTTGGCTCATCGAAAAGCATAATATCAGGATTCATCGCTAACGCACGTGCAATTGCGACACGTTGTTTTTGACCACCAGATAAAGAATCTGGATAGGCATCTTTTTTATCTGCCAACCCAACACGTTCTAAAAGTTCTAACGCTTTTTTCTCCGCTTCGTCTTTTGATAAGCGACCTAAATCGGTTGGTGCTAAAACAATATTTTCTAAAATAGATAAATGTGGAAACAAATTGAAATGTTGGAAAACCATGCCGATATGTTGACGGACTTGGTTGATGTCCGTATTTTTATCTGTCAAGTTCGCACCATCAATAATAATGTCTCCGCTAGAAGCTTCTTCTAATTGATTCAAGCAACGTAAAAAAGTACTTTTACCAGAACCAGAAGGACCGATGACGCAGACTACGTCGCCTTCGTTAATAGAAACATTAATGTCGTTTAAGACCGTGTTGTCACCATATTTTTTTACTAAATGTTCAACTAAGATTTTTTCAGTCATATTAGTTCACCTTCTTTTCAAGGTTTTTCGCTAATTTAGTTAAGCTAGTAATTAAAATTAAGTAGATTAACGCAATAACGAAGTAAACCATTGTACTTTGTAATGTCCGAGCAACAATAATTTTTCCTGTTTGTAGTAGTTCGATTAAGCCAATTGCTGAAAGGATAGTTGTATCTTTCAATGAAATAACAAATTGGTTAATGAATGAAGGAATCATAATGCGAATCGCTTGTGGTAAAATAATTTTTTGCATTGTCCGATTATAGGAAAGACCTAAACTTCTTGAAGCTTCCATTTGGCCAACTGGAACAGCTTTGATTCCGCCGCGCACAATTTCAGAAATATAGGCACTGGCATTTAAAGTTAATGTGATAATCCCAGCAATGAAGACCGGGATATTAAAGCCAAGCACACCAGGTAATCCGAAATAGATGAAGAACGCTAAGACCATTAAAGGAATTCCACGAATTAAATCAACATAAATGGTTGAAAGTACACGTAATGCTTTGATTGGTGAAACGCTGAATAGCCCAAAAATAACGCCGACAATTAAAGCAAGTACGAAGGAAATCAACGTTAATAGAATCGTCATCCATAAACCGTGTAACAATTGTTTCCAGTTGTTTTGCATGAAGCCAACAAACGTAGATTCGTCAGCTGTTTCTTCTTTGGCTTCGTTGCCATCTTTCACGTAAGTGCCGATAATTTTATCGTATTCACCTGTACGTTTCATTTCTTTTAAGCCTTCGTTAAACATTTCAAGTAGTTCAGGATTTTGCCCTTTTTTGACAGCAAAACCGTAAGAACCACCTTTTTCACGAGGAATTGGTGTCGCTAGTGGTTGATTTTGCGCAACCCCGTAGCCAATGACAGGATAATCATCCATCATGGCATCAACTTCGCCAATTTCTAATGCACTGTATAATGCATCAGTTGTGTCTAAATACTTAATTGAGTAATCATATTTCTTTTTATTTTTTTCTAAGAAATCAGCACTTTCAGTACCAATTTTTACGCCGACTTTTTTGCCTTTTAAATCATCATACGATTTAATTTTGTCATTGCCTTTTTTGACCGCAATTTGAATACCGCTATCAAAGTAAGGAACAGAGAAGTCGAAGGCTTTTTTACGATCATCCGTAATCGTCATGCCTGCAACCATCCCATCTGCTTGACCAGATTCAACAGCTTGGACAGCAGAACTAAAACCAATAAATTTAAATTCAACAGTAAAACCTTGCAATTCAGCTGCACGTTTGACTAAATCTACATCAATTCCGACATAATCGCCTTGGGCATTTTGAAACTCAAACGGAGCAAATGTAGAATCACTAGCAATCACATATTTCTCTTTTTTAGGAGTGATTTTTTTCATCTGTTCGCCAGCGTCTTGTGTGTTTGTTTCATCGCCTGTCGCTAAGTAGTTGTTTAAAATTTTATCATAAGTACCATTGTCTTTAAGATTTTTCAAACCAGCGTTGAACTTTTTGATTAATTCAGGGTTTTGACCTTTTTTCACTGCGAAACCATAAGAACTGCCTGTTTCTTTATCGCCAACTAATTGTAATTTTTGGCCATTTTTCACTGCGTAGCCCAATACAGGATAATCATCAACGATTGCATCCGCTTCACCGTTTTCTAAGGCTTTATAAAGACCCGTTGCATCGTCAAAATTTTTGATGGTGTAGTCATATTTCTCTTTATTTTTTTCAAGGAAGTTGGCACTTTCAGTTCCAACTTTAGCCGCAACCGTTTTGCCTTTTAAATCATCATATGATTTAATTTTGTCGTTTCCTTTTTTAACCGCTAATTGTAAACCGCTATCGAAGTATGGATCTGAAAAATCAAAGGATTTTTTTCGCTCATCCGTAATACTCATTCCAGCAATCATGCCATCAATTTGTTTAGATTGAATCGCTTGGACTGCACTATCGAAGCCTAATGGTTTTAAATCCACTTCAAAACCTTGATCTTTGGCAATCGCATCTAATAAATCAACGTCAATACCAATGTATTTTCCTTTTGAGTCTTGGAATTCAAAAGGGGCGAATGTTAAATCCGTTCCAATTGTATATTTCTTTCCTTCTGCATGTGCTGAAGTGCCACTAATGAATGTTAGCAGAGTTACCATCATCACAAAGAAAGTAAGTAAAAAGTGTTTCCTTTTCATAAAATACCTCCTAGTTTTGCATATTGAACAATTATATAGTAAGAAATAGGAAGCTGACAAGTATTTGAACGCTAAAAAGAGAAAAAAACTCTAATTTCCTTACATTGCATGTTATAAAATGTGACATAGAAATTAAGAACAAAAGATTAAGATCAGTTGAAGTCCGAAACAGCAAAAGTGGCGAAAATATGTTCGGTATGTTAAACTAATAAGTGGACATTCTGCCAGAATGGGCCGATAATTTAAGAGAAATTAGACACTTTGAGGGGGAGTTATAAATGATCGAAAGAGAAACTTCCAATACCTTTCATTTGGCTTCTAAATATGAGCCTGCCGGAGATCAGCCAGCCGCTATTGCTGAACTAGTTGACGGTGTCAAAGGTGGAGAAAAAGCTCAAATTTTACTTGGAGCGACCGGAACAGGTAAAACATTTACAATCTCTAATGTGATTCAAGAAGTGAACAAACCAACATTAGTGATTGCACATAATAAAACACTAGCTGGACAATTATACGGGGAATTTAAAGAATTTTTCCCAGATAATGCGGTCGAGTATTTTGTCAGTTACTATGATTATTATCAACCAGAAGCATATGTACCCTCAAGTGATACATATATTGAAAAAGATTCCAGTATTAATGATGAAATTGATAAACTACGCCATTCAGCGACAAGTTCTTTATTGGAACGAAACGATGTCATCGTGGTAGCATCAGTTTCTTGTATTTTTGGTTTAGGGGATCCGCGGGAATACAGCCAACAAGTTGTTTCATTACGTGTGGGAATGGAAATGGATCGTAATGAGTTACTAAAAAGCTTAGTCGATATTCAATTCGAACGAAATGATATTGATTTTCAACGGGGGCGTTTTCGTGTCCGCGGTGATGTGGTTGAGATATTCCCAGCTTCACGGGATGAGCATGCGCTACGTGTTGAATTTTTCGGAGACGAAATTGATCGAATTCGTGAAGTAGATGCGTTAACTGGTGAAATTGTCGGCGAAACAGAGCATGTCGCTATTTTTCCGGCAACACACTTCGTGACGAACGAAGAACATATGGAACACGCCATATCGCAGATCCAAGAAGAATTAGAGGCACGTTTGAAAGTGCTTCGCAGTGAAAATAAATTATTGGAAGCTCAACGTTTGGAACAGCGAACCAACTATGATATTGAGATGATGAGAGAGATGGGCTATACGTCAGGGATTGAGAATTACTCTCGACATATGGATGGTCGCCAAGAAGGGGAACCGCCATATACGCTGTTGGACTTTTTCCCAGATGACTTCTTACTTGTAATCGATGAGTCTCATGTAACAATGCCGCAAATTAGAGGAATGTATAATGGCGACCGAGCACGGAAACAAATGTTAGTGGACTATGGTTTCCGTTTACCAAGTGCACTTGATAACCGACCGCTTCGTTTAGAAGAATTTGAACAACATGTAAACCAAATTGTTTATGTATCGGCAACACCAGGCCCTTATGAAATGGAACAAACAGAGACGGTTGTTCAACAAATCATTCGACCAACAGGTTTACTAGATCCAGAAGTAGAAATCCGCCCAATTATGGGTCAAATTGATGACTTGGTGGGCGAAATTCATGAACGGATCGAAAAAGATCAGCGGGTGTTTGTCACAACCTTAACGAAGAAAATGGCCGAAGATTTAACCGACTATTTCAAAGAATTAGGCTTAAAAGTTAAATATTTGCATAGTGATATAAAAACACTGGAAAGAACGGAGATTATTCGCGATTTACGATTAGGCGAATTTGATATTCTAATAGGTATTAACTTATTACGTGAAGGAATCGATGTGCCAGAAGTTTCCTTAATTGCGATTCTAGATGCGGATAAAGAAGGCTTCTTACGTAGTGAACGCTCGTTAGTGCAAACGATGGGACGGGCTGCCCGGAACGCTGAAGGAAAAGTCATTATGTATGCAGATAAAATCACCGATTCGATGCAACGAGCTATGGATGAAACGGCACGACGTCGGGCAATCCAAGAAGCATATAATGAAGAACATGGTATTGAACCAAAAACAATTATTAAAGAAATTCGTGATTTGATTTCTATTTCCAAAACAGCTGATAAAGATGAAACAGTGGTTCAATTGGATAAATCATATGAAGATTTATCAAGACAAGAAAAAGCTGATTTATTAATGAAACTTGAAAGAGAAATGAAAGATGCGGCCAAAGCGTTAGACTTCGAAACTGCAGCTACATTACGAGATACCATTCTTGAATTGAAAGCTGCCAAATAAGTCAACCAACGGATTAAGTAAAAGATACGATGAACCATCGTATCTTTTACTAATCTTTTCTCTATAGAATGACTTGAAATGATTTGACGTAAGAGATTTAGTAAAAGGAGAACATATATGGCAAATGATAAAATTGTGATTCATGGTGCACGCGCCCATAACTTAAAAAATATTGATGTCACGATTCCTCGTGACAAAATGGTTGTTGTAACTGGACTATCTGGTTCTGGCAAAAGTTCATTAGCGTTTGATACGCTTTACGCAGAAGGGCAACGACGTTATGTAGAGAGTCTCTCTGCTTATGCGCGACAATTTTTGGGACAGATGGATAAACCAGATGTTGACAGCATCGATGGTTTAAGTCCAGCTATTTCAATTGATCAAAAGACGACAAGTAAAAACCCGCGCTCAACGGTGGGGACGGTCACGGAAATCAATGATTATTTACGATTGTTATTTGCTCGGGTAGGTCATCCAATTTGTCCTAACGATCATATTGAAATTACCAGTCAGTCTGTTGAACAGATGGTTGATAAAGTCTTAGAGCTACCAGAGCGAACAAAAATTCAAATTTTGGCGCCTGTTGTGGTCAAGAAAAAAGGCCAACATAAAAAAGTGTTTGAAATGATCCAACGTGAAGGGTATGTCAGAATGCGGGTGGATGGTGAAACCTATGATGTTAGTGAGGCACCAGAACTTGAAAAAAATAAAAAACATGATATTGCGATTGTGATTGACCGTATCGTTGTGAAAGAAGGCATTCGCTCTCGCTTGTTTGATTCGTTTGAAGCGGCTTTGCGTTTAGCTGAAGGTTACGCAATTGTTGATGTGATTGGTCAAGAAGAGATGTTGTTTAGTGAACATTATGCTTGTCCTTATTGTGGGTTCACAGTCGGTGAATTGGAACCGCGCTTGTTTTCATTTAATGCACCATTTGGCGCTTGTCCCGATTGTGATGGTTTAGGTGTTAAATTAGAAGTGGACAAAGACTTAGTGATTCCAGATCCCACTAAAACCTTGAGAGAAGGAGCCATTGTTCCGTGGAACCCTATTAGTTCCCAATATTATCCACAAATGTTGGAACAAGCAGCCACCAGTTTTGGGATTGATATGGATACGCCGTTTGAAGAATTACCTGCAGATCAACAAGAAATTATTTTAAATGGTTCTGGCGAGAAAAACTTTCATTTTCATTATGAAAATGACTTTGGTGGTGTTCGTGATGTGGAAGTGCCATTTGAAGGGATTTTAAAAAATATTAAACGACGTTATCATGAAACAAATAGCGATTTTACACGAGATCAAATGCGGTTATACATGACAGAATTGACTTGTCGAAGCTGTCAAGGGTATCGTTTGAATCCGCAAGCTTTAGCTGTAAAAATCAATGGCACGCACATTGGTGAAGTCAGTGAATTAGCAATAAAAAATGCGGTCCAATTTTTTGAAGGTGTGTCTTTATCTGAACAAGAAACTACGATTGCTCGGCCAATTTTAAAAGAAGTCGAAGATCGGTTAACCTTCTTAAAAAATGTCGGGTTAGATTACTTAACCTTAAGTCGAGCTGCTGGTACACTTTCTGGCGGAGAAGCACAAAGAATTCGCTTAGCAACACAAATTGGATCAAACTTATCAGGCGTTCTTTACATTTTAGATGAACCATCAATTGGTTTGCATCAACGAGATAACGACCGCTTGATTGACTCATTGAAAAAAATGCGGGACTTAGGCAATACATTAATTGTGGTGGAACATGATGAAGATACAATGATGGCTTCGGATTACTTGATTGATGTGGGACCTGGCGCTGGACATCTGGGCGGTGAAATTGTAGCCGCTGGTACGCCGGAAGAGGTTGCTAAAAATCCGCATTCATTGACTGGACAATATCTTTCTGGGAAAAAAGTGATTCCTGTGCCAAAAGAACGTCGCAAAGGCAATGGCAAAGCGATCAAAGTCACTGGTGCCAGTGAAAATAATTTAAAAAATGTCAGTGTTGAATTTCCGCTGGGTGAATTTGTTGCTGTCACAGGCGTTTCAGGTTCAGGGAAAAGTACTTTAGTCAATCAAATTTTAAAAAAAGCGCTGGCCCAAAAATTAAATCGTAATTCCAATAAACCTGGGAAACACAAAAGCATCACTGGTTATGAAGCCATTGAAAAGATTGTTGACATTGACCAAAGTCCAATTGGTCGAACACCAAGAAGTAATCCAGCGACTTATACTAGTGTTTTTGATGACATTCGCGATTTGTTTGCCCAAACAAATGAAGCCAAGGTTCGTGGCTATAAAAAAGGTCGCTTTAGTTTTAACGTCAAAGGTGGCCGTTGTGAAGCTTGTCGCGGGGATGGTATCATCAAAATTGAAATGCACTTTTTACCTGACGTCTATGTGCCTTGCGAAGTTTGTCATGGCAAACGTTATAATTCTGAGACGTTAGAAGTTCATTATAAAGGCAAAAACATTTCTGATATTTTAGATATGACGGTGGAAGATGCCGTAGAATTTTTCAAACATATCCCTAAAATTCATCGTAAATTGCAAACAATTGTGGATGTAGGCTTAGGCTATGTGACATTGGGGCAGCCAGCAACTACTTTATCTGGTGGAGAAGCACAGCGGATGAAGCTAGCGAGTGAACTTCATAAAAATTCTAATGGGAAAAACTTTTATATTCTGGATGAACCAACAACCGGCTTGCATACCGATGATATTGCGCGGTTGCTTCTAGTATTAGAGCGTTTAGTGGAAGCGGGCAATACCGTTTTAGTGATTGAACATAACTTGGATGTCATCAAATCTGCGGATCATGTGATTGATCTAGGGCCAGAAGGTGGCGACGGTGGTGGGACGATCGTGGCGACAGGAACACCAGAAGAAGTTGCTAAAGTCAAAGACAGTTACACAGGATATTATTTAAAACGTGTTCTGAAATAAACAATAATGATTAGATAAAGAACCTTGTTTTTATGGGAAACAAGGTTCTTTTATTATAAAATAACAAATATTTTTTAATAAAAATTAAAAATAAATGTTGACTTAATGTGTAATTAAAAGATATACTATGTTTGTTAACAAAATAACAATGAATACGAAGGGAAGTCTTAAATGAAAAACAAAAAAATAACAACAAGTTTATTAACAGCAGGAATGGTCTTAGCTATCGGAATCACACCTTTTGTACATAGTAACACAATGGAAGCAGCGACCTTAATTTCACAATCAGACCATGAAAAAGTAATGAGTTTTACCAAGAAAGACTTAAAAGAAGCAACGGGCATTCAATTGGAGCCGGCGACAGTACAAGCCGTTCATCAGGAATTAAAGCAACAAATCACCTGGGAAACATTAGGCTATTCCACAATTGATGCGCAAAATATTGCGACACGTTTTACACAAAATACATATCAGGCTCTGGGGATTTTAACAGATATCGCCAACCATTCAGACCTTCAATTGAAAGTCATTACCATTAATAATCCCTATCTAGCAACAGCTAAAATTGGTACCTTTAAGTGGGAAACTGTAACTCCTGAAGTTGGTGGGGACCATGAAACAGCAGACAATGAACTAACCACACCGACACCGACTGTTGCCAGTCTTCAAGAGATTGATGTAGAAATCGAATACGACAAAAATGAAATTGAGTTCACCTATGAAATAAAATCGAACGGAACAATTGAAGCAACGTATGAAGATGAATCTGCTGATTTAGAATTAGAAGGTAAGGCAGCACAAGACAAAATCATGACTCTTTTAGATGGATTGTCAATCAAAACAGCTACAAATGAACAAATTAAAGAACACATTACGAAAAAGTTAGCCATGAATGAACAAGTAAAACAATTTGAGTTTGAAGCTAATTTTACTGATAAAACAGAAATTGAGTTTGTATTAAAATAACACAGAGTTATATAGTATAATTCAGCAATTAAAACAGCATTGACAAAAATGTCAATGCTGTTTTTCTATGAAAGAATAGAAATCTTTATAAGAATGATTGAAAAGCTTTCTTTGATACGCCCGGGGTGTTATAATATAGTGATGCAAGTGAAGGGAGTGTTGAATATGCCAGAAAATTTACAACTGGTTATTATTACAGGAATGAGTGGCGCTGGAAAAACAGTCGCTGTTCAAAGCTTTGAAGACATGGGCTATTTCTGTATCGACAATTTACCACCAAGCTTAATCCCAAAATTTTGGGAATTAATTAAAGAATCTGGAAAAGTTACCAAGATTGCGTTAGTGATTGATTTACGTTCACGGACCTTCTTTAGAGAAATTCAGGATATGTTAGTCGAACTTGAAAATACTAATTTTATTGATACAACGATTTTATTTTTAGATGCCACCGATGAAGAGTTGGTTTCTCGTTATAAAGAGACACGGCGTGCGCATCCAATGGCGATGGATGGTTTAGTGACAGAAGGCATTCGTAAAGAACGTGCAATGCTGGAAGAAATCAAGGCGGATGCTCAGTTGGTTATTGACACTACGGACTTGTCCCCTCGTCAATTGCGGGAACGTTTGAATAAAGAACTAGCAACGAGAGAGACACACGAATTTCGAGTGGAAATGGTGTCCTTCGGCTTTAAATATGGCTTGCCGATTGATGCAGATATCGTTATGGATGTTCGCTTTTTACCTAACCCCCATTATATTGATGAACTACGACCGTTAACTGGAATGGATCAACCTGTTTATGATTATGTGATGGGCTTCCCAGAAACAGATGAATTTTATACCAAATTTATCGATTTACTGCGAACAGTCTTACCTGGATATAAAAAAGAAGGTAAAAGTAGCGTCACCATTGCAATTGGCTGTACTGGCGGACAACATCGCTCTGTCGCATTGACAGAACGTGTTGGCGCTGAATTAAAAGAGGAAGATTACCATGTAAATATTACCCACCGCGACCGCTTAAAAAGAAAAGAAACGGTTAATCGCTCTTAATGAAAACCTATCGAATTCGTAAACCGAAGATCGTGGTTGTTGGTGGTGGAACAGGCTTGCCAGTAATTTTAAAAAGTTTAAGAAATCAAAGTGTTGATATTACTGCCGTCGTAACGGTCGCTGATGACGGCGGTAGTAGTGGCGAGCTTCGTTCCTCTATTAATAACATGACACCTCCGGGAGATTTAAGAAATGTTTTAGTGGCATTGTCAGATATGCCACAATTATATGAAGATATTTTTCAATATCGTTTTGATAAATCAGATAGTCATTTTGCCAATCATGCAATCGGTAATTTAATCATTGCTGCTGTCTCAGAAATGAGGGGAAGTACGTATGAAGCGATTCAATTGCTTTCAAAAATGATGCATGTTGATGGACGGATTTATCCATCATCAGAACGGCCATTAACGTTACATGCCGTATTTAAAGATGGCTCAGTGGCGGTGGGAGAATCAAAAATTGCACTGGATCGCAAGACGATTGACCATGTGTTTGTGACAAATACACACGGAGAAGAACAGCCAAGAGCTGCGCGCAAAGTCGTCAAAGCAATTGAAGAAGCAGACATGGTCGTGTTAGGACCAGGGAGTCTTTTTACAAGTATTTTACCTAATTTAGTTATTACAGAAATTGGTGAAGCCATCAAACAAACGGCAGCCGAAGTAGTCTATATTTGTAACATCATGACCCAAAAAGGGGAAACGGAACATTTTACGGATGCAGATCATGTTCGTGTCTTAAACGAACATCTACAAGCGCAGTTTGTTGATACAGTGCTGGTTAATACAGAAAAAGTACCAGAAAATTACATGGATCCTGAAATTTATGATGAATATTTAGTTCAAGTAAAGCATGATTTTCAAGGATTACGTGAAGAAGGATGCCGAGTCATTTCGACAGACTTTTTAGAATTAAGAGATGGCGGAGTTTTTCATGATGGGGAAAAAGTGGTTGAAGAACTTTTCCGTATCGTATTTGGAACGAAATATTAATTAATCAAAAGAATCAAGAGAGGAGGAGCTTAGATGTCTTTTGCCTCGGATGTCAAAAAAGAGTTAACTGGTTTAGAAGTCCATCGAGAACACGCGAAAGCAGAATTAGCAGCATTAATTCGGATGAACGGCTCACTTAGCTTAGTTAATCAACAGTTTGTCTTGAATGTACAAACGGAAAATGCTGCAATTGCTCGTCGAATGTATTCATTGCTGAAAGATCATTACCATGCACAAGCAGAATTATTAGTTCGTAAAAAAATGAAACTAAAGAAAAATAATGTTTACATTGTGCGTCTAAAACAAGATACACAAAAAATTCTAGCTGATTTGGATATTATGGATGGGGTCGTTTTTAATGGCAATGTGTCAAATGAAATCATGGGTAACGCGCAAAAAATGCGTTCCTATTTACGCGGGGCCTTTATGGCTTCTGGCTCAGTTAATAATCCGGAAACAAGTCGCTATCATTTAGAAATTTTTTCAATTTATGAAGAACACAATAATGATATTTGTAAGATGTTGAATTACTATGACTTAAACGCTCGAACATTGGGACGCCGAAATGGGTATATTTGTTATTTAAAAGGTGCTGAAAAAATTGCCGACTTTTTAACATTAATTGGTGCCACGAACTCTATGTTGAAATTTGAAGATGTCCGGATTGTCCGTGATATGCGGAATTCAGTAAATCGTTTAGTGAATTGCGAAACAGCGAATTTAAATAAAACCATTGATGCGGCTTCAAAACAAATTGAAAATATTCAATTTATTGAAAGTACAGTAGGGCTGACGTCATTACCGGAGAAACTTCAGGAAATCGCAGAATTACGGTTAGAGTATCCGGAAGTTAGTCTCAAAGAACTAGGGGAAATGATTCCTTCAGGAGCTATTTCTAAGTCAGGTATTAATCATCGTATTCGCAAAATTAATGAATTTGCAGAAAAATTACGAGAAAAAAGTGCGTAACTTTTCTGCTCCAGAAGTGAAGAATAACATTTCCGTTTGAAGTGCTATCCTTCACTTTTTCTTTAAGCGTGTAAAAAAAATTAAAGTGTGCAAAAAGTGTGTAGCACTGAAATGTAGTGTTGACCTGTGGTTTAAAGAAAGGACGTTGGCACGAATGTTGCATGTAATAAAATGCAAGCGATTACTTATTGCTGTTTTTAACTAAAACATTAAAAACTATTGGAGGGGTCAAAATGGTTCAACGATTAATTAGTGCAAATGCATCAGAAATCAAACGGATGTCAAAAGAAGAGCTGTTTCAGAGTATTAAAGCGAGCGAAGGGCGCGTAATTTTATCGGAAAATGTGGTAGTTCATCCATCCGTAGCAGGTGATATCACTTGTGCGGAAATGTCAAAAGCATATGGCGCAGACATGATTTTATTGAATGTTTTCGATGTTAATCAACCGATTGTAGTAGCCGCTTATGAAGGGCAATATACTGCGGAAACATGTGTCCCTAATGATGAGGTTGTTCATCGTTTGAAAGAACTAGTCGGTTTACCGATTGGCATGAATGTCGAACCTGTTGATGAAAATTTAGACTTAGCTTCAACGAGAGTTTCGATCGAACCAGGTAGAAAAGCATCAGCAGCTACTTTCAAAAAAGCCAATGAACTGGGTTTGGATTTTATCTTATTGACAGGTAATCCAGGAACTGGCGTGACCAACGACTTGATTGCTAAGAACGTGGCCTTAGCCAAAAAACATTTTGACGGTATCATTATTGCCGGAAAAATGCACAGTTCAGGCGTAGATGAACCAGTGGTCAGTTTAAAATTAGCTGAACAATTTATTGAAGCGGGCGCTGATATTGTCTTAGTCCCAGCAGTCGGCACGGTTTGGGGCATTGATGATCAACAAGTCAAAGAAGTTGTGGATTTTGCACATTCAAAAGGAAAATTAGTTATGAGTGCCATTGGAACTTCACAAGAAAGTGCTCAACCTGAAGTTATCCAAGCAATCGGCATTAGAAATAAAATTTTAGGCGTAGATATTCAACATATTGGCGATGCCAATATGGGCTTAGTTGGTATTGAAAATATTAAAGAGCTTTCTGATGCGATACGTGGGAAAAGACATACTGTTGCTAGAATGGCTCGTTCGATTAATCGTTAAAAAAGTGAACAGAGGCACGAATTCAGAAAATTTGAATTCGTGTCTTATGATTTTTTTATTGAAAAACGGTATACTAAAAGAGAAATAAAGGTTTGAAAGGATGAGGTTTTTTTATGGATATTTCAGTAATTGATGCAACAAAAGTTAACACAGAAACAGGGCTTCACATTGGTGAGAGCAATGCCCCTGTCAAAATGATAGAATTTATCAATGTTCGCTGTCCTTATTGCAGAAAATGGTTTGAAGAGTCTGAGGAACTGTTAGCACAATCTGTCAAAAGTGGTAAAGTTGAACGTATCATTAAGTTGTTTGATAAAGAAAAAGAAAGTTTACAACGCGGCAATGTGATGCATCACTACATTGACTATTCAGCGCCTGAACAAGCACTGTCAGCATTGCATAAAATGTTTGCTACGCAAGATGAATGGGGAAACTTAACCTTAGAAGAAGTAGCGACGTATGCTGAAAAAAATCTGGGCTTAAAAGAACAAAAAGATGCAACGCTTGTTTCCGCAGTGATTGCTGAAGCCAATGCGGCGCACATTCAATTTGTACCAACGATCATCATTGGTGAGCATATCTTTGACGAAAGTGTCACTGAAGAAGAATTACGTGGATACATTGAAAAATAAAAAAAAATGGAAACAGCGACTGTCGCTGTTTCCATTTTTTTATTTTTAATTTAAGGCGCTACTATTTTCCATTACTTCATCGATTAAACCATATTCTTTTGCTTGTTCGGCAGTCATATAGTTATCACGATCGGTATCACGTTCAATCACTTCAATTGGTTGGCCAGTTCGTTCAGCTAAAATTGAATTTAAACGTTGACGAGTGTCTAAAATGTGACGAGCAGCAATTTCAATTTCTGTTGCTTGCCCTTGAGCGCCACCAAGTGGTTGGTGAATCATGATTTCCGCATTTGGTAAAGCGAAACGTTTGCCTTTTTGACCAGCTGTTAATAAGAAGCTACCCATTGAAGCTGCCATTCCTAATACGATCGTTTGGACATCCGCTTTAACGAAATTCATGGTATCGAAAATCGCTAAACCTGCAGAAACGCTACCACCAGGAGAGTTAATGTACAAGTAAATGTCTTTTTCTGAATCTTGGGCATCTAAGAATAATAACTGTGCAATCACTGAGTTTGCCACGTTATCATCGATAGGGCCGCTTAGCATAATGATGCGGTCTTTTAATAAACGAGAATAAATGTCATAAGCACGTTCACCGCGAGATGATTGTTCAATAACTGTTGGAATTAAATTCATAAGTAAATCCTCCTATATAAAGAAACTTTTAAAGTCATTCTATCACAAAGCACTTTGAATGCCTATGAAAAGTATACCTCTTTGGTCAATAAAGGTCAACGAAGTCGCTTGAAAAATTTTGTGTCATTTTTTATCCGAAACTTTTGGATTATGTTATACTAAAATGGAAAATTAGAAAAGAGCGAGGGGAAAAATATGTTTGTTTTTATCGCCGGAATGGTCGGTGTAATCGTCGGTGCGCTAATAGTCACAGCAAGTGCCGCCTTACATTCATCTTACAAAGAGCGAAAAGAAGTACGTTATCGTGAACTAGAACATTTGGTTAAAGAAATTGAATCATTGAATTTATTAAATAAAAAAGTCAAAGAAATTTTACAAAAGCGTGAATTATATATAGACAGATCAATTGAATACTTATCGATGGATGATTGTTTCATCAGCATCGATGATTTTATTTATTTGGAATCATTTTCTGCTCAAAATAATTTTTACTTACCGACGTACTTAATTGAAGAATTTTTCAAAAAAATTGCGCATCGTAAAGTCATTTTGACGGCCAGCGAAGTTGCTGAAATGGGTGGTCACACCTATAAAGGCGGCCGTGTTATTTTGGAAAATTTTTCAGACGAGATTTTAGCAATTATTGAAGATAAAAAACGTAAAATGCAGCGTTTGTCTAACGAACCACTTCATTATTTTAAAGCGATTAAATAAAAAAAGAACTAGCGTACCCGCTAATTTTTTTGGGTATCTGGTTCTTTTTCTTGTTGTTCCATATCGGTCATAGTGTCTTCAATTTCTTTATGTAAGAAATAAGAAATAACTGTACGGATGATCACCAAGGTTGCCAATTTCAAAATATCTTGAAAAGTTGGTTTGACAATGGATTCAATAATATCAGCAGCAATTAAAATTTCTAAACTTAACAGAATGTAGCTACCAAGGAAGTTTTTGATGAACGTATTCATTTTGGTTAAGGTAAAGCGGCTTTGATTTTGTCGTTCACTTTTAATGAAATCTTTTCCTGCTAAACAAACACCCCAAACTAAAACAATAATCGAAAAAACATTCAGTCCTAAAATACATAGCTCAAAAAGTGGGGTTAAAAGCGTCATTAACTGATGGGGCCACTCATTCATCGTATTCACTCCTACCAAAAAGCCTTTTCTTTAACTATAACGAAACGGCTGACTAACGTCAAATATTGTTGAAATAAACAGGCTAAACTATTCAGCTTATAGAACAAAACTAAGAAAATTATGAATAGCATCTAACAATTAAGTAAAAGGACTGTAAAGGTTCTTTTACTTTTTTTGTGTAAAAAAGACCATTAAAAGGAATCAAGTAGCAAAAAGTAAGTGAAAACCAACTTTGTCAGTGGATAGTCTTTTCATTAATTTTTAAAAGACAAATTTTACGTTTTCAAGAGCCGAATACTGCCAAGTTTTAGCCTTTAAAGGTGATAGAATCAGAAATTGAGTAAGAGATGTGTCACAAAAGCAAGGAGACACATCGACTTGATGAAAGATTTAAGGAGCTGTAGTTGAAGTAAAGAGAAGCAAGTGTCCCAAACACTAGCGAAAGAAAATAGGGAGGATTAAAATGTTTAAGAAAGCAACGAAATTATTATCGACAATGGTGATTGTCGCTGGAACAGTTGTGGGAAATTTCAGTCCCACGTTGGCTTTAGCCGAAGGAGTGGTTAAAGCAGGAGATACAGAAGGAATGACCAATACGGTGAAAGTGAAAGACGACAGTTTGGCTGACTGTAAACGGATATTGGAAGGACAAGCTGCTTTCCCAGTTCAAGCGGGTGAAACGGAACCGGTTGATTTAGTGGTTGTTGAAGATGCCAGTGGTAGTTTTTCAGATAATTTTCCACATGTAAGACAAGCGATTGATGAAGTGGTTCAAGGTTTATCTGATCAAGACCGCGTGATGCTGGCTTCGTATCGTGGCGGAAAACAATTTATATTTCCTGATGGAAAAGTAAAAATTAATTCAGCTGATTATGATATGAATGTGCGTGTTGATACTCAATTAACCCATGATAAAAGCCAATTTGTCTCTGGATTTGGAGATGTTCGGACGTATGGTGGTACACCAACTGCCTCAGGATTGAAACTTGCTTTAGATACGTACAATCAAACACACGGAGATTTAACGAATCGAAAAACATATTTCTTATTAGTGACAGATGGGGTCGCTAATACACGTTTAGATGGTTACTTGCATAAAACCAACACCAATGATTCAATCAATGAATATCCAGATCCAAGACATCCTTTTCAAGTTTCGGTTGAGTATAGTAATGACTATCAAGGTGCAGCAGAAGAAGTTTTAGCGTTAAACCAAGAAATTACTAACCAAGGCTATGAAATGATTAATGCGTATTGGGAAAGTGTTGAATCTTTAAGTTCAGTAAATTCATATTTTGATAAGTATAAAACAGAAGTGGGTCCTTTTGTAAAACAAGAGTTGCAACAAGGATCTAGCACACCAGAAGATTTTATTACAAGCCAATCTATTGATGATTTTACAACCCAATTAAAACAAATTGTCAAAGATCGTCTGGCGCAATCGACACCAGCAACAGCTTCATTAACAATTGCTGATCAATTTGATATTCAATCTGCGACCGCTACGGACGATGCTGGAAATGATGTGCCTGTTCAAATTAACGGACAAACCATTTCAGCAACTAGTACAGAAGGTTACGTAGGAAACATAACGATTCACTACGAAGTCAAAGAAAATACAGCGATTGATGCAGCAACCCTTGTAAGTAGTGGGACAATGAATCAAGGAACAATTGCTAAGGAATTTCCAGAAGCGACGATTCCTAAAAATGACAATGCGCATGCGTGTGACGTGACGCCAGAAGATCCAACGATTACAAAAGATATCGAAAATCAAGAACATTTAGACTTAACTAATCGTGAAGATAGTTTCGATTGGCATGTCAAAACAGCCTTTGGTAACGAAACAAGTACTTGGCAACAAGCCAGTTTAGTGGATGATATTAACCAATTATTAGATATCCAAAAAGTCGTTGTCACTGATGAAAATGGTAAAGATGTTACAGCTAATGGCAAAGTAACACAAGAAAATAACAAAGTAACTTTTGAAATGAACAAACAAGCAGACAGCTATGACTATTTAAGTGGTCATACGTACACAATGACCATTACTACTAAAATCAAAGACGGCGCAACCGATGAAGAATTAGCACCTTATATTGAACAAGGTGGCATTCCCAACCAAGCCGACTTGAACTTTGGCAACGAAGGTGACGTGTTGCATTCCAACAAGCCAACCGTAACACCGCCTGCACCAACGCCAGAAGATCCAACGATTACAAAAGATATCGAAAATCAAGAGCACTTAGATTTAACCAATCGTGAAGATAGTTTCGATTGGCATGTCAAAACAGCTTTCGGTAACGAAACAAGCACGTGGACCCAAGCTAGCATGGTGGATGACATTAATAAAGTGCTAGATATCACTGATGTAAAAATCACAGATGAAAATGGCAAAGATGTTACAGCTAACGGCACAGTAACACAAGAAAATAACAAAGTAACTTTTGAAATGAACAAACAAGCAGACAGCTATGACTATTTGAGTGGTCATACGTACACAATGACTATTACCACAACAATCAAAGCTAGCGCAACGGACGAAGAATTAGCGCCTTATATTGAACAAGGCGGGATTCCCAACCAAGCGGACTTAAACTTTGGCAACGAAGGTGACGTGTTGCATTCCAACAAACCAACCGTAACACCACCTGCACCAACGCCAGAAGACCCAAAAAAAACTGAACCTAAACAACCGCTAAAACCGAAAAAACCGTTGACGCCTACAAATCATCAAGCACCAACGAACCCAGTCAATTTTGGAAAATCAGCAAGTAAAGGAATTCATTTACCAATGACTAATACAACAGTAAATCCACTTTACATGATCGCAGGTTTAATTGTCCTTATAGTGGCTATTAGCTTTGGCATAACAAAAAATAAAAAAAGAAAAAATTAGACAAACTAAAAAGGAAGAAAAAACATGAATAAAAAAATTTCGTTCAGTCTGTTAATTTTGTTACTTAGTTTGTTGGTAGGTTTTACATTTATTCCGCATAAAAAGGAATTAAGTTTCAATGAGTATCAAGAAAAAAAACACTCTGGCGAAACATTTTATGTTGTTTTAAAAAAGAAAAACTGTTCAGATTGTCAGGATTTCGAGAAACTATTGCAAGCACCTAAACAGGTTTACTATGTAGAATTAACCAACAAAGAGACCATGAAGGAATGGTCAACATTTATCCGAGAAAATAAAGTTTTACATGTGCCATCTATGTTTAAAATAGATAACGGCCATCTCAAGAAAATTGATGGAGAAGGAGATGCGAATCAATTATTCGCAAACTATCAAAAAATAACGAAGTAAAAAGAATAAAAAGACAAGCCAAGTTTCCTAAATAAAGGAAACTTGGCTTGTCTTTTTTCTAGTAATAGTCGTTTATTAAATAACATGTGAAATATTTTACAAATACATTTTAGTTTGATAAAATAAACGCGAACATATGAATTTGTTTTCATTTGTTTTGGGAGGAGGAACGAATGATTGAATTGATTTTACTTTTGTCGGTGATTCTTTTAGGTTTATTGATTGGAAATAAAAGAGTTGATAAGTGGCTTTTTCTTAAGGCATTACTTTTGTTTTCTGTTATGCTAAGTGTGAGCATCTTAATTTCGGTAGCTATGTATTTATTATTAACAATAGGCGTTGCAAACGTAATAGGGCAGCGGTTAGAGTCGTTATTTCTTTTAGGGATAGTCGTTATCATCAGTACGAGTCTTTTGTTATATTTTTTATTGAATTTAACGACGAAAAAAATTGTTTTACCCATCGCTTTAATGAAAATAATTGAATATTATATTCAATGGGTATTGATTTATGTTACTATTTATCAAGTGATTTTTGATCAGTTTATTGTTTCTTCAGAAGTAAAAAATACGTTACAAGGAACTATTGATGAGCCAGTCGCAATCATTATTGTTATTTTGCCATCATTTATTTCAATTTGGATTGCCGTTGTTTTATTTAGGATTCGTATGGAAGAACTTTAATCAGATACTTTTAGAATGGAGGAGTTTGTATGTCTGCTTGGCAAACATTTAAAAATGGAACAAGGCAATTTTTTAAAGACATCTTGCAGTACTTATGGTTATTTTTTACTTTAAATGTCTTATTATTATTGGTGGGTGGGGCTTTTAGTTGGGCTACTTCCAACGCACTAAAAACTCAAGGTATTCCTTATCTTTCGTTTAATAACCTGAATTTATTGTTAGAAAAGCCGCTTGCTCTGGTGTTATTAATTCTCTTGTTGTTACTTTTTTTAGGTGCAGTTTTTTATCAGTTTACCTTTTTATTATTAGGGATTTTTCAAATACGGCAAGACCATCGCTTTCATTTTAAAGGAGTTACCAAGGCATCTTTTAAGGTTCTTAAAAAGCAAGGTGCCCGTTCGTGGTTATTCTTTTTCGGTTATTTTGTTGTCATTGTCCCTTTTGGTAACCTGATTTTCCAAAGTAATCTATTGACGAAATTTGTGATTCCAGATTTTATTGTTGAATTTTTGTCCCAACGAATTCCTTACTTGGTTGGGTTACTGGCCTTTGGGTTATTAGTCTGGTATTTAGCTATTCGTTTCATTTACACGCTTCCATTAATGATTCTGGAGAGAAAAAAAGCGGGCGAGGCAGTTAAGGCTAGTTGGTCAATGACAAACAAACGATTATGGTTCATTATTCGTAATATTGCATTTGTGACGATCGCGGTATTTGTTTCAACGTATGTTATTTATGTGTTACTTTATCTTCTACAGTTGAAGTTAGATACCTTGAGCGATACCATTAGCTTGCTAGGTGGGATTTTAAATTTAACGGTTGTCCAATTTTTACAGTTTGTCTCTAATGCTTGGCTTTCAGTATTACTGATTAATTTCTTATATACACAATTAAATGTTCAAGCAGAAACGACGACAAAAGTTGCCTTTGACAAAGAAACAAAACGTAATAAATTAGTGACTATCGGAATGGGCCTAGGACTATTCACCATTTTTGGCGGCTATATAATTTTCAACGCTGTTTACTTAACAGGGCTATTAGAATCAAAACCTTTGATTATTTCGCATCGAGGGGTCACCAATAGTAATGGCGTACAAAATACCATTCCTGCTATGGAAAGAACCATTAAATTTAAACCAGATTATATTGAAATTGATGTTCAAGAAACCAAAGACCATCAATTTGTTGTGATGCATGATGCCAACCTTCAAGAACTCGCCGGCGTTGATGGCACGCCGCAAGAATTTACGTTGGCTGAATTAACAAAAATGACCGTTAAAGAAAATGGCCAAGAAGCACCAATTGCCAGTTTTGATGATTATTTAGCGAAAGCAAACCAAGCCAAACAAAAATTACTAGTAGAAATTAAAACGTCTAAACAAGATAGTCAAGGTGCGCTTTCTAACTTTATTGAAAAATATGAACGTCCTCTGATAAAGAATAACCATCAGGTTCAATCTCTCGACTACAATGTGATCAAAGCGTTTAAAAAAGCCAAATCAAAAGTAAAAGTTAGTTTTATTTTGCCCTATAATTTCACTTTTCCAGAAACACAAGCTGATTTGTATACAATGGAAGCTACTACGTTGAATGATACCTTCATTTTAAAAGCTGACCAACAGAAAAAAGCAGTTTATGCTTGGACAGTTAATGACTCAGAGGTATTGAGTAAAATGCTCTTTATGGACGTTGCTGGAGTGATTACCGATGATTTGGAGTTAGTCAATGAAGAAGTCAATGACTTTGAAAAAAATCCGTCGTATGCGGATCGTATTTTGCATTATATTTTTATGCTACCAAGTGTGGCTTCTCAATAAAAAATGAAGAAGAGGGTTAAACGAAATGAAAAAAGAATTTTCGCGAGTACTTCTTAAAAATCAATCTGATGAAATTCTTATTTTAAAAGATCGGCCAGACACATGGAATTTCCCTGGCGGAAAACAAGAACTTGGTGAATCAGCGCTGGAATGTGCGATTCGTGAAATGAAAGAAGAATTAGCAGTGGAAATTACTGAACTTGAAGAAATTTTTACTGGACCACTTGTTTTTGATTCAATCGTTTGGCAAGGACATTTTTATTTTGCCAAACAAGCCCAAGGAAAAGTGACCCTGAACGAACCAAATAAAATTAAAGGCGTACAATTTATTAAGCGGTTTGAGGAAGTAAATTTTTCACCAGGATTAGCTCCGCTATTTGATTATTTGGCGCGTAGTGATTATTTAAAGTTAAACAAAACTAACTGGAAATAGAGAGAATAGGAGTGTTTTTTGCTAGGGCTTTGTCAAGCGCATCTTTGATTATTTTAGAAAGTCCAAGGAAGAGTCGTGGGCATTGTTTATTCCTAATAAATATGTTATAGTAATTAAGTAATCAATTTTGATAAGTAATTTGAGTTATATATTTAAAAACTATACTTCTCCTTTTGCCACTCAACATTTTTTGCAATAACTTGCATATTTTTATGCACTAGGAGGAAATATATATGAACAACGGTACAGTAAAATGGTTTAACGCAGACAAAGGTTTTGGATTTATTACAGGTGAAGATGGCAATGATGTATTTGCACATTTTTCAGCTATTCAATCAGATGGATTTAAAACTTTAGACGAAGGCCAAGCAGTAACTTTTGATACTGAAGAAGGTCCACGCGGCTTACAAGCAACGAACATCGTAAAAGCTTAATAATGAATGAAAACGGACCACGTGTTGGTCCGTTTTTTTGATAGCTGTTGTCTGATCTCGCCATTAATTACATAGCAAAACAAAGCAGAGGCCATTTAAAGGAGGAGAATCTGAAGACGACCTTAACTGAGCTGTTACTTGTAAGTGGATTATTTTGGCTAGTAATCATAATTGGTGTGATTGCTGGTAGTATATTTCTAATTAAGTATTTTAGAGGTCGGAGCTGAACGGTTCTGTTCCCGCCAATTATCAGGTTTTAAGCCTGGGACAAAAATCCAAAGTGATTTTTGCCCCAGGTTCTTTATTTAATTAGGGTATTAAGTTTTAGGTAAAATAATTAACAAATTAAAAGCAATTTACTATATAATCAGAAAGGGATCTTTAAGAGAGAAGCAGGTGTTTGCTTGTCGTAATACTTTGTTTAGCAGATAGAAAAAGGAAACGTTATGCGTTACAATAGGAACGGAGGAATTTTAACCTTATTGGATTTGTAGCTGAAGCAGAACAAATGTTGTCGCGTTAAGTGCGATTGAGCTTGCCACAAGCAACATTTGAAAAAAATACGGATAGAAAAATCATTCCTAAACAAGAAAAAAACACTCTTTAGATGAATAAAGAGTGTCCAGAAACGTTGATAAATCAACATATTTAAATAACGCGCCCTGAGGGAATCGAACCCCCGTCTCAAGAACCGGAATCTTACGTGATATCCACTACACTAAGGGCGCGGCACGAATACTAGTTTAGCTGATATTGACAAAAATTACAAGAGGGAGGACGAAAATAATGAAATTTGAGCAACGAATGTCCCAACAACAAAAACAAGTCCAGAAGTTGGCCATGACTCAACAGCTTCAACAATCCATTCAAATTTTACAATTTAATACGGAAGAACTCGCTGCCTTTGTTGAAGCGAAAGCACTAGAGAATCCATTGATTGATTTACAAGTAGACACGCAGTACACCACAGATTTTCCGATAACTAGTCGTTCTTACACCAATCAAGACGAAGAAAATAATTATATGAATCAAATTCCAGACTATCATTTATCATTATTTGAGTCTTTAATTGATCAAATTCATTTGAATTACCGCGATACATACTTGCGAACATTGGTATTGTTTTTAGTAGAATATATAGACGTGAATGGTTATTTAACGATTTCGTTAGAAGAAGCGGCAGAGAAAACCGAAGCAAGCGCCATTCAAATGCTAGATGCATTAACTTTGTTACAACAGCTAGATCCAGCAGGTGTGGGGGCACGCAATTTACAAGAATGTTTGATGCTACAAACAGAACGAGACGATACCGCGCCTAATTTAGCGTATATTTTATTGGAGGAAGAATTTGATGCCTTAGTGAGTCGTAAATGGGGCCCGTTAGCTAAAAAATTCGGGATTGAATTAGCAGAAATTCAATTGATTTTTGATTATATACAAACGTTATCGCCAGCGCCAGGGAATATTTTTGATGCGACCGAGGAATTGTATATTCGACCAGATTTAACTGTCCGAATCAAGGAAGATCGAATAGTGGTGATTTCCAACAAAGCTGGTCGACCGACATTAAATTTTCAAGAAAATTATTTCAAACGAATGCAAGAGACTGACGACAAAGAAGTCCAAGAATATATTAAGGATAAGAAAAACGAATTTGAATGGTTAGAGCGCGCAGTGAATCAGCGGGGGGATACAATTTTACGTGTAGGGCAAGAAATTGTGCGTCGTCAAGAAGCCTTCTTTTTAGAAGCAGATCGGCCATTAAAACCAATGACTTTAAAAGAAATTGCGGATGCTTTGTCTATTCATGAATCGACAGTTAGTCGTGCGGTCAATGGAAAATATCTAGAAACCACGTTTGGCGTCTTTGAATTGCGCTCATTCTTCTCAACAAGTATTCTTTCATCAGAAGAAGATGGCGAGGATGTCTCAACAACGATGGTTAAAAAGCAACTACAAAAATTAATTGATCAAGAAGTAAAAAGTAAACCGTTATCTGATCAAAAATTAGTCGAGCGATTAAAAGATTCAGGCATGGAAATATCCCGGCGAACGGTAGCAAAATATCGTGAAGCCCTAGGGATTCCATCTTCATCTAAACGAAAACGATATGAGTAAACAACCAAAGCTTATGAGTGATTTTCATAAGCTTTGGTTGTTTTTTTGTGATTTAAAAAATGCTGGTTTTTTGAATTGTAAAAAAAGCCTAAAGGAGGCAAAGTTTGCTTGCCATTTCCTAGGAAAAAACGTATATTAAAGTTACTTGCTTCTTTAAATAAAGGAAAAGAATAATTTTATAGAAAAGTTGGAAAGCACAAATGAATCAGACAGCAAATAGCAAGAAAAAACGCTATATTACAGGTTTTGATGGCATTCGGACGATCGCTGTAATTGGCGTGATTTTGTATCACCTTTTTCCCCAAGTCATGCGAGGTGGCTACTTAGGTGTTCCGATTTTCTTTGTTGTTTCAGGTTATCTTATTAACGACTTGTTGCGGCAAGAATGGGCAGAAAATCAGACCATTGATTTAAAAGGATTTTATGTGCGAAGGATGAAACGGCTGTATCCAGCATTAATTGTGATGCTTTTAAGTGCAGTTAGTTATATTACACTCTTTCAGCAGGATTTATTAAACAATATTCGCAGCGTTGTCGCTAGTAGTATTTTTTATTACAACAACTGGTGGCAAATTTTTAAAGGGTTTTCTTATTTTGATGGATTTGCGACACAATCGCCATTTGTACATATTTGGTCATTGGCAGTTGAAGCGCAAAATTATTTAATTTGGCCATTACTTTTTATTCTTCTGGAACGCTTTGTTCGTAAGCGCGGTCGAATTTTCAGCTTGGTTTTAATCGGCGCTTTAATTTCGGTGACGCTGATGGCCGTTTTATATGTTCCTGGCGCAGATCCTACACGTGTCTATTATGGAACAGACACACGTGTTTTTTCTATTTTACTAGGTAGTGCATTGGCGTATGTTTGGCCAAGCACACGTTTGAAAGAAGAAATTCCAGAAGCCTCTAAAAAAATCTTAAATGGCGCTGGTTTAAGTGCCTTAGTTCTTTTAGTGTTAGCCTTTTTAACATTATCAGATCATACAAATTTTGTTTATTACGGCGGCATGTTTTTAATTAGTTTGGCAGCCACTGTCTTAGTGGCCGTCACTGCACATCCAGGGGCAGATATGAATCGTTGGTTAACGAATCCGGTCTTTACGTGGATAGGTAAACGGAGTTATGGCATTTACTTGTATCAATTCCCAATCATGATTTTTTATGAGGCCAAAATTAAGACCTTATCGGACCATGTTTTTCTACATTCATTGGTTGAAATAGCATTAATTTTAGTCGTGAGCGAATTGTCTTATCGTTTTATCGAACATCCACTGACACGATTGTCTTATAAGGATGTCTGGACTCAATTCACTGAGTTCTTACGGAAACCGTGGGACCTTCGTGAAAAAGGGACAATGGCCTTTATGACAGTGATTAGCGTGATTGCAGTATTCGGTTTAATTGTGGCTCCAGCAAACGCTAAAAGTGCGCAACAAGAGCAACTAGAAAAAAATATTGCGAAAAATCAGCAAAAAATTGAAGAACGTAAAAAAGAAGTCCAAGAAAGTGGCACGAAAAATAGTAGCACGTCCACAGAAAGTAGTACAAAACCGAGTGAAAGCCAAGACGTTCTACCCACACAACTCACACCAGAGCAAGTAAAAAAAGCGCAGAATTTAGAAATCACAACTATTGGTGATTCTGTTATTCTAGATGGTGCTAGCGGGTTACAAGATATTTTCCCTAAAATGATTATCGATGGGGAAGTGGGCCGTCAATTGTATAGTAGCATTTCACTAATTGGTGAACTAGACAAAAAGAAAATGCTTAAAAATACTGTTTTAGTGAGTTTAGGTACGAATGGTCCTTTTACAGAGGCACAATTTGATGAATTTATGAAAGCGTTAGGTAATCGAAAAGTTTATTGGATTAATGTTCGCGTCCCAACTAGAAGATGGCAAAATCAAGTGAATAGTTTACTTAGTCAAATGGACAAAAAATACGATAACTTAACGGTCATTGACTGGTTTAATTATAGTAACGCCCATGATGATTGGTTTTATGATGACCGAGTTCATCCAAATGTGGCAGGTGGCGAGCAATACACACACTTTATCGCGGAGAAAATTTTACAGTAGCAAGAAACTTCCAGCTCAGATGAAAGGGGCTGGAAGTTTTTTGTTATAGGAAAAGCAAATATAGGTAATTTAATGATTTTCTTGAAAACCTAAGCTTTTTTTTTAGATATCTGGTATACTGTTTTTGTTACAAGTTCCCGAAAGGATTTAGCAAGTAATTGTCGTTACTTACTAAAGATGCCTTGTAACCGAAACTATTTAGGGGGAATAACATTATGACAGAAAGACATTTATTTACATCAGAATCCGTTTCAGAAGGACATCCAGATAAGGTAGCTGACCAAGTCAGTGATGCAATTTTAGATGCGATTTTGGAGAAAGATCCGATGGCCCGCGTGGCATGTGAAACATCCGTAACAACTGGTTTAGTCCTAGTATTTGGAGAAATTTCTACAACAGCTTATGTAGATATCCAAAAAATTGTTCGTCAAACTGTGAAAGATATTGGTTATACACGAGCAAAATATGGATTTGATGGAGAGACTGTCGCAGTTCTTGTAGCAATCGATGAGCAATCACCTGATATCGCTCAAGGGGTTGACGCAGCCTTAGAAGTGCGTGATCAAGATGAAAAAGACGATATTGGCGCTGGTGACCAAGGCTTAATGTTTGGTTTTGCTGTTGACGAAACACCGGAATTAATGCCATTACCGATCGCGTTAAGTCATCGTTTGGTTCGCCGTTTAGCAGAATTGCGGAAGGAAAAAGTCTTACCTTACTTACGTCCTGATGCAAAATCTCAAGTAACAGTGGAATATGATGATCAAGGTCAACCACAACGTGTGGATACGATCGTCATCAGTACACAACATGATGATGAAACAACCTTAGAACAAATCGAAAAAGATATTAAAGAACAAGTAATCAATGAGGTGATTCCTCATGAACTTTTAGATGATGAAACAAAATACTTTATCAACCCAACTGGTCGCTTTGTAATCGGTGGCCCTCAAGGAGATGCCGGCTTAACTGGTCGTAAAATTATCGTTGATACTTATGGCGGTTATGCTCGTCATGGCGGCGGTGCTTTTTCTGGAAAAGATGCAACCAAAGTTGACCGCTCTGCTAGTTATGCTGCGCGTTATATCGCGAAAAACATTGTTGCTGCTGGTTTGGCGAAAAAAGTAGAAGTCCAATTAGCTTATGCAATTGGTGTGGCGCAACCAGTGTCTATTTCTATTAATACGTTTGGTACGAGTGATCTTCCAGAAAGTAAATTAATCGAAGCAGTTCGTAAAAACTTTGATTTACGTCCAGCAGGCATTATTGAAATGCTAGATTTACGTCGCCCAATTTATAAACAAACTGCGGCTTATGGTCATTTTGGTCGAACAGATATTGATTTACCTTGGGAACAAACAGATAAAGTTGAAGCGTTAAAAGCTAGTTTAGCTGAATAATTAAATAAAAAAAACAAGAAGTCAGCCAATACTTGGCTGACTTCTTGTTTTTTTTTTGTAATAATTTTTTATGAAAAAGCATTTTTTTAAGACATTTTGTTCTTTTTTGTATAGAATAGCTATGGAGCAATTTAGAAAATTGACAATTGAATAGAAAAGGATGTGAACAAATGGCAAAAGAAACAAATGTTAAGTTAGTCACGGTGAGTGTTTTTGTGGCAACATTTATGACAGCCATTGAAGGGACCATTGTGTCTACTGCGATGCCAACGATTGTCGGCTCGTTACATGGCATGGAAATTATGAACTGGGTATTTTCAATTTATTTATTAACGAATGCGATGTTAACACCGATTTATGGGAAACTTGCGGATAAAATTGGTCGTAAACCTGTCTTCATGATTGGCATTATCATTTTTATTTTGGGCTCCTCGTTGTGTGGCTTTGCTCAAGATATGTTGACTTTAATTATTGCCCGCGCAATTCAAGGTGTGGGGGCAGGCGCAATTTTACCAGTTGCGTTAACGATTATTGCCGATATGTATACATTGGACAAGCGAGCGAAAATTTTAGGTTTAAACAGTGCCGCCTGGGGAATTGCTAGTATTTTTGGTCCGTTAGCAGGTGGTTTTATTGTAGATACAGTCGGTTGGCATTGGATTTTCTTCATTAATGTTCCTATTGGACTTGTTTTATTGGGCTTGATTAGTATTTTCTTAGTTGAACCAAAGCGGGAACGGACCAAGATGCCAATGGATATTTTGGGCAGCGTTACTTTGATGGTAGTGCTGCTAACGTTATTGCTAGGTTTTCAAATGATTAGCGATAATGGTTTTACATTAGTAACATTTGGTTGTTTAAGTTTGAGTGTGCTCTTTTTTGTAGCATTTGTGATGATAGAAAAACGCGCGCAAGACCCAGTGATTGATTTGCATTTATTTAATCAACCAACGTTTGTTTTAGTAAATCTTATTGCAGCGCTTATTAGCGGTTTCTTAATGGGGATTGATGTCTACATTCCGATGTGGATGCAAGGTGTCTTAGGAAAAAGTGCAGGAATTGGTGGCTTAGTTTTAGCGCCTATGTCGTTACTTTGGATGGCTGGATCATTTATAGCAAGTAGTTTTATGGAAAAATATGCTATGAAAAAAGTCTTAACGATTGGGTTATCGATTCTATTAGTCGGGGCCATCTTTTTAGTGGTAATGCCAATGGCCGTTCCGTTTTGGCTTTTCTTTGTAGTGTCTTCTGTCTTAGGAGTTGGTTTTGGGATTACTATCACAACGACTACGGTGACAGCACAAAGTACAGTGGAGCCTGAAAAAATGGGGGTTGCAACATCGTTTAATACGTTGGTGCGTACAATTGGGCAGACTGTGATGGTGTCAATTTTTGGTGTGATTTTAAATGCAGGAATGTTTGCGAAATTGGAAGCGAGCGCGTTAAACGTCGATGCAGATGTCATGAATCAATTAGTGAATCCACATACTGCAAATTTAATTCCAGCTGCGTTGTTAAAACCATTACGCGGTATCCTCTATGCAGGTCTGCATAATGTTTACTTAGTCGGTGCGGGCTTAGTTGTTGTCGCTCTTTTGTTAAATATTTTCGCAAAAGCGCAATGAGCGAAGGTTTAGTGGTACACTAATAGAAAGAGTATTGGAGGGAAAAGTAGATGGCCTTTTTACAAGCAAATATTTATTCAAATGTATTGGAAATGGAAGTGAATGTGAACGTAATTTTACCACAAGAAACGGTAAAAAAAGTGGGCACAAGTACCCAAGCAGCATTAACAGATATTCCCGTGTTGTATTTATTACATGGGATGGGAGGGAATCACAGTGTCTGGGCTCGCAGAACCTCTATTGAGCGGTATGTCGCTGATTTGGGGATTGCTGTCATTATGCCGTCCACGGATTTAGCTTGGTATACGGACACACAATACGATATGAACTATTGGACGTTTATCTCAGAAGAATTACCGAAAATTTGTCATCAACTCTTTCCACAGTTAAGTACAAAACGAGAAAAAAACTTTGCCGCTGGTTTGTCAATGGGTGGTTATGGCGCCTTGAAATTAGGATTAGCGAAACCAGAATCTTTTGCAGCCGTTGCTTCTTTGTCTGGGGCAGTCAGTTTATCATCCACTAGTTTTGGGGAATTATTAAAAGTCCGTAAGCGAAGCTATTGGGAAGGTATTTTTGGCCCGTTAGATCAAATTGAAGGTTCCATTCACGATCCGCTGTATTTATTACAACAATTAGTAGAAAGCCAAACAGAAATGCCCCAATTTTACCTTTGTTGTGGGGAGCAAGATATGTTACTTTC
This sequence comes from Enterococcus sp. DIV1375a, assembly GCF_051712205.1. NCBI lineage: Bacteria > Bacillati > Bacillota > Bacilli > Lactobacillales > Enterococcaceae > Enterococcus > Enterococcus sp. DIV1375a. The sequence continues at coordinate 518,566 of NZ_JBIOOM010000001.1, forward strand.
TGCTAATCAACAGATGGCTCAAGCGTTGGAACAGGCACAGGCAAGTTACACTTTTGAAACTGGACCAGGAGAACATGACTGGGTGTTCTGGGATGAATGGATTCAAAAAGCCTTGGCTTGGCTACCAATACCAAAATAGAGAAAGTAGTTTTCAATATTTATTTTAAAAGTTAACCCTTGGTCCGTCAGTCGAAATGACTGACGGACCAAGGGCTTTTTTTATTTAGATGAAGATGTGTTGTCTGCTTGCAACCCATCTAAGTAGGTTTTAACGGCTTGAATAAAGGCGGATTTTTGGTGGATGGAGTGTCGAAATTGAATGCTTTCCTCCATGTACGTTAACTCATTGTCGGATACATATTGTTTCATGTGCAACACTTGTTCTTTTAAATAGTCATCTCCGTTCAACACTTGCGAAACGAGCTGTTTTTCCTCCGTTGCGTCCATAATCATCCCAAATAAAAGATGTTGTAAAGACGTTACTGCTAAATGAGTCATTTCTGGTGAAAAACCTGCTTCTCTTAAAATGCCCATCATTTGATTCAAATGGCGTAATCGTTGGGGATAGGCAGGGACGGTTTGGATTTCGATAGCTACGGCACAGGGAAATTGTTGATAGAGATCATAATAGTTTTCCATGAAGGCTAGTAAGTCAGAATACCATTCACCACATAATGCAGGTTCTTGAAAGTGCTCTTCAATCGCTTCAGCCATACTTTGAAGTAAGGCTTGCTTATTTTTAAAATACCAATAAATTGCGGGCGCCTGTACACCAAGCTGTTTGGCGACTTTACGCATAGAAAGTTGTTCTAAAGTGGGACTTTTTTCTAACAAAGAAAATGCGGCTGCAATAATCGTGTCTTTTGATAATTTCGGTTCCATGATTTTAGCTCCTATTAAACGTTATCTTCGTAAGTTTATCAAAAAGAAGGTACACTTTATGATAGGAAAAACTTGTGAAAAATTAACTTGTTCGCTTGTATTTTACCACTAAAAATGGTAAATTATGAATCGGCCTTATTTTACAGTGTTAAATTGGTGAAGTCAATGAGCAAATTGATTTTTTTGTAATGGGGAAGAATTCGCAGACCAACACTGAAGAAGCAGGGAACTATTTTAAGAAAGTAGGGATAAGATGGACCTTATTATTCAACACGCCAAAAAATACAAAGGCTCGGTAGTTATTGCCTTGTTGGCGGTGATCGTAATGGTTGTCTCAGCACTTTGGCAACCAAAATTGTTACAACAAGTGTTGGAAGCAATTATGAATGACGATAGCGACAAAATGAAAAACTTAGGGATTCAATTAATTGCCATTGCAGGATTAGGACTCGTTGCAGGGGTTATTAATACAATTTTTTCTGCCAAAGTTGCCCAAGGTGTCAGTGCTGACATTCGTGAAGCAACTTTCCGCAAAATCCAAACCTTTTCATTTGGCAATATCGAAAAATTTTCAGCAGGTAACTTAGTTGTTCGTTTAACAAATGACGTTACTCAAATTCAAAATGTCATTATGATTGCGTTGCAGACACTTTTTAGAATTCCTTTTTTATTTATCGGGAGTTTTATTTTAGCGATGCTAACCTTGCCACAACTATGGTGGGTGATTGTTGCACTTGTCATCGCAGTTATTTTGATTTCTATGCTGTCCTTTTCGCAAATGGGCAAGCATTTCATGATTATTCAAAACTTGATTGATAAGATTAATGGTATTGCAAAAGAAAATTTGTTAGGCATTCGTGTCGTCAAATCATTTGTTCAAGAAAAAAATCAATTGTCACGTTTTACAAAAGTGAGTGAAGAATTAACCACCCATAACTTAATCGTAGGTAGCTTATTTGCTGTGATGATTCCAGCGTTTATGTTGGTGGCGAACTTAGCTGTTGTAGGCTCAATTTTCTTTGTGAGTAACTTAGTCAAGGACGATCCAACTTTAATCGGTGGTGTCGCTTCCTTTATGAACTATTTAATGCAAATCATGATGGCGATTATTATCGGCGGAATGATGATGATGATGACTTCTCGTGCCGCTGTTTCCATTAAGCGGATTAAAGAAGTGATGGAAACAGAACCAGATGTTACCTACAAAAAAGTCCCAGAACAAGAGTTAATTGGTAGTGTTGAGTTTGACCACGTATCTTTCCGTTATCCTGGGGATGAAGAAGATACCTTGAAAGACATCTCTTTCTCTATTCAGCCAGGTGAAATGATTGGGATTGTGGGCGCAACTGGCGCTGGTAAATCTACATTGGCACAATTAATTCCACGTTTGTTTGATCCGACAGAAGGAAAGATTGAAGTTGGTGGTGTCGATTTACGAGAAGTGAACGAACACAGTTTACGAAAAACAGTTTCCTTTGTGTTGCAAAAAGCAATCCTGTTCTCTGGAACGATTGCGCAAAATCTACGCCATGGTAAACGTGACGCTTCTGAAGCGGACATGGAACGGGCTTCAGGCATCGCCCAAGCCAAGGAATTTATTGAAAAATTAGCAGAAGGTTATGATGCACCCGTCGAAGAACGGAGTAATAACTTTTCTGGTGGACAAAAACAACGGTTATCAATTACAAGAGGTGTGATTGGTGAACCTAAAATTTTGATTTTAGATGATAGCACCAGCGCGTTGGATGCTCGTTCGGAGCGGTTAGTCCGAGAAGCGTTGGATAAAGAGTTAAAAGAGACTACCACGATCGTTATTGCCCAAAAAATTTCTTCTGTTGTCCATGCAGATCGTATTTTAGTATTGGATAATGGACGTTTAGTCGGGGAAGGCACGCATGAAGAATTAGCAGCTACGAACCCCGTGTATCAAGAAATTTACGAAACTCAAAAAGGAAAGGAGGAAGCTTAATGACTGATTTAATAAAAGCTAGTAAATTTTTCTATCATTATTTAAAACGTTACAAAGTTTCTTTCCTCTTTATTTTCTTAGCAATTTTCGCAGCGACTTATTTACAAGTCAAAGCGCCGCAATTCGTTGGGGAAGCTATTCAGGAATTAGCGAAATATGCGGTTAATGTGATGCAAGGAAAAGACGATAAAAGTGCGTTCGTTTCTGTCATTTGGAAACTACTCATTTTTTATGTCTTAACTAGTGCCGCTAGTTTCATTTATAGTATTCTCTTTACACAAGTCGTGGGGAAATCGACAAACCGCATGCGGATTGGTTTGTTTAATAAATTAGAAAAATTGACGATTCGTTTCTTTGATTCTCATCAAGATGGTGAAATTTTAAGTCGTTTTACTAGTGATTTAGACAACATCCAAAACAGTTTAAACCAAGCGTTGCTACAAGTATTAACCAATATTGCCTTATTGGTTGGTGTCTTAATCATGATGTTCCGTCAAAATGTGGAACTAGCATGGGCCACAATTGCTTCTACGCCGATTGCGATTTTAATTGCGGTCTTTGTGATTAGCAAGGCGCGCAAATATGTCGATTTACAGCAAGATGAAGTGGGTAAATTAAATGGCTATATGGATGAAAAAATTAGTGGGCAACGTGTGATTATCACTAATGGCTTACAAGAAGAAACCATTGACGGCTTTTTAGAGCAAAATGAAAAAGTTCGTGCAGCTACGTATAAAGGTCAAGTGTATTCAGGATTACTTTTCCCAATGATGCAAGGAATGTCATTAGTCAATACGGCGATTGTTATTTTCTTTGGTGGTTGGTTAGCAATCAATGGCTCTGTTGATCGTGCCGCTGCGCTAGGTTTAGTCGTTATGTTTGTCCAATATTCCCAACAATATTATCAACCATTAATGCAAATTTCTTCAGGTTATAGCATGATTCAATTAGCTGTTACAGGCGCTCGTCGTTTAAATGAGATGTTTGATGAACCAGATGAAATTCGTCCCGAAAATGGCGGAAAATTAGAAGAGATTAACAAAGCTGTGGCTTTAAATCATGTTGTTTTTGGCTATAATCCAGAAACGCCTGTGTTGAAAGATGTTTCTATTCATGTGGATAAAGGTGAAATGGTCGCTTTAGTCGGACCGACAGGCTCAGGAAAAACAACGATTATGAATTTAATGAATCGCTTTTATGATGTGAATGAAGGCGCCGTGACGTTTGATGGTGTGGACATTCGTGAAATGGATTTAGATAGCTTGCGTTCACATGTAGGCATTGTTTTGCAAGAGTCCGTTCTATTTTCAGGAACAATTCGTGAGAATATTGCTTTTGGTAAGCCAGAGGCCACGGATGAAGAAATTGTTCAAGCAGCGAAACAAGCGAATATCCATGAATTTATTGTAAATCTTGAGCAAGGCTACGATACTGAGATTACGGAAGAGAATAACCTTTTCAGTACGGGGCAAAAGCAATTAGTAAGTATTGCACGAACGATTATTACCAATCCAGAATTATTAATTTTGGATGAAGCAACAAGTAATGTTGATACAGTAACAGAAGCTAAAATCCAAAAAGCGATGGACGAAGCAATTAAAGGGCGCACCAGTTTTGTGATTGCCCATCGTTTGAAAACGATTCTAAATGCGGATCGGATTATTGTTTTACGAGACGGTGAAGTCATTGAAGAAGGCAACCACCATGAACTAGTTGAACAAGATGGATTCTATGCGGAACTTTATAAAAATCAATTTGTTTTTGAATAAGTTGAAAAAGAAGCAAAATGAGTCATTCTCATTTGCTTCTTTTTTTGCTATGCTAAATAGAAAAAGGAGAAATGTCAATGGAAAAAATGAGGAATGTACGGCAATTACGGCGCACGTTTTTGGTGCTAAATACTTTATTTGTACTGAGTGTATTCAGAGAGAATCGATGGACAAAATCGGCACTGCTTTTTTGGTTGTTGGCTAATAGTTTTTTATCTGGACTGCAGTGGTTGATTTATCTTGGGGGCGAAAAAGGCTGGCTGATACATTTGCAGCGGTGGTATTATTGCGCGATTCTTCTCCAAATAGCAGGCACATTAATTGTATATTTTTCGTTTTTTGTATAAAGGTCTCTCGTTTCTTGCCGGAGAATATGCTAAAATAAAAAGCAGCAGGGGGCGAGAAAACCATGGAAAAGCCAAATAAACGCAAAGCTGATTTAGAACGTACACGGCAAATTATTTTGTCTGTCGCTTCTGAATTATTCATGACAAAGGGGTTCAAAAATACCTCCACTCGTGAAATTGCTTTAAAAGCGAACATTACCCAACCGAATCTCTATCACCATTTTAAAAATAAAAAAGAACTGTATTTAGCTGTGATTGAAGAATTAACGTCCCGTGTTCAGGAAGAATTAGTCCCAATTGTTTCTGGAAATGCATCAGTAGAAGAAAAACTTTATCAATTAATCAAAGTTTTGTTAGATGAACATCCGACCAATCTTTTCTTAATGTTGAACGATATGTTTCAAGAAATGGGCCCTGATTACAATCGTACGCTGTATCAAATTTTCAAAAAAACCTATATCAATAATATTGCGGCTATTTTTGAAAGTGAACCTGAAACCAATTGCTTACAAGAGGGCATCAGTGTAGATGATGCAACTCGGTTTATTTTATATAACGTTAGTGCATTATTAAGTATTGAAAAAACGTACCAGCGAAAAACAGTGGATGACGATGTCAAAAAATTCATTCAATTTATGCTACATGGCGTTCTGAAAAGTCACAAATAAAAAATAGAGAAGCCCTGTTGAAAAACAGACTTCTCTATTTTTTTGTAAAATTCACTTATCAATCGATAAATAATTATTGATTTATCGATTGATAAGTGATATAGTTTATTTCGAAAAGAAGAAAGAGGTGAACCATTCATGTTTTTAGGATTTAATGAAATGAAGTATTCAAAAGGACGGTACGTCCTTGTAGTTTTAGTAATGGTCTTGATTGCTTGGTTAATTTTTATTTTGTCAGGTTTAGCGAACGGTTTAGCTCAAGGAAATCGTTTAGCCGTAGATCAATGGCAAGCGAATCAAGTGGTTTTATCAAAAGAGGCCAATAGTAATTTAAATGTATCAGTGTTAGATGAAAACGTGAAAGAAACGATTTCAGGAGGCAAAATTGCACCGATTGGTCAACAATCTTTAGCCATCCGCCCAGCAGATGACAAAAAGGCTGAATTAACGAATGTTAGCTTATTTGGGATTGAAAAAGAAAGTTTTTTAATGCCAAAAGTGATTGAAGGAAACGCATTTACTGATAAAAATCAAGTGATTGCTTCAGAAACATTGAAAAATCAAGGATTTAAAATTGGCGACAAATTAACTGCAGGGAAATATGATGAGCAATTAGAAATTGTCGGCTTTATTTCTAAAAGTAGCTATAACATTGTGCCAGTTATTTACACTTCTCTGGATACTTGGCGGTCAATTAAATATGGTGACAATCCAGCAATGGCCAAAATGGTTAATGGTTTCATTGTTCGCAGCAAGGACAACGCGGAAGTTAAAACGACTAATAAAGACAGCCAAGTTCTTTCAATTTCAGATTTTATTGAAAAACTGCCGGGATACAGCGCTCAAAACTTGACCTTGGATGGCATGATTTATTTCTTAATTGTGATTGCAGCGTTCATTATCGGTATTTTTATCTTTGTGATGACTTTACAGAAAACAGCAATGTTCGGTGTCTTAAAAGTTCAAGGGGTGCCGACTAGTTTCTTAGCAAAGGCAGTCATGCTACAAACCGCTTTATTGGCTGTTCTAGGAGTGGCGATTGGTCTTGCTTTAACGGGAATTACCGTGCTCTTTTTACCAGAAGCGATGCCTTATGCAACTAATGGACCACGCATGATTTTGTTTAGTGTACTATTGATTTTATCTGCATTAATTGGCGGGGCATTTTCAATTCGAACGATTGCTAAAATTGATCCGTTAATCGCGATTGGAGGTTAGAGACATGGCAAATGTTTTAGAAATGAAAAATATTTATAAAAAATATGGTGAAAAACATACAGAAGTGATCGCGTTAAAAGAATTATCTTTTGCGGTTCAGCCAGGTGAATTTGTCGCAGTAATTGGTCCTTCTGGTTCTGGTAAAAGTACCTTTTTAACGATTGCAGCTGGTTTACAGGCACCGACAAGTGGTGAAGTCATTGTTGGCGGGCAATCACTAAATAAGTTAACGAAAAAGCAACGTTTGGCGCAACGTTTTCAAAAAATCGGCTTTATTTTACAAAGCTCTAATTTGGTGCCATTTTTAACAGTGGAAGATCAATTTCACTTAATTGAAAAAGTTGATAAGTCACGTAAAAATAGTGAATTAAAAGAGCAATTGTTAGAGACGTTGGGTTTAAAAGAATTACGAAATAGTTATCCTCGTGATCTCTCTGGTGGGGAAAGACAACGGGTAGCCATTGCGTGTGCATTGTATCATGAGCCAGACGTAATTTTGGCAGATGAACCAACGGCTAGTTTAGATACAGAAAAGGCATTTGATGTTGTCCAATTACTAGCGAAAGAGGCCAAAGAGAAAGATAAAGGGATTATCATGGTGACACATGATGAGCGTTTGTTGAAATACTGTGATCGAGTGGTTCGTATTCGTGATGGTGAATTGACAGAGTAACAAAACAAATAAAAGAGAACATGATCGGATTGCTGGAGACAATCCGACCATGTTCTCTTATTTCTTTTCAATACAGAAAAGAACAGGTGGCTGATTTTTTTGATTGATAAACTCATAACGTAAGACACTGTAAACATCTTGTGGTAAGGCTTGCGTGTAATTCGTGACCAAATCAAGTTCCTCTGAACCACCTTCGTGGCCATAATAAACGACTAAAATAATGCGACTTCCTTTTACCAAATGAGGCAGTAACCCATCTAACGCCTGTTTAGTCGTAGCGGGTTTTGTAATAATTTCCTTATTACTTTTAGGTAAATAGCCTAAGTTAAAAATAGCGGCAGTGATTTCTGTTTCTTCATCTAGGACAGCATGAAGATGTTCATGTCCTAATGGAAATAACGTAGTTTGTGAGAGTAAATTAAGTTCTGTTAACTTTTGTTCTGTATTGATCAACGCTTCTTTTTGGATATCAAAGGCGAAAACTTCACCAGAAGGGCCAACCAGCTCTGCTAAGAATGCTGTATCATGACCATTTCCCATTGTTGCATCAATGACGAAGTCGCCAGGTTCCACCACTTCTTTTAAAAGTTGGTGACTAAAATGTAGGGCTGTTTGTAGCATTAATTGAAAACTTCCTTTCCTGAAATGACAGTATATTTTCCTTGATAACTGTTGCGGCGTTTCATTTCCGTATCAATCGCATTGAGAACTTCCCATTTTTTCAAGCTCCACATCGGTCCGATAATTGTTTCAAAGGGAGCATCGCCTGTCAAGCGATGAATAATAATTTCGGGTGGAATCATTTCTAACTGATCACAAATCACTGAAACATAGGCTTCTTTGCTCATCAATTGTAAGCGTCCTTCATTATAATCCCGCATCATTTTGGTATTTGTCATTAAATGAAGTAAGTGCAGTTTAATCCCTTGGATATCTGAATCCTGAATAGTTCGCCGCACATTTTCGCGCATCATAGCGGGGGTTTCACCAGGTAGCCCGTTAATTAAATGTGTACAGACCCGAATCCCGTGTTTCCGTAATTTAGCCACACCATCTAGATATGTTTGATAATCATGGGCGCGATTAATGGCAGCGCTAGTTTCCTCAAACGTGGTTTGCAAACCCAACTCTACCCATAAATAAAAGCGTTCATTTAATTCAGCTAAATAGTTCACTACCTCATCAGGCAAACAATCAGGACGGGTACCAATGGATAAACCAACGACGCCTTTTTCATTGACTACTTGTTCAAACCGATGACGAATAACGTCAACGGGCGCATGTGTATTGGTGAAATTTTGGAAGTAAACAATGTATTGATCGACAGTTGGCCATTTTTGATGCATCAATTGGATTTCTTTTTGAAATTGAAGCGGCAGGGGATCGCTAGGTGCAACAATCACGTCGCCTGAGCCAGAAACACTACAGAACGTACAACCACCTTTGGCAACCGTCCCATCACGATTGGGGCAATCAAAGCCACCATCAATTGGCACTTTAAAAATCTTTTCACCAAACTGTTGACGAAGTGCATAGTTCCAAGTGTGATAGCGTTTATTTGGATCATCTGAATAAGGAAAAATTTGCATAATCAAGACTTCTTTCTAGCGTTGTTTGCTTTGAAATCGCCAAACAAAGCGTTTTTCTAAATAAATAGGGTAACTTAATAACAACCAAGCTAAACCAAGACAAAAACCACCTAAGATATCGCTAGGGAAATGGACACCTAAATAGATTCGACTAACCCCAATCATGAAAATCCCAATACCTAGTAAAATTTGCACACAAAGGCGGACCGTTTTATTTTTAATGAAAATTGGCAGAATCAATAAAATAGTGCCGTAGAACAAGGTGCTTCCTACAGCATGTCCGCTAGGAAAACTATACGTATGTTCAGTTACTAAATGCTCCAAAGTAGGACGTTGGCGCATAAAGAATAATTTTAATAAAGAATTACCTACGCCAGCAATTAAGGCAGTATTAATAAAGAGCCATAATGCTTCAGCATAATATTTCCAAACAATAAACAGAGCAATGACAACGATTGCTAAGATGATAATCGTCAATGAATTGGCAAATTTGGTGTACCAAATAAAAAAGTTATTTAGCTGTGGAAAAGGACGACGAACAAAAGAAGTAATCGTTTGATCAAAGCCTTTGAGCCAGGTTGGATAAAAACGAACAACATAGCCTAAAAACATAAATACTAAAAGAAAACAACTACCTGCAAATTGATAATAAAGTTTGTTTTTCATAAAAAATCCTTTCAAAATTTAATCGCAACAATCCGTATTATACCATCAAAAGAGTAAAAAATTAAAAGATAATTTCATTGCCTGATTTGGAGGGGATACAGATATTAAGAAAGTTCTGGCACCACAATCTCTCATTGTGGTGCCAGAACTTTTTTAAATGGTGCATGGTTATTGATTATCATCATCAGGAGTATCAACGGTAATATCGCCGAATTCGCTAGAAAGGTTAAACTCTGTATCCGCACGACCATTCTTATAAGATGTTCGCTCTTTGTTTAAAAGTTGAACATCGCCTAATTTTGATTCACCTTTGATTGAAATGTTACGCAAAATTTCTCCAGAATTTACATAAATATCTCCATGGACAAGAGCAACAGTTAATTTTTTAGGCACAGCAGGCATGTCTAAAGAAAAATCACCATTTTCACTTGAAAAGTTAGCTTCTCCTTTGAAATCATAGACGCTAATATCGCCATCTGTCGTTGTTGCTTGGATGTTTCCGCGAGCATTTTGCACTCGAATATCACCAGAAATAGTAGTATTTTTGATTTCATCGAAATAGGCTGAATCCAACGTTATATCGCCGTCAGTGGTTTCAACTGTTGCTTTTTTAGCGGAAGTATCCGCTGAAAGGTAGATACCATCTGAAGAGTTAAGCGTCATTTTTTTTGCTTTAACACCCGATAGACTAACATAAGAATTTGGTAGATTAGTTGTTAATTCGTCTACGTTAAAAGCATTCAATGAAACTTGTGAATTGGTTGAGCCATCAATTACTAACTTTTTCACATTATTAGGAATCTGGACACTCACGTTCGGTGTGAAGTCACTAAAAATACCAATATTAAAGAATGACAATTCGGGTTGGTTTTGTGTGCGAGTGGTATTGATGGTTGCTGTTATTTTATTTTTTTCTTCTTTGACATTTAAGGTGCCTTCAGCTTTTGAATAAAAGGCATTATTCGGTGATCGTAACCCCATTTTGTTACTATCAGTTTTATAAATGGTATAAGGGCCTTTGCCTTTTAAGGATAAGTGAAGTTCTTCGCCTGCTTGTTTATTTTTTAGTGTATAACTTTCTTTTAGCGGTGTGACTGATTTTTCCGCTTGCTTGTAATAATAGACGGCGCCAGATCCACCAATTAGCATCGCTAAGACAGCAATGGATAAGAGAATCCCTGTTGTTTTTTTCATTAGATATCACCTCGTAAAACAGCAATGTTCCATTGGAAATAACGCTTAAAGACATGTGCTGAAAATTTTAAAATTGGTAGAAACAGTAACCAACCAATGATTGATGCACCAAATAAAAAGAGACTCATAGATAATTGGAAAAAGGAAGCGGCATTTGCTTGGGTAATAACACTATAAATACCATAAATTGGTGAAAATAAAGTTGCAGCTCCGGCAATGCCACAACCGACGTACATTAAGGCAATCCCTAAAATAACCCAAAACATGAAGAAAAAATTTAAACAGAAAATACCAAGCACTTGGAAAAATCGGGTTAGTGGCCGATGCTGTGGTCGTTGATAGTATGGAGAATCATTATCATAGTAAAATTCAGATTCTTCTTCATAGGGATGATCATAAGCAGGTGTAGCCGCTGGAATTTCTTGCCAGCCATTATTTTCAATTTTTCGTTCCGTCAATTCAATGCCTTGTTCTTTTAAAATTTCTTCTGCGATAACCCGTGGTTTCCCCAATGATTTTGCCACTTGTTCTTCTGTTTCGCCTTCCGCAACACGAGCATCAAATAACGCCTTGTATTTCGCAAGAATAATAGCTTGATCTTTTGGATTTAATGCTTTTAAATAAATTTTCAGCTCAATAATAAAATGTTCTTTATTCATTCCGCTCCCTCTTTCTACACGATTCATTTCTCATCTTAAACTATAATTTCTTTTTGGGCGAATAACAAGAGAAATTAAAAAAATCAGACTAAGGTAAAGAAGCATCTACAACTAAAGTCGCAGTTTTTTCCGAGTAGTAACAAGAGAGTATATCCGTGTTAAAAAACATTACTTCTTTACAATCTAGTTACAGTAATATGAAATTTTGTTGAAGTGTTTTTAATTCGCCAGAAAAAAAGGTATACTTGTTATAATAACAAAACTAAAAAATTACATTTACATATAAGTTAAAAAAGGAAAGTTGGGGACGTATCAATGAAGAAAGAATCAATGTCACGTATCGAAAGAAGGAAAGCACAACAAAGAAAGAAAACGCCAGTACAATGGAAGAAGAGCACTACTTTATTCAGCTCGGCGTTAATTGTTTCATCTGTAGGAACACCCGTTGCGTTACTACCAGTGACTGCTGAGGCAACAGAAGAGCAGCCAACAAATGCGGAAGTTGCCCAAGCACCTACTACGGAAACTGGCTTAGTAGAGACACCAACAACAGAAACTACGCCAGGAACTACGGAACAACCGACAACGGATTCGTCAACAACGACTGAATCGACAACTGAATCATCAAAAGAAACACCAACAACACCAAGTACCGAGCAACCAACAGTTGATTCAACTACACCTGTGGAATCAGGAACGACTGATTCTTCAGTAGCAGAAATCGCGCCAGTAGCTCCTTCAACAACCGAGTCCGAAGCAGCGCCTGCGGTTACACCAGATGATGAAGTAAAAGTACCCGAAGCTAGAGTAGCTTCTGCGCAAACTTTTTCAGCGTTATCACCGACGCAAAGTCCTTCAGAATTTATTGCCGAGTTAGCTCGTTGTGCACAACCTATTGCGCAAGCCAATGATTTATATGCATCAGTGATGATGGCTCAAGCAATCGTTGAAAGTGGTTGGGGAGCAAGTACGCTATCTAAGGCACCAAACTATAACTTATTTGGGATTAAAGGCAGCTACAATGGACAATCTGTCTATATGGATACATGGGAATATTTAAACGGCAAATGGTTAGTGAAAAAAGAACCTTTCCGTAAATATCCTTCTTACATGGAATCATTCCAAGATAATGCGCACGTGCTAAAAACAACTTCTTTCCAAGCGGGCGTTTACTATTATGCTGGGGCTTGGAAAAGCAATACAAGCTCGTACCGCGATGCAACTGCTTGGTTAACAGGTCGTTATGCGACAGATCCTAGCTACAATGCTAAATTAAATAATGTCATTACCGCATATAACTTAACTCAATATGATACACCATCTTCTGGTGGAAATACTGGGGGCGGAATAGTTAATCCAGGAACAGGCGGCTCGAACAATCAATCAGGAACGAACACCTATTATACTGTAAAATCAGGGGATACCTTGAATAAAATTGCCGCGCAATATGGTGTGAGCGTTGCTAATTTACGCTCATGGAACGGCATCTCGGGTGATTTAATTTTCGTTGGTCAAAAACTTATCGTGAAAAAAGGAGCTTCAGGTAATACTGGTGGCTCAGGCAGCGGTGGTTCTAACAATAATCAATCAGGAACGAACACGTACTATACTGTAAAATCAGGGGATACCTTGAATAAAATTGCCGCGCAATATGGCGTGAGCGTTGCTAATTTACGCTCATGGAATGGCATCTCTGGCGATTTAATTTTCGTTGGTCAAAAACTCATCGTGAAAAAAGGTGCTTCAGGTAACACTGGTGGCTCAAACAACGGTGGCTCTAACAATAATCAATCAGGAACGAATACGTACTACACAATTAAATCAGGCGATACCTTGAACAAAATTGCCGCCCAATATGGTGTGAGCGTTGCTAATTTACGCTCATGGAACGGCATCTCTGGCGATTTAATCTTCGCTGGTCAAAAAATTATTGTGAAAAAAGGTACTTCAGGTAACACCGGTGGCTCAAGCAATGGTGGTTCTAACAATAATCAATCAGGAACGAATACGTACTACACGATTAAATCAGGCGATACCTTGAACAAAATTTCTGCACAATTCGGTGTTAGTGTGGCTAACTTACAAGCCTGGAATAACATCAGCGGTAGTTTGATTTTTGCTGGTCAAAAGATTATCGTGAAAAAAGGCGCCAACTCAGGTTCAACGAATACGAACAAGCCTACGAATAATGGTGGCGGTGCGACAACATCTTACACGATTAAATCAGGCGACACGTTGAATAAAATTTCTGCACAGTTTGGCGTGAGTGTTGCTAATCTACGTTCATGGAACGGGATCAAAGGCGATTTAATTTTTGCTGGTCAAACAATCATCGTGAAAAAAGGCGCTTCTGCAGGTGGCAATGCTTCTTCAACAAATAGTGCATCAGGCAAACGCCATACAGTTAAAAGCGGTGATTCACTTTGGGGCTTATCAATGCAATACGGAATCAGCATCCAAAAAATCAAACAATTAAATGGCTTAAGCGGGGATACAATTTATATTGGTCAAACTTTAAAAGTTGGTTAATTTAAGATTGAAAAAAATAGCTATCTTTGGTAACATGAGTCTTATAATAGAAAAAAACAATGAGAAGGAATAGTAGAAAGAACCATGTGATAGAGAGCGTATGGCTGGTGGAAATACGTACAGAAGCTTTTGAACTCGCCTTTAAGTTACTTTTTTGAACAAACCAAGTAGGAAAAGTCGGTGACGATCGTTAAGACGTTTGAGGTTAAGGTGACGGTGACTGACCGTTTCTTTGACGAATTTAGGTGGTACCACGTTGCATTTGTATGTTCACGTCCTATAGGAATTTTTCCTATAGGACTTTTTTTTATCACTAAGTGGCTAGTTTAAGTCAGAATAGTGACAATGGCTGCAGGTGGCAAATTTTAAGAATGAAAAATTTTATATTACTAGGAGGAATAACATGAGCTACAATCACAAAGAGATTGAGAAAAAATGGCAAAAATATTGGGCTAAGAACAATTGTTTCAATACATTGGACGATCCAAATAAAGAAAAATTTTATGCACTAGATATGTTTCCCTATCCATCTGGACAAGGCTTACACGTAGGTCACCCGGAAGGCTATACAGCAACCGATATTCTTTCACGTATGAAACGTGCGCAAGGCTATAATGTGTTGCATCCAATGGGCTGGGATGCGTTTGGTTTGCCAGCAGAGCAATATGCGTTAGATACAGGAAATGACCCAGCTGAATTTACTAAGAAAAATATCGAAACATTCCGTCGCCAAATTAATTCATTAGGATTCAGCTATGATTGGAATCGCGAAATTAATACCACTGATCCCGAATATTATAAATGGACACAATGGATATTTACAAAATTATATGAAAAAGGGTTAGCTTATGAAGCAGAAGTTGCGGTTAACTGGGTACCTGAACTAGGAACTGTTATTTCAAATGAAGAAGTCATTGATGGAAAAAGTGAACGTGGCGGTTATGATGTGGTTCGCCGACCAATGCGTCAATGGATGCTGAAAATTACTGCTTATGCAGATCGCTTATTAGAAGATTTAGAGCTTGTTGATTGGCCAGAAAGTATTAAAGATATGCAACGAAATTGGATTGGACGTTCTGAAGGAGCCAATGTGACCTTTAAAGTCGCTGGCACAGAAGAAAGTTTCACGGTGTTTACAACCCGTCCTGATACCTTGTTTGGTGCAACCTATACTGTTCTAGCTCCTGAACTAGAACTAGTGAAAAAAATTACGACACCTGAACAAACAGCAGCTGTAGAAGCATATATTGAAGAAACCTCAAAAAAATCTGATTTAAATAGAACGGATTTAGCAAAAGAAAAAACAGGTGTTTTCACAGGTGCGTATGCTATAAATCCAGTCAATGGCCAAGAAATTCCAATTTGGATTGGCGATTATGTTTTAGCAAGCTATGGCACAGGCGCAATCATGGCGGTCCCAGCGCATGATGAACGGGATTACGAATTTGCGAAAACATTTGGCATTGATATCCTACCAGTAATCGCAGGTGGCGACATTACAACAGAAGCCTATACAGGGGATGGACCGCATATCAATTCTGATTTCTTAAATGGATTAAACAAAGCAGAAGCCATCGCTAAAATGAATGAGTGGCTAGAAGAAAATCACGTAGGGAAAAAAGAAGTATCTTATCGTTTACGTGACTGGTTATTCTCTCGTCAACGCTACTGGGGTGAACCAATTCCTGTGATCCATTGGGAAGATGGAACAACCACAACGGTTCCTGAATCTGAGTTACCTCTACGTTTACCAGTAACATCGGATATTCGCCCAAGTGGAACTGGGGAATCGCCATTAGCAAACATTGATGAATGGGTCAATGTCGTCGACCCTGAAACTGGCATGAAGGGAAAACGTGAAACGAATACTATGCCACAATGGGCTGGAAGCTCTTGGTATTACTTACGATTCATTGATCCTCATAATAAAAATGAAATTGCTGATTTTGAAAAATTAAAACGTTGGTTACCAGTTGATATCTATATTGGTGGTGCCGAACATGCGGTGCTGCATTTACTTTATGCTCGTTTTTGGCATAAATTCTTATATGATATTGGCGTGGTTCCTACCAAAGAACCTTTCCAAAAATTATACAACCAAGGTATGATTTTAGGAGAAAACAATGAAAAAATGTCTAAATCACGTGGCAATGTTGTAAATCCCGATGATGTGGTGGCTAAATATGGTGCGGATACATTACGTCTTTATGAAATGTTCATGGGCCCATTAGATGCTTCCATTGCTTGGAATGAAAATGGCTTAGAAGGAAGTCGTAAATTCTTAGATCGCGTTTGGCGTCTGATTGTTGATGAAGAAGGCAAAATGCGTGACCGAATTACCACAATTAATGATGGCCGTTTAACGAAAGTTTATCACCAAACGGTTAAAAAAGTGACAGAAGATATGGCAAACTTGCACTTTAATACAGCGATTTCTCAATTAATGGTTTTTGTGAATGAAGCCAATAAAGTGGATGCCTTACCTTATGAATATGTGGAAGGATTTGTCCAATTACTTGCGCCAATCGCGCCACATATTGGTGAAGAACTATGGCAAATTTTAGGTAACGAGGAAAGTTTAACTTATGTCCCTTGGCCAACCTATGATGAAGCAGCCTTAGTAGAAGATGAAGTGGAAGTAGTTTTCCAAGTGAACGGAAAATTACGTGGCAAACAAAATGTCGCTCGTGGGTTAAGCAAAGAAGAATTAGAACAAATTGCAATGAACCATGAAGCTGTTAAAGAATTTATTGAAGGAAAAACAGTGCGCAAAGTGATTGCTGTTCCAGATAAATTAGTAAATATTGTTGCAAGTTAAGTTATATGTTTTTATTAAAAAAAGAGCCGGACGTATCAAAACGTCAGGCTCTTTTTAAGGTTGTTTTGTTTTACCTTTTTGATTCATATGTTCTTTACATGTGATTGTTATAACCGAAAGCAAGGCGATGAAGAGAAAAAAGTAACCGAGCGGCGTACAGAAAAAGGCGGGTTCTTTTAAAAGTCCATCGCTAGATAATGTTGATCCAACTAAAATAGAGATCATAAATAATAAAAGACTAATCAAGCCAAGAAATAAGCTAATACGATATTTTTTCAACTTCAGTTCCTCCTTTAATGAACTATCACTAAGATAAATCAAAAAGGTTAACTTTTTTTTAGGCAACTGTTAAAACTTAGATAAGAAATCTATTTTCTAAGTTTGTCGTTGTTGGTAATTGGTTAAGATCATACGTGAAAAGGGACCGACAATCAGCAATTGATAAGGAAGGGCAACAATAAAGTTCAGGCCCCAAGCTTGGAAATACGCACTTAGTGACAACGTCTGGCCTTCCATTAATAAGCCAAATAAAGACATACAAGTCACCATGCCGATAATCATGAGACTCGAAATGGTCAGAATAAGTAATAGCCGTTTTTCTTTATTAAAGGGTAAAGAAAAAGCGATTTTCTTAGCTAAGACACCAACGATGAAAACGTCTAAAATAAAAGCAACGATAAATCCAGGAAGCAAACCTTTTGATAAGGCGTACAATGAAAATTCTCCATGCAATAATAAATTATAGGTGCTCATTCCGAAAACCATCAGAAAGCACATTAACGTAGTAAAAAGCATTCCTTCTTTTTTATTAGTAGGCATTTTTTTCTCCTTTCATTTATTGAGAGTAATGATTGTTCTAGGCAGAAAAGGACAAATTCTCTCGACTTTTACTAGTGTAGCAAAAATAAAAGTTCTTCATAAGTTAGAATTTGCTAAGAATTTGATTCAAATAAAAAGGTGTACTAAGTCAGCAGTACACCTTTTTATTCGTTATTTAGTTTATTTTTGTGTTATTTGTAACGTCCTCTCCAAACCATTTTTGAGAAATTTTACTAAGGGTGCCATCTTTTCGTAACGTTTCAAAGGCAGTATTGATTTTTTGGACTAATTGATTGTCTGATTTGCGGACGCCCACAGCAAAATCTTCATTGTCATAGCCTACATGAGAAATAGTATAGTTTTTTAAATTATCTTCGTGGGAAAGATAGTAGTTGGCGTAAACGCGATCGATTAGGAGTCCGTCAATTCGACCAGATTTTAAATCTAAGAAAGCTTCATTAAAGCCGTCATATAAAATAGGTGTTTGGTCTTTAACAAATTTTTTCAAAACGTCAGGCTGACTTTCGAAGCCATCATAGCCAGAAGAGCCGTTTTGAACCCCTAAAATTTTGCCTTGCATGTCGCTCGCTGTTGCAATGTTTTTTTCTTTTAAAGAAACAAGTACTTGGTCGTTCGTCATGTAAGGTTGTGTGAATTGAACTTTTTCGGCCCGCTCGCTCGTTTTAGTGTAGCCGTTCCAAATAAGATCAATGGTTTGATTTTGTAATTCTGTTTCTTTCATAGACCAATCAATCGGTTGGAAGTCAACGGAAATGCCATAAAGTTTAAAAACCGCTTTGGCTAAGTCGACATCAAAGCCGACAATTTTGCCTGATTTATCTTGAAAACCCATGGGCACAAAGGAGTCATCTAAGCCAATAATAATCCGTTTTTCTTCGTTAATCCGTGTCCATTGATCTTCGTTGCTTTTTCTTTTACCACAACCTGCAAATAGGAGTAAACTACAATAGATAACCAGCAAGGCTAAAGAATATTTCTTTTTCATCATAAACTCCTTTCTATTGGACGGGGGCAACCGTCAAAAGATTGTCTGCAATTTTTTCAGCGAAAGCCATATCGTGGGTCACGACAATCTGTGTCATGCCTTGTTTCCGTAAATCTAAAATAACTTCTTCCACTTGTTGGCGTAAAGCTGGATCTAGCGCGCTCGTTGGTTCATCGTACCCAAGAACTTTTGGCTTCATTGCTAAGGCACGAGCAAGTGCAACTCGTTGTTTTTGTCCACCGGAAAGTTGGTACGGATAGAGTTTTTCTTTACCAGCCAAGCCCAATTTTTCCAGTAATTCTAAAGCTTCTTGCTGACTTTTTGCTTTTTCTTCTTTTAGTACTAATGTAGGTGCTAAGGTAATGTTTTCTAAAACTGATAAGTGAGGGAAAAGTTGGAAATCCTGGAAAACGACCCCAACCACTTGATCGGCATTGTCCATTTCAGCAGGATTGAAAGGAACACCATCCAACAAAAGCTCACCAGAATCAATGGTTTCTAAACCAGCCAAACAACGAAGTAAAGTGGTTTTTCCGCCGCCTGAAGGACCAACAATCGTTAAAATTTTACCATCTGGAATTTCTAAATTTAAGTGATCAATAATGGTCCGGTTGTCAAAATGTTTGGTTAAATTTTTAATAGTTAACATGGTAGAGTCCTCCTATTTATAATATTGATAGAATTTTTCAATTTTCTTAGAAGCAACAGTCAAAATTGCCGTAAAGAGTAAATAAATCACTCCCACTAAAGCTAATGGCACTAATGTAACATCGCGGCTCATCGCAATTTTACCAGCACGTAAAAGATCGCCTAAGCCAAGAACATAAATAAGAGAAGTATCCTTGACCAAATTGATAATTTCATTTCCTACGGAAGGCAGCACGATTTTAACAACTTGTGGCAAAATAATCCGCGTGACTGTTTGAAAACGTGTTAAACGTAAAACCTTAGCAGCTTCATATTGACCTTGGGGAATTGCTTGAATCCCCCCGCGGAAAATTTCAGCAAAGTACGCAGCATAATTTAAAATAAATGCGAATAAGGCCGCATCGTAACGTTCAAAGACAATACCAATTAATGGTAAGCCGTAAAAAACAAAAATTAATTGTAACAATAGCGGAGTGCCGCGCATTAACCAAATGTAGAGGTTAATTAAGTAACGTAAAGGTTTAAACGAACTTTGTAAAATAAAGGCAATGATGATCCCCAGTGGAATCGAG
Source organism: Enterococcus sp. DIV1375a (assembly GCF_051712205.1). Classification (NCBI taxonomy): domain Bacteria; kingdom Bacillati; phylum Bacillota; class Bacilli; order Lactobacillales; family Enterococcaceae; genus Enterococcus; species Enterococcus sp. DIV1375a. The sequence continues at coordinate 538,592 of NZ_JBIOOM010000001.1, forward strand.
CCAAGGAGCGTAAAGAAAAAGACTTTCAGTGTCATGCCAGCTCCGCTAACTAAAGCAGGTAAAATTTCTAAAATATAATCCATCATTTTTTCCTCCAACAATTTTTATTAAAAAAACAAAAAAGCCTCTTGGCTGTGAGCCAAGAGGACGAATCGCATTCGTGGTGCCACCTCAATTTACTTATCTTTCACAAGATAAGCCTTATGTAGTTGCGTTGACAACTACTCTCTGTTAACGATAGAGTCACCGGTTTTTCTTACTAAAGGATTCAGAAAAACATCTTTTAGGTGTGAGTAAAGAAGAATCCATCTTTTTCTTTCAGCCAATGAAAAAGTCTCTGTAAAGGAAGAGCTAAATTACTATGTCCTAAGCCTTGATTGTAAGTATGAAATTGTTCGAACGGAACAGAAAACCTGTTGCTTTTCTAGCTTATCCCATTAAGCATATAGAAAAGAGGACAACAGACTTGAGCAGTTGAGGCACTCTCTCAGGTTGAAAAGCGCATCTAAAAAAACAAAAAAGTCCTTTGGCTGAATAGCCAAAGGACGAATAATCAATTATCGTGGTTCCACCTTAGTTTATTCGTGTTTCGCAACACGAACCTTATGAAGTTCATAACTTCGCCTGTTAACGAGTGGTCCCGGACTTTCCTACTAAGGGTTCAAAAAGTCAACTCCCAGATGTGGTTCGCTGTTTCTTTACGTCTTTTTCCACCAACCAAAGACTCTCTTCACTAAAGGAAACAGTTACTCTTCTGTTCTCTGTTTTTCAATACTGTACCACCAGAAAAAATATCTGTCAACTCTTATTCTTAAAAAAATATTTTTCTTTCAAAAAGTAAGTGCTGAAAAAGGACAAATGTATGGAAAATCATGTAAAATGTAGGTAAGTTGTTTGAACAGAAGGAGGAGTTTTGGTATGAAACAGAAAAAGTGGTTAATCGGACTTGTTGCACTGGGCTTGGTTTTAGCAGCATGTGGAAGTGGCGGTTCGAAAACGACCTCAAACGAACCAGCTACACAGAAAATTAACGTCGCATCTGGTGGTGAACTCTCGACATTAGACAGCGCTCATTATACAGATGTCTATAGTTCCGATATGATTGGTCAAGTAGTTGAAGGCTTGTATCGACAAGATAAAAACGGAGATCCTGAGCTAGCTATGGCGAAAGCAGAGCCACAAGTTAGTGAAGACGGGTTAGTCTATACATTCAAGTTACGAGAAGCAAAATGGACAAACGGGGATCCAGTTAAAGCAGGGGATTTTGTAGTTGCGTTTAGAAACGTGGTCGATCCAGCATACGGTTCAAGTAGCAGTAATCAAATGGATATTTTTAAAAATGGGCGTGCGGTGCGGGAAGGACAAGCCACGATGGAAGAATTTGGTGTCAAAGCAATCGATGACCAGACACTAGAACTAACATTGGAAAATCCAATTCCTTATTTAGCCCAAGTCTTGGTTGGGACACCTTTTATGCCTAAAAATGAAGCCTTTGCCAAAGAAAAAGGTACTGCCTATGGGACTTCTGCAGATAATTTTGTTGGCAATGGGCCGTTTGTAATTTCAGGTTGGGATGGCAATTCCGAAACTTGGAAATTGAAGAAGAATGATCATTATTGGGATAAAGAACACGTAAAATTGAATGAAATTGATGTTCAAGTAGTGAAAGAAATTGGCACAGGAGCCAATCTTTTTGATAATGGCGACTTAGATTACACTGTTTTAGCAGATACTTATGCACTTCAGTATAAAGAGTCAAAACAAGCGCATTTTGTACCTAAAGCCATGGTGGGTTATTTAAGCCCCAATCATCGCCGTGAAATTACCGGCAACGAACATGTTCGAAAAGCTTTTTTACAAGCGATTGACAAAGAAACTTTTGCAAAAGAAATTTTAGGAGATGGCTCGACAGCTTTAAATGGTTTTGTACCAGCTAATTTTGCAAAAAATCCAGACACAGGTGAAGATTTCCGCAAAGAAAATGGTGATTTGTTGCCATATAATATTAAAGAAGCCCAAGCTAACTGGACCAAAGCGAAAGAAGAGTTGGGCAAAGATAAAATTGAATTGGAACTAATCTCAGCGGACTCAGCGATTGCCAAGAAAACCATTGAATTTGTTCAAGGGCAATTGCAACAAAATTTACCAGGTTTAACAATCAAATTAAAATCACTGCCTTTGCAAAATCGTTTGGATTTACAAACAGCAGGTAATTACGATTTAGCCTTTGGAACATGGACACCTGACTATGCTGATCCCATTAATTTTTTAGAATTTTATGACTCAAAAAGTGGCTTAAATACTTCTGGTTATAACGATTCAGCGTATGATGCGGGTCTCCAAAAAGTTAGAAAAGATTACGCCAATGAACCTGAAAAACGCTGGAATGAATTACTAAGTCTAGAAAAAACATTAATTGAAAAAGATGCTGGTGTTTTACCACTATTCCAAGGAGCCATTGGTTACTTGAAATCAGATCGCTTACAAGGTTTGCAAGTATTTTCTTTTGGTCGCACAGTATCCTATCGTTTAGCTTATGTAGAAGAATAAATTGACTTCTGAAAAGTCCTATCTTTTGAAAAAGTCTGCTTTCTGTTTTATCCTTAAAGTAGGAAAATTAACTAAAAAAATCAACTATGAAAGGTAGGTTTTTCAAATGTTTAGCTTTCTATGGGCATTAATTGTCGGAGGAATTATTGGCGCAATTGCTGGCGCAATTTTAGGAAAAGACGTGCCAGGTGGCATTATTGGAAATATTATCGTGGGCTTTTTAGGGAGTTGGGTAGCATCACTCTTGTTGCCTTCTTTAGGACCAGTCATCGGCGGTTTTCCGATTATCTCAGCGTTGCTAGGAGCGATTATCTGTATCGCTATTTACTCTTTTATTGTAAACCGCAAGGCGTAAAATTGTATCAAAATGATATCTTGAAAAGCATCATAAAACTTGTGAAGGTTGATCAAACCATTACTTTTGATGTCTTTTCTCTCATATTTTAAGTCTATGACAAAAATCTCTTTGGATTTTTGTCATAGACTCTTTTTTTTTTAAAATATTTATTATGAGAATTTCCTGCGTTAGACTGCTTATTTTTCATTTATTATTCATTTTTGATAATGGAAGTTTTGTTGGATAAAGTGAATAGCTCAAGGTTCAACAAAAATAAAGAAAAAATTAATATGTTAAGTTTGGGGAAGGTGAAATGCTGCTCTCATAATACGCCGTTTTATTCATTAAACGATAGTTGAAAAAAATAAGTGCCCTTGTTATTCTTTGAATTAAACTAATGGGGGCGAAAAGCATGGAATCGTTAAAAAGTAATCTTTTTTTGACCAGAGAAGCATATTTGGAAGCTTTTGAAACAATCATGACACCTTTAAAAACGGCTATTTTAACATCAGAAAAACCTGGCGTAAATTTTGGGTCCAGTGGTGCTGTCTATGATCAGCAACATGCTGAAATGGAAGCGCTCATTCGACCATTATGGGGAATTGGACCGTATTGGGTTACTTGTAAAGATGATGTTTTAAGAGATGCTTATGTGGAAAAATTAATCGCAGGAACTGATCCGTCATCCCCAGACTATTGGGGCGATATTGTTGATTATGATCAATATATTGTGGAAGCAGCAGCATTATCTTTAACTTTATTGCTTCATAAGACATATTTTTGGTCCTGTTTTTCTGAGAAACAGCAAGAAAATATCATGGTTTGGTTAAATAAGGCACTTGGTTGTAAAATTCCTAAAAATAATTGGACGTTTTTCAAAGTGCTCATTCGTTTAGCACTCGAGGGATGTGGACAAGTGATTAACCAAACGGAACTAGAGGAAGAATTGGCGTTGATTGAACGCATGTATTTAGGTGATGGTTGGTATATGGATGGTAAAACTACGCAAAGAGATTATTATATTTCGTTTGCTTTTCATTATTATAGTTTGATTTATGTCAAATTTATGCGAGAAAGAGATCCTATTCGTGCGAAACGTTTTACAGAACGAGCCGTTATGTTCGCGCAGGACTATCTGTACTATTTTGATGAGGAGGGCGAAGCGTTACCTTACGGACGTAGTCAAACGTATCGGTTTGCTCAAGGAGCGTTTTTCGCAGCTTTGATATTTGCAGAAGTAGAGGCGTTACCTTGGGGACAAATAAAAACGCTGTTAGCAAAACATTTACACTGTTGGATGCAACAGACTATTTTCACTTATGATGGTCGGTTGTCCATTGGCTATCATTACGAAAATTTAGTAATGGCAGAAGGTTATAACGCACCAGGCTCTCCGTATTGGGCTTTTAAAACATTTTTGTTGCTCGCAGTGGATCAAGACCATCAGTTTTGGCGTGCTGAACCGCTGGCGATAAAACGAGAAGAAAAGCGTTTGATAGAAAAGGGAAACATGTTATTAATCCATCCTAAAATGAAAACGCATGTCCTCGGCTATCCTGCAGGACTATGGCTTGAAAATCAAGCACATGCTGCGGCTAAATATAGTAAATTTGTCTATTCTAGCCGCTTTGGTTTTAGCGTTCCCAAAGCTGGTGCGCGTTATGAGGAGGGGGCTTTTGATAACGTATTGGCTGTTTCTCGTGATGGTGAATATTTTCGTGTTAAAGGGAAAGTTCATGATTTTTATTTAACAGAGGAGCAAGTTTATTATAAATGGCTACCTTTTCAAGAAGTAGAAATTGAAACAACCATTTATCCTTTTGGAGAATGGCATGTTAGAGTACATGAAATAGTGACATCGGTTCCATTAAAAGTGCGCGAAGGAGGATTCAGTCTACCGTTACTTGGAAAATTTTCAGAAAAAGAACTTGGTAAAGAGTGGGCTAGAGTCGATTCAGGAGAATTGTGTTCGCAAATAGTTGCAATTGAAGGGTATGACCACGCAGGTATTCTTCAACCTGAACCCAATACATCGTTGTTTTTCCCAAGAACAAGTTTACCTTATTTGCAAAAAGAGCTACCAATAGGAACGCATCGCCTGATTTGTTTGGTAGGTGGTGTGACAAGGGAGGAATAAAAAATGATAAAAATCGAATTGAAAAATAAAGACAATCAGATTATTACTGGCCGAATCGATCACGAGAAGCCAGAAGCGCCATTCGTGGCGGAGGGAGACACGTTAGCGGTATTAGCAATTAAACAGTACCTTTATCAAGTTGGCGATAAAATTGTAGTGACTTATACAGGGGCTACCCCTTATTTGATGGTTCAATTAGATGAAACTTTGGCTCCTTCATTGATTTATCTAAAAGAAAAAGTTTGGGAATATCAAATTCCATTAGAAGAATCTGCTCGAAAAGCTTTTGTTGATACGGCCTTTCATTCGGCAAGGCACCAAATAATAGTTCGACAAGCGCACACGTTTGAAAAAGACAATTATCAAAATCTTTCTATGAATACACATGACCAAAAAGAATATTCAGGAGCCTATCCTCATGCGTATGCAAACGTTGAAACGAGAGACGATGCTGTTTTCTTTGCGAAAAATGCTATTGATTCTAAGTTTGGTAACCTTTCTCATGGCTCGTATCCATTTGCTTCTTGGGGAATTAACCAACAAAAGGAGGCACAGTTAACGATTGACTTTGGCAGACCTGTAGAAACGGACTGGATCCGCTTGCTATTTCGGGCGGATTACCCACATGATAGCTATTGGGAGGAAGTCACTTTAGCCTTTTCAGATGGAGAGGAACGAGTAGTTGCCACAACGAATACCGCCTGTTTTCAAGAAATAAAGTTCCCAATGAAAACAACACAAACTTTGACATTAAAATGCTTACGAAAAGCGCTGGACTATTCTCCATTTCCAGCGTTGACCCAAATTGAAGTATTTGGTCGGAATAAATAACAAGAGGTCGGGACAGAACCGTTTAGCTCCGAGAAATAAGAAGAAATTTCCGAAAATTGATCTTTGATTTTTGGAGAATTTCGGCTTATTTCCGAAGGAGTTGGTTCTGTTCCCGCCGTTTATCAGTTTTTGAGCGTGGAGCAAAAATCCAAAGTGATTTTTGTCCCCCGCTCTTGTTTTTAAGAGAAATAATCAAGAAAGGTCGCTTTTTATTTTCTTTTACGTTATAATACAATAAGTTAATATGTTAACAAGTTAAGGAGTGATGGAGATGTGTAGTCAAGAAAATAAACAAAGACTGATCTCTCTAGGAGAAAATGTCACAGATGAATGGATTCAAACGCAATTAAATGAATGCGTTTCAAAAATTGCTAAAAATATGCAGCGTTTCGGAACACAGTTTCCTTCAGCTTGTGCTACGAATGGTCGATATCGTCTCAAAGCTAACGATGATTGGACCAATGGCTTTTGGACAGGCATGCTTTGGCTGGCATATGAGTGGTCTCACCAAGAAAAATTTCGTTTACTGGCAATGGAAAATATTGACAGCTTTCAACAACGGTTAGAGGAGCATTTTGTTTTGGACCACCATGACATTGGTTTTTTATATAGTCTATCGGCGGGTGCTGGGTATAAAATTACCGGTGATGAGCGCTGTAAACAAGAAGTGCTAGCTGCCGCTGAAGTATTGTCAGCACGATTCCAAGAAAATGGCTCCTTCATTCAAGCGTGGGGCCATTATGGTGATCCCAAAGAATATCGATTAATTATCGACTCATTAATGAATTTACCGCTTTTATTTGAAGCAACTAAATTATCTGGAAATAGGGTTTATGAGGAAATTGCCTCACGTCACTATCATACGTTAATGAAAACGGTGATTAAATCCGATGCGACAACTTATCATACCTATTATTTTGATCCAGAAACAGGCAAACCAAAACATGGAGCTACGCATCAAGGACATAGTGATACTTCCATTTGGGCACGAGGCCAAAGTTGGGCAATTTTAGGGATTCCCCTAAACGAAACATTTCTCCATTCCCAACCATTTCCAGAAATTTATCCACAAATAGTGGAGGTTTTTCTAGCTCATTTGTCAGCAGATTTAATTCCCTATTGGGATTTTGATTTTAATGACCAAATGCCATCTGACAAAGATAGCTCGGCACTGGCAATTGCGGCATGTGGTTTATTGGAAGCAGACAAACTACAGGCTTTTCCTCAAGCGAAAGAGCTTGCCAAAGGAATGATTTATCAATTAGGAGAATATTATCGTACGCAAAATGATTCCGAAAATGAAGGACTGCTACTCCATGGTGTTTACGCACATGCAGAAGGAAAAGGGATTGATGAACCCAATTTATGGGGCGATTATTTTTACATGGAAGCCTTAATGCGTTTAGCAAAACCATCATGGCAAAGATACTGGTAAAGGGGAAAAATGATGCAAACGTTTGAGATTAAAGAAGACTTTTTATTAAATGGACAACCAATAAAAATTATTAGCGGGGCGATTCATTACTTTCGAATGACACCTAGCCAATGGGAAGATAGCCTCTATAATCTGAAAGCTTTAGGAGCTAATACAGTAGAAACCTACATTCCTTGGAATATTCATGAACCAGAAGAAGGCGTATACGATTTTGAAGGAATGAAAAACATTGAAGCATTTGTCCGCTTGGCAGAAAAACTGAATTTACTAGTTATTCTGCGTCCTTCGGCTTATATTTGTGCAGAATGGGAGTTTGGTGGCTTACCAGCATGGCTTTTGAAAGAAAAAGGTGTGCGATTACGTTCGACAGATCCTATTTTTATGACTAAAGTTCGTAACTATTTTCAAGTATTATTGCCTAAACTAGCACCGCTGCAGATAACACAAGGTGGACCAGTGATCATGATGCAGGTTGAAAATGAATATGGGTCCTATGGCATGGAGAAAGCGTACTTGCGACAAACCAAGCAGATAATGGAAGAACTGGGGATTGAGGTTCCTCTTTTTACATCTGATGGCGCTTGGGAAGAGGTTTTGGATGCGGGTACGTTAATTGAAGAGGATGTTTTTGTGACAGGAAATTTTGGTAGTCATTCGAAAGAAAATGCTGCCGTTTTGAAAAAATTTATGACTCGTCATGGTAAAAAATGGCCGTTGATGTGCATGGAATACTGGGATGGGTGGTTCAATCGTTGGGGCGAACCAGTGATTCAGCGGGAAGGTACCGACTTGGCGAAAGAAGTAAAAGATATGCTGGCAGTGGGTTCTTTAAATCTCTATATGTTTCATGGAGGAACAAATTTCGGCTTTTATAACGGGTGTTCGGCGCGAGGTGCAAAAGATTTACCTCAAGTCACTAGCTATGATTATGATGCTTTATTAACAGAAGCAGGAGAACCAACAGAAAAATATTATGCCGTTCAAAAAGCAATTAAAGAAGTATGTCCAGAAGTTTGGCAAGCACAACCACGCACGAAAAAACTGGGGAATTTAGGAAGCTTTCCAGTAACTGCTAGCGTATCCTTATTCGCAGTAAAAGATCAAATGATGACACCGAAGACCACCACGTATCCATTAAGTATGGAAGAAGCTGGCTCAGGCTATGGCTACTTGCTTTATTCGTTTGATTTAAAAAATTATCATCATGAAAATAAACTAAAAGTGGTCGAGGCCAGTGATCGTTTACACATTTATGTAGATGGAGATTTAGCTGCTACCCAATATCAAGAGACAGTGGGAGAAGAGCTACTCATTTCAGGGCAAACTGAAAAAGACACACTTGCGTTAGATATCCTAGTGGAAAACTTAGGTCGCGTTAATTATGGCTTTAAATTAAATAATCCCACACAAAGTAAAGGAATTCGAGGTGGAGTGATGCAAGACATTCATTTTCACCAAGGCTATCAACACTATCCCTTAACTTTTTCACAAGAGCAATTAGCCAAGATTGATTACACAGCTGGAAAAAATCCATTGCAGCCTTCGTTTTATCAAGTAACATTTGAATTAGAACAGCTAGCAGACACGTATATTGACTGTCGAGGCTACGGCAAAGGATTCGTTGTGGTCAATGGCCATCATCTAGGTCGTTATTGGGAAATAGGACCCATTCATTCGCTGTATTGTCCCAAAGAATTTTTACAGCAAGGACAAAATGAAGTAGTAATTTTTGAAACAGAGGGAATTGAAATTGAGTACTTGAAATTTACGAATCAAGTAATCATAGATTAAAAAAATAGAAGTAGAAGCTGAAATTTATTCGGCTTCTACTTCTATTTTGGTTTTGAAATATTTCCAATGTTTATAACTAATAATATATTCAGCAACACTACCATCTGCGAGATAGGAATGTTTAACTTGTTTAACAGCGGGTTCACGAAAACTTAATTGAAGTAAATTCAATAACTCAGCATCTTCGGGAAAGACAATTTCATTTGTTTCTACAGAAGCCAACGAGAAGAGGTCTACTGAAAAATCTTTACGGACTCGTTCATACACACTTGCATAAGCTGTGAGGTCCTTTGAGAGCGGCTCTTTAACAAGCTTTTTGGGAAGATGTGTGATATGTACGAGAAAGGGTGTATCTTCAGAATAGCGTACACGCTTGATTCTATAATAAGAAGCGTTAGCTGGTAAGCCTAATTCCTTTAAAATTTCGGCTTGATTATCTTCTTCAATTGAAAGGACTTTAACTTTTTCAGAGTCTAAAGAATGCAACTCGATATCAGAAAATTTTACATTTTGAGAAACTTTTGATTTCGAAACAAAGGTCCCTTTTCCTTGGATACGATACAAGTAACCTGCACTGGTCAGCTCATTCAGTGCTTTGACAGCTGTGATAGAACTAACAGCATATTTTCGTTTAATATCGGCTTCAGAATAAAATTTATCACCAGGAATAAAGGTATGATTTTTTATTTCACGTAAAAGGTCTTGTTTAATTTGTTCATATTTAGGTAACATGCGATTGCCTCCATTCTAGTAATCGAATGAATTAAGCATAACATGTTAACTAGCCTTTAGCAAACACTTTGAAAAAGAGGAAAGACAATTTTTATTTAAAGAATTCAAAAAAATAAATTCAATATATTAAGATATTAGGTTTACGGATAACTTAGTATGTGTTATAGTAAGTTCGTAGAGAACATAACATGTTAAGTAGGGTCACCTACATCTAGGGAGGGAAATTCGTGGAAAACATTGTACTAATTAGTCATGGTAGCATGGCTGAAGGCGTCAAAGTTAGCTTAGAAATGATCGTTGGTCGGCAAGAACACGTGCATACAGTCTCATTACGACCAGATAGCGACAATCTTCAATTTGAGAAAGAGCTAAATGAAAAAATGAAAGCCCTTAACGGTACGACACTGATTATTGCTGATTTACTAGGAGGAACGCCATGTAACGTGGCAACTAAGAATTATTTGAACGTTGACGGAGTGGAAATTATTGCAGGGATGACGCTCTCTGTTGTGATTGAAGCAGTGGTTAATCAACAGGCTTCGATTAAAGAATTAGTTTGTTTAGCACAAGAAAATATTGTTGATGTAAAGGCTGGAATGAATCAAGCGGAACAAGAGATTTCAGAAGCCAGCAAAGAAAAAGAGTTAAGTAACTATAGTCAATATGCTGGAAAAGAAAATATTGTAAACACACGGATTGATGAACGGTTAATTCATGGACAAGTAGCGGGAATTTGGTCGACAAGTCTTAGTACACAGCGAATAATTGTAGCCAATGATGAGGCGGCTACAGATCCTTTACAAAAATCATCTTTGAGAATGGCAGCGCTTTCTTCGATGCGTTTATCTGTTCTTGGAGTAGAGGCTGCCGCTAAAAATATTCAATCAGGAAAATATGGTAAACAGCGTTTATTTTTATTATTTAAAAATCCGAAAGATGTGCTCCGCTTTATCGAAGCGCAAGGACCTATCAAAACTGTAAATGTTGGGAATATGAGTTACAAAGAAGGAGCACGCGAAGTAACAAAAAGTATTCAAGTTTTACCAGAAGAAGAACAAATTTTTGAAACAATCGCTTCAAAAGGCGTCACTGTGACAGCCCAATTAGTTCCAAACGATCCAGTCGTTGATTTTATGAAAAAATTACGCGGCTAAAACTGTCAGACTAAGAAAGAATATTTTTAAATTTAGGAGGAAATTTCAATGCATTTAGCAGCGTATCAAATTATTTTAATTACTATTTATGCGTTTATTGCTATTAATGACTCACTTATTTCAAATACGTTGACGCAACCAGCTATTGCTGGAATGATTTCTGGAATGATTATGGGAGATTTAAAAACTGGTTTAATGGTTGGCGGCACTCTTCAATTAATGCGTTTAGGAATTGCTGCTTTTGGTGGAGCATCGGTACCTGATTATTTCACAGGGGCTGTTTTAGGAACCGCTTTCGCTGTAATCTCTGGAAAAGGAGCGGAGTATGGCATTGGTTTAGCTGTTCCTGTTTCTCTGTTGATGTTGCAACTAGATGTAGTCGCCCGTTTTTGTAATGTCTTTTTACTTCATAGTGTCGATAAAGCGATTGATAAGATGCAAGTAAAACGGATTCCACGTTTAGTTTTATCTGGTTCTGTTCTATGGGGACTGTCTCGTGCCATTCCGATTTTATTAATGTTATTAGCGGGGGATGCTGTAGTAACAACGATTACCGATAACATGCCAGAATGGCTAATGACGGGCTTAAAAACAGCTGGAGGAGTATTACCTGTTGTCGGTGTAGGGATTTTATTACGTTACTTGCCAACGAAGCAATATATCCCCTATTTACTATTAGGCTTTTTCTTAGCGGCTTATTTAAAAGTTCCAATGTTAGGTGTTTCGATAGTTGGGATGGTAGCAGCGATGCTTGTATTTAAACGTGATGGGGCAAAAAGCACGACACAAGCAACAACAGGAAATGGTGATTTTGAAGGAGGATATGACGGCGATGAGTAAGCATAAACTGACAAAAAAAGAATTAAATGCAATTAGCTGGCGTTATATTTTAGGAAGCCAATTAAACTGGAACTATGAACGTATGATGAGTTCAGGATATTTATACGGCATCTTACCTGTTTTAAAAAAATTCTATGGTCATGATGAAGCACAATTTCAAGATATGATGCGCACACACAATCAATTTTTTAACACCAATGCTATTTTTGGGAATTTAATTATGGGGATTGATGTTGCGATTGAAGAGCAAGATGGCTATAAAGCGAAAGAAACAATTATTGCGCTAAAAACAGCTCTGATGGGTTCTTTGGCAGGCGTTGGGGACTCTTTATTCCACGTTATTTGGGGGACGATTTTCGGCTCTGTTGCAGGGACACTGGCTCAAAATGGTTCGGTGGTTGGCTGTGTTATTTGGATTATTGCAAATATTGCACTATTGTTTGGTCGGGCCGCGCTCTTACCACTTGGTTATAAGCAAGGGGTCAAACTAGTGACGACCTTAAAAGACAAGTTATCTGCCTTTACGAATGCAGCAACTGTTCTTGGTGTGACTGTGATTGGTGCCTTAATTCCTTCAGTTATCAAGGCGACAGTTCCTTTTGTTTATAAAAAGAACGGGGTCGAATTAGTTATTCAAGATACGTTAGATGCGATTTTGCCTTCCTTAGTTCCAATCTTACTTGTTCTTTTGACTTATTGGATGTTAGGTCAAAAGAAACTAAATTCCACACGAGTGATTTGGATTATTTTAATTTTATCGATTGTTTTGAGTGCCTTTGGTATTTTGGCGTAAAAAGTATATTAAGTGATTTTCAGAGAGTCGGAGAGTGTAGAAAGTATTTTTCTTCACTCTTTTTCTCTAATTCGGATGTAAGCGTTTTACGATAATTTTTTAGGAGGAGAAAGAATGAAAAACAGGAAAATATGGGTAATGCTGGTCGGACTGTTTACTGCTTTGACGAGTGGATTTATGGGAACCACCCTTACTTTTGCAGAAGAAAACGAAGCGAGCCAAACGATTGAGCAACCCTCTTACATTTCAGATTTCCCCAATCAAGTTGGGCATTGGCAAGATTTGGTAGGAACAGCAGAAAAAAAGAATGATTCTGCTGGTTTATGGATCGCAAACACGAAGCAAGGGACAAACCTCGAATCTGTCTCTATCAATCTTGATGCACGCGAACAATCTTCAGGAGATCTTGAACTAACCTTTTTATATGAAGGGCAAAGTAACTTCGGATTGGTTTTTCGCGGAGATAAACAAAAGACGAGTCAATGGCAATCTTTTGCTTATAATCGTGACGGTCGCTGGCAGTTAGGACAACCAGGCGGTAAATGGCTAACTAATATTCCGGGACCAACATTACTAAGTGGTCAACAATATAAACTGCTAGTTCGCTATGATGGGAAAAAAATTCAAACATTCCTGAATGATCAATTATTTTATGAAAATGAAGAGGTTCATTATCTTGATGGTACGTCCATTAATGATGACTGGATGGGTGCTGTAGGAATTAGACTATTTGGTAATCTATCAAAGCTGAATATCATTTCTATGAAAAGTGGCCCCGTTGGTAGCATTCCTGTTATCGATTCATCTGCAGAATACCGAGAATTAAAAGAAAAATGGCGAAATCAGCTTGTTTCAAAAGAATATGATTCAACTAACCAAGCGCTTGTAGACTACGTCCAAAAAATCTCCAATGAAGCAACAGAACTCGATCAAACGATGAATAAAGAGCCGAACCGCAGCTATTTATGGCCACTAGAGCCTGGCAATACGCCATCGGCTGATTTAACGACTCAATTTACCAAATTGCAAAAATTAGCGTTAGCCTATGGAACGAAGGGGAGTACGCTTTACCAAGATGACAAATTGGCAGCAACCATTATTGATGGCTTAGATTTTATGGTAACGCAAAAAGGATATGATGGGAAAAAGTACCATGGAAATTGGTGGGACTGGCAAATTGGTGTGCCACAGAAGTTTCTTAATATTCTAATGATTTTAGAGGATAAAGTTTCTCCAGAAAAGCAACAAATCTATACAAATGCGCTGAGCAGTTATGTCCCAGATCCGTTTAAACAGTTGTATACAAAACCACAAGGAACGTTTGTGGATTTAGCTTTTATCCCAAATTTTGTGACATCAGGAGCGAACCGAACGGACTTAGCTTTAACTGTTTTGGGGTTAGGAATTTTACAAAAGGATAGCGGGAAAATTAACCAAGCATCCAGTAGTATCGTCGATGTATTTAAATTAGTCACAAAAGGTGATGGTTTTTACCAAGATGGTTCTTTTATCCAGCACAATAACATTCCTTATACAGGTTCGTATGGCAATGTTTTGGTGAAAGGGGTTGGACAAATTTTGGCCATTACAGCAGATTCATCTTTTCAAATGGATGCAACTCTTGTGACAGAATTTGTTGAAAATGTTGATCGTGCCTTTCTTCCTTTGATTTATAAAGGTGAAATGCTACCAACCGTGAATGGCCGTTCCATCTCAAGAGCCCCAGCAGTTGGAAAAACAGGCTACGGCTCAACTACCATGTATAATTTATTAATTGTGGCTAAATTTGCCCCTAATAATTATCAAAAGAAATTTCAAGAAGCCGTTAAATATTGGATGAAGGAGAACCCAGATTATTATTTGACAAATGCTCGTGATTTTAATGATTTACAGATGACTATGCAACTTTTAACTAATCCAGAAATTACGGGAGGGCAACTTCCTTTTACAGGCACGAAACTTTATGCTTCGATGGATCGATTTGTCCAACGCACACCTAGTTATATGTTTGGGCTAGGCTTGTATTCAAAGCGCACTGCATCTTTTGAAGCAGGGAATAAAGAAAATAAACGTGGCTGGCACACTGGTGACGGAATGATGTACGTATATAATGATGACGAGGTTCAATTTAATTCCAGCTATTGGCCAACTGTAGATCCCTATCGACTACCAGGAACAACGGTAGATACCATTTCTTTGGCAGATGAAGTTTCAGCATTTACAACAATCACATCGAAAGAGCAATGGGTTGGTGGAGTAACGTCAGACAATCAGGCAGTAGTAGGGATGGCTCTTAATAAAGACGGGACCAAAAATAATGGGAAACTTTTACCTATGAACCTACAAGCTAAAAAATCTTGGTTTGTATTAAATGGGCAAATTATCGCATTAGGCGCAGGAATTAAAGGGGATACAGAAGCTTCGATTGAGACAGTTGTTGATAATCGTTTGTTAAATGATGCGTATCAGTATCAAGTGCTATCAAATATTGGGGAGATTCATGAGAAAAATGAAACGAGTAAAAAACAATGGTTATTACTAAAGTCGGATCATTCCAATGCTAATATGGGTTATTATTTTCCAGAAGAAACAACGGTAAATGTTAAAAGTGAAACTAGAAAAGGAACCTATAAAGCAATTAATGAAGCATTTCCAAGTGATAAAGAATATGTAGGTGATTATCGAACATTTACGATTCAACATGGTCAACACCCAACGAACGAGCATTATGCTTATGTAGTTTTACCAGGAATCGATGAAACTGATTTAAAAACATATGCTGCCAAAAAAATAGTAGAAGTTCTCTCAAATACAGAAGAAATTCAAGCAGTTAAGCAAGAAGAAGAAGGCTATCTTGGGGTTAACATTTGGTCAGAAACTGGCGGTACAATAGCAGGGATTACCTCAAATAAAGCTATTTCTTTAATGAGAAAGACACAACAACACCAAAAAACGTATACTTTCTCTGATCCCACACAAACAACTAAGACACTGACTTTAAAAATACCAAAAGATTACAGCACAGTAATTAGTCAAAGTGACGGAATCACTTATGATGATGCAACAGAAACCTTTACTATTAATTTTGAAAATGCTGCAGGAAGTAGTAAACAAATTATTGTAGAATAACTAAAAGAAATTAAAGTAGCCTCAAATTCCAGTTTAATCGGAATTTGAGGCTACTTTGTTGAAATTATTTAAGATTCTAACATTTCTGCAGGTAATAAAATCGTTTCACGATGGCCATCATCAAAAGCAAAAATTCGCGACGGATATGCCGTAGAATAACTAAATGGTAAGTCGATGGCCATTTCTACTGAACTATTTTCTTGAGAAAAATGGACAGTCACTTTGCCATTATTGTTCAACAAATCAAAGTGAAGTAAGTCGTTTAAAGGGATAACCCCTTTTAGATTTAAGTCAATAATCAACCAAATACTATCAATTAAGCCACTAGGTAAGCTAGAAACAACACCTAATGAAGCATAGCGGCTACGGTCACTATCAAAACGTTCAAACATATGGATGACCTCCTTTTTGTTTACTTACTTTTAGTATACTGCAAATTTAAAAAAAAGAAATTGTTTCGTTTGAAAATATTGCGTAGATTAGCAAAAATTTAATATTCCTCTGTAGCTTCCTAGCTTTGCAGGTGTCATCATTTATGTGAAGAAATCACGACATGCAGTAAAAAGAAAATGGGACATACGTTGTTTCAACGTACATCCCATTTCTAAAACTTAAGAGAATCAGCTGAACAAAAGTGTACTCTTTATTCGGCTAATTCTGGTTCAGTCGTTTCAGCAGCTGTTCCTTCTTCTTCTTCAGGAGCAGTTTGTGCTTCAACAATAGCAACTAGTTGTTCTTCTGGATCAGTTAAAATTTCATAGTCTTTGTGTTCAGGTAAATCAGCGATTGTAAGAGCATCACCAATTTCTAAGTTTGTAATATCTACTTCAATTGATTCTGGCAATTTGTCTGGTGTGGCTGCCACTAAAACAGTGTACAAGTTTTGAGCTAAGGTACCCCCAGCTTTCACACCTGCAGATTCACCAATTAATTGAACTTCTGCTTCGACTTCTGTTGTTTCTTTCATATTTACAGATAAGAATTCAACATGAAGCATTTGACCAGTAAAGGTATCTAACTGTGCTTTCGACATTAATGTGTTGATGTTTTTGCCATCAACTGTCATTTTAATAACGGTGTTAGCACCATGTTCGCGTAAAATTTTTGATAAGTCTTTTTCTTCAAAATAGATTGGTGTACTTTCAATTTGGTAACCGTAAACAATGGCAGGTACTTTCCCTTCGTGACGTAGCTGATTTCTTAGTGAACGTGGACGGATAGCTCTTTCTTTAACTTCTAATTGTACTGACATAACCTAATTCCTCCTTGAAATAATGAGTGATTTGGTTAAACTCAGAAACAAAACATAATGGAAAAAAGAAACTCTTTTTTCAGTTGTTCTTGTCTAGAAAAATGCTAACAATAATCAAAAAATCCCCACAAATATTGCCAGGCAACACTCATGGGAATGGTTCATTGTTATCGTTGTTCTCTCCCAGGTCATTACGCTGTTTTTGAGAAACCTTTATTTACTTTACTTATTAACCGTAACACTTATATTTTTATACGTCAAGGAATTACCTTTTTCCACTTTTCATCTTTAACGGATTCCACTATACTTATACCAGAATGGAGCTGAACAATGCGATTAGATAAATTACTAGAAGAACTTCAGTTTGGATCACGCAAAACGGTGAAACGATTAATCAAAGGCAAGCAGGTCACTGTGGATGGCATCGTGACTTTAAATGAAAGCCAAAATGTCGATGCGCAATTACAAATGATTAAAGTAAAAGGACAATTAATTTCGCATAAGACCCATGTGTACTATATGTTGAATAAGCCAAAAGGTGTGGTTAGCGCTGTCTCAGATGCATCTAAAAAAACAGTTATTGATTTGATTGCGCCACAAGACAGACGCCCTGGTCTTTATCCAGTGGGCAGACTCGATGGCGATACGGAAGGGTTACTTCTATTAACAGATAATGGACAATTAGGGTATCAATTAATTCGGCCAAATAAAGAAGTAGCGAAATGTTATGAAGTGAAAGTCAATGGTTTGGTCTCTGCAGAAGATTGTGCTAAATTTAAAGATGGGATTGTTTTGCAAGGAGGCATTCAATGTAAGCCAGCAAAAATAACTGTTCTTGCAGCGACTGAAACGGAGAGTCATGTTTTCCTGACTATTCAAGAAGGAAAATTTCACCAAGTGAAAAAAATGTTTTTATCCGTGGGGAAAAAAGTGACTGCTTTAAAACGCCAAACTATGGGGCCGTTGCGGCTAGATCCGCAATTACCTTTAGGTGCTTATCGTTCATTAACAAGAGAAGAGTTACAATTGCTATTGCCTTATTTTTTTATTGAAAAACAACAAACAAGCAAAGCGTTACCGAGTAATTTGAAAAGAGAAGAGGAACGGAAATGAAAACATTGCTTTTTGATGTTGATGATACATTGTTAGATTTTAAATTGGCTGAAAAGAAGGCGCTCCATGCCTTATTTGAAGAAGAAAATGTACCATTTACATCTGAAGTCGAGTCAACGTACCACCGAATTAATCAAGGATTATGGCGTTCATTTGAAGAAGGAAAAATAACAAAAGATGTTCTCCTTGATACACGGTTTGGTTTATTGTTTGACGCGTTTAATCGAGAAGTTGATAGCGTTAAAATGGGAGAAAACTACCGAGAATATTTAAGTCAAGGACATGACTTGCTTGGCAATAGTCAACGTATCTTGGAAAAATTAGCACCCCATTATGATTTATATATTGTGACAAACGGAGTGGCAAAAACACAGTATCGTCGGTTGGAAGATTCGAAATTAATGCCTTATTTCAAAGATATTTTTGTTTCAGAAGAAGTGGGTTATCAAAAACCGATGAAAGAGTGTTTTGATTTTGTTTTTGAACGGATTCCTAATTTTAGTAGAGAAAAAACAATGATTATTGGCGATTCTTTGCATTCAGATATTCAAGGAGGCCAACAAGCGAAAATTCAAACTGTTTGGCTCAATCCGACCTCCGCTCCAGCAACACCAACAATTCAACCCAATTATACGATTCAACAGCTAGATGAGTTGTTACCAATTCTTGGGCATTAAAAAACAACATTTCCTGTACAGGAAATGTTGTTTTTTAACTTAAATGTAACCGTAAGCGAACCATATCTTTTAAAGGCAAGCCGTTTTCCATAATGGGCTCATCATAATGATGGATAAAAAAATCTGGTTCAATATGTGTCATTCGAAAACCGACTTTTTGGTAGAGATATAGCTGTTGAAAGCCTGTGCTCCCAGTCCCAATCTCCAAGTAATCATACTTTTCTTTTTTGGCAAAATCAATGGCAAAATGTAATAACTCTTGTCCGATGCCCCGCCCTCGGCTTTCTTCTGAGACAGCGATGTTTACGATTTCCAATGTCCGTGGGTGAGTCGGCAACAGGACTAAAATTCCTTGAAGTTCTTCAGTCTGATAGTCAAAGCAAATGCCGCGGGTAATGTAATCTTCCACCATTTTTTTTGAGGGATCTGCCTCATAAAGAAGAGCGTAATGCGCAGTTGTAAGTGCTTCTTTTTTGACTTTTTTAATCATAGGTAGGATTCTCCTTTTATTGATAAGTATACTGTAATTGAAAGAAGTGTGGGCAGATTTTTCATAAGAAGATAAAAATCACATGAAAAGTCTTGGAAAAGGTCTGGCATTCTTCAGAGTTTTCATTATAATAGTAAAAGACAATGAAGTTTTTGAAAAGAAAGAGGTTTATACATGAAAGATAGTCAGCCAATTATCATTGGTGTTACTGGCGGATCAGGAAGCGGAAAAACCAGTGTTAGCCGTGCGATTTTTAATAATTTTCCCGATCATTCAATTATGATGTTAGAACAGGATTCTTATTATAAAGATCAGAGCCATTTGAGTTTTGAAGAACGTTTAAATACCAATTATGATCATCCTTTTGCGTTTGATACAGATTTATTGATTCAACATGTTGAACAACTGTTAAATTATCAAGCCATTGAAAAGCCAGTTTATGACTACGTTGCGCATACAAGAAGTACAGAAACGGTGATACAAGAACCGAAAGAAGTAATTATTCTTGAAGGGATTTTAATTTTAGAAGATCGCCGCTTAAGGGATTTAATGGATATTAAAGTGTATGTGGATACAGATGATGACATCCGTATTATTCGTCGAATCAAGCGTGATATGGAAGAACGTGGCCGTACGTTGGATTCTGTGATTGAACAATATTTGACAGTCGTCAAGCCCATGTATCACCAATTTATTGAACCTACGAAACGTTATGCAGATATCATTGTGCCAGAAGGTGGCGAAAACCACGTCGCTATTGATTTAATTAATACAAAAGTGGATAGTATTTTAACAAAAATGTAATAGTCAGCTTAAATAGCCGTCTCTATATCAGAGTCGACTGTTTAAGCTTTTTTTGACTTTTAAAGGGTGGTTTTATCAAATATTTTAAGGGATAGCTAAAAAGTTGAAAATATTGCAAGAAACAATATGCTATAATTTTTTAAAGGAAAAGGAGGGAATGGAATCTGAATGATAAAAAGAGGTGAGGTTTTTTATGCGAATCTCTCACCAGTTGTTGGTTCTGAACAAGGTGGGATTCGACCTGTCCTGATTATTCAAAATAACAAAGGTAACTTATTTAGTCCAACGTTGATTGTTGCACCGATTACCCGTAACGTAAGCAAGCGGCTGCAACCAACGCAAGTCCTCATCGAAATTCCCCATAACGAGTGCAGGACGCCATCACTTATTTTGTTAGAACAAATTCGAACATTGGATAAAGAACGAATGCTACACAAGGTTTGTCAACTTTCTCGTGAAGAGATGGAACAGGTCAATCAAGCTTTAAAAGTTAGCGTTGGTATCCGTTAATTTACATATAAAGAAATCGTTTTGGGGAAACGGTTTCTTTTTTTGTTGAAATGGTTTCCAAATATTCGTTTTTCTCGTATAGTGAAAGAGGAGGCGATCACATGGATAAAATTCGTTATGGAATTATGAGTACTGCCCAAATTGTCCCAAGATTTGTATCAGGGCTTCGAGAAAGCGCGCAAGCTGAAGTGCGCGGGATTGCATCAAGGCGTTTAGAGAATGCTCAAAAAATGTCTAAAGAATTAGCGATTCCGGTGGCTTATGGCAGTTATGAAGAGTTATGTAAGGATGAAACAATTGATATTATTTATATTCCCACCTACAATCAAGGACATTACTCAGCAGCTAAGCTTGCGTTATCACAAGGAAAACCCGTCCTACTGGAAAAACCATTTACATTAAATGCTGCTGAAGCAGAAGAACTCTTCGCAATCGCACAGGAGCAAGGGGTTTTTCTAATGGAAGCTCAGAAGTCTGTCTTTTTACCAATTACCCAAAAAGTAAAGGCGACAATTCAAGAAGGGAGATTGGGAGAGATTTTATGGGTTCAGTCAGTTACTGCCTATCCCAATGTGGATCATATTCCCTGGTTTTACTCGAGAGAAGCGGGTGGTGGAGCGCTTCATGGCTCAGGAAGTTATCCATTACAATACTTACAATACGTATTAGGGAAAGAGATTCAAGTGGTTACGGGAACCGCAACGTATCAGCAAGGGGCGACGGATAGTCAATGTAATTTAGCTTTGAAATTTGCTGAAGGGACGCTGGGCAATATTTTTATTAATGTTGGTTTAAAGATACCTAGTGAAATGACCATCTGTGGGACAAAAGGGCAAATCGTTATTCCTAATTTCTGGAAAACAGATTGTGCTTATTATACAGATACTCAAGGCAACACTGTCAAATGGTCTGAACAATTCACTAGTGAATTTACGTATGAAATCAATCATGTGAATCAATGTTTACAAGACAAAAAGTTAACTAGCCCCGTAATGACGAAGGAATTAACGATAGCAACCGTTAAAATTGTTGAAAGTTTTTATCAAGAATGGTTCGATAACGAATAATTACCATCACTTGCTATCCAAACTATTCTGTGTTAAAGTGTGTTTTATGCGACGAGTTGACTCAATCAGATAGCTTCGGCTATTCCGTTTTGACGGCTAGTGATTGTCAAACACAACGACACCAGATAGTACGGCTATCAGTTACCGGATTTGTAACGTGTCGGACAGAATACTTTTGTGGAGAAGGTTTCTGTCTATTTATGCAAATAAATAGTGTGGTATCCCTTAACAGTAGTAACTGTTAAGGGATTTTTTTGTATGAAAAGAGAAGTGTTGCACTTTTATAAGTGCAACTTTTTTGTGTTGTGGAACAGATAAAATAACGCTATAGTTTTAAGTGTAAAGGGAAAAGAAAAGAGGTGACAAGGCATGACCGTGTTGTTGTCCAAAAGAGCGATAAATATTTTATTGATGCTTTTGGATTTGGAAGGGAGTATTACCACGCAAGAATTAGCTGAGAACTTTACTGTCAGCGTTCGAACAATTAAGTATGATTTAGAAGATATTCGTGCTTGGTTTGAACAGCACGATGAGACACTTTATTCAAAACGAAATAAGGGAATCTGGCTAGATTTACCTGACTCTAAACGCTTACTGTTAAAAAATGAAATTATCGATGTCGATCGATTTGAAACCTATCCTGATCAAAAAAGACGAGTCAATGTATTGATTTTTCAGTTATTGTCAGTCAAAGGGTACTTAACGGCACAGCAGCTAGCAGATGAATTATTAGTGAGTCGAAACACAATTGTCAGTGATTTGGAACAGGTCGAACGGTTGCTGCAAGCATATGATTTAACCTTAATTCGCCAAGCGCGGCAAGGGTTTACAATCAGTGGTGAAGAAAGCAATGTACGCTTACTGATGGAATTTATCACTCAAAAAGAACTTACAGAATACGATATTTACCAAATTATGAACTATGTGACAAAGACAAAAGGGGCTGAAAAAATCCCTAAAATTAAATTTGGGTCAGGGACATTGTTTCAAGGTTGTTATCGTAGTGCATTGAAAAAAATGCGAAATTTAATTAATCCACTCGATCAAAATCAATTTGATTATGCCGAAATATTATCTATTACGTTGAGAGTGGCAATTGCCGCAGCACGTATGCAGATGGCACATACAATTGGGACTTACCGAGTGTTATCGCAAAAAACACGCTTTGAACAACGGAACGAAGTACCACTTTTACTTTTACAAGAGGTGTTTGAACGGTATGACTTGCCTTTATTAGCGGATGAATATTTTTATATTTATAGTGATTTATTCGGAACCCATCAACGGCAAGATATGGTTCAATTAACAAAGCAAGTGATTGAAAGCGTTTCAAAAGAGCTGAATTATCCTTTTGTAAATGATCGCCAATTATTTACGAACTTGTTTGCACACCTGTCCTTACGTTTTACAAAGAAACATTTATTTATTAATGAATACAATCCGTTTTCTGAAGAAATCAAAGGAAAACACCCAGCGTTATTTTTAGCTATTCAAAGTGCCTGTAAACAATTAATTCAACGTTCTGTTTTGTTAGTCAACGATTCTTTCTGCGCATATATTGCGTTGCATTTTTTGGCAGCTCAGGAACGACAACAGCAGGAAGCTAAAGTTGTTAGGATTGTGTATGTTTGCTCGACGGGCTTAGGTGTGACCAGTTTAATTGAACAAAAAATTTTAGAGGAAGTACCAAACGTTGAACTCGCGGGGTTTGCTTCTGTTTTAAATGCAACTGAAGTGATTCAAGCAGAAAAGCCCGATTTGGTATTGAGTATTTTCCCAATTGAAGAAATGACATACCCATTTATTAAAGTTAGTCCATTGTTGACGGACACAGACTTAAGTTTGATTCGGGAAGAGGTCGATAAAATTTTATTAGGGAAACGTCAAGGAAAAGGTACCGCTCGCTCCACGAAATCTGATGTAATTGAAAAAAATGAACGGATACAAAGCCAAGATTTATTAGTAAAAGCGTATATTATTTATGAAGAGTTAAAACGAATGTTTCAAACAAAGTTACTGAGCGAATATCAAGAAGCCTTTTTACTTCACGTTTTATTAATGACACATCGAATTACGTTTAATAAACAATACGAAGAGATTCCTTGTAATAGAGAAGTATCTCATGAACGGCAAGAAGAAATTCGGCAAATTGAATGTTTATTTGCTAAAAATGAGTTACCTGTCAATCATGCTGAAATTTCAGCATTACTTAATTATTTAGAACAACCAAAGGAGGAAGAGGATGGAACTAGCAATGGAAGCACAGGAGATCATTCGACAAAGTGCTGAACCAGAAAAGCTACAATCGATTATCAAACAAACCAGTGCGCGATTAGCAGAAGCACAAATTGAACCAACGGAATTACAGTGGACGATTTTGATTAACCATCTCAATGAGATGCTGAATCGTTCAAGAGAAGGAACGACATTAGCTGGTGTTGATCGGACGTTATTTACGGAACTAACACCAGAAACGTTGAAAATTGCACAAGAAACAACAGAAGCAATTGGTCAGTTATCAGAAGATGAATGGTATGTTTTAGCTGTTCATTTTGAAGTTGCTAAACAAAACAATTAATAGGAGGAAAAGTTATGATTACAGTAGTTATCGCAGATCGTTTAGGAAAAGGACAAAATGTTGCAAAAGGAGTGGAGCAAGCCGGTGGTCGCGCGGTTGTTGTTCCAGGAATGGGCGCTGATATGCGTTTAGGAGATGTGATGCAACAAGAAAAGGCTGATTTAGGCATTTCTTTCTGTGGCAGTGGTGGTGCAGGGGCGTTAACGGCTGCTACTAAATACGGGTATCCCGAAAGACATGGCATGCGATCAATCGAAGAAGGGGTAACAGCAATTAACGATGGGAAAACTGTTCTTGGATTTGGTTTTATGGATCAGGAAGAACTTGGTAAACGAGTAACTGAAGCATTTATTAAGAAACACGGAGCATAGAAAGTAGTAACTTAGAAAGGAGCGGTAATTATGGATGCCACAAAACGGTCAACACAAACCGTGATTGTTTCTGGAAAAGGTAATAAGAAGAATGAAGCTTTTGCAAGTGCATTGAATGATGTTTCAAAAAAAGTATTAAAAGAAACAACAGAGGTCCTCATCCGGATTGAACCGAAAGAAGTAACTATTCGTCAGGCAAAAGAACAAGTTTATACAGAAAAATTTCTGTTCTTCTTCTTTCCTAGAAAGAGAGTGATTTATCATGTCGAACTAGCTGTAGAAGTGGAAATCCAAGCCATTGCAGTCGAAGAAGTTGATTTTTTAACGGAAACAATTAAAGAACCGAACGCAGTAGTAGTTCCGTTTCTTTCAAAAAGAGGCGTATAAAGGGAGGAAGAAGGAATGGAATTTGTAATCATTTTGCTGAAGTCATTGCTTATTGGTGGTTTACTAGGTTTTGCAGCTGGCGCAGGCGCTGCTCGGATGTTTCATGCACCACAAACGCAAGGGTTAGGGGCATTTAGAACATTAGGAGAAATGAACGCGGCACAAGGAGATCCAGCATCACACTTTTCTTTTGGTTTAGGTTTTTTCTTTAATGCTTGGGCTTCGGCCGTGGGAGCAGGGGCCTTTACACAAGATGTGACCCACCGGATTGTGCCTAACTGGGCTGCAGCAATTTTATTGGTAAAGGATAAAGATGTCACTAAAACGATGCATAATCCCAAAAAAATGGGGATTGTCGGGGCCTTTGTAGGAATGGCGACTGTGGCTTTCTTAAATAGTACAGCTGCAGCAATTCCAGAATCGCTACAAGTAACAGCAGTTGCGGTGTTGGTACCTGCAGCAACGATTTTAATCAATACTGTGATGCCCGTTTTATTCTGGCTAGCGGCTTTAGATGCAGGAAAACGGACGGGTTTCTGGGGAACGTTATTTGGCGGATTATCTCAATTAGTCATGGGCAATGCTGTCCCAGGAGTTGTATTAGGGATCTTAATCGGTAAAGGTGTCGATGATTTAGGGTGGACCCGAATGACACGCGGCATGCTTGGTGCCATTATCTTATTATTTATTTTAAGTGGCTTCTTCCGAGGGTTCGACTTAGAAATGATCGAAAGTTTCCGCTTGTCTATTCCTCAATGGTTAAATAATTTACACAATGTCTTCACCGTTAAATAGAAAAAAGGAGGTCTCATAGATGGAACAGCAAGAAAAAAATGAATGGGCACAACAAGAACAAGAAATTCAAGAAGGTTTAAAAGGCAAAAGTTTTTGGTATGCTGATTGGGGCTTTCCGATTTTAGTCGGGATTATGTCAGCGGCAATTTTTGCAGGAACACATATGTATGTAGTTTATGGTGTGGGCGCCTTTAATGAAGTTTCAATTGTTGCGATGCTAAAAGCTGGTTTAGATGGTGGTTCTTATGGCGCTGCCGCAGCATTTGGTGCAAGTTTCCTGTTTGCACGAATTTTAGAAGGTTCTTTAGTCGGGATTTTAGATTTAGGTGGCTCAATTTTA
This sequence comes from Enterococcus sp. DIV1375a, assembly GCF_051712205.1. Taxonomy (NCBI): domain Bacteria; kingdom Bacillati; phylum Bacillota; class Bacilli; order Lactobacillales; family Enterococcaceae; genus Enterococcus; species Enterococcus sp. DIV1375a. The sequence goes on from NZ_JBIOOM010000001.1 coordinate 564,705, forward strand.
ACGGGGATTGGAATTGGCGTACCTGCAATTTTCCTCAGCATGGGAATTAAAGCGCCTGTAGAAAACTTTGGCTTAGCCCTTTTAACGGGTGCGATACTAGGGTTAGCAGTTGGCGGCGTAATTGTGTTGATTCGGAAATTTACTATCAATCAAGGAAATTCCACTTTTGGTGCGGATGTGATGATGGGTGCTGGTAATGCCTCAGGACGTTTCTTAGGCCCGTTAATTATTTTGAGTGCGGCGGGTGCTTCGATTCCTATTGGGATTGGTGCCACATTAGGAGCTTTAGGTTTTTACATTTGGAAAAAACCAATTGCTGGGGGCGCAATTTTAGGCGCAATGATTTTTGGTGCAATATTCCCGGTTTCTTTATAATAAGAAAAAGCCTTTTGTTTTGCACTTTCTCTGTCATGAATAAGAATAAGCGTTTACATTATAATGTTACTATGTTATTATAAATGCGAAATAATTATTATTTTTATTAGTTGAACGGAGGAATTAACAAATGAATGGTTTTGTACAGTGGATGGAAGTTAAGTTAATGCCGATTGCGAATAAATTTGGTTCGCAACGCCATATGACAGCGATTAGAAAAGGATTAATTGCAACGATGCCTTTAACAATTGTGGGCTCATTCTTTACAATTTTTCAAAATATTCCAATTGAGGCATACACAAAATTGATTGAACCTTATCAAGCAATTTTAGATATTCCTTCCCGCTATACGATGGGGTTACTTGCACTTTATGCAACATTTGGGATTGCTTCATCATTGGCCAAAAGTTATAAGCTTGACTCTTTGACGTGTGGAATTTTAGCATTAATGGCCTTTTTAGTAACAGCGGCACCACCAACACGTGTCTTTGAAGATGTTGACAACGTCATTACAGCAGGGCGCTATATTAATTTAGCAAATTTAGGTTCAGCTTCTTTATTTGGTGCGATTGTAACAGCGCTGTTATCTGTTGAAATTTATCGCTTCTTTATTGAAAAAGATATTATGATTAAGATGCCAGATGGCGTACCGCCTGAAGTGTCAAATTCATTTATTGCGTTAATTCCAGGAGCAGTTATTCTTTTATTATTCTGGGTTATTCGCCACGTAATTGGTTTTGATTTGAATGGTTTCTTGAGTACGTTATTAATGCCACTTAAAGGTATCCTTGCTGGTAACAGTTTATTTGGCGGCTTACTAACAGTCTTCTTAATCTGTTTCTTCTGGGTTTTAGGGATTCATGGTCCAGCGATTATGGGCCCAGTTATTCGTCCTTTCTGGGATATGTCGATTGCAGAAAACCTTGAAGCTTTTACCAATGGTGCAAACGTTCATCAGTTACCTAATATTTTTACAGAACAGTTTTTACAATGGTTTATCTGGATTGGTGGCGCTGGAACTACGCTTTCTTTAGTTGTTTTAATGATGTTTTCTAAATCAACGTATCTGAAAAGTCTTGGCCGTTTATCGTTCTTACCAGGCTTGTTTAATATTAATGAACCAGTTATTTTCGGAACGCCGATCGTAATGAATCCTATTTTAGGTATTCCGTTTATCGTGGCACCGTTAATTACAACAACGTTATCTTATTTCTTAACAGTCGCTAATATAATTCCGATGATGGCTGCACGCTTAGCGTTTGCAATTCCAGCACCAATTGCTGCTTGGATGAGTACCAATTGGAGTTTCTCGGCCGCAGTATTAGTGATTGTTAACTTCTTAATTACAATGGCTATCTACTATCCATTTTTCAAAGTTTATGAAAAACAACAATTGGATAAAGAAGCAGAAGAATTAGCAGCTGAACAAGCAGCAAAAAATTAAAAAATGTTAGGGCGGGTGTTCTGATATGAATATCCTGCCCCTTCTAAGTCAGAGAAGAAAGTCAGGAGCGTATAAGATGATTATTTGGTTCATTTTCTTTTTTATCGTTAGTCAAATTATTATAGAAAAAGGGCAGTTGCCTACTGTTGTTTATCAATTTGGTTTGGTAAAGACGTTGGTTTTTACGGCAGTTTGTATTACTCTTTCCATGATAATTGGCGGATTTCTAAATCAACCAGTATTGCTCGTTGGCTCTACAACAATCTTGTGTAGCTCGGTGATTGCTTGGAAATTTCGAAATAAATTTGAAAATAGCGGAGTGTGAGAACGAAGATGAAAAGAGCATTAGGTGTATCAGTTTATCCAGATCATAGTGATATCAATCAAGATAAAGCGTATTTAAAAAAAGCCAGCGAATGTGGGTTTACTCGAATTTTTATGAGTATGTTAGAAGTGACCGATGGCAAAGAAGCGGTTCAGAAAAAATTTAAAGAATTAATTAGTTATGCGAAAAATTTAGGATTTGAAACAATTTTAGATGTCGTTCCAAGTATCTTTGATGAATTGGAAATTTCATATGATGATTTGACTTTTTTCAGCGAATTAGGAGCTGATGGGATTCGGTTGGATACAGGGTTTGATGGAAATAAAGAAGCCATGTTGACGTTTAATCCATTCGGCGTGGCTATTGAGTTGAATATGAGTAATGATGTCGCTTATCTTGATAACATTTTGACGTATGAAGCGAATCGACCTTTCTTATATGGTTGTCATAACTTTTATCCACAAGCGGGAACTGCATTGCCGTATGATTTCTTTGAAAAATGTAGCATCCGTTTTAAAAAGGAAGGTATTCGGACAGCTGCTTTTATTTCATCACAGGTAGGTGAAATTGGTCCTTGGGATGTGAATGATGGGCTACCTACTTTAGAAATGCATAGACAGTTGCCAGTCACTGTTCAAGCTAAACATTTATTTGCAACAAATTTAATTGATGATGTTGTTATTGGAAATGCTTATGCTTCCAACGAAGAATTAGAAGCATTGGGTCAGTTGAATCGTTATCAAACAGAATTGACCATTGTTTTTGAAGAAGCGACTTCTGAAATTGAAAAAGAAATCGTAACAAAAAATCAACATTTTCGCCGTGGAGATATCACTCAGCAGATGATTCGTTCCACAGAAGTGCGTAAAAAATATAAAAATGAAGCTAATCCCCCACATGATAATCAAGCAATGCTACAACCTGGAGATGTTGTTGTGGGAAATGATGCATTTGGAAAATACAAAAATGAATTACAAGTCGTTTTAGAACCACATCAAGACTCACGCAAAAATCGAGTAGGGCGTATTGGCGTATTATAGAAGAAGAACTTGTATTATTAGAATTCATTAAGCCTTGGACAAAATTTAGATTTATAGAAAAGTAGGGAAGAATATGGACTACGATTTACTTATAAAAAATGGACAGACAGTAGATGGTATGCCTGTTGAAATTGCAATTAAAGAGGAAAAAATAGCTGCTGTTGCAGCAACTATTTCAGGTTCTGCAAAAGAAACTATCCACTTAGAACCAGGTACTTATGTATCCGCAGGCTGGATAGATGATCACGTTCATTGTTTTGAAAAAATGGCTCTTTATTATGATTATCCAGATGAAATTGGGGTCAAAAAGGGTGTTACGACAGTGATTGATGCTGGGACAACAGGTGCTGAAAACATTCATGAATTTTATGACTTAGCGCAGCAAGCAAAAACAAATGTTTTTGGATTAGTCAATATTTCTAAATGGGGCATCGTTGCTCAGGACGAACTCGCAGATTTAAGTAAAGTACAAGCGAGTTTGGTCAAAAAAGCGATTCAAGAATTACCAGATTTTGTTGTAGGGATTAAAGCCCGTATGAGTAGGACCGTTATTGGCGATAACGGCATTACGCCTTTAGAATTGGCCAAACAGATTCAGCAAGAGAACCAAGAAATTCCCTTAATGGTTCACATTGGATCAGCACCACCTCATCTAGATGAAATTTTAGCCCTGATGGAAAAAGGGGATGTCCTAACCCATTGTTTTAATGGGAAAGAAAATGGCATCTTAGACCAATCAACGGATAAAATAAAAGATTTCGCTTGGCAAGCGTACAACAAAGGAGTCGTATTTGATATCGGGCATGGTACGGATAGTTTCAATTTTCACGTAGCTGAAACAGCGTTGCGCGAGGGAATGAAAGCTGCATCAATTAGCACAGATATCTACATCCGTAACCGAGAAAATGGTCCTGTTTATGATTTAGCCACAACGATGGAAAAACTCCGTGTGGTCGGCTATGATTGGCCAGAAATTATTGAAAAGGTAACCAAGGCTCCTGCTGAGAATTTCCATTTAACGCAAAAAGGCACGTTGGAAATAGGTAAAGATGCTGATTTAACGATTTTCACGATTCAAGCAGAAGAAAAAACATTGACTGATTCTAATGGATTGACACGAGTAGCCAAAGAGCAAATTCGCCCAATCAAAACAATTATTGGAGGACAAATCTATGACAATTAGTTACGAAAAATTCCACTTAAAAGAAGTCATTAATGCTTCTGGCAAAATGACCATTCTAGGTGTCTCCAAAGTTTCGGAGGCAGTCCTCGCGGCTCAACGATTCGGCGGCGAACATTTCTTTGAAATGAGTGAACTTAGTGTGCAAACAGGGGCCTTTTTAGCCAACTTGTTGAAGGCAGAAGATGCCCAAATCGTTTCCTCGGCTTCGGCGGGGATTGCCCAATCGGTGGCTGCCTTGATTGGAAAAGGCAGCTTGTACCACGCGTATCATCCTTATACAGAAAAAATTGAACAGCGAGAGATTGTTTTACCGAAAGGGCACAACGTGGACTACGGCACGCCTGTAGAAGTTATGGTAGCGCAAGGCGGCGGCCAAGTGGTGGAAGCTGGCTACGCCAACATGTGCAGTCCAGAACACGTGGAAATGATGATTTCTGAAAAAACAGCGGCCATTCTATACATCAAAAGCCACCATACCGTGCAAAAAAGTATGCTGACGGTGGCCGAAGCGGCCAAAGTGGCGCAACGCCACAAGGTGCCGCTAATTGTTGACGCGGCAGCAGAAGAAGATCTTTTCAAATACACTGAAGCAGGCGCTGATTTGGTGATTTACAGCGGCGCCAAAGCCATTGAAGGGCCAAGTGCCGGTTTAGTGGTCGGGAAAAAAGAATACATTGACTGGGTGCGCCTACAAGGAAAAGGCATTGGTCGAGCAATGAAAATTGGCAAAGACAATATCCTAGGCTTTACGCAAGCAGTGGAAGAATACTTGGCACATGGCAGTGAATCAGGGGCTTCGATGCAAGAACGCTTAAAACCGTTTGTTGAAGCCATCAACAACTTGTCAGATTTAACCGCCAAAATCATCCAAGATGGCGCCGGACGAGACATTTATCGCGCCAGTGTCAAAGTGGACGGCAGAAAAACCGCCAAGGAAGTCATCCAAGCGTTAAAAGCAGAAAGTCCAGCCATTTATACGCGAGAATATCAAGCCAACAATGGCATCATTGAATTTGACATTCGTTCTGTCAATCAAGAAGAAATGAACAAAATCGTGCAACGATTACAAGAAATTATGGACACAAAGGAGAAATAAGTCATGTCATTAAAACCTAATTATTTAGAAGAACGCATTTGTTTAAACGTCTTAGCCAATTCAGTAGAAAATGCCCAAGCCTGTTATGAAGCAGCAGAAGGGCATGTTGTGTTAGGCGTCCTTTCAAAAAACTATGAAACCGATGAAGCAGCCATTGACGATATGAAAAAATACCAAGCAGCAACCAACAACGCTTTATCTGTCGGCTTAGGAGCTGGTGATCCAAATCAAAGTCAAATGGTGGCTCGCTTATCAGAAGTTCTACAACCGCAACACGTGAATCAAGTCTTCACAGGTGTCGGCGCTTCGCGGGCCTTACTTCGTCAAGACGAAACAGTGATTAATGGCTTGGTTTCACCCACAGGCAAAGTTGGCTATGTTAACATTGCGACAGGTCCGTTAAGCTCGGGTGCGCCAGCGGCAGAAGTACCTATCGAAACTGCCATCAAATTGTTGAAAGACATGGGAGGCAGTTCTATTAAATATTTCCCAATGAAAGGCTTGGCTCACAAAGAAGAATACCAAGCAGTAGCAGCAGCTTGTGCCAAGTATGACTTTTATTTAGAACCAACAGGGGGCATTGATTTAGAAAACTTTGAAGAAATTGTTCAAATTGCGGTGGATGCTGGCGTTAAAAAAATCATTCCTCATGTTTACAGCTCAATTATCGATCAAGAAACAGGGGACACTAGAACAGAAGACGTGAAAACGTTACTAACCATGATGAAAAACACATTGAATAAGTAGGTGGCAAAGATGAAAATTGCTGCGTTTGGTGAAGTCATGCTTCGTTTCACTCCGCCAGAGTATCTAATGTTAGAACAAACAGAGCAGTTAAGAATGAACTTTGTAGGTACTGGCGTAAATCTCTTAGCAAATTTGGCTCATTTTCAACTAGAAACAGCATTGATTACGAAATTACCTGCCAATCGTCTTGGTGAAGCTGGCAAAGCAGCGCTAAGGAAGTTAGGAATTTCAGATCAATGGGTAGGAGAAAAGGGCGATCATATTGGTAGTTTTTTTGCAGAAATGGGTTATGGAATCCGACCCACACAAGTAACTTATCAAAATCGCCATCAGAGTGCTTTTGGCATCAGCGAGGCGAAGGACTACGATTTTGAGGCTTTTTTAGCGGAAGTAGATATGGTGCATATTTGTGGTATTTCGTTAAGTTTAACTGAAAAAACTCGTGATGCTGCTTTGATACTTGCTCAAAAGGCGCATGCCTGTCAAAAGAAAGTTTGTTTTGACTTTAATTATCGACCTAGTTTGAATACAGCAAATAGCGCACTCTTTATGCGTCAACAGTACGAACGCATTTTACCTTATTGTGATATTGTTTTTGGCAGTCGACGTGATTTGGTCGAGCTATTAGGTTTCATTCCGCGAGAAGATTTAGAAGGTGAGGCACAAGAAACTGAACTGATTCAGCGCTTCATGTCTCAATACAATTTGGAATGGTTTGCTGGGACAACGAGAAGTCATTCCCAAAATCAAAACTACTTAAGTGGGTATTTATATACCCAAAATGAGTACCAACCGAGTGAAAAAAGACCGCTTCTTAATCTTGATCGAATTGGTGCTGGTGATGCTTATGCGGCGGGGATTTTATATGGCTATAGCCAAAATTGGTCGTTAGAAAAGGCAGTTACCTTTGCCACAGTCAATGGGGTCCTTGCACATACGATTCAAGGAGATATTCCTTTGACAACGGTCAAACAAGTGAATCACGTTCTTGAGCATCCGAATATTGATTTAATTCGTTAAAGAAGAAAACCAGAAGAAAAGTCGTGTGTGGCTTTTCTTCTGGTCTTTTTTTCATTATAATTAAAAGAAACAGATTGCAAAGGAGGCAGCAGGATGAGTGTTGCACATCTTTTAACAGTTTTAGAAAATGATGAATTTATTGAACGGATTCAAAAACGACCAGAAGCGTTCATAGGAACGACTGGCTTAGTCGGCTTAGAGAATTTACTTGTTCAGACAATTAACGGTTTATTAGAGTTTTTCATTGAAAAGAATCAAGGGAAAATTGCTATACAGTTATCACGTCAACAAATCTCTTTTCAGGTATCTTCCACACGACCGCTTGTTTTTGAACAAAAGCAAGTCGATTTAGAACCACCTTTTCTGTATTTATCTGTTTTACAAGCCTTCTCAAAACAAGTAGGAATCAGTATCGATCAAGAAAAACAGCGGACTATTTTTATTTACCATCAAGGGCAATTGAAAAAACGATTATTATTACCTATTGAAGAAACCCAGGAACGAATTGAAGTCTTATTTTGGCCAGATACGCAAATTTTTGGTACAGAATCACTTTCTTATATGCGTGTTTTACAACAATGTCAACAGATTGCCATGTTGAATCCAGGCTTAAAGATTCTCTTAACACAAGAAGAGGAACAAAAAAATCTTTGTTATTACCCTAAAGGTTTAAGTAATTATTTATTTGAAAAAGATAACCCATTAACTAGAAAAGCTGCACCGATTATTCAAGCCAAGCAAACAGAATTGGCCCTTGTTCAATTTATTTTGAGTAAAAATCATGCGCCGCAAGTGCAAAAAACATTTGTTAATGGGCATTATCCCAGTCTTGGCGGAACCCACTATGAGGGCTTTCTTGATGGCGTAGTGGCCGCCTTTAATCAATTTTTAGAGGAGCAACATTACTCATTATCTGTGACAGCAGATAGTTTTTTAGCAGAATTTGATTTTGTTTTAGCCATTACGATACCAAAGCCCCGCTACACTGATGCAACGAAAACCATTTTAAGAAATACAGAGTTATATGAAGTGGTTAAAGAAGTCGTTTTTGACGAATTACAACACTACTTTCAACGTCATCCCAAATGGTTAGAGCAAGGAAGAAGCGAGGGAAATGAATGAAAATTTTTGTCGATGGCGATGGTTCACCTGTGAAAGAGACGGTTATTGAAGTCGCTGTAGAGAAAGCTTTGGATGTGGTGATTGTTACTAGTGTAGATCATTATTCCTTAAAAGATTATCCAGAAAATGTCTCTTTTGTGTATGTTGATAAAGGAGCGGATGCTGCTGATTTTAAAATTGTGCAGTTAATAAAAAAAGGGGATCTTTTAATTACACAAGATTATGGCTTAGCTTCCTTGGTTTTGCCAAAAGGAGTGTTGGTTTTACATCAACTGGGTTATCAATATACGAAAGAAAATATTGATGGCTTGTTAGAACAACGCTATTTTAGTGGCCAAATTCGGCGAAAAGGTGGCCGAACGAAAGGACCTAAACCTTTTACAGACCAAGATAGAACAACGTTTAAACAAGCCCTTATTGAGCTGGTGAAACGGAGTCTTTAGCAAGGAAAAGGCAAGCAAAGAATTTTTCCTTCACTAAATTTGCTTCTATTATGAAACTGGGTTTTATGCTAAAATAAGTAAGGATAATTTGAAAAATAATTTTTTCTAAAAGACAGGAAAGAAACTAGGAGGACAAGCATTTGAAGATTATTTTGTTGTATGGCGGCAGAAGTGAAGAGCACGATGTGTCTGTTTTGTCTGCATATTCCGTTTTAAATGCAATCTATTATAAATATTATCAAGTACAGTTAGTCTTTATTAGTAAAGATGGTCAATGGGTAAAAGGCCCTCTCTTATCTGAACGACCACAAAATAAAGAAGTTTTACATTTAACTTGGGCACAAACACCTGAAGAAACAGGCGAATTTTCAGGAAAACGAATCAGTCCTTCGGAAATTTATGAAGAAGAAGCAATTGTTTTCCCTGTTTTACATGGGCCAAATGGTGAAGATGGAACAATTCAAGGATTCATGGAAACCATTAATATGCCTTATGTAGGCGCAGGTGTCTTAGCTAGTGCTAACGCAATGGACAAAATCATGACGAAATATCTTTTACAAACTGTTGGCATTCCACAAGTACCATTCGTGCCAGTTTTAAGAAGTGACTGGAAAGGAAATCCAAAAGAAGTCTTTGAAAAATGTGAAGGTTCTTTAATCTATCCGGTCTTTGTTAAACCTGCCAATATGGGTTCTAGTGTCGGAATTAGCAAAGCGGAAAATCGTGAAGAATTGCAAGAAGCATTGGAAGAAGCTTTCCGTTATGATGCTCGAGCAATTGTTGAACAAGGGATTGAAGCACGTGAAATTGAAGTAGCCATTTTAGGAAATGAAGATGTCCGTACGACTTTACCTGGTGAAGTGGTGAAAGATGTCGCTTTCTATGATTATGATGCAAAATACATCAATAACACGATTGAAATGCAAATCCCAGCGCATGTTCCAGAAGAAGTAGCTCATCAAGCGCAAGAATACGCTAAAAAAGCGTATATTATGTTAGATGGAAGTGGCTTAAGTCGCTGTGATTTCTTCTTAACAAGCAAAAACGAATTATTCCTTAATGAATTGAACACCATGCCTGGTTTTACTGACTTTAGTATGTATCCTTTACTGTGGGAAAATATGGGCTTGAAATACAGTGATTTAATTGAGGAACTGATTCAGTTAGCTTTGAATCGTTTTAAACAACGCCAAGAATTTTATAATAACTAAGAAGAAAAAATCACACAAGACTGGGACATGACAAGACTTTGGCATGTCCCAGTCCCTGTGTCAGAGGAGCAAAACATAATGAAATTAACCTTCTGGGAAGTAGCGCAAGCGGTTGAAGCCAGTAATGATTGGCAACAATGGCCTGATTTTCCTTTAACAGGCATTGAATTTGATAGTCGTAAAATTGTGAAAGGGAACCTTTTTGTTCCTTTACAAGGTGAAAATGATGGTCATCGTTTTATTGAGAGTGCCATGGCTAATGGCTGTCAGGCCGCTTTTTGGGGACAGGATTTAGTCGATGCGCCGCAACAATTGCCTGTTTTGCATGTTACTGATCCACTGGTTGCTATGCAAAAATTAGCTACCTATTATTTAAATAAAATGCAACCGAATGTCATCGCTGTGACTGGCAGTAATGGAAAAACCACCACTAAAGATTTGATTGCTGCTGTGTTATCTGAAAAGTTTGTGACTTACAAAACGCAAGGCAATTACAATAATCAAATTGGCTTACCCTATACTATTTTACACATGCCTGATGAAACAGAAAAACTGATTTTAGAAATGGGCATGGATCATGCTCAGGAAATTTCTTTCCTTTCCAATCTGGCTCAGCCAGAAGTTGCTGCCATCACAATGATTGGCGAAGCCCATGTGGAAAATTTAGGCTCACGAGCAGGCATTGCACAAGCAAAAATGGAAATCGTAGATGGTTTAGCCAAAGACGGTAGTTTATTTGTGCCAAGCGATGAACCTTTGCTAGAACCATTGGTGGAAAAAGTCACGCAACAAGTGATTACTTTTGGTTTTAGCCAGGAAAGTCAACTTCAAGGAATCGTCACAAATGAAGCCAAAGAGCAAACCTCATTCAAAATCAGTGATACACAAATGACGTTTACGATTCCAGTGCCAGGAACCTATAATGTCACCAATGCATTAATCGCAATTGGCATTGGTCGTTATTTCCAATTAACGGATAGTGAGATTCAAAAAGGGTTGGCTACAGCGGAACTAACAAAGAATCGGACAGAATGGCTGAAAGCAGCGAATGGTGCCGAAATTTTAAGTGATGTGTACAATGCCAATCCGACAGCTATGGGTCTTGTTCTGGACAGTTTTAGCAAAATGTCCAAAGTAGGAAAACGAATTGCTGTTTTAGGAGACATGCTGGAATTAGGCCCTGATTCTGCTGCCATGCATCAAGAAATGGCGCAGCATTTAGCCCCAGATGCGATTGAAGAAGTCTTTTTATATGGTTCTGAAATGGCTTATTTAGCTGATAAATTGCAAGAAACCTATGCACCAACTAACATTCATTCTTTTAAAAAAGAAGAAAAAAATGAGTTGATTGAAGCTGTCAAAAAAGTCTTACAGCCAGAAGACATGGTGGTTTTAAAGGGAAGTAACGGGATGGGACTTCGTGAAGTCATCGATGCACTTTTGGAAAAGTAAATAAGTTTCATAAAACTTGCTGAAAATAGGATTCTATGATAGAATGACCTATTGCCGGAAGATGACGAGAAAAATTGAATCGTAGTAAATAAAATAGATCTATTTCTATGTTTAATAATAAATGTGAAGCTGAACGACCACGTTTGGCTTTTCTAATGCCATAAGGTGAATTTTTCGGTGAAATCAGGAAAGAAGAAATAGTTGGCACACTATAATGGATTTCTTTTTAACAACTGAAAGTGAAGACACCTGAAACTAGGAAGAAATCGTTCTTTCCGAAACAAAATCTAGGAGGATATCATTTGAAATTTAAAGAACTTGGTTTAGCGCCAGAATTATTATCAGCGGTAGAACGCGCAGGCTTCGAGGAAGCAACCCCTATTCAATCAGAAACAATTCCGTTAGCGTTAGCAGGAAAAGACGTAATCGGACAAGCACAAACAGGAACAGGGAAAACCGCTGCTTTTGGCTTACCAATGCTTAACAAAATTGACGCAGACAACCGCGTTATTCAAGGATTAGTCATTGCACCAACCCGTGAGTTGGCTATCCAAACACAAGAAGAGTTATTCCGTTTAGGCCGCGATAAAAAGATTCGCGTCCAAGCCGTTTACGGTGGGGCTGATATCGGTCGCCAAATCCGTGGACTAAAAGATCGTCCACATATCGTTGTAGGTACACCAGGACGTTTACTAGACCATATTAACCGTCGTACCTTGAAATTAGAAACTGTTGAAACATTAGTTTTAGACGAAGCAGATGAAATGTTAAACATGGGCTTCTTGGAAGACATTGAAAAAATCATCTCACAAGTGCCAGAACAACGTCAAACACTTCTATTTTCAGCAACTATGCCGCCAGCAATCAAGAATATTGGCGTGAAATTCATGAAACAACCAGAACATGTGAAGATTAAAGCCAAAGAAATGACGGCTGATTTAATTGATCAATATTATGTACGTTCAAAAGACTTTGAAAAATTTGACATTATGACACGTTTACTAGACGTGCAAACCCCAGAATTGACCATTGTCTTTGGTCGGACAAAACGCCGTGTTGATGAACTTGCCCGCGGATTAGAAGCGCGTGGTTACAAAGCAGAAGGCATCCATGGCGACCTATCACAACAAAAACGGATGAGCGTTTTACGTTCATTCAAAAATGGTAACTTAGATATCTTAGTGGCAACAGATGTAGCAGCACGTGGGTTAGATATTTCAGGTGTCACCCATGTCTATAACTACGATATTCCACAAGATCCAGAAAGTTATGTTCACCGTATTGGTCGGACAGGTCGTGCTGGTAAAGGCGGTATGTCTGTGACGTTTGTAACACCAAACGAAATGGGTTACTTACATGTCATCGAAAACCTAACGAAAAAACGGATGACACCATTACGTCCACCAACCGAAAAGGAAGCATTTAAAGGACAATTAAGTGCAGCTGTTGAAACCATCGAAAGTGATCTAGAAGAAAATGGTTTAGACAAATATCTAGAATCTGCTGAAGCGTTATTAGAAAAATATTCAGCGACAGACTTAGCTGCGTTATTATTAAAAACAGTAGCGAAAGATCCAGCAGATGCGGTTCCTGTAAAAATTACCCCAGAACGACCATTGCCTTCAAATAAAAAAGGCTTTAACAAAAATGGCCGTGGTGGTGGCGGTGGGAACAACCGTAATCGCAACCGTGGTGGCAATGGTAAAGGTGGCAGCTATCGTGGCAACAAAAACCATAAAGATGGCGACCGTAATTACAAAAATAGCGACCGCAAAAATAAAGATCAACGTGGCGGCAAACGTCATAACGATAAAAAACGTGGTTTCGTCATTCGCGAAAACGCCAAATAATCAAAAGAGCGAGTGTTCCGTCTATGAACGGAACACTCGCTCTTTTTTGGTAGATAATCGTTAAATAGAAAAACTTAAAAAAAGTAAAAAAGGCATCAAAATGATATAGAAAAAGAAAAACGCCAAAATTATCCAAGTTTTCAACGGGGAAGTTACATTGAAGAGTTTCAGTTTTTGTTGTAGCAAATGAATGGTTATAATCCAAACCAGTTGCAAGAGAAAAAATAGGCTGGGATTTTTAAAGAAGATTGGAAATATGTAGAGCAACAAAGTAAAAATAAATAGGGCGCAACGAAGTAACTTTTTTTGCCGAGAAGTTAAAGTCATACGTTTTTCTCCTTTTTCTTTTTATTCTCCCATAAGTAGCCAAAATTTTCTATAAAATATCAGAACATCCACTTAGTTTTCTGATTTTTTTCCGATGCTTCTTAGTTGTTATCTTACTTTTATAAAAATTCAGAAAAATTTTATAAAAATGTAAATAGGAAGAAAACGTATGGTACTTCAATTTGTGTGAGATCTTGTAAAACATTCTTTATTTTTTTAGCGAATCAGTGGAAAAATTTTGAAATTTTGTTAAAATGAAAGGTAATTCGGAGTAACTATATTAAATAGGAAGTAAGGCGGAAAATGATAAAGGGAATTGGTATTGACGCAGTAGAATTAAGTCGGATAAAACCGATTGTTGAAAAACAAGGATCGTTTATTCAACGGGTTTTAACACCTAACGAATTGACCCTTTTTGAAAAGTTATCTACAAAACGTCAAATAGAATTTTTAGCTGGTCGTTTTGCTTGTAAAGAAGCGTTTTCTAAAGCATGGGGCACAGGGATTGGTAAAGTTGGTTTACAAGATATTGAGGTGCTGACTGAAAAGACAGGTGCACCATACGTAGCAAACTCGCCCCATAATGGTAAAGTGTTTGTCTCGATTACGCACACAGATACTATGGCGATTGCACAAATTGTTTTAGAAAGCGAATAATAGAAGCAACGAAGAAAGAAGGATGTACAATGGTCGTTGGATGGCATCGTCCTACACGGTTACATATCGATACGCAAGCAATTACTGAAAATGTCCAAAAGGAATGTCAACGTTTGCCAGAAGGAATCGCTTTATTTGCGGTTGTAAAAGCGAACGGCTATGGGCATGGCGCCGTAGAATCCGCTAAAGCGGCGAAAAAAGGTGGCGCGACAGGTTTTTGTGTCGCCTTATTGGATGAAGCAATTGAATTGAGAGAAGCAGGTGTTCAGGACCCCATTTTAATTTTGAGTGTGGTAGACTTAGCTTATGTGCCTTTGTTGATTCAATATGATTTATCTGTAACGGTAGCTACACAAGAATGGTTAGAAGCTGCTCTTCAACAACTAACGCCTGAGAGTAACACGCCATTACGTGTTCACTTAAAAGTCGATACTGGCATGGGACGGATTGGCTTTTTAACCCCAGAAGAGACTAAGCAAGCAGTGCGGTTTGTTCAATCCCACAAAGAATTTTTATGGGAAGGGATTTTTACTCATTTTTCAACAGCTGATGAAATCGATACAAGCTATTTTGAAAAACAAGCAGGGCGTTTTAAGGCTGTTCTAGCAGTTTTAGAAGAGTTACCACGGTATGTCCATGTTAGCAATAGTGCGACAGCGTTATGGCATCCTGATGTGCCAGGAAACATGATTCGCTATGGAGTAGCCATGTATGGATTGAACCCTTCAGGTAATAAGCTGGCCCCAAGCTATGCGTTAAAGCCGGCCTTACGGTTGACCAGTGAACTTATCCATGTAAAACGCTTAGCGGCTGGTGAAGGGATTGGCTATGGCGAAACCTACGTAACTGAAGCTGAAGAATGGATTGGGACAGTGCCAATCGGCTATGCAGATGGCTGGTTGCGTCATCTCCAAGGATTTACAGTGCTCGTGAATGGTAAGCGTTGCGAAATCGTCGGACGAGTGTGTATGGATCAATGTATGATTCGTTTAGCAGAAGAAGTTCCTGTCGGCTCAGTCGTTACATTAGTTGGAAAAGATGGTAATGAAGAAAATACGTTACAAATGGTAGCCGAAAAATTAGAAACCATTCATTATGAAGTTGCATGTACTTTCTCACAAAGAATCCCCAGAGAATATAACTAGATAGGAGGTTCCACTATGGTCAAACGCGGAGATATTTATTTTGCAGACCTTTCCCCAGTAGTGGGCTCGGAACAAGGTGGCGTCAGACCTGTCCTTGTTGTCCAAAATAACTTAGGTAATCATTTTAGCCCAACGATTATCGTTGCGGCGATCACAGCCAAAATGGCAAAGCCAAAATTGCCAACACATATCGGGATTAATTCTGATGAAACAGGCATTGAAAAAGATTCAGTGATTCTTTTAGAGCAGATTCGAACAATCGATAAGGGCCGCTTGAAAGAAAAAGTTTGTCATTTGAGACTTGATATTATGGAAGAAGTTGATCGTGCCTTAGGCATCAGTGTTGGACTTAGTAGCGATTCAGCCCCAGCAAAAGCAAATTCAGCTACATAAAGAAC
Source organism: Enterococcus sp. DIV1375a (assembly GCF_051712205.1). Lineage (NCBI taxonomy): Bacteria > Bacillati > Bacillota > Bacilli > Lactobacillales > Enterococcaceae > Enterococcus > Enterococcus sp. DIV1375a. The sequence goes on from NZ_JBIOOM010000001.1 coordinate 580,540, forward strand.
GATAGCTACTATGAAATCAACAAAGACTAATTGGATTTTTTTAAAAGCGACTGATCTAGTTCGGTTCGCTAAACATAGTTTGAGTAAAAGCGAGAGAGATGGCCAAGTGGCATCTCTCTTTTTTTGTTTTATATTTTAAAAATTAAAATATAAATATAAAATATAAAGTTTTATCATTGTATTTTAAATAAAGTTGTTGGCAAGGCTCAAACGGAATGTTACAATCAATACTATATAGAGTTTTTAAAGAGCGTAACAGGTGATTTTACAAGTTTTGATTGTCGAGCGATGACATAAAGGAGATTATATTTGTATGATGATTGTTGTACTTTTAATGAATAGTTGCTTATTTTTATTTGTAAGCTATCAATTGTATTTGCGATTACTTGTCGAAAAACTGGATTCAGAGGACCGGACATTAAAGAGGAAAATAAATTTCTATAAGTATCAGAAAAATAGTCGTTTAATGATTTATTTATTGTTTAGTATTTGTCTACTTAGCGTATTATTGTTAGGAATTGTTTATACATATTATCAATTAAATCAACGAAATATCCGCATGGAACAGCGGATCGAGCGTTTGGCACAGGGCCAAGCTACTCAAGGTGACAAAATAAAAAAACAAGCGATTAAAAAAACAGCCTTAAATCAGTTTCCCTGGAAGCAAGCTGTTTCGGCAGAATCGGCCGCTGTCTTGACTAATTATGAATTACAATTAGCGCGTGAATGGCGTCCTTACTTCGGAGAGACGAGTATCACAATAATTAGAAGTGAAAAAACACAAACCTTGACACTGTCTGTTTTTTCAGTTGGCTTAAGTTATCATGAATTTCAAACAGGCCAAGACAATATTGTAGCACTTATTGCAGCGTTGAATTCAGTTAAAGAAATTACCATGATTGATTTTAATTTTACTTATCGAGATCAAGAGCAAACCCTTGTCAAATCCATTGATACGTATGCTCGTGAGACGCTTGAAACAAATTTGGAGCCTGTCGTGATTAGTTAAAAGGACGAGAGAAAGGACATATAGATGACAAAAAGACGTTTAATCAAAAAAATTAAAGATATTTCGGATGATACGCTTGAAAAAGAAGTCTTTTTTCAGCCAGGATTCGAACCAGAAAAAATAATTAGCGGAATCAAACCGGAACAACAGGAAAAAGAAATGGCGACGTTAAGAGAAAGGCTCGCCTACTATCAGAAAAAAGAAACAGCCTTTAAAAAACTTCAAGAAGAAAATGAGCAATTAAAGAACCAACAAGAAACGGAAAAACAAGCGTTAGAAGAAAAAAATCAGGCATTACTTGAAATACTAAATCAAAAGGAACATGAAATTTTTGAATTGGAAGAGCAACTGGAAACGAACAGTGAAACCACGACAGAGGCTACCACTCTTCAAACAAATCTGCAAAATGCAGAAAAACAATTAACCACTGTACATAATCAAATGGAACGTTTAGAAAGTGAATTAACGCAGCAAGTGGCAGAATTAGAAAAAGAATCGGCTGAACAGCAACAACATATCCAGACATTACACAACCAGTTAGCAGAAGAAAAAGGAAAGTTGGAGAAAAAAGGAGATATTACAGGAATGGAAAAGCAAGTAGAAACGTTAACGACAGAATTAGAAGAAAGCACAACGACTCAACAAGCATTGCAGGAACAAATTGAAAAACTGGATAGATGTCAATAAAGTAGACACAAAAAGAGAAGATACTTAAAGACATTCAAAGTAAAGAGCCTCCTTTTCATTTGGTGTAAGCATATCTAATGTTCCGTGAGGACGTTTGGTGTTATAGAATCCTTCAATGTAAGCGAAACAAGCCAAACGTACTTCTTCGATTGAATGGAATGAACGGCGATTTAATTCTTCTTTTTTCATATATTTAAAAAAAGCTTCGGTAACGGCGTTATCCCACGGATAACCTGGTTTTGAAAGAGAATGGACAATCGGATGATGCTCTATAAACTTTCTAAATTCAAAAGAGGTATATTGAGACCCTTGATCTGTATGAAAAAGAACAGGATTCATTAATTTTCGAGAATGAAGTGCTTTTTCTAATGTTTGAATGGCTAGTTTTGTATCAATCGTTGATCCTACGGTCCAAGCAATTACTTTTCTAGAAAACAAATCTAAAACGACACACAAATACGCAAATGTTTTCTTCCCGATGGGGATATAAGAAAAATCACTTGTCCAAACTTGATTTGGTGCAGGTGGATTGAACGCTTGGTTTAGATGATTTGGCCGTGTCAAAGAAACCTTGTTTTTCCTTTTTTTGAAAACAGGCTTTACTGTAGACATTTTTGGGAGGTCCATTGTTTTCATCAAGCGATAAACACGACCAATACTAATCGAAATGCCATAATCACGCAAAAGAATCTGGCGGATTTTTGCAGCGCCAAGACGTTTTTGAGAAGAAGTATAAATTTCTAAAATCACTTTTCTTAGGTGTTGATTTTCTTTTGTTCTTGGGGCTACTTTTCCAGAAAAGCGTTTGTAATAAGTGGAACGATTGACTTTGAGTACACGACAGAGTGTAACAATACTGTGTTCATATCGAAGAATGTGTATGGCTTTTAATCGTTCGTCAAGCGAGGCGTGAATATGGCAATCGCTTTTTTTAGGATTAAATTTTCCTCCTCGAGTTGCGCATTTCGTTTTTGTAGCTGTTTGATTTGACGGGCCGTAAGGATCGTGTCATCGTCAATTTTTACTTCGGAATATTGTTTGACCCAACGAGCAATTGAAGAAAGAGCAATGCCGTACTCCTTAGCTAAAGCATTTTGAGTTTTACCACTTTCGTGAAGTTTTACAATGGATTTTTTAAACTCTTCGTCAAATTTACGTGGTGATTTTCTGTTATTTACCATATTAAAAATTCCTTTCAAAATTTCTGTCTATTTATTTAATAGTATACCAAAAAATGTGTCCACTTTATTAGGATACATGCAAACTAACTGTACAATTACAAAAAGTAGAAGCCGAAAAACAAGCCTTACAAGAGGCTGTCCAACAAGAAGTGATTGTGAAACAGCGCATGGAGGAGTTAAAGAATGAGCTTCAAAATAGTTTACAGCAAAAAAATGAAGCAGAAGTAAAACTAGGTCGACTACAAGGTGTCAATGACAAACATCTTGCTGAAAAGCAAGTTTACGAAGGAGAATTAGCTGCTCTAAGAAAAGAAGTAGAGGCCAAAGAAGACAGTTTAGAACAAGTTCAAAAAGAATTGAAGACACTACAAGCCGTTTCAAAAAATATTGAACCGAGTAGTGACCAGTTAACAGAACTGCTACGCGCAAAACAGCAAATTAACGATTTATTAATGAAAAATCAGCAATTACAAGAAGAGGCTTTAAAATCGCAACAAGAAATTGGCGAAGTGATGGTTTCTGCCAAAAAAGAAGCCAATCGGATTGTTAATGAAGCGAAAGTAGAAGCAAAACACCTAATCAATTCTGCAGAATTAGAAATGTTAAATATTGGTAATCGAGCGAAAAGTATTTCGAATGAAGTCGAAGCGTCAAAAGTAGAAGTACTTGAGATTTATCGCGAATTAGAGGAACGCTTAACTAAACTGACACGTCTTGAACAAGATAACTATTAATAAAATGGTCAGTAAAAAGTTAATGGGAGCAAGGAAACTACATTGTCTTGGGGTCCTTTTTTTAGCTGTTACATTAAGTAGCTCCGCAGAAAGATTACAGGCTGCTGCTGTCTCAAAGGAAGAGCAGTCGCTAAGGCAACCGCTTATCAGGAAAAACATCGTAACAGAGAAGAGCGAATATCTTGTAGAAGCAAATCAAAGTATTTGGGAGCTGGCACAAGATGCGCAGAAACCATTGAATCAGTTTATGAAGGAAAACCAGTTACGTAGTAGTTATATAAAAAAAGGAACGCAATTAGTTAAATAGAAAAAAGGAGCAAGAAAGGAAAAGTTTATTTAAGAAGCTTTTCCTTTTAAGAAAACGATGAAAGAATGGATAAAGCCCGTTATGCGAACAATTCGCCACATTAAGCGCGCCTTCTTGAAGCAAAAGTTGCCTGCGACATATCAGCTAAAAAAGCAAAAGGCTAACACAGCAATGGAATATTTGCTTGAGCAAACAGATAACCATCAATCAATAAGAGGACCGAAAAGAAAAATGACCGCTGAAGAGATTAAAAAAAAACGGCAAGCCTACCAAAAGAAACAACGCGTCCAAGTCGTTAAATTTTTTATGCCAGCTATTCTTTTCGCCATTTTTGTGTTCTTTTTTGTGTTAAAGACATCTAGCTACCCAATTGCTGGGCAATCCATGAAGCCGACACTTAACGCAGGGGAACGAGTCTTAGTACAACGGACGAAGCAAGTAGCAAGGTACGATGTGATTGCATTTAAAGCACCGCTAGCTAGCAAAGGTACGTACGTCAAGCGAATCATCGGGGTTCCTGGTGATCGAATTTGGGTAAACGAGGGAAAACTTTATCTTTCAGAAGAACCTATAGCAAGCGATAATGAGGCACTGCCTGAGAATGCCAGTCGTTTTGACTTATCAGAAGAAGCGGCAGCCCAACTTCGCCTGTTTCAGAAGATTCCAGCTGGTCATTACTTTGTCTTAGGGGACAATCGTACGCATTCAAGTGATAGTCGTACGTTCGGCTTTGTCGAGATACAAGCGATTGAAGGAATCGTGGTATTTAAAATGGCGCCGTTTAAAGAAATAGGGAAAGTAAAATAAAAAGCTTAAGTCAGCCATCTGAGAGTAGGGCACTTAAGCTTTTTTTATTAGAGATTATTTGCCCAATAACAATTGAATGATTTTTTCAATTGATTGTAGGTCGTAACGATTACTAATATCCGAAAAAATATAGTAATGGTCATACTGGGCAACGAGCTGTTCATTATTGGTATTCATTAAAAGCAAATCATAATGGTTTTCTGCGTTGTAAGGCTCAATTTTCAGCGGATATTTTCCAGCGATACTCTGTTGTATTTTTTGTGCTACCAACTCGCTATAAGCACTGCTCAGTGAGTGATAAACACCAATCGTTATTTTTTTTTCATTTAATTCAGCAATGTGATTCAAAATAAGTGTATAATTAATTTCAGTAAATTGATTTTGGTACTTAGAAGCAGTGGCTTTTGTGGCAAAGTTCGTTGTAGCGATCTCCACTAATTCGTAAACTTCACTTTCGCTAAAAGGATGACGTAAGACTTTCAAAAGTGACTGAATTGTCCAATAATCAAAGGGTAAAATAAATCCTGAAAAATAATAGAGTTGCGCATGTAATTGGAAAAGTAAATTTTCAATATAAAGTAGCCGAATAGGCAGCACGTAATGGGATAAATAACCACGTGCTTTAAGGTACGTTAAAATGACCCGGTTCATTTCGTTAAGATACGTTTTTTCAATTCGTTGTTGTTTTGCTAAACGAAAGGCGAAAGCAGCATTCGCAGAATAATTATGCATGGAACAAAAAAAGTCATAAAACATATAGGCTTCGTTGATTGTATATGGACGGTCGATTCTTTTCATATATGTATGTATAGATAAATTAATTTCTTCAAATAAAGGTCGATCGAGTTGGACATCATGTGGACTAATCGTTGGCAGGGGTTCTAAAACCATGCGACGAAAAGAAATTTTCATCCAAAGTTTAATTTGGAGAATTTCTGTATGGTCAAAGGTAATTCTGGGGATTTCTTGTAATATCTCGATTAATCCTAGGTATTGATTGGCCAGTTCTTTTTCTAAATCTGTTTTTTCTTCAAAGATAAACCAGAAAAAATTAAAAAAGAAAAAGCGAATTTGTTTTTCTTCGCCGACAAGTTTTCCTCGTTTGATACGTAAATTAAACTCATTGAGTAAGTCATTTAATTCAACAATTTTTCGATAATAGGTAGCAGAGCTAATGGCATAATTCTGTTGGAAATACCCGCCATTTATTTCATTTTTATGGAAGAGTTGCTGGACCATGTGAAACTTAATAGATTTATCTAAGAACAACATGATCATTGCTTTCATGGAAAAGGTAGGCGCTTTATTTAGATATAGAGTGTCACCTAATACAGTTAAGGTGAGGTTTTCTTGAAGTTGCTCTTCTTTCAAAAATTGCTCTAAAAAAGAAAGATATTCATTCAATGTTGGTAAACTAATATTGAAAAAATCTACTAATTCATTTCGTGTCGCTCGGCCTTTATTATTATATAGGAACAATAAAATATCATTCATATAATCATAAGGCTTTTCTAAAAAATCTCGTTTTAGCATCGTTACTCACCTCTCTTTTAAGAATACTGTATCTATGATAAAATGGCAATAAACAACTGATAAAAAGATTGTTTTTTGAGGTGTTTTTTATTATCATTAAGAAAAAGAAATAATAAGAAAAAACAAAGTATTTAAATGACAACAAAATAATTAAAATGAAGGAGCGACAGAACATGAACAGCGTAGTGAACTTTAGAGATATTGGAGGATTTCCAACGAAACAAGGCACATCCGTCAAGACAGGGCATTTTTTTCGGAGTGGGGAACTCGTTAATGTTGCACAAGAGGATCAACAGAAACTGGTAGAGGGCTATCAAATTAAACGAATCTATGATTTTAGAAGTGCAGCAGAAACGCAAGAACGACCAGATGATTCAATTCAAGGAACCAACTATTTACATATAGATATTTTGGCCGATATTCAGGCGCAGACTGCTTCATTAGAAGGAATGCTTAAAACGGTTGGTTCACCCGATGCAGCAATGGACATGGCTTATAAAGAGATGGTTCTTTCCAATTCGGGCCGCAAAGGTTACCAAACATTTTTTGAAAACTTTTTAAGTTATCCACAGGAAGCTATTTTATTTCATTGTTTCGCAGGAAAAGATCGAACAGGAATCGGTGCAGCCTTGATATTAAGTGCTTTAGGTGTGGAACATTCTTATATTTTAGAAGATTATTTAAAGACGAATGAGCAAAGAAAAGCCGCTAACGAGCAGATTATTGCGCAATATCAAGCAAATGGAACGCCTCCAGCAGAAATTCAACAATTAGAAACGCTGCTTTATGTGAAAAAAGAGTACTTAGCGACCGCTTTACAGGCGATTGAAAAAGAATTTGGTTCGGTAGAGGGGTATTTAAAAGAGGGACTCGGCTTACCTTTATCCGCCAAAAAAGACATGCTAAGTCTGTACACAAAATCATAGATCCTAAAAAAAGGACTATCCTTTCTAAAAAAGAAGTTTTATAATAGAAAAGAATCTGTTTGTAAGGAGGGATAGGGAATGAAAGAAGGACAAGAACAATTCTTAACGTTCATACTAGATCGAACAAAAGAAGATAAAAAAGAAAAAATGCAAGCGCTACTTGCAGAAATGTTTGAACGCCAACAAACAGGCAAATTAGATAAAATGTACTTGATGACAAAAGCACCAAAACTTTTGGCTTATTTAAAACCAGAAGCCATTGATGAAGTTAAACAAGTCGTTTCGGAATTTTCTAAAAATATGAAATAAACAAACTTAGCTTGAACTTACGACATTTTAAAAATGTGTCGTAACATTCAAGCTTTTGTTTGTTATTCTCTTGTATTTTATGCTAAAGTTATTCAGGCACAAAAAAAAGCAGGTGATTTTATGAAACATATAAAAAATACATGGGAACTATTTATTTTAGATTGGAAAAGAATTTTTAAAAACCCAGTAGCAACATTTTTGATTGTTGCCTTAATGATTATTCCATCATTATATGCATGGTTTAACATTAAAGCACTATGGGATCCGTATTCAAATACAGGAGAGTTACCAATAGCGGTCTATAGTGATGACCAAACAGCAACTTTTCAAGATAAATCGGTCAATATTGGTGATGAAGTCTTGAAAAACTTGAAGAAAAACAAGCAATTAGGTTGGCGTTTTGTTGATTCGAAAAAGGAATTAGACAAAGGAGTCCAATCAGGAAAATATTTTGCCGGGATTTATTTACCTAAAGATTTTTCCAAGGATTTGCTAAGTTTTACTTCTGGTGATATCAATAAACCTAAAATTGAATACTCAATTAACGAAAAAATTAATGCAATTGCGCCGAAAATTACGTCAAAAGGCGCTTCTTCCATTCAGTCACAAATTTCGGAAGAATTCATTAAAACGGCAAGTAGTACGTTAATCAAAACATTCAATGATATTGGCTATGATATTGATAAAAACATGGTCAGCATTCAAAAAGTTAAGAGCATGATTTTAGATACAGATGCCAACATTGGAACCATTGACACGTACGCGAAACAAGTCACTGACTTACATGGTAAGATGCCTGAGCTAAAAGAAAAATTAGCGAAAGCCAACGATGCGATGAAATATTTACCTGAAGTTGATGCTTTAGGAGAGAAGATTGTTGAGCTAAATGGTAAAATGCCAAGCATCAAAGAACAAGCTAGTGTTATTTTGACGTTACAAGAAAAAATTCCAGAAATTCAAAACGCTGGCCGACAAATTGCTATGATTGATGAAGACTTTGCCTCTGTGGAACAAACAATGAGCGAAGGAATCCAAGAAGCAAAACAAGGATTAGAAATCATTCAACAAGTTCAAACGGCGTTACCAGATATTCGTAAACTAGGTGATCAAGCCAATGATTTAGGGAATGTCACATTAGATGGCGCCAATAAATTGCAAGAGGCGTTACCAAGCATTACGAATAGCGTTGAAGTTTCAATTCAGTCTTTAAAAACGATTAGTTCTAATATCAATTCGATAGCTGGCCAAATTGATCAACTAATTGCTGATAATGAGCTAACCCCAGAAGAGAGACAACAACTTGGTGAAATTGTTACTCGTTTTTCTGAAAGCTTGGAAAAACAAATTGCAGCAGCTAATCAGTTAATTGAAACATTAACTAAATTACAGGAAGCGGCGGGTAATGATAGTTTAGCAGGTCCCATTTCAAGACTGGAACATTTGGTTAAGGTTTTAACAGAACTTAAAAAACGAGTGGATGGTATTGATTTTAATGCAATAAGTGTTGACCAATTACGTGAAACTTTGAAAGATATTCAAGATTTCTCATCTACTATATCAGATATATTGCTGGATATTCATCCAGATGAAATTAGTAACACTGTTAATACAGTCACAAGTAAATTAATTGCTACCATCCAAAACGCTCAAGGCCAACTAAACAAAGCACAACAAATTGACTTTGAAGGGTTATTGAGCTCAACAAGTCAAACGGTCACTAATGCGATTTCTTTATTAGAAAAATATCAAGCCGAAATGCCGGCAATTAAACAAGAAATTCATGATGCAAATACGATGTTGAATGGCAATATGGAAACCATTGTCAATGGCATTAATCGTGGTGCTGATTTGTATAAAAACGATTTACTAGTCATTCAAGACAAAGTCAGCAAAGCGGCAGCCTTTATGCAAAATGACTATCCAGGTATCCGAAAAGATTTAACGAATACCTTGAAAACAGTCAATGAGAAAATGCCAGATGTTGAAGCGGCCTTAGACAAAGCCAACGAGCTGATTATTAATGATTGGCCAAATATCAAAACAGGATTACACAAAGCAGCGAATGCAATCCGTAAAGGTGAAAAAGAAGTTGATTTAGGTGAAATTCTTAAATTACTAAAATTAGATGCCAATAAAGAAAGTGACTTCTTTACACAACCAGTTGAAGTCAAAGAACATGCTGTTTATCCGATTGCTAATAATGGTTCGGCAAGTACGCCATTCTATACAGCTTTGTGTTTATGGGTTGGTGCTGTATTATTCTCAAGTGTTGCGACAACAGATGTTTATCTTGAAGGAAAAGATAAAAAACGCTTCTCTAAACGGGAACAATTTTCAGCACGGATGTTTACCTTCATTGTCATGGGGATTGGTCAAGCGCTGATTGTAACGCTAGGTAATTACTTTGCGTTAGGCGTAGATGTCCGTAATCCAGCGTATAGTGTCTGGTTTGCCGTATTGATTGCCATTACGTTTATGATAATGGTTTATGTGCTTGTTGCTCTCTTTGGCAATGTAGGGAAAGGAATTGCGATAATAATCTTGGTACTATCCATCTCTGGTGGGGGTGGGAACTACCCAATTCAAGTCTCAGGTAAATTCTTCCAAATGATTAATCCGTTCTTGCCGTTTACGCATGCCGTGAACTTGCTAAGGGAATCAGCAGGAGGCATTTACTGGCCAAATGCTTGGTTTGCAATTTGGATTATGGTGGGGATTTCAGTCGTCTTTAGTATTGGCGGCGCAATTCTTTATCCACATCTGGAACACAGATCGAAAAAATTTGCGGCTTTAGCACAAAAGAGCCATTTATTCCATTAAAAAACAAAAAGCTGAAAACGTCTCTAGCGTTTTCGGCTTTTTGTTTTTCTTTATTTTCAAGGTAACCCTAACAAAGAAGTTTTGGGGGCTCTTGCTTTTGACTTTTTGGCAATGCTAAATAATAAAATCTCCCTCAGAAAGTGAGGTTTTTTGTGTACAAATACATAAAAAGGTTTTATAGTATTTTTTTAAGAAATAAAAAGTGGGTAGGGGTTGTAAAATGATTCAAGCATTGCTTCAACGATATGAGAAAAAAATTGAACGTCGTAAATTGGAAAAACGAACAGCATTCGGTGCTTTTGCCGGGCGGATTGGGCTTGTTTCTAATTTATTTTTATTCGTTAGTAAATTTATGATTGGCTTGCTTTCAGGTAGTGTTTCAATCATGGCAGATGCCATTAATAGCTTGTCCGATACTATTTCTTCAGTTTTAACATTAGTCGGTTTTTATATTGCTGGTAAGCCAGCGGATAAAGAACATCCCTATGGCCATGAACGTTTTGAATATATTAGTGGAATGCTTGTATCATTAGTGATTACGTTTATTGGGTTTGAGTTTCTAACGACCTCCGTGGATCGCATCCTGCATCCAGAATCAATCAAGGTGACACCCATTTTATTTGCTGTTTTAGCTTTATCAATTGGGATTAAAATTTGGCAAGGGCTGTTTTACAAAAAAGTATCAGCAAAAATTGATTCTCAAGCATTAGTTGCTTCTGCTAAGGACAGCTTCAATGATGTTTATACTACATTAGCTGTTTTGGTTTCTGCATTTATTGAAGGCGTCACTGGTTTGCGAATTGATGGATATATTGGTTTTTTAATTGCTGCATATATTATTTATAGTGGCTTGCAGTTAATTCGCGAATTTATTAATGAGTTGATGGGCATGCGTCCGAGCCAAACAGAAATTGATGAAATGAAAAATGTCTTATCAAAAATGGAAACAATTGTAGGATATCACGATTTACTGATTCATAATTATGGTCCCAGCCAAACGTTTGCGTCTGTTCACATTGAAATTGATGATCGCTGGGATTTAAATAAAGCCCATCAGACAATCGATGCGATTGAAGCGAAGTTTAAAGAAGAATTGGCTGTTAACCTTGTTTGTCATATTGATCCAGTGAATTTGTATGACCCAACACAACAATTTGTTCATCAAACAATCAAAAAGATTATTCGTTCTTTTGATGCGTCTTTAAAAGTCCATGATATCCGCTTAGTTACCCATGGTGAAGAACCGAAGATTTTGTTCGACTTGGTTTTGCCTACAGAATCAAAATTATCTGAATTTGAACTGGGTGTGGAAATTCAACGGCAAGTTTATGAAAAAATTGGTCGTTATAAAGTGGAAATTACCTTCGATCATACGTACTTGTTACAATAAAAGGGAATAATTAACTAAGTTTTTAAGTGAGAGCCAAAAGGTCAAATAGACTTTTAGCTCTCGCTTTTTTGTTTAGAGAATGCAAATCCTTTTGTTATCTGGATTCTCTTGATAAGATAAAGGAAGCGGGGGACTGTAAATGAGTGTCTGATTAAAAAAAGATGGTGATTTTTTTATCTTTTTCAGTAACAAAAATCAATTGACTTTTCATTGTGAGAAGCGTAGCATATGGATTTGTTTGATAAAAAATAATGAAAAAAGTGAGCGGGTCACTCTAGAGAAAAGGAGTAGAAAAAAATGGCGGATTTAAAACGACTGTTCATTGGGAAACCATTGAAATCAGCCGAAAATGATGAACATAAATTAAGCAGATTTGCAGCGCTTGCGTTGTTATCTTCTGATGCACTTTCATCCATTGCGTATGGTACAGAACAAATAGTGGTGGTTCTGGTTACTTTGTCGGCGGCTGCGATTTGGTATTCATTGCCAATTGCTGCATTTGTTATTATTTTACTTATTTCTTTAACATTGTCGTACCGACAAATTATTCATGCGTATCCGCATGGCGGCGGCGCATACGTTGTTAGTAGTGAAAACCTTGGCAGAAATGCCGGTTTATTGGCTGGTGGTTCGTTGTTAGTCGATTATATGCTAACAGTAGCCGTTTCAGTTTCAGCGGGCGCAGAGGCGATTATATCGGCGATTCCAGCGTTATATGGCCATCAAGTAGCAATTTCTATTGGGATTGTGATATTGATTACCTTAATGAACTTGAGAGGCCTGCGAGAATCTGCTTCGTTCTTAATGTTGCCAGTGTATAGTTTTATCGCAATTATTACCTTACTGATTGTTGTTGGGCTATTTAAAATTGTGACTGGCGCACAGCCATTGAATGCGACAGCTTTACCAGGAGCCGTGGTTCCAGGAATTTCTATTGCCTTGGTTTTACGGGCTTTTTCATCTGGTTCTTCTTCCTTAACAGGGGTTGAAGCAATCAGTAATGCAGTGCCATTCTTTAAGAAACCACGAGCAAAAAATGCTGCTGGGACGTTAGCGTTAATGGCAACGATTTTAGGGTTCTTCTTCGTGGGGATTACGTTTATTAACTATTGGTATGGGATTGTGCCCAAAGAAGAAGTGACAGTTCTTTCACAAATTGGGAAAGCGGTCTTTGGTCAAAATATTTTATATTATTTATTACAGTTTGCGACAGCCTTAATTTTAGCGGTTGCCGCTAACACAGGATTCTCAGCCTTTCCAGTTTTGGCTTATAACTTAGCCAAAGATAAGTTTATGCCGCATATGTATATGGATCGTGGCGACCGTTTAGGCTATTCAAATGGTATTTTAACTTTAGCTGCTGGTTCCATTGTTTTATTATTGATTTTCCAAGGTTCCACAGAACGTTTAATCCCATTGTATTCAATTGGTGTGTTTATTCCGTTTGCTTTGTCTCAATCGGGGATGGTTGTAAAATGGCGAAAAGAAACTAAAAATTGGTTGCCAAAATCAATTGCTAACATTGTCGGCGCCTTTATCTCTTTCACGATTATCGCCATTTTGTTTATTTATCGATTAGGGGACATCTGGCCGTTCTTTATTATTATGCCGGTGTTGATTTATGCATTTTATCGGGTCAATACTCACTATAAAAATGTGGCGGAACAGCTACGTTTAGAAGATGGGGCACAGTTGCATGAGTTTGACGGGAATACAGTTATTGTTTTAGTAGGGAACGTAACCAAGGCAAATGTCGGCGCCTTGAACTATGCGCGTTCCATTGGTGATTATGTTGTTGCCATGCATGTCTCAATGGATGAAAACGTTGAGAAGGAAAAAGAAATTCAGGAAGAGTTTAAAAAACACTTCCCAGACGTTCGTCTATCAATTGTCCACTCTTCGTATCGTTCACTGCAAAACCCTATCTTACGTTATGTTGATTTGGTTAGTAAAAATGCCACGAAGCATAACTACAGTACAACAGTTTTAGTACCACAATTTGTACCAAATAAACGTTGGCAAAATATTTTGCATAACCAAACAAGTTTACGCTTGCGGATTCGTTTAGCGTGGCGGGAAAATATTATTGTGGCTACCTATAGTTATCACTTGAAAAAATAAATAAAAAAGTCTGCCATCTTTTGATGGCAGATTTTTTTATTGACGTAATTGTTTTTGATAAATTCTAGCGCAAGACTGCTCTTCAGTGGTTACCATTGTCAAAAATTCCCAGTCATATCTTTCATAAAAAGTAGTATGGTCTGTGAGCAAATAAAGCTTTTTAAATCCAGAATTAGCAAGAAAATCACCAACTGTTGTTAAAAGAATTCCTGCTAAGCCTTGGTGACGAAATGTTGGTTCGACATACAATGCACAAAGGTTTGGCGTAAGGTCTGCACGATTGTGGAAGTCATTATCAATTACGCCCACGCCTGCAACGATGTCCTGCTGTTTATTCAAGCAGACCCACCAATGTGGTACGTGGTTTTCGCTAGTTAGCATTTCCTGCATACTTGCTTGATACGCTTCAGCGGGGATTTGCCACTTTTGGCTAAACCATTGAGCAGCTGACGGAATTAAGTGTGGTTGTTGGTTTAAATCGATAATAGTATAGTTAGACATTATTAATCTCCTAGATAAAAGAACAGATCCCATTGAAAAGAAACAATGTTGGATCTGCTCTGCATTTTTTATTAATTGGAATGTTTGCTAGCTGGGTCTAAACGCCGTTCAATAATCCCTAGAACCCAATCTGTGATAATCGCCATAAAGGCCGTTGGTAAGGCACCGACTAAAATGATAGAAGCACCATCTGTGGCATTGGTTCCACGAATAATAATATCCCCTAAACCACCAGCACCAACGAAAGCGCCAATCGCAGTAATCCCGATTGCGACGACTAACGCATTTCGAATACCTGCCATGATTACTGAAACAGATAAAGGTAACTCGACCATATAAAGAAGTTGTACTTTTGTCATACCCATTCCTTTACCAACATCTAAAATATTGCGATCCACTTGAATCATGCCAGTGTACGTATTCTTGATAATTGGCAGGAGAGAATAAAGGAAGACCGTTACAACCACCGTGTTGACGCCTAAGCCCATTCCCAACATTAAAATCGAAAGCATTGCCAAAGCTGGTACTGTTTGGATAATGTTCGCTAAACGGATAATCCAGTTGGCTAAGCTACGTTTACGTGAAATCATAATCCCGATAGGAATCCCGACAATTGCAGCAAAGATTACGCCATAAATCGAAATTAAAAAGTGACGTAAAAATTGTTGAAAGACGTAGCCGCCATTTTGTTGGAAATAGTAGATAAATTGTTGGAATAAATTCATATTATTCATCTGTTACTCCCCCTCAAAATAGTTATTTTCTTTTAAGAAACGTTCGGCTACGACCGCAGGTTCAATTAAATCATTATCTGCTTGATAGTTCAATTCTTGCATTTTTTTGGTAGAAATTTTACCATCTAAGCGATTTAAGACATCTTTGATTTCCGGCGTTTCTTTTAATAATTTGTCACTAACCACAGGAGCGGCATCATAAGGCGGGAAGAAGCGCTTGTCATCTTTTAACATGACTAAATCGTAACTACCAATCCGGCCATCTGTTGAGTAACCTAAGATAACGTCCATTTTTCCAGCGTTGACTGCATCGTACACCAAGCCAATTTGCATTGGTAAAATAGATTTAAATTGGAAGTTGTATTCCTTTTTAAAGCCTTCATAACCGTCGCCTTCACGTGTGATCCACGCAGTATCGACACCAGCAACTAATTTGTCTGCGACTTTCCCTAAATCACTGACTGTTTTTAAATTGTATTTCTCAGCCGTTTCTTTTGTAACTAAGAATACATAAGTATTTTCAAATCCATATGAAGGGAACCAAGTTTGTTGATAACGTTTTTCAAATTCTGATTGAACTAGATTGAACGCTTTTTTAGGATCTTTTTCCGCTGGTAAGCCAAGCGTAGTGGTCACGTCAGTACCAGTATAACGAGCTGCAGAAATTGAGGCATCTCCGTTTAACATTGCTTGGTGATTGATGGTAGTAGTGGCTAAGTTGTTAATCACATTTGTTTTTTTATCTGTGTAATGCTCAACCATATCCGCTACAATGCTCCCTAAAATCTGCGCTTCTGAAGTAATCCCACCTGTAATGGCGACAGTGTTATCATCAGAAGTTGAAGCGAGACCAGGTAAAGAACAACCTGCCAATAAAAGTAAACTGCTTAAGAAGAGTAAGCTTAACTTGAGTTTCTTTTTCATCATTATTCGCCCTCCCTTAAAGCTTTTGGCGTTAAACGATTTTCTAATAATCCAAGAAGAACATCTGCTAAAAGCGCTAAAATAGTTACCGGAATAGTCCCGCCAAAGATTAATTCTGGCTGATAGTTATTTAATCCACTGAAAATCATATCACCAAGACCACCTGCACCAATATAAGAAGCCAGTGTAGCCCAAGCAATGACATAGACAGCAGCTAAACGAATGCCGGCCATAATTGTTGGCATGGCAATGGGTAATTCAACACTAAAAATAGACTGTAAATTGGTCATGCCCATGCCTTTAGCAACATCTCGGTAATTTTCATCGACATTTTTCATTCCGATATACGTGTTTCTTAAAATAGGTAGAAGGGAATAGATGAATAGCGCGATAATAGCGGGTGTTTTGCCGACACCAAAAATTGGAATCATCAAAGCTAATAAAGCCAACGAAGGAACCGTTTGTAAGGCACTTGTTAAACCAATGACAATATTGGCTACTTTGGGCAAACGTGTTAACCAAACGCCAACGGGCACAGCGATAGCGACCCCTAATAAAAGTGCAAAGAATGAAATATAAATATGTTCAATACTTTTTGAAATCATTTCTGATCCATATTCTTGAAAGAAGCTACTCATTGCTTACGCCTCCTCTTTATCAGTTTCGGACTCGCTTTGTTTTGCTTCTACAGCTTCACTAATCGTTGTTTCATCGCCCCAGATAACATCATAAACAATGTCAACAAGGGAAGCACGTGTTAAGATGCCCACCACTCGTTTTTGTTCATCAACGACTGGCACATATTTTAAGCCGCGTTTTAAGATTCTTTGTAAAGCATCACGTAAAAGAGCGGTTTTTTGAACAAAGAAGACATCTTTATTCAAGATATCACCAACACTAGAAGCTTTGCCCCGTTGCTGATCTAATGTTTCAACATCGATAAAGCCTTTAAGCACATGGGAATTATCAACAACTAATAAGGTATCAACCCGTTTTTCACGCATCAATTTAATCGCTTCTTGTAAAGATTTTTCCGGCGTGATAGTAATAGCTGAATTTAACATGACTTCATCAACAGTGGTGAAATCAGGTTTGGCTTGTAATAAGCGATCTTCTCCGATGAGTTCTTCTACAAATTCATTGGCTGGATGACGTAAGATATTATCTGGTGTGTCAAATTGAATTACTTTGCCTTCGCTCATAATGGCAATTTTATTTGCTAATTTCAACGCTTCATCCATATCATGAGTAACAAAGACAATAGTTTTTCCTAAACGTTCTTGCAAATCTTTCACTAAATCTTGTAATGAATCACGGGTGATAGGATCTAAAGCACCAAAAGGTTCATCCATTAGAATAATATCTTGATTGGCAGCTAAAGCCCGCACAACGCCGATTCTTTGTTGTTGTCCCCCAGAAAGTTCATTGGGATAGCGGTCTAACATTTCTCGTGGTAACTCAACCAAATCAATCATTTTTTCGGCTATCTTATTGCGTTCTTCTACAGGTACTTTTAATAATTTAGGCACTAAAACGATATTTTCACGAATGGTCATGTGAGGCATCAAGCCGATATTTTGAATGACATAGCCAATTTGGCGACGTAGCTCTACAGGATTGATTTTTTGAATATCTTGGCCATCAATTAAAATTTTTCCTTTTGAAGGGTCGGTCATGCGGTTAAGCATCCGCATTGATGTTGTTTTTCCACTACCACTTGTTCCGATGAAGCAGATAAATTCACCTTTATCGAAAGACAAATTAATGTCATCAACGGCGACTTTTCCGCCTTTATAAAATTTTGATACATGCTGAAATTCTATCAACTTACTCACCTCAACTAAATATTTTGAAAATGTATCTTATTACTAGTATGCTATAAAAATGCGATTTCGACAAATGTAATCTATTTTTAATGGGAAAAAGAAGGCGGTAAAATTTTTTTAATTCGTTCTAAAAAAAAGAAAAGATAACTATTGTTTAGTAAAAGTTATCTGAACGAAACAAGATGTTAAAAAGAGTATTCTGAGAAGGAAGAAAAGCCGCTATAACAAAGAAAAGTGTCCTTTGTAGCAAGTTGACGGGAGCTGAGTTTTTCATTAGAATGGAAAGAGAACAAGGGAATAAAATAAAAAAAGGCGCTTCATGATTTAGCGGCAACTAAATCACGAAGCCTTGAATAGTCACCTGTGCAAGTGGACCATCAAGTTGCCCGTTCAATCAATGGAAACCATTGATCACTTTTATTTTACTGAATTTTTGAAAAAATTACCAGTTTTTTTAAGAAGTAAGAAGTGGAAGAACGAAGGATGCTTTTTATGGAATGTGCAATGACGTTCAGAAAAATCTGAAGGTCATTTTTTATTCTCTTGTTCAAACATTCAAACATAGGGGAAGAGAGACGGACGTAATTTTGTCACCGATTATTACGTCCGTCTTCCGTTGTTTTCTAAAGCGTTGGTTACATGTCTTTGTAGAGGTTGGCTTCAATTGCAGTCCGTTTTGGTTCTAAAAAAGGCGGTAAAGCCAATGTTTCCCCTAAATGTTCCAGAGGCTCATCCAATGTAAAACCAGGAGTTAAAGTAGCAAATTCAACCCGATTCCCGCCTGGTTCACGAATGTATAAACTTTTAAAATATCCACGACTTACATACATTTCAATTTCCCAACCTTGTGCTAAAGCGCGCGTGTGTAGTTCTTGTAATGCTTCATCATCAGCCACAGAAAAAGCAATATGATCCATACTGCCACGCCCCATTCGGCTTGTTTTATCCGACGTTGTTTGATGAACAGAAAAGCTTTCCGTCTCACTTAAAATAATCGTATTGCCAACTGCTTGCCAACCAAGAAATGTTTCAAAAAAGGCCAAGGTTTTTTCAGAATCTGGCACATGAAATTCAGTAGAGGCCAAACCGATAATTTGAACCGCTGCTGGAATGTCGTTAGAAACAACGAGTGTTTCTTTTAATGGATTTTCAGGAACTTCTGTCAGGATAATATGCGTATCATCTGGATCACTGAAATGGAGGCTCTTTTCTTTTTTGTTAAATGGAATTTTGTTTTCTGTTAAACGTTGTTCCCAAAAGGAAAGGCTGTTTTGGGGAATTTTTAAGCCAATCGTGGCTAAATAATTTTTTTCTTCATAGCGGTTGCCTAATAAGGGCACGATAAAAAAAGTTACTAAGCTTCCCGGTGTGCCTTGATAATCGCCATAAAAATAATGAGGCATGCGATTGTTGTCTTGATTTACGGTATTTTTGACAAAACGTAAGCCTAACAATTTTGTATAGAATGATTGGTTTTCTTGACCATGACGCGCTAATAGTGAAACATGATGAAATTGAGCATGCATTTTGAGTTCCTCCTCTAAATAACTATGTATACTTACTTAAAGTAAGTATAGTGCTTCTGACATTTTTTGACAACTATTTAGTTTGATTCAGAAGGCTGACATAGCCAGAAACAAGAAAAAGTGTTAGAATAACCAAGATAAAAACTAGTAGAAAGAGTGACGGAAATGCTAAGTACAGAAGATTTTGATTTTGATTTACCAGAAGAATTAATTGCTCAAACCCCACTAAAAGATCGCGCTAGTTCACGATTATTAGTTGTAAATAAAGAAACAGGGGACATGGAGGATAAACATTTCCATGATATTCTTGATGAATTACAGCCTGGGGATGCATTAGTCATGAATAATACACGGGTACTGCCGGCCCGTTTATATGGAGAAAAACCTGAAACAGGCGGTCATTTGGAAGTTTTACTTTTAACAAATACAGAAGGCGATACATGGGAAACCTTGATTAAACCCGCGAAACGTGCAAAAGTCGGCACGGAAATTCAATTTGGCGATGGTCGCCTAAAAGCGGTGGTTAAAGAAGAGTTGGAACATGGTGGTCGAATCATTGAATTTAAATATGATGGTATTTTCTTAGAAATTTTAGAATCGTTAGGAGAAATGCCATTGCCGCCATATATCAAAGAACGTCTAGATGACCCAGATCGTTATCAAACGGTTTATGCTGAAGAAAATGGTTCAGCTGCAGCACCAACAGCGGGTTTGCATTTTACAAAAGAACTATTAGAAGAGATCAAAGCAAAAGGTGTTCATCTCGTTTATTTAACTTTACATGTCGGTTTAGGAACATTCCGTCCCGTGAGCGTTGATAATATAGAAGAACATCATATGCATAGCGAATTCTATCGTTTAACTGAAGAAGCGGCTAAGCAATTAAATGAAGTACGCCAAGCAGGCGGTCGGATTGTTGCGGTTGGAACAACTTCTATTCGTACGTTGGAAACAATTGGCACAAAATTTAATGGTGAAATTCAGGCTGACAGTGGCTGGACCGATATTTTTATCACACCAGGGTATCAATTTAAAGTCGTAGAGGCTTTTTCAACGAACTTCCATTTACCAAAATCTACGTTAGTGATGCTTGTGAGTGCCTTTGCAGGAAAAGACTTAACATTGGCTGCTTACCAACATGCTATTGAGGAAAAATATCGTTTCTTTAGTTTTGGCGATGCAATGTTTATTAAATAAACGACACTTTGTGAGCAGAATACTTGGGATTGAAACAAAAATATATTATGATAAACACGTGATTTTTGGAATCACAGTAAAGGTGTGCTTTATTTTTTCTTCCCCTGTAAATAATAAAGTTAGAAACCAAAACGCTACTAGGACAAAAGTGCTTAGTAGACAATCTTAGAATAAAAAGAACGGCGCAACCACGGTTGCGCCGTTCTTTTTTTATGTAAGAAAAGATTAATTATTGAAACAACAATACGAAGAAGTGCTTTCTTCGTATTGCCGGTACTAAGTTGTACCTCGGCAACTCCAAGTACAATCAGAAAAATTGTCTTGTTAAGTACAGCTTATACTGTTTAGGCTTCTTGTTCTACATCGTCATTCAGTGTTTCTTTGAAGGTGAACACATCATCAATGGTTACGCCAAAGACGTTCGCGATGTCATGCGCAAGAAGTAATGAAGGATTGTACTTGTTTCGTTCCAGTTGAATAATTGTTTGTCGAGAGACACCGACTCGATTGGCCAAATCTTGCTGGGTCATACGAGCCATAGCACGATAAACATGAATTGAACTTTCAAACGAAGATTTTTTCTTTTTTCGCATAGCATTCCCTCCTTTAAAAGAAGATAAAATAGAATGTGCACCTTGAATATAACACATATGATTATTTGATACAAATATATTTTATTGTCTAAAAGAAAAAACCGAGCTTAAATTTAAGCTCGGCCTTGTTAACGGGAAGACATCAATTGGTTGAATAAGTGTTTACATTTCGCGATACATGTAAAGCAAAAGGTGAACGTGATGTGGTGAAACTAAAACCTTGTTTTCATACAGTTTCGACGCTTGGATGGTGGATAACTTGCGTTAGGTGATAACAGATAGGGTAAATGCTTTATAGAAACTCCATCCTTCTATAACCTTTCCCTATTTTCCGATACGAGTTATCACTAACAATTACTCTACACGTATTGTTTACAGGTGAATCTTGCAATTCTAACAACTTTGAGTTTACCGATTTTTATCTACTGAGAAAATCTTCAACCAATTGATTTGCATGTCCTCCTTACACTTAAAGAATAGCACTTTTTGGAAGCGTTTGCAAGTTATAACACTTATTAATAAGATTAAATATAATATTTTTCTGGTTATTTTATAACATGTAAAATAAATAATTGTGCGAACTAAATAACATTGTATTTTTTGTTGTTTTTGTGTTGAATATATAGAAATAAACTATTTTTTATCAGACAAAATGAAAAAAATGTCCATTGCTTTTTGGCTGAATTCGTTTCTTTTTTCATAAAATTCCCATAATCAAATAGAAACATTGCTGTAGCAACAACGAAAATACCAGTTTTTTCTGGACATATGAGAGAACGCTAAGCCAAAGATGAAAAAAGTTGCGTGTTCAAAAAAAATCATGTTATATTTAATAGAGACACTATTATATAGGAAGAAAAAATTAGAGGGGGAATAGGATGGAAGCTTACAAGCAAACTGTCGATACTGTCACAAAAGAAGTTGCAGTCAATACTGAAACTGGTTTAACACAACAAGAGGCCCAACAACGGCTGAAAGAAAATGGCCGCAATCAATTTGAAGAGGCTAAGAAGGATTCTGTGTTAAAGAAATTTATTCACAGTTTATCTGATTTTACAACGATTATTTTATTAGTTGCTGCGGCAATTTCGTTTTATACAGCAATCGTAACAGAACATGGCGAATATTTTGAAGGAATCTTAATTATTGCAATTGTGATTATCAATGCTGTTTTAGCCATTGTTCAAGAAGGAAATGCTGAAAAATCTCTGGCGGCTTTACAAGACATGAACAAGCAAAGTAGTGCAGTCTTACGAGATGGCAAGGTAATCGAAGTCGATGCTGAAGAACTAGTAGTAGGAGATGTTCTAGTTCTTGAAGCTGGTTCAATGATTACAGCCGATGCACGACTTATTCAAGCTTCTCAAATGCGCGTAGAAGAGTCAGCACTAACAGGTGAAAGTGAACCTGTTGAAAAAGATCCTACATACGTGGGGCATGACGATGATGGCTTAGGAGATCAAATAAATATGATTTTCAAAGGCAGTACCGTTGTGAATGGCCGCGGACGAGCAGTAGTAACTGCAACAGGAATGAATACAGAAATGGGTAAAATTGCTGGGTTACTGAATAACAGCGATCAGCAAAAAACACCATTACAAAAACGCTTGAATCAATTAGGCAAACGTATTAGTTTGTTAGCCTTAGGGGCTGCAGCAATTGTTTTCATTATTGGTGAACTGCAAGGAGAACCGCTTCTTGAAATGTTTATGACAGCCGTTTCCTTAGCGGTGGCAGCTGTACCAGAAACACTAACCGTGATTGTAACGTTAACCTTAGCATATGGTGTTCAAAAAATGGCTAAGAAACATGCGATTATTCGTCGATTGCCAGCAGTAGAAACGCTAGGAACTGCGAATGTTATCTGTTCTGATAAGACAGGAACACTGACACAAAATAAAATGCGCGTCCGCCGAGTATGGCATCGTGGTGATGAAGTAACGGACACGGAAGATGCCATGACCGATGAAGCCATGGAAGTACTGAAAATGGCTGCTTTATGTACAGATGTCATTGTGGAAAAAGAAGGCGATGAACTAACTGTTACAGGGAATCCGACAGAAGCGGCAATTGTTCGTGCTGTCGAAGAAAATTATCATACGAAAGAAGAACTTGAAGAAAAATATCCTCGTATTGGTGAAATTCCCTTTGATTCAGAACGAAAAATGATGACTACGGTCCATCAATGGGGGAAAAAGTACATCTCAATTACTAAAGGAGCCTTTGATGTGTTACTACCACGTTTTGGTTTCGGAGATGTCGATCAAGCGGCTATTGTTAATGATCGTTTCGGAAAACGAGCGTTACGAGTTATTGCTGTCGGTTATGCCGTATATGATGAACCACCCAAGGAAATTACATCAGAGGCTTTAGAAAAAAATCTTCGCTTGTTAGGCTTAATTGGCATGATTGATCCACCACGTCCAGAAAGTAAGGGCGCCATTGCTCGTGCGAAAAAAGCTGGAATTAAAACAGTGATGATTACTGGTGATCACGTGGTAACAGCCAGTGCAATTGCTAAAGAATTAGGAATTTTAAAAGATAAAAGTGAAGCCTTATCTGGTTCAGAACTGAAAAAAATGAGTGATGAAGAATTAGATAAACGGGTTAAAGATTTATCCGTTTATGCACGTGTAACCCCTGAAGATAAAATTCGAATTGTTCAATCATGGCAACGTTCTGGCGCTGTTGTAGCAATGACCGGAGATGGAGTGAATGATGCGCCAGCCTTGAAAGCTAGTGATGTCGGTTGCGCAATGGGGATTACTGGAACAGATGTGGCCCAAGGCGCTTCAGATATGATTTTGACGGACGATAACTTTGCAACTATTGTTGATGCAGTGGCGCAAGGACGTGCCGTGTACCGAAATATTCGTAAAGCCATTAACTTCTTATTAAGCTGTAATATTTCTGAGATTTTTATTGTTTTAATTGCCATGTTACTTGGTTGGGGTGCGCCATTTACTGCAGTTCAACTGTTGTTTGTTAACGTGGTCGCAGATGGGTTACCTGGTTTTGCATTAGGGAAAGAACCAGCGGAAAAAGGAATTATGGATGAGGCACCAATCCCTAAAAACGAAGGGATTTTTGCACGAGGCTTATGGCAAAAGATTGGGATTAATGCAGCAGTGTTCACAGTCATTACTTTGTTTGGTTTTTACCTAGGTGCCTTTGTACCAGGTGTTTCAGCCTATGTTTCAAACAGCTATGAAGTTGGACAAACAGTGGCATTTTTAATCTTAGCTTATTCCTCTATCTTACATGTCTTTAATGTTCGTAGTGCGAACTCTGTTTTCCGTGTAAAATTATCAAGCAACAAGTCCCTCTTTGAAATGGTCGTTTTAGCATTACTAATTACCACAACCATTGCTTTATTACCATTCACACAAGAACTATTTGGATTAGTGCATATTAGTTTAAATCATTGGATGTTAGCAATTTTCCTATCTTTTGTGCCAATTTTCGTCAATGAAATGATTAAGTTCCATTTCTCTGAAGTCGAAGAGGAAGAAGAAGTGATTTAAATTTAACAGGAATAAAAGGAGCTACTTTTGTTCAGGGAATTATCTTAATAGTTAGCAAGTGGGGCAGCAGTCGTTTCGACTGCTGCCCCACTTATTTTTGATTTTCCTTTTTTCAAAATAGGTGGGTTTCTTATCTAAGATGAACATTCTCTAATAAAAAGACTTGCTAAACGATTTAAAACGTATTATAGTGAGTAGCATCGTTAGTCAAAAAGCGCTTTTTGACTAATGAAAAAGATATATAAAACGTTATATAATAAAGAGTTTTAAAAGTTTTTATGGAGCTGTTGGTTAAACTAAACGAAGTCATTTCTTTTGTAGGAGGAAAGTATTGTGTTACACAAAGCAGAGGGGTTTGATCGTCGGAAATTTACGATGGCAGGGATCTTAGTTGCCATGGGCGTTGTCTATGGAGATATTGGAACGAGCCCTTTATATGTAATGAAAGCCATTGTAGGAGATAATGGTGGCTTGGCACGGGTTTCTGAATCGTTTATTTTAGGTTCGGTCTCATTAATTTTTTGGACATTGACTATCTTAACCACGATTAAATATGTTGTTATTGCTTTAAATGCTGATAACCATGGAGAAGGTGGGATTTTCTCTCTTTATACATTGGTTCGAAAAAAAAGTAAGTATTTGATTATTCCCGCAATGATTGGCGGCGCCGCTTTACTGGCTGATGGCGTTTTGACCCCAGCTGTGACAGTGACGACAGCGATTGAAGGCTTACGGGGAATTCCGGCATTTTTTGAACGTTTTGGCAATGACCAAACGATTATAGTGGTTATTACGTTGACGATTATTTTAATTCTTTTTTCTGTTCAACGATTTGGAACAGAATTGGTCGGGAAAGCTTTTGGGCCGATTATGTTCTTGTGGTTTACTTTTTTAGGCATCATTGGTTTAATGAATTTTAGCCAAGATTGGACGGTTATTCGTGCATTAAATCCATATTATGCTTTGCAATTACTAGTCAGTCCAGAAAATAAATTAGGTCTATTTATTTTAGGGAATATTTTCTTGGCTACAACTGGTGCTGAAGCTTTATATTCTGATTTAGGGCATGTAGGAAAAATGAATATCCGCATTAGCTGGCCGTATATTAAGATTTGTTTGATTCTTAATTATTTAGGGCAAGCTGCGTGGTTGTTAACGGTCAAAGAAAACCCTGAAATGCAGGCATTAGCTGAAATTAACCCATTTTTCCAAATGATTCCACGAGGTATTCTCGTATTTGGCGTTGTTTTTGCAACAATCGCCGCAGTGATTGCTTCGCAAGCGTTAATATCAGGTTCGTATACTTTAGTTTCTGAAGCGATTAAATTGAAGTTATTACCAAGACTTAAAATTATTTATCCTGGGAGCAATATCGGTCAAATGTATATTCCAGCAGTAAATTTAATTTTGTGGTTAGCTTGTTCAGCAATCGTGCTGGCTTTTAGAACATCGACACACATGGAAGCTGCGTATGGTCTATCGATTACGATTACGATGTTAATGACAACCATTTTATTGTTGTTTTATCTTTTGGATAAAATTCCAGCTTGGTCTGCGTATCTAATTTCCTTGTTCTTTGCTGCCATTGAAGTTGTCTTTTTCTTTTCAAGTGCTGCGAAGTTTTTCCATGGTGGATATGTTGCTGTGGGAATGGCAGTCTTCTTGTTATGCATCATGATTATTTGGGAACGCGGCAACGAGATTAAAGAAGCAACGGCGGAACAAGTGTCGTTGGAAAAATATGTACCACAACTTAAAGCTTTGAAAGAAGATACATCTGTACCTATGTATCAAACCAACGTGGTCTTTTTAACCTCTGATCGAGTGGACGGCGAAATTAATCGTAATATTATTTATTCGATTTTAGACAAACAACCAAAACGAGCGAATGTTTATTGGTTTGTTAATGTTCAGGTAACAGATGAACCCTTTACTCAAGAGTATTCTGTTGACATGCTAGGAACTGATTTTATTGTGCAAGTTCAGCTATATTTAGGCTTCCATATTTCTCAAGAAGTGAATGTATATTTAAGACAAATTGTTCATGACTTGATGAAAACAGGGCGCTTGCCAAAACAGCCACAACGTTATTCATTAACGCCAGGGAGAGAAGTTGGCGATTTCCAATTTGTATTAATTCAAGAAGAATTATCTAACGTTTCTGAACTGAAAAAATGGGATCGACAAATTATGCAGGCAAAATTAGCTATCAAAAACTTAACTACCTCTCCTGAAAGTTGGTTTGGCTTGGAATACAGTGAAGTCAAATATGAATCCGTTCCTTTAATCATTGGCCCACAACGGAAAACGCACTTAGTCGAACGAAAGAATCGTTCATAAATAGAAGAAATTTAACTAAAAGATTGAGCCTAAGTCCTTGAGATACATGGCTCAATCTTTTTTGTAGAATCAGAGTAAATACTGTAATTCCACAAAGAATTCATTTAAAAGCGTTTGGTCTTTAAAGGAATTCATCCGCTTAAAGATGGCCAGTAAGACTTCTTTTTGTGGTTCAGTTAATTGATCTACTTTTAACAAAGGAAGAAAAGCGATAATCAGAGAATAATCCAATTCTGGATTTTGAGAATGTGTAAATAATTCATGGAGTTCTGACAAAATAAACGGTTGATAATAAGATTGGTCAGACTGTTCTTCTGCAGTTGTTGGTTCATAAATAGAAATACTCTCTTGGGAATGAGAGGGGGCTTCTACTGTTAACGGAAAAGCATAAAAGGACTGCTGTAACTTTTGCGCTTGAATCATAATTTTTAAGGAATCGTGATAGGATAGCTGTTCTTCAGATAAACGTCCCATCAACTGAGTAAAAAAAGGTGGTTTTAGCAGTTGTTTATTTTGAAAATTTTCTTTTAATAGCTGGCGCACAAATCGATCGAAATCACCATAAAGTAGCCAATCTACTGTTGTATCGCAGGCTTTAGCGATTTTTTTTAAGTATCGTTTATTGGGTAAATTCAAACCTAGTTCCCAGTTACTAATTGTACTTCCACTAGATAAACCAATTTTATTGGCTAAATAACGTAAAGTGTACTTCTTCTTTTTTCGAGCGTCACGCATGCGTGCCCCGACTTGCTTTGTAGTAATTTTCATTGAAACACTCCTTTTGTAATAAATATGAGGATAAGGTGTTCTTAAAATATACATACGCAAAATTCGGCTCTTTTTTTTCTAAACTAAAAAAAGTAATTATTTCTAACAATTTTCATCTTGTGCTATGCTTAAGATGAAAATACTTAAGAAGAGAAGGGATCATATGTCAGCAAAACATAATCATGAACAACATCAGGAAAAACAGCCAACAGTGTCCCACGATAAAATGAATCACATGAATCATGACATGGCGCATGAACAAATGGCTATGTCACACCAACATGAAGGAATGAAGGGAATGGACCATTCAATGCACATGGGGAATTTTAAACAAAAATTCTGGCTGTCATTGATTTTAGCTATTCCGATTATTGTTCTTTCACCAATGATGGGTTTTCAATTACCTTTTCAATTTACTTTTCCAGGTTCTGATTGGTTGGTCTTAATTTTAGCAACTGTGCTATTTTTTTATGGTGGACAACCATTTTTAAGTGGCGCTAAAATGGAATTACAGCAAAAGAGTCCAGCAATGATGACGTTAATTGCGATGGGGATTTCGGTATCATATTTTTACAGCTTATATGCGTTTTACATGAATCATTTTACGAATCAGGCCCACGTGATGGACTTTTTCTGGGAATTAGCCACTCTGATTGTTATTATGCTTTTAGGCCATTGGATTGAAATGAATGCTATTTCTAATGCTGGTGATGCCTTGAAAAAAATGGCTGAACTGTTGCCTGACACAGTCAAGCGAATGACTGAACATGGGGAAGAAGAAATTCCTTTGCAAGATGTCCAAGAAGGCGATCGCTTGATTGTTCGTTCGGGAGATAAAATTCCGACAGATGGTAAAATTTTGAAAGGAAGCACAACAGTCGACGAATCGATGGTTACAGGGGAATCAAAAACAGTAGAAAAAAACATTGGCGACTCCGTGATTGGTGGAGCTGTCAATGGCAACGGAATGATTGAAATTTCAGTAACTGGCACGGGTGAAAATAGTTACCTGTCAAAAGTTATGGAGATGGTTAAACAAGCGCAATCGGAAAAATCAAAACTAGAATCCATTTCAGACCGTGTAGCCAAGTGGTTATTCTATATTGCCTTATTCGTAGGTGTGTTAGCATTTATCGGTTGGTTACTCGTAACGAAAGATTTGTCTCTAGCATTTGAACGAATGGTTACAGTTTTTATTATTGCCTGTCCCCATGCGTTAGGCTTAGCAATTCCTTTAGTGATTGCTAGAAGTACCTCCATTGCTGCTAAAAATGGCTTACTTTTAAAAAATCGGAATGCATTAGAACAAGCCAATAAGGTTGAATATGTGTTGCTGGATAAAACTGGTACTTTAACAGAAGGACAATTTACAGTTACTGGCTTAGAATTAATGAGTAAGCAGTTTACTAGAGAAGAAGCACTTAAATATATTGGGGCATTGGAAAAAAATGCAAATCATCCGTTGGCAATTGGGATCATGAACTATTTAAATAAACAAGCCGTTCAACCTTATGAAGCCCATAATCTGCAAGCTTTATCAGGCGTAGGACTGGTTGCTACTGTTCAAAACCAAGAAGTCAAAATAGTCAATGAAAAAGAAGTTGCACGGTTACAGTTAACCTTCGATGAAACAATTAAAACAAACTATCAAGAGCAAGGAAATACCTTGAGCTATTTAATCATCGCTGGTCAATTAGTCGCACTGCTTGCTTTAGGAGATAAAGTCAAACCAGAAGCTAAAACATTTATTGCAGAGTTACAAGCGCAAGGAATTACGCCAGTCATGTTAACAGGGGATAATCAAACAGCCGCCAGTGCAGTTGCTAATTATTTAGGAATGAAGGAATACTACGCAGAGCTCTTACCAGAAGATAAAGAAAAAATTGTGCAACAATATCTTACTGAGGGACATCAGGTCATGATGGTAGGAGACGGTATTAACGATGCACCAAGTTTAGCCCGTGCTTCAATCGGTATTGCGATAGGCGCTGGTACAGATGTAGCAATTGATTCGGCAGATGTTGTACTGACGGATAGTGATCCTAAAGATATTTTAAGGTTCTTAGATTTAGCCAAACAAACACGACGTAAAATGATCCAAAATCTTTGGTGGGGAGCTGGGTACAATATTGTCGCCATTCCTTTAGCGGCTGGGGTTCTTGCACCAATTGGGATTGTTTTAAATCCAGCTGTAGGTGCTGTCTTGATGTCATTAAGTACAATTATTGTAGCAGCAAATGCTATGACACTGCATATTTCAAAAAAATAATTCGATATAATTGTAGAGAGCGGAAAGTAATCAATACTTTTTGTTCTCTATTTTTTTCTTCTTAAAAAAAATTTTGCCTTATTTGACGTATTCTTATAACAAGGGAGTGAAAGGGGACGATATATGGATTTCAAGGAATTATTGTCTTTTGAACATAAAAATATGTTGGAATTGTTGGATTTACTGCAACAAGAGCAGACATTTTCTGTTTTGATGGCTGCAGAAAAACTAAAGGTGAGCGACAAAACCATCCATTGTTACATTCAACGTTTTGAAAAAAAGCAGGAAACGTTTAAGATAGAAGGGCTTTGTAAGATTTATACAACGACCAAAGGAATTGTAAAATATCGTGAATTATGCGTTTGTGGCTTGGCTCGGTTTAGACAAAAATTTTGTTATTTTATTCCCGAATTTTATATTTTACGTTGTCTAATTGAAGAGCGAATCAATTATGCGCAATTGACCCAGGTATTGGGATTACAGGAATCAACTCTTCGGAAGAAACTTTCTAATATTCGACGTTGGCTAGTTAATTTTGATATTATTGTACGTCAAAAACATTACGATTTAACTGGCAATGAATGGCAAATTCGACAGTTAATCCTTTGTTTTTATTTGTTTTTTCAAGAAAGCTGTCTAGAAGAAAACAGAGAAATGACTCGGAAAATCATTACCTTTTTTGAGTTGGATTTAAATGTAGCACAACAGAATCATCTTAGTTGGCTAATTTATATTTGGGAGAAACGATATAGAGGCGGGCATGAAATTTCAGTGCCAAATGCTAATTTATTTCAACAAACAAGTGCTTTTTTTTATTTATTTCGTGTGGAAGTGTTGAGCACTTCTTTTATGTCTCTTAAAGAACAAAAAGCGTTATTTGTGATTCTTGAAGCACATTTTGGTGGTTGTTTTGGCAAGAGAGCGCGAAAGTATTTTATTCATGAGCAAATGAAAATAGAAAGTTTATGCTTAAAAACAGCTATTTTTATTATGAAAGAAATTAGGAGAAATTTTACACAACATCATTTTAATTATCAAGAAATTCATTTATGTCGATTTTTAAGTACGCATATGAATAGTTTATTAGACGGACAAGCATGGTTGCCAGCTCATAAACAGGAACAAACACTCGCTGTACGTTATCATCAAACTTGGCACAGATTACAGAAACTAATTAGGCTTTTAAAACGCCTGTATCCAGTCTTTACTTCAGTAAAAGAAAGGGAATTGACGAGTTGCTATTTTTATCACATCCTAGATTTATTTGACCCGATTTTATATGAAAAAAAATATATTATTTGCCTATTGACGGACTTTCCTCCAGAAAAGGAACAAGCGTTGGGGCAATCTATAAAAAGCTATTTCAGTGAAAAAAAGAATATTACAATTATTCATGGAAAACCAGCGTATCAACTTCACCAAGCACACCTCTTAATTGTCAATCATTTGTTTCAGATGAACGTAGCGCTTTCTTCTGAGACAGTTGTTTATTTGCCAGAGGAATTATCTCCTGCTTTTTTTGAAAAAGTCGAAGCGAATCTATCGTAAGAAGTCCAATTTTGTCTAAATAGTGTTAAAATGAAGAAGTAAGAGGAATGGATGAGGAGGATATTAAAATGAAACAACTGCAATTTGGTACAAGTGACGAAACAGTTTCTTCGGTTATCTTAGGATGTATGCGCTTAAATGGTGCTGAAAATCCTCAACAGGTAATTGAAACTGCTTATGATCATGGCATTACATTTTTTGATCACGCCGACATTTATGGTGGCGGCGACTGCGAAACCATTTTTGGTAAGGCCTTAAAAGAAAGTACCATTCGTCGTGAAGATATTTTTATACAAACGAAATGTGGGATTCGTCAGGGCTTTTTTGACTTTTCAAAAGCACATATTTTAGAAGCGGTCGAAGGGAGTTTACAGCGTTTAGGTGTAGATTCAGTCGATGCATTATTGTTGCATCGTCCAGATACTTTAGTGGAACCAGAAGAAGTAGCTGAAGCTTTTCATTTATTAGAAAAACAAGGGAAAGTTCGCTATTTTGGTGTAAGTAACCAAACGCCAGGACAAATTGAACTTTTAAAAACAGCTGTTAAACAACCGTTATTAGCCAATCAATTACAATTTGGCATCAAGCATACTGGCATGGTGGATCAAGGCTTACAAACAAATATGGAAATATCAGGAAGCATTGATTATGATCATGGTATTTTAGATTATTCACGTTTGAAACAAATGACTATTCAAGCATGGTCACCGTACCAATATGGTTATTTTGAAGGTGTCTTTATTGGAAATGAAAAATTCCCTGAGTTAAATCAAAAATTAAGCGAATTGGCTGAAAAATATCAAACAACGCCAACTGGCTTAGCCAGCAGCTGGATTCTGCGCCACCCTGCTAATATGCAAGTCATCGCAGGAAGTATGAATCTTGGTAGAATTGAAGAAATTGCTAAAGCAGCAGACATTGTGATTAGTCGCGAAGATTGGTACGATATTTATCGTGCAGCGGGAAATGTTTTGCCGTAAAAAGATTCTCATACTTGTGAAGATTCAACGTGTATTGCTGATTGATTTTGGTATTTGATATAGTTGTCACTAAGGAACTATGTCAAATACCTTTTTCTTTCATTCTGCAATCGCCGTCTACTGCAAATTCTGTAGTTTTTTGTTAAAATAGAAAGGAAACTAGTTTGCTAAAGATGAGGGGAAAAAAATGACCAAAAAAAAATTATTACTCGTTGATGGAAACAGTGTAGCCTTTCGTGCATTTTTTGCGCTACATAACTCATTAGAACGATTCAAAAATAAGAACGGCTTGCATACAAATGCTATTTATGCGTTTAACAATATGTTTGAAAATGTAATGCAAAAAGAAATGCCTACTCATGTTTTAGTCGCTTTTGATGCAGGGAAAACCACATTCAGAACAGAATTTTATTCAGAATATAAAGCCGGACGTTCAAAAACACCGGGGGAATTTAAAGAACAAATGCCGTATATTCGTGAACTTTTAGAAGGTTTAGGCGTAAAATATTATGAACTACCTAACTATGAAGCAGATGATATTATTGGTACATTAGCCAACAAAGTTGATAAAGATGAATTTGATGTTGTCGTGTTATCAGGGGACCGAGATTTGACACAATTAGCGACGGACACTGTCAAAGTAGATATCACTGTTAAAGGAGTTAGCGATATTGAATCATATACACCTGAGCATATTGCTGAAAAATATGATGGGTTAACGCCTAAGCAAATTATTGATATGAAAGGGTTGGCTGGCGACACGTCGGATAACATTCCAGGTGTAACGAAAATCGGTGAGAAAACCGCGATTAAGCTGTTAAAACAATATGGCTCAGTTGAAGGGGTTTATGAGAATATCGATGAAATGAAAAAAAGCAAAATGAAAGAAAACTTGATTAATGATAAAGAGCAAGCCTTTCTTTCTAAACGTTTAGCGACAATTGAAGTCAATGCACCAGTCGAAGTCAATGTGGAAGACTTGGCATATGAAGGGAAAAACTTAGAAAAATTGGTTCCTTTTTATAAAGAAATGGACTTTAAACAATTTTTAGCTAAGTTGGACATTACAGAAGAACCTGTTGAAATGGAAGATATTTTATTTGAAGTAGTTGAAGATCAGTTAACCAATGAAATGTTTACAGACGATATGGCTCTTTATGTTGAGATGATGGAAGATAACTATCATACGTCACCGATTGTCGGCCTTGCTTGGGGCAACGACAAGAAGATTTATACCACGAATAATTTAGCTGTTTTTGAAAGTCAGCCATTTATCGATTGGTTGATGGATGAGACACGTAAAAAAAATGTCTATGATGCAAAACGGACGTACGTTGCACTAAATCGCTATGTAGGAAAAATGACAGGGATTGCCTTTGATGTTTTATTGGCTGCTTATTTACTTGATACCAATGACAATAACGCGGATATTGAAGGCGTAGCACAACATTACGGATATGATGCGATTCAATCTGATGAAGCCATTTATGGAAAAGGGGCCAAAAAAGGCTTGCCAGAGGACGAAGAAGTTTTCTTTGGTCATTTAGCACGTAAGATTAAAGCAATTCAATTTTTAACAAGCAAATTAGATAGCGAATTAACAGAAAAAAATCAAGCTGATTTATTCTATAAAATGGAATTACCACTTTCTCGTATTTTAGGCGATATGGAAATAACTGGTATCCGTGTTGATGCCACGCGCTTAAAAGAAATGCAAGTAGAATTTTCAGAACGCTTGAAAGAAATCGAAGAAAAAATCTATGCAGAAGCTGGCGAAGAATTTAATTTGAATTCACCTAAACAATTAGGCGTTATTTTATTTGAAAAAATGGGCTTACCTGTGATCAAAAAGACGAAAACTGGCTATTCAACAGCGGTAGATGTTTTAGAACAACTAAAAGAACAAGCACCAATTGTGGCCGATATTTTAACTTATCGTCAAATTGCCAAAATTCAATCGACCTATGTTGAAGGACTCTTAAAAGTAATTCAGCCAGATAATAAAATTCATACTCGGTATGTACAAACACTGACACAAACAGGACGATTAAGCTCAGTAGATCCTAATTTACAAAACATTCCTATCCGTTTAGAAGAAGGCCGAAAAATTAGAGAAGCCTTCGTACCAAGAGAGGATAATTGGTTGATTTTCTCTTCTGATTACTCTCAAATTGAGTTACGTGTGCTCGCGCATATTTCTAATGATGAGCATTTAAAAGAAGCGTTTGTGGAAGGGCAAGATATCCATGCCAGCACTGCAATGCGAGTTTTCGGTGTTGAAAAAGCAGAAGATGTCACACCTAACATGCGTCGTCAAGCTAAAGCGGTGAATTTTGGAATTGTCTATGGTATCAGTGATTATGGCTTGTCCCAAAACTTAGGCATTACTAGAAAGCAAGCGCAACAATATATTGACACCTATTTTGAAAAATATCCAGGCGTGAAACAGTATATGGAAGAGATTGTCCGCGATGCCAAAGACAAAGGCTATGTGGAAACATTGTATCATCGCCGTCGTTATTTAAGTGATATTAATTCAAGAAACTTTAATCTACGTTCGTTCGCTGAACGTACAGCGATTAATACACCGATTCAGGGAAGTGCCGCAGATATTTTAAAAATTGCGATGATTGAAATGGCGCGTCGTTTAAAAGAAGAAAAATTACAAGCGACAATGTTATTACAAGTGCACGATGAATTAGTTTTTGAAGTACCAGAATCAGAATTAGAACAATTAAATCAACTCGTCAAAGAAGTGATGGAGCACGCAGTTTCCTTACATGTGCCACTTATCACCGATAGCAGTTGGGGAAAAACATGGTATGAAGCAAAATAATAGCTTACCCATTAAGAACGATGAATAAAATAAGGATAAGTAGGATCTGGACGTTGATATCTAAGCGTTCAGACCTCTTTATATAAAGGAGCAAAAATAATGCCAGAATTACCAGAAGTAGAAACAGTGCGAAAAGGACTTGAAAAACTTGTTGTAGGAAAAACCATTCAAGAAGTCATTGTTTTTTGGCCAAGAATTATTGAATCACCAGAAGTTGATGTATTTCAAGGTCAATTAGCTGGTCAAACGATTGAAGGGATTGAGCGAAGAGGAAAATTTCTGATTTTTAAATTGTCTGATAATGATATGATTTCTCACTTACGGATGGAAGGAAAATATGAGTTTCATCAGGCTGATGATGAAATTGCCAAACATACCCATGTAATGTTTACTTTTACAGATGGCACGCAATTACGTTATTTAGATGTACGGAAATTTGGCCGTATGACATTGGTTCCTAAGAATCAAGGTCATCAATATAAAGGGATTTTAGCTTTGGGCCCAGAGCCAACACCAGACGTTTTCCAATTAGCTACTTTTCAACAAGGCTTGAAAAAGCATCATAAAGCAATTAAGCCATTGCTGTTAGATCAAAAGCTAGTGACGGGCTTGGGGAATATTTATGTAGATGAAGCACTTTGGCAAGCGCAAATCCATCCAGAACAACCAGCAGATTCCTTAAAACCTGCGGAAGTTGCTACGTTGTATCAAGCAATCATTGACGTCTTGGCACGCGCTGTTGAAGCAGGTGGAACCACCATCCGCACCTATCTAAACGCGTTAGGAGAAGCAGGGACTTTTCAAGTAGCGTTGAATGTCTATGGGCAAACAGGCTTACCTTGCAATCGTTGTGGTACGCCAATTGTTAAAACAAAAGTGGCACAACGTGGTACGCATTATTGTCCACAATGCCAACAATTGAAAGGTCGTCGATTGAAATGACAAAAGTTTTAGGCATTACAGGAGGGATTGCGACAGGTAAAAGTACGGTTGTTGCTCTTTTTAAAAAAGCGGGTTATCCAATTGTTGACGGCGACATTATCGCCCGAGAAATTGTTGCAAAAGGGCAACCAGCCTTAGCCGCAATCGTTGAAACTTTCGGACCAGAAATAGTATTAACAACTGGTGAATTGGATCGGAAAAAGTTAGGACAATTAATTTTCGCTAGTCCTCAAAAAAGAGAGCTGTTAAATGAAACGCTGAAACCTTTTTTAAGAAAAGAAATTTTACGTCAAATTGAAGAAGCTAAAAAGAAAGCCTCCCTGGTTATTGTTGATATTCCTCTGCTTTATGAAGCTCATTATGAGGCGATTATGGATCAAGTTGCTGTGGTATATGTACCAGAAAAGATTCAAAAAGAGCGTCTGATGGCCCGAAACCAATTAACAGAAGAAGAAGCGCAACAACGAATTGCTAGCCAATGGCCGATTGAAATGAAAAAAGAACGAGCAGATATCGTGTTTGATAACCAAGGAACTAGAGAAGAAACGGAACAGCAAGTGAAGAAGTGGCTAGAGAAACAAACTGGAAAGAAGTGAATATTTTTTAAATGGCGTAAAATGTTTTGAAAATTTCAGAAAAAACAATGAAAGTCTTTGTTTTTATTAAAGAATGGCAAAGATTCAACTAAGAACCAGTTCTAAAGACCTAGTAATAGCGCAATTTCATGTTATAATATAGGCAACAAAAATTATACAGAATAGAAGAGGTGAACGTTATGCGTTGTCCAAGATGTCATCATAATAATTCCCGTGTTATTGATAGCCGTCAAGCAGATGATGGACGTGCAATTCGCCGTCGTCGTGAATGTGAAAATTGCAGTTATCGGTTCACTACATTTGAAAGAATTGAAGCGGCGCCATTACTTGTAATCAAGAAAAATGGGGATCGTGAAGAATTTAATCGTGATAAAATTTTGCGTGGGCTCATTCGCTCTGCGGAAAAAAGACCCGTTGCTATGGAACAAATGGTTCAAATTGTCGATAATGTTGAAAATCGAGTGCGTAGTTTAGGGGAAAATGAAGTCTCTACAACGCTTATCGGTGAATATGTGATGGAAGATTTAGTCAATCTAGATGAAATTGCCTACATCCGCTTTGCGAGTGTTTATCGACAATTCAAAGATATG
Source organism: Enterococcus sp. DIV1375a (assembly GCF_051712205.1). Classification (NCBI taxonomy): domain Bacteria; kingdom Bacillati; phylum Bacillota; class Bacilli; order Lactobacillales; family Enterococcaceae; genus Enterococcus; species Enterococcus sp. DIV1375a. The sequence goes on from NZ_JBIOOM010000001.1 coordinate 618,058, forward strand.
AGCGTGTTTTTGAAAGAGTTACAGGACATTGTCGACAAAGCAAAATCTTCTTCTCCTGACTCAGAAAATTAAAAAGGAGGTCTTTCTTTGAAAGGAAATCGGCAAAGAATCCAACCAAAAAATATTTTTCAAGCGGTTATTGATTCACCGCTTTCTGATCAAGAGAAAGAGGTTTTAACCTTTTTATATCAACCAATTGTCGGCGCCAATGCGTTTAGTTTATATTGGCTTTTGTTATCTGAAACAACAGACTCAGAGGAGAATGGCTCGCTGTTTCATGCAGATTTAATTAGTTTGCTGGACTTGAGTTGCCAACAATTAGAAGAAGCTTGCTACAAATTAGAAGGCATTGGGTTGCTAGAAACGTATAAAAAAACAGATCGGGAATTAGGAGATTGTTATTTATATTATTTAAAAGCACCTGAAACAGCCGCTCGTTTTTTTAAAGATGAAGTGTTAGCTTTAGTGTTATTTAATCGGGTTGGACAACGGAAATTTGATCAATTAGTGCAAAAGTTCCAACCGCATCCTACTAAAACAGAGGGCTATCAAAATGTTTCCGCTAGCTTTCAAGAGGTTTATGCCTTTAAAGAAGAACAAATTGTTTCCGAAGCGAACCGATTGACAACGATTCAAGAAACTTTTTCTCAACAAGAAAAATCGAAGAAAATTTCTGTATCAACGGATTCTTTTGATTGGCACTATTTTGTGGAAGGTTTGCACCGTTTAGGCTTACAACTGCCTGAAGATGAGGCTAGTTTTCAAGAAGAAGTCTATGTTTTTCATCAATTATATGGCATCAATGAGTTAGATATGGTAGACTTTGCTTCGAAATCATTTGACTATTATACAAGTCGAATTTTGCCTAAGGAATTAGTGCGAACGATTCATCAAGCGTTTGATCCTGATAAAAAACCACAATCAACAAACGTAGTGACAAACAAGCAAGCACAATTGACGGTGGAAGAGCAACAAACGTATCGATATAACGCATTAAAAATGAATGGTTTTTCTGAACTGGATATTCAAATGATTATGGATAGTGAAAAGAATCCGCCTATTCAATATTTAGAAGCTTTAAAAAATAGTCGAGGCGGCTATACGACACCACAAGAACGTTCATTAGTGAAATATTTGGTTGCCAAATCAGGCTTACCGACTAGTGTGATTAATATTTTGATTAACTATGTTTACAATATTCAACAACAACCGACTTTAAAAGCGGAGTATGTGAATCGAATTGCGAATGAATGGGGACAAAGTGGCATTCATTCACCAGAAAAAGCAATTGAACATGTCAGAGAATTGGCAAAACAAAGCCAAACCAAACAAAAACAGCGACAACAAAATTATTCAGGGAAACGCCAAACTGTTCGACAAGAGCGATTGCCAGAATGGGCCGATCAGCCAAACGATGAAACAAAACTTTCCCCAGAAGAACAAGCCGAGTTAGATCGACAAATTCAAGAATTTTTAAACCAAGGAGGTGACCAATGATGGAAGACGTAGGAAAAGAAATGTCAAAAATTATCCAGAAGCGTGACATCAATGAACGATATGAAGAGCTGGTTAACGAAGTATTGAAAGATCAAGATGTTCAAGCCTTTATACAAGCAAACCGAGAGCGTTTAACCGATGAAGATATTCGTAAAAGTTATGCTAAGCTGTATGAATTTGTTCAAGAAAAAAAGAAATTTCAATTAAACGATCCGGCAATGATTGCTCCAGGCTATGAGCCAAGATTAATGTTGAATTTTCATTACATTGATGTAACGTATGTCCCAACGGCTGATTTAATCGCCCGTCAGAAGGAAGAAGAAATTCGCAATCGAGTAAGGGCAATGGACATGCCAAAAGATGTCCGAGAAGCAAATTTACGAGATTTCGATCCATCTTCTCAAGGTCGAGCCAAAGCGTTAGCAGAAGCAATGCAATTTTTAAGAGAATATCCTGCGACACCAAAAGAGTTTCATAAAGGGCTCTATTTACAAGGCCCCTTCGGTGTAGGAAAATCTTTCTTATTAGGTGCGATGGCTAATGCTTTAGCAGAACGTGGATTTACTACGACAATTGTTCATTTTCCAACATTTACAGTAGAAATGAAGCAAGCCATTGGTCGCGATCAAGTTGGTGAAAAGCTCGATGCAGTAAAAAAATCCCCTATATTAATGATTGATGACATTGGTGCGGAATCCATGACTAGTTGGATTCGTGACGACGTTTTAAGCGTAATCTTGCAATACCGAATGCAAGAACAATTAGTTACTTTTTTCTCTTCCAATCTAGATTTAAAAGCTTTAGAAGAGCATTTAACCGTGACGCAACGAGGAGAACAAGAGCCGCTAAAAGCCAGACGAATTATGGAACGTGTGCGTTATCTGTCAAAAGAGATTACGATGACAGGAAATGATCGACGAAACGGTTAAAGCAATCCTTTTATTTTTATGGATTGCTTTTTTTCTTGCGCTTGAAGATGTAGCGTAAGTTTCGCAAAAACAAGTACTTTTGTGTACACTGACAATAAAGAAGTGAGGAAAAGAGGCGTAACAATGAAGAGAAAACTTTGGATTTTTATTGGGGTATTCGTGGTGCTTCTGGGAGGATATTTTCTTTTGTTTAGAGAAAAATCCTATAAAGTAGAGGTGGAAAAAGTGAATCCAAAAATTCAACGCTTAATGTCGACAGACAAACAACATTTTTTAACAAAACATGAATTTCACACAAAAGAAACCGCTGAACGCAAAGATTTGTTGAAGTTTTTTATTGAAACCCGGCTCAAAACAGACGGCGGCTTTTTAACCAATTATTTACCAGATGCTGAACGCAAAGATGTCGCCACAGGACATGAGTTGCTAAGTGAGTCTTCGGGTCTATATTTGCGTAATTTAGCTTTTGATACGCAGGGACGTTTTGATAATTTTTACAAGCAGACGAAAGACACATTTTACGACGGTGTCCAATTTAGTTACCGAATTGACGAGCAAGGCAATAAGTACAATGTCAATGCCTCGATTGATGATTTACGGATCATTCGTTCATTAATTGAAGCAGGGGGGCATTTTAACACAGATCAGTATGATCAAGAAATTAAAAAATTAGGCAAGAGTTTTATGAAAACCTCTATGAAAGATAATATTCTAATTGATTTTTACGATAGTAAATCAAAACAACAGTCTTCAGAAACTTCTTTGTTTTATATTGACTTAATTACGCTGGGTTATTTATACAAAGAATTTGGGATTTCAGCAGACTATTTGCAATATCATTACCAATTAATAGACGATGGCTATATTTCTGATGATTTACCTCTTTATCAAACGAAGTTTAATCATCAAACAAATAAATACGAAAACAACGGAACACTTAATATTATTGAATCTTTATTAACAATTGTTCATTTAAGTGAAGTGGGTATGGCGAAACAGACTAGTATTGATTTTGTACGAAAACAAGTTCAGCAAGGAACGCTTTTTAACTCGTATGATTTAAATGGATCACCTGTGGATAAAAATCAATCTGCAGCCAGTTATGCGATAGCGGCTTTAATTGGTGTTGCCGAAAATGACAAAGAGTTGTATCGTGCGGCAATTACAGTACTTAATAATTTTCAAATTATGGATTCAAGCAGTCCGATTTATGGAGGATTTGGTGATAAAGTTACGAAACAAGTCTATTCCTATAATAACTTAATGGCTCTTTTGGCCTATGATTTCTAGATGAGGTGAAAGCATGGAAAAGATCAAAAAATACATGAACTCGGCTTTTGAATGGTTGAGTCGTTATATTTCTCCAAGTCTTTTGGCCGTTTTAGGGATTGGGTTAGTGACAAGCATTTTGTTATTTGTTTATCCCATTAATGGCTTGGGAGATAATGGCGAGTATTTTCGTGTGTTAAATTCAAATAGTCTTTATCGTGTCAATGGTGATAGCTACGACAATGTGGCCTATTTTGTTAAGGACTTTTCAATTATGCGTTATTTTAATGAAACAACGACGCACTTTGTTTCCACTCAACAATTTTTCATCACCATTGCCATTTGGCTTAATAAACTTTTTTATAGTCAAACACTTTTCGATATTCGTTTCTTAGGTTTCGTTTATCTTAGTTGTTTTTTAGTGTCAATTTATATTCTGGTACGAGGCTTAACCGAAGGCGTATCTTTGAAAAAAAGTTATCTTATCTCCTTGTTGGTTATTTTCATCTTGGGGGATACCTCCTATACGATTTATTTTAATTCCTTTTATACAGAAGCGACGAGTTTTTTACTTTCTGTGAGTGTCTTAGCATTTTCAGTCTATTTTTATCGGGTGACGAAACCACGAACTTGGCTCAGAAGAATAGTTTTAGTTATCTTGGCACAAGCAGTAGTACTTTTAATAGGAACAACACGCCAAGAATATTTGCTGATTATTGGCGTAATTATTGCTGGATTAGGATTTTTTGTCTACTTGTCACAACGTTATCAACGATTGTCAATGACGGCCTTTTTAATTGCGTTGATTGGTTTTACAACGTTAGCGGCTTTTATCGTTCCTAACGATATCTATGAACGTGATGTCTACCACAGTATGACGCGCGGTGTAATTCCAGATAAACGGATGTCAGAGGGCGGAATCAACCCGCAATATGGGTTGCAAAAGGGACGTTCCTACTTTGAAGAATACAGTCCTGTATCACCAACTTCTGAACAAATGAAAAAAGATTTTTTTGATAAAACGAGTTTTGGATGGGTGTTATTGAATTATTTAAATTATCCATCTGAATTATGGCAAGGACTGAATTCAGCGGTCCCAAATGTTTACTTAGTAAAGCCTAATAATGTGGGGAATTTTGAGAAAACGACGGGGCGTGCACCGCTGGAACAATCTAAATTTTTTATGGTGTATAACCGTATTAAAGCCAGTTTTTTTCCTAAAAACTTTGCTTTCTATCTATTATTAGGCGTGATTCTGTTTGGTTTATATGGCGTTGGTTTATACAGAGGAATCAAGAGAAACGAACCCAGATTAGTTTTTCGCTTCTTTTTAATGACAGGGATTTATCTTAATTTATTAGTTGTTTTCATTTCAACAATTATTATTGATGGGGATAGTGACTTAGTACGTCATTTGTTTTTAGTCTCAGTATTTTTAGATTTTCTCTTGTTACAAATTGTTTCTGATGTTATTGGTAAACGAATGTGGCAAGATACAACACCACAAGTCATTGGGGAGGTAGAGGGAATTGAAAAATAAACAATATCTTATTGGCTGGGTGTGTTTCTTACTCTTTTTCGTTTTTTGTGGCTTTGCCAAACCGGCGCTGGCTGCACCAAGTAAACATGTCTTACTTGTCTATGACAGCTTGAATATTGCTGGGAAAAAAGAAAATGATGTGGATGCTTTACAACGAGTGTTGACGAGTTTTGGAGTAGAAGTTCAGAGTGTGGCGGTATCAGATTATGTACCTGGCGAATTGCTAAATGATGGCTATGACAGTTTGATTTCTATGGTGAATTGGCCTGAACAAGCCGGCGTTATTGCCTCTGATTTTCTAGCAGATCGAGTTCATTTTAAAGGTAAACAATTACACATTGGTCGAAACATGCGTGACGATGAAAAACAATATTTTAGCGGTACATGGAAAGAATTAAGTCATCGTCAATATCGGTTAGAAGATGAAAAAAACCGCTTTTCTCAAGTATTGCCTTTTCAAGATCAATCAGTTGTGCTGGAAAATACGCAAGGTCAGACAGTTGGTCGATTAAAAACACAAGAATTAGCACCAGAAGAATATCCATTTGGTGTAATTGAGAATGGGCATGCTTTTCTACCAATGTTTGAACGCAAAGGCGCTGTTTTTTTAGAAAGCTTGGACGTGATTAGTCAATGGCTGGAAAGTGAAAAAATGTCACGGCCGTTTTTGACGATTTCTGATTTTAACCCGTTAAGAGATATGTCTGTGGCAACCTATTTGCAAGAAGAATTAGTTAAAACCACATATCCTTATATTTTATCCAGTACGAGCGTTTCACAAAACAATACGATTTTACCTTATAAACTATTTACGAATGCGTTACGAGCATTTGCTTCGACGGGGGTTATTTTCTTAGAAACACCGGTCGTTAATAATGTTGATTTAAATGACCAACGTGCCTTGAAACAATTGATGGAGCAGCAGATTAGTTTATTGGTCGACAGACATGTCTATCCAGTAGGTATTTCTGCTCCAGGATACTGGAATCAAGACCTTCAATACCAAGAGGATGGTCTAGCAATTAGTGATACAGTGATTCTAAGAGAAAATCCGCCGATTGAACGCGTTTTTTATCGGAACCAAACGGGAGAATCAATCACTTATAAGAATGCTTTGTTTGATCTACCGTATGATTATTTATCGGGGATTGAATGGACGGATAAAGATAATCCAAATGACTATCGATTTCCAATGCCGACCACCATTAGTTTTTCATTTCCAAATTCTAAAAAAGAAGTGGATCACCTAATTCAAGAAGTCAAGGAAGCACCAATTGTGTTTAGTGTTTCAGAAGCGGATCAACATTTCACTGTTCAAACACAAACGCAGAAAATCGAATTTCGGAATAATCGGTTCTTCTTAAACAATCAAATTGTCAATGGTTTGGCTGATACAGGGGCCTCAACAGTTGAAAAACAACGATTTACAGGGTTATTTTCATTCTTTTTCAGCATCACAAATAATATTTTAGTTGGCGTTGTTACACTGACTTTAATCATCCTGATTATTTTGTTTATGATTGGACGAAAGAATTATCGGTCGAAATATATTAATAAGGAGGAAGACAAATGACCATTGCTGACATTGTAATGTTAACAGCAACTATCATTATTTGGAGTCTACTAATTGTAAATATTCTCTTAGTTATTTTTGGCTATGTTTATTATTTAAAAACAGATCCTGTCGCACCGCCACCTGTAGAGGACGAAGACGCGCCGTTTGTTTCAATTATGGTGCCGGCCCATAATGAAGGAATTGTCATTGTGCGGACAGTTGAAGCGTTATTGAATTTTAATTATCCGCAAGATCGCTATGAAATTATTGTGATTAATGACAACTCAAGTGATAATAGTGCTGAGCTTTTAGCGAACGTCCAAAAAAAGGCGGTTAATCGAAATTTGCAGATTATTAATACAGACAATATAACAGGTGGGAAAGGTAAGTCTAATGCCTTAAACATTGGTTTCAAGCAAGCCAAGGGGGACGTGATTGCCATTTATGATGCGGACAATACGCCTGAACCGAATGCACTTCGTTATTTAGTCGGGGAGTTAATCGCTAGTGAGGAATACGGCGCGGTTATTGGTAAATTTAGAACGAGAAATCGCAATGCAAGCTTGTTGACACGCTTTATTAATATCGAAACACTGGCCTTTCAATGGATGGCACAAGCTGGTCGTTTTCAATTATTTAAGTTATGCACGATTCCTGGCACAAATTTCATTGTTCGTCGCAGTATTATTGAAGCCATTGGCGGCTGGGATGACAAAGCGTTAGCCGAAGATACAGAAATCAGTTTTCGCATCTATATGATGGGCTATAAAATTAAGTTTCAACCAAAAGCAGTGACGTGGGAGCAAGAGCCGCAAACTTTGTCAGTTTGGTTCCGACAACGGACGCGATGGGTCAAAGGCAATATTTATGTTATTGTTAAAAATGCTAAGTTATTGTTTAATCCTAAAGCAAGTCGGATCCGTTTTGATATTTTATATTTCTTGTCCATTTATTTTCTCTTAATGACATCGCTCGTTTTGTCAGACATCATGTTAGTTTTATCAATGTCTGGTTACTTAACAACGACCCTGCAAGGATTTAGCAATTCCTTGTGGTTGTTAGTGATTTTGTTATTTATTTTCAGTACTTTTGTCAGTATTACGACCGAAAAAGGCGAAATGATTTTAGAGAATATCTTAATTATTGCCTTGATGTATATTACATACAGTCAGATGTGGCTAGTAGTCGCCGCTTATGGCATGGTGATGTATATTAAAGAAAATGTTTTTCATAAACAAACACAAACAAAATGGTACAAAACTGAACGATTTAAATAAGGAGGAAACGTGCAATGAAACAAAAAACAGTCACTTTAATAGGGTTGTTCTTTCTGGCAATTCTGATTGGTGTCGCAAGTCCGGGGAGCGTCAATAATTTTGTGTAAATAAATTGTCCTCCTGCAAAATAATTAGTTACTCAGTAAACATTGAAACTAATGTATCGGTTACCTGTTGAAAACCTTTATGGCTTCTGTTTAGAAATTTTTGATTGTATGTATCAAAAATGCTGACTAGAAAGCGTTCTAGTGATTCTTCATTTTGAAACTGCTCTTTTCTACGGCTGTATCTTTTAATTTGCTTATTGAAAGACTCGATTAGATTGGTTGAGTAAATGGTTCTACGAATGCTAGGTGGAAAATCATAAAAAGTTAATAAGTCTTGGTTTTCTATGAGTGACTGCGTCACTTTAGGATAGTTTTTCTTCCATTTCTCAATCATGCCGGATAAGAAGGTATTCGCTTCTTCTTTTGAGTTAGCTTGATAAACAGCCTTAAAGTCATCACAGATTTCTTTTCGGTCTTTGACACGTACTTTATGAGCGATATTACGAGATACATGGATACAACAATACTGATATTTTGCTTTAGGATAAATTTGATGGATAGTATCTTTCATGCCTTTTAAGCCGTCCGTAATAAAAAGCAAGACTTCTTGAACTCCTCTGGAGTTAATATCCTGTAGCAGCTCATTCCAAACGTATGTTGATTCAGTTGGAGCAATCGCATAACTCAGTACTTCTTTAGTGCCGTCTTCTCGTATACCAATGGCAATATAAATCGCTTCTTTGGATACGGTTTGACGTTTTAGTGGAATGTAAGTAGCGTCCATAAAAATAGCGACATACTTATCATTTAAGGCTCTGGATTTAAAGGCATTTACTTCTTCAGTCAGAACTTTAGTCATGTTGGACATGGTTTGTGGAGTATAGTGATGACCGTACATTTTTTCGATCAAATCAGCAATTTCAGACATCGTAACACCTTTTTCGAATAAATGGATAATAGTGGTTTCCAATGTATCGTTTGTTCTTTTGTAGGCTGGTAAAGTTTGTTGTTTAAACTCACCATTACGATCTCTAGGTATTTCCAATGTTAATTCACCATATTCGGTTTTGATTGATCGAAAGTAAGAACCGTTTCTCGAATTACCTGAATTAAAACCAGTGCGATCATATTTTTCGTAATCTAAAAAAGCCGTTAATTCAGTCCGTAGGAGTGTGTTTATCGCTTTTTCTAAGTGCGAACGGAATAATTCATTTAAATCGCCTTTAGTGACTAGAGTTTGCACAATTTCTGTAGTAAAATCATTCATAGGGAAGTCCTCTTTTCTGTGAATTGGTTGTCGTTAACTTTATTCTACAGAAGCGACTTCCTTTTTTGTATGGATTTTTTCATTTACACAAAATATTTTACACTCTCCAAGTCCGACCGTATACGCCGAAAACAAAGAACAAGACAACCATACCTTTACACAACCTTTTCAAAATAAAACAATCTCTTTAACAGGTACTTCTGTCCGTAGCACCATGTATTTTACAAAAATTGATTATTGGGACGTAAAAAAAGCATCATTCAATATGACCTACCAAATCACACAATTAAAAAATAATCAGACCTCAGATTTAACTGTGGCGGTTAATGGTGTGAAGTTTTATTCTTGGCGTCCTGAAAATACGACTGGTATTCAACAAAAGACGATTGAAATCCCTTTGGAACTGATTAAAGAGACAAATACATTGACTGTTGAGGGCCAAATTATTAATCAGGCAGGAAACGATATGTATAATTTAATTGAAACTCCGGCAAATTGGTTAACGATGTATGAAGGATCTAACGTAAACTTCCAATACGATTTACAATTACCAGAGAATACAATTCATTCTTTTTATAATCATTTTGTGGGTGCAGACACGATTGCGAATAAACACAGTGTTATTTTGACACCAGAAAATGCATCGGAAAAAGAATTAGCTGCAGCGACCCATGCGTTAGCTGGTGCTGCTCGTTTGATTACTACCTCAGAAGAATTGTTGCCAATGGCTTCTTTGAACAAAGAACAGTCTGCACCCTATCAGTTGATTATTGCCAGCTATGATAAATTACCAGATCAGTATAAAAGTCAAATTGATAGCAAACGCGTGGAGGACCAGGCTGTCTTAAAATTTTTCAATCAACCAGATAAGCATGTTTTAGTAGCTACTTCTAAAGATGAGGACTTACTTGTTCGTGCGGGACGTTATTTAGCAAACTATGAATTAATGACCCAAACAGATAAAGAAGAGACAACATTTGATGAGAATACCGATACGTTTAGTTCAACTTTAGAATTTGATGGAAATTATCCATTAACCTCAACGGGGGACAAACTAGAAGGGGCTTATCACCAAGAACAAACGTACTTTGTCAATTTACCAGTGGATCGAAACAATGCCAATGGAAGTCGCGTGCATTTACATTTTAAATACGCTGAAAACTTAGATTTTGATTCTTCTTTAGTGACGGTTTACGCCAATGATAAACCAATTGGCAGCAAGAAATTAAGCGCTGCTCGTGCAAACGGTGATGAATTAAATCTCGAATTTCCAAAGAACTTAGAAATTGCTGATAGTTTTGTTTTAAAAGTTGCTTTTGATTTGAATGTTAAATCACCAGAAGTTTTACGAAATGGTCAGACTCCATGGGCCTTTATTGAAAATAATTCGAATGCGTTTATTCAAACAGAAGAACTGAATGACATATTATTTAACAACTATCCGAACATTTTTATCAGAAGCCGTTCTTTTGCTGATTTAGCGATTTTATTACCAGAAAAAATGGACGACAACTATTTTAAAGTGTTGACCAATTTATTTAACTTAATTGGTAATTATGCCGAAAGTAATGTCGGTGAGATTACGTATTATAAAAAAGCGCCTAAAAATGCGGCATTAGAAAATCATAACTTGATTATTTTTGGTACGCCTAAGGATAATCCGATGATTCGTAAGTTAAACGATCAGTTGTATTTCCATTATGATAAGGACTTCACACGTTTTGTTTCAAACGAGAAACTGAGTATCGAAAAAGATTATGGTAAACAAATCGGTACGGCGCAGTTAATGTTTTCTCCATATAATGCGAAAGCCGCGGCGTTAATCTTAACGGGAGCTAAATCACAAGGTGTCTTTTTAGCCTCTACACAAGTGAATACAGAGAAGAATACTTCTATGTACAAAGGAGATGCCATTGTGGTCGATCCGAACTATCGTCGCTATGATTATCGTTTCAAAAAACGTGTAAGCAACGTTAGCAACGAATCATTAGGTAAACGAATTGTCAATAATCATAAATTAATGATTTATCTATTTGTCTTCTTAATTGGTATGACCATTATTGGATTAAGTGCGTTCTTCATCGTGAAGAAGAATTTGAAAGGTGGGGAATAGAGTGAATCAAAAACGAGTGACCTTACTTTTGGATTTAACTTTGTTAGTAGGAATTGTTTTGGTTGTAGGCACAACCATCTTTATGGCCTTAGGAACGAATGATTTCTTTGTGGACTTAAGTTGTCTATTAATTTCAGTTATCTTAATTATCGTTACCTATTTTGTAGGAATTACAGCGGGGTTAACATTTTCGCTTATATTTATTTTTCTACAATTGACTTATGTTGTATATCAGTATGTCTATCATGATTTGTTTAGCTATGGCTCATTATTTTGGCTAATCATGCCGCCGCTCTACTGTTTAACAATCTATGCAGTGACTTATCAAATTCGTACGATTGAAGAAGAAAATATTCGCTTACGTAAAGAAACTTCACGGTTAAATGCGTTAGATGCAGTAACTAATTTAAGAACAGCAAAAATGTACGAGGAAGGATTCGATTTATTTTCTGACATTTCTACACGTTATGAAGCGCCGTTATATTTAGTCGTGATCCGAGTGGCCTATTGGGAAAGCATTCGTAATTTATTAAGTCCTGAACAAAAGAATGAATTGCTACAAATCGTGACAGCGGCGATTAAAGAGACAACGGATGATCGCTTCTTACCATACTTTATCGACGGCACACCGCCGACTTGGGCGTTATTAATTTTCCGCGATGGGGATGACGGATACACTACTAGAAAAGAATTCAAACAACAAGCTCAAGAGAAATTTGCCCATTCTGAAACCTTAAGGAATATTACTTTGACATTACAAGTTTCCTATACCAAATATGATCCTGCCGAATTTAACAACGCTTCAGAATTTTTAGGGGATGGAATTAATTCTCTTCAATATGATGTTTAAAAAGGAGGCAAACAAATGACTGAAAAACTTGCTGTTTTTACAGGGAAATTAGCAGAGGCTGGTGTGTTAAATGAGACACAGCCATTGTCAATGCGATTACATTTAGAAAATATTCAAGCAGAAAGTGATCCAGAATCTATTGTGCCCTTATTTTCTCATGGGGTAATTTTAAACATACTTGTTGAACAGTTAGAGGAAAGTATCCCACTGTCTCACTTGAAAAAAGGGACCAAAGTCCGTTTCACAGTCGTGGGCTTGCCACCGATGACTATGTCGATTCCACCGCATGTTGGTGGGCAAGCGATTGAATTGATAGAAGAAATCTAAAAAGCTTCTGCATTAGCTATGATTAGTAGCTAATGCAGAAGCTTTTTTATTCAAAGGTCATTCTTTCAATTCGATCGAACGCTTCCTTTAATAAATCTAAACTTTGTGTTGCGGCTAAACGAATGTACTCATCGCCTGTTGTTTCACCAAATGCTTTTCCAGGAATCACTAATACTTGTGTCTCTTTTAAAAGCTTTTCCACAAAAGGAACGGAAGTTAGTCCGGTTTTTTGAATGTTAATGAAGGCGTAAATACTTCCTTTGACTGGATGAAGCGAAAGGAAAGGAATCTTTGCTACTCGTTGGGCCACATACTCTAAACGTGTTTGGAACACTTCAACGATTGGGTCTACAAATTCGTCAAAATGTTGTAACGCATAGATTCCTGCTTGCTGTGACAACGTAGGCGCAGAATACGTAACGCCTTCATTAATTAATTTGGCTACTTCGTTAATATAGTCTGGGGCAATCATATAACCAATACGCCAACCAGTCATTGCAAAGGCTTTTGAAAAGCTACCAAAAGTGATAGTATTTTCTGGAGCAAACGTAGCCATGGGAGTAAACGTTTCTTGGAAACAAAAGGCTTCATAAACTTCATCTGAAAGAATGTATAAGTTGTGTTCAATCGCTACCTGTGCAATTTCTCTGAAAGTTTCTTCAGAGAAAACAGCGCCTGTCGGGTTATTCGGTGAATTAAGAATAATCGCTTTGGTTTTAGGCGTGATTTTTTCTTTCAAAAGAGCTACATCAATTTGGAAACCATCTTTTTCATAGGTTGGTAAAAAGACCGGAACGCTATCTGCTAAAAGGACTTGGTCTTTATAAGGAGAGAAATAAGGTTCATGAATAATCACTTCATCTCCAGGATTTAGAATCACTTGTAAGGCAAGGTACATTCCGTGCAGAGCGCCAACTGTGGCCCGGACTTGATTCGGTTGAAAAGATAATTGATAATGTGACTGATAAAACTGAATGACCGCCTCAATGAATGCCTCGCTACCATCAGAAGCGGTATATTTTGTATGCCCATTTTTGGCATCGTTAGCTGCTTGTTCGATAATCCGCTCATCGGTAATTAAGTCAGGGTCACCAATCGATAAATCGATTAAATTTGGGGTCTTTTTCGCCAATGTTGCAATATCCATGAGTAAATTTTCAGTAGGTTGTTGGTAACGTGTTGCGATATTCTTGCGATCCATACCAGGTGCTCCTTTTTATAAAACTTTTCTTAGAAAATCTTGTGTTCTTGGGTTTTGTGGCGCATCAAAAATTTCTTCAGGTGTGCCTTCTTCTTGAATGATTCCTGCATCCATAAAAATGACACGGTCCGCGACTTCTTTTGCGAAGCCCATTTCGTGGGTAACCACTACCATTGTCATCCCTTCAATAGCTAAATTTTTCATAACGGATAGCACTTCGCCCACCATTTCAGGGTCTAAGGCAGAAGTTGGTTCATCGAACAGCATTACGTCAGGGCGCATGGCTAAAGCACGAGCAATCGCTACCCGTTGTTGTTGCCCACCAGAAAGTTGAGCGGGATAATTTTCTTTTTTATCTGATAAACCAACTTGTTCCAGTAAAGAAAGAGCATGTTCTGTGGCTTCGGCAGCGGCTTCTTTTTTTACTTTAACAGGACTAATCGTTAAGTTTTCCAAGACATTTTTATGCGGGAAAAGATTGAAATTTTGGAATACCATTCCCATTTTTTGACGAAGTTGATCAATGTTGGTATTTTTATCTAATAAATTTTTTCCTTCAAATTCAACGCTGCCACCAGTTGGTGTTTCTAATAAGTTCAAGCAACGTAAAAAAGTACTTTTACCACTACCAGAAGGGCCAATAATTACGACAACTTCACCAGCTTCAATTTCTAAGTCAATTCCTTTAAGTACTTCATTTTTTCCGAATGTTTTCTGTAAGTTTTTAATGTTAATCACTAGTACTCATTCTCCTTTCAGCAACACCTAATAGACGTGAGATAGTAAAGGTTAGGACGAAATAAATCAACGATACAATTAAGTAAGGTAAGAAGGGTTTAAAACTTGCTCCTTGAACGTTGCCAGCTTGGAAAATTAGTTCCGAAACACCAATGACTGAAACAACGGAAGATTCTTTAATTACTGTAACAAATTCATTGCCTAACGCTGGTAAAATATTTTTAATAGCTTGTGGGAAAATGATGTATCGCATTGCTTGGTTTTGATTCATTCCCAAAGAACGAGCAGCTTCCAATTGTCCTTTATTAACCGCCTGAATACCAGCACGAATAATTTCTGCTACATATGCACCACTGTTTAAAGAAAGAGCAATACAACCAGCTGCTACTTTTGATAAGTCCAAACCAAGAACGCCTGTCCCGAAATAGACAATAAAAATTTGAACAAGCAAAGGAGTGCCACGAACATATTCAATATAAGCAATGGCAATGCCACGTAAAATTTTGGAATTGGCTAACTTCATTAAGGCAAGTAATGCCCCTAAAATGGCACCAAACAAAACACCAATGAAAGCTAGGAAAATGGTATAGCCTGCACCGTTAAGGTAGAACTTTCCATACTTTTGTAAAAAGCTTTGATCTTTTTGGAACATTAATTGATTGGCTTCTTTTTTATAACCGTCCATTAATTTTTGATCATTAATTTGTTTAATAGAGGCATTTACTTTCTCCGTCAAAACGGGCGCATCTTTAGGAAAAGCAACGGCAGTATCTTTTGAGCCTTTTTCAAAGGTAACATCAGCAAAAGCTAAATCCTCATTTTGAGAAACATAGGCTTCGCCAACCGGTTCTTCCATAACGACTGCATCTAATTTATTATTTTTTAGATTCATAATTAAATCTGGAATTTTTTGAAGAGAAGTAGGGACAGCACCGGTTAATTCGGTTTTAATTAATTCTTCTTGTGTCGTTTGCTTTTGGGCACCTGCACGAACGCCTTCGAAATCTTTAGTGGAATGAAATTTATCTTTATCTTCTTTCCGAACAATGACTCTTTGTTGAACGTTCATATATGGTTGAGAAAAAGCTACTTCTTTTAATCGTTCAGGCGTTGGCGACATGCCTGAGATGACCATGTCAATCTTGCCAGTTTTTAAGGCCCCTAACAGAGCATCGAAGCCTAGTTCTTCGATTTTTAATTTAACGCCTAAATCGTCGGCAATTTTTTGAGCAATAGAAATATCAAAACCGACAATTTTATCTTCACCATCTACTTTTGCATGAAATTCATAAGGGGCATAGTCTGCGGATAAGCCGACAACTAGTTCTCCCTTTTGGATGATTTTGTCATAGACTGGATCGTTTTCGGCTGCAAAAGTTTCTTTAATAGGTAATAATGAGAGCAACAAGAATAAAATTGGTAAAATCGTCTGTAGCCATTTTTTACATTTGGTCATTTGCGTAAACTCCTTTTTGTATTATTTTTATAAATATTCAAAAAAAGCGAATAAATGTATAAAAATTTATTGTGTTATGATGTGGTTTATCATATCATAGAATATGTAAAAGGAAAAGTAGTAGAGTTGAAAAAATACAACTTTTTCAAAAAAATTTTCAAAAGTCAAAAATGAAGGGGATTTTCAAGATGGAACAATCATTAATTGTGAGAGGGACACCACAAGAGTATCTTTGCGAAATTGGTTCGTGGGAATTATTAGAAGGACAACTATTATGCAGAAATATTCATCGTGTATTCATTTTACACGGGACTGAGTCATGGCAAGCGGCAAAACCGTATTTTCCGACGTTTCAAAAAGTAACAGCTGTCTTTGAAAACTATGGAGGTGTTTGTACAGATCAACGTGTGCAAGAGTTAGAAGCGCAAGTGCTGGACAATCATTTAGAGGCCATCGTCGCTGTCGGTGGAGGAAAAGTGGCCGACTTGGGCAAAGCCTTAGCACACAAAATGGCGTTACCGGTCATTATTTTGCCCACTTTAGCAGCTACTTGTGCACCGTGCACGCCATTGAGTGTAATGTATCGAGAAGATGGAGCAATGGAACGGTATGACGTTTTTCCACAAGCAAACGCTTTGGTGTTGGTAGAACCAAGAGTGTTATTGCATTCGCCTCGGTCCTTAATGGTGGCAGGTATTGGGGATACATTAGCTAAATGGTATGAAGCAGATGCGATTATTTCGCAGTTAGACGTCCAAGTGTTACCTATTCAAGTTTCTCATTTTGCCGCGGAAAAATGTCGCGATATTTTGTTAAATGAAAGTATCAATGCTTTAAAAGCGATGGAAGAGCAACAATTAAATCAATCGTTTATTGATGTCATCGAAACAAATTTAATTATTGGTGGAATGGTGGGTGGCTTTGGCGATGATTATGGTCGGACAGCAGGTGCCCATTCCATTCATGATGCCCTAACTTTGCTGCCAGCTAGCCATCGACAATTGCATGGAAACAAAGTGGCGTATGGTGTGTTTGTTCAATTAGCCATTGAAGAGAAATGGCAAGAAATCGCTGAATTGATTCCTTTCTATCACCAACTAGGTTTGCCTATTTCTTTAAAAGAAATGGAGATGGACTTAACTGAAGCCGAGTATCAAGAAGTGGCAGAACGTGCTTGTATAGAAGGCGAAACGATTCATTATATGAAACAAAAAATTACCCCTGAAATTGTGAAAACAGCGATGCAAGATTTAGAAAAATATACAGCGACAAAATAAGTGCCAAACAGCAACTAGTTCATTTGAATTATTTGAACTAGTTGCTGTTTTTTAAGGACCCTTTTTTGAAAAAAGAAACCTTGAGAAATCCTTGCAAATTCAATAAAAAAAAAGTATGATGATGGGAGGACAAATTATAGTAGAAAGTAGGGAAATGAATGACGGAACCAGCCATTCGTTATCGTTTAATCAAAAAAGATAAACACACAGGTGCGCGTTTAGGTGAATTAATTACTCCTCACGGCACATTTCCAACACCAATGTTTATGCCGGTAGGTACACTTGCGACAGTTAAAACAATGTCACCAGAAGAATTAAAAGAAATGGGTGCCGGTGTTATTTTAAGTAATACTTACCATTTATGGTTACGCCCAGGTGAAGATTTAGTCGAAGAAGCAGGCGGTTTACACAAATTTATGAACTGGGATCAACCTATTTTAACTGATTCAGGTGGCTTCCAAGTCTTTTCATTAAGTGATATGCGGAAAATCGAAGAAGAAGGTGTGCATTTTAGAAATCATTTAAATGGTTCAAAAATGTTCCTTTCTCCAGAAAAAGCGATCAATATTCAAAATAAATTAGGATCAGATATTATGATGAGCTTTGATGAATGTCCACCATTTGATGAAAGCTATGAGTATGTCAAACGTTCGATTGAACGGACTTCTCGTTGGGCTGAGCGTGGCTTAAAAGCCCATGCGAATCCTGATAGACAGGGATTATTCGGTATTGTTCAAGGTGCGGGATTTGAAGATTTACGTCGTCAAAGTGCCAAAGATTTAGTGAGTATGGATTTTCCTGGCTATTCGATTGGTGGCTTATCTGTTGGTGAGTCTAAGGAAGAAATGAACCGAGTCTTAGACTTTACGACACCGTTAATTCCTGAAAATAAACCACGTTACTTAATGGGTGTGGGTGCCCCTGATTCATTAATTGATGGAGTGATTCGTGGGATTGACATGTTTGATTGTGTGTTGCCAACACGTATTGCGCGCAATGGTACTTGTATGACTTCACAAGGTCGCTTGGTTGTTAAAAATGCCCAATATGCAAGAGATTTTCGGCCGCTTGATGAGAAATGTGATTGTTATGTTTGTCGTAATTATACACGGGCCTATATTCGTCATTTGATTAAATGTGATGAAACATTCGGAATCCGTTTAACATCGTATCATAATTTATACTTCTTGTTAGACTTAATGAAAAATGTCCGTCAAGCAATTATGGACGACAATTTATTAGAATTCCGACAAGCGTTTTTTGAAGAATATGGCTTTAATAAAGCGAATGCAAAAAGTTTCTAAAAATTAGAGGAAAAAACTAGTTCTTCAAGCATTTTTTTGATACAGTTAGTAGTGTGAATAATGCAGAGTGAGGTGAAACAAATGGGTGGCGGATTTACAATGATTTTTACATTAGTCCTTTTAGGAGGAATGATGTTTTTCATGACACGTTCTCAAAAGAAACAACAGCAAGAACGTCAAAAACAACTAAACGCAATGAAAATTGGCGATAGTGTTGTCACAATTGGTGGTTTACATGGTGTTTTAAGTGAAATCAACGAAAAAACAGTTTTAATCGATTGCGAAGGTATTGTCTTAGAATTTGACCGTGCAGCAATTCGAACTGTAACACCTGGAACTGCTGTTACAAATGATTCAGCAGTAACTAGTGTACCAGTTACAGAAGTTGAAGAGACAGTCACAGAAGAAGTAACTGAAGTTCCTGAAACATCAGATCCTTCAAAAGAAAAGAAAGACTAAACGAATTAACTGATTCATTTAATGGTTAAAGAGAGCGGAACAGGCTTTTCAAAGGCGAAACTGTGACCAGTAGTCACACGAGAAAGCCAATAAGAAGAGATAATTCCTATTCCGCTCGTGTCGTTTATCTTAAAATGTAGGACTAGGAAGGTAGGTCATTTGGACTTACGTCCTAAGTCCTTTTTAACTATTAAGTTTACAAAAAAGGTTCCTTTTTATAGTGTTGGAAGATAGTTAAAAAGTGAGCAATCTTTCGCTTGGTTGGAAGGAGAAGAGCCCATGACAAAGGAAAAATTAAGTTGGTTACAACAAAAAATGCTCAATAAAAGTATTAAAAAGAAGTGCCAAAATTTTCGTGAACTAGGTTATTCTTCCATCAACGAAGAAGATTTATTGACTTATTTACTCACCTATCGTTGGAAAAAACAAACCTATTTATCTGTCAAAGACTGTCGCAAAGACATTCAGAAGGTTAAGCCGAATGAATTTTTTGACTATCAACAATTATTGGCACAGACATCAAAAAATCCTTTAAGGGACTGGCATGATATTGAAGACTTATTCTAGAAAAAAGAATAGGTCTTTTTTTTGAGATAAAAAAATTATAAATAGCTGTGAAAAATATCACAAAAACTATTTACAAGATTCATTTTATGTTGTATGATGTGAATGTGAAATAGTTAACAAAGTTTTTTAAAATGAAACTCTTAGGAGGATGAACATGGTTAAAACAGTAAAAAAAGAAAAGACAGAAACAGTTGATGTTTCATCAATGATTGATGAATTAGCAATAAAAGCGAATGTCGCTTTAAAAGCAATGGAAGATTTTACACAAGAACAAGTAGATCACATTGTCCATCAAATGGCGATGGCGGCGTTAGACCAACATATGCCTTTAGCAAAAATGGCTGTCGAAGAAACTGGCCGTGGAATCTATGAAGATAAAGCAATCAAAAATATGTATGCATCTGAATACATTTGGAATAATATTAAACATGATAAAACAGTGGGTGTAATTAACAAAGACGAACAAACCGGTTTAATGGAAATTGCTGAGCCAGTTGGCGTGGTATGTGGGGTCACACCAACAACAAACCCAACGTCAACAACTATTTTTAAATCACTAATCGCCTTAAAAACAAGAAATCCAATTGTTTTTGCTTTCCATCCTAGCGCACAAAAATGTTCGGCAGAAGCGGCACGTATTGTACGGGATGCGGCGATTGCAGCAGGTGCACCAGAAAATTGTATTCAATGGATTGAACAACCATCGATTGATGCAACATCTGCTTTGATGAATCATCCAGGGATTGCCATTGTTTTAGCAACTGGTGGCGCAGGCATGGTAAAATCTGCATACTCAACAGGTAAACCAGCACTAGGCGTTGGTCCTGGGAACGTACCAGCTTATATTGAAAAAACGGCTAAAGTAAAACGTGCGGTTAATGATTTAATTGTTTCAAAATCATTTGATAATGGAATGATTTGTGCTTCTGAGCAAGCGGTCATTGTGGATAAAGAAATTTATGCTTCTGTCAAAGCTGAGTTTGAAGCACATAACGTTTACTTCGTGAAACCGAATGAATTACAAAAACTAGAAGATGCAGTGATGAATGAAGGCAAATACGCAGTAAATCCAGCGATTGTCGGTAACTCTGCAGAAAAAATTGCTGAATTAGCAGGAATTAGCGTACCAAAAGGCACAAAAATTTTAGTCGCTGAATTAGAAGGTGCAGGTCCAGAATATCCATTATCAAGAGAAAAATTATCGCCAGTTTTAGCAATGATGAAATCAAACAATGCAGAGCATGCTTTTGAACTATGTGAAGCGATGTTAAACTTAGGTGGTTTAGGACATACAGCAGTAATTCATACAGAAGATGAAGAGTTACAAGTTGCTTTTGGTTTACGTATGAAAGCTTGTCGTATTTTAGTGAATACTCCATCAGCAGAAGGTGGTATTGGTAACATTTATAACGAAATGATTCCATCCTTAACACTTGGTTGTGGTTCATACGGGAAAAACTCTGTTTCTAAAAACGTATCAGCCATTAACTTAATTAATATTAAAACGGTAGCGAAACGGAGAAATAATATGCAATGGTTTAAATTACCTCCAAAAATTTTCTTTGAAAAAAATTCTTTACAATATCTACAAAAAATGGAAAATGTTGAACGTGTCATGTTAGTTTGTGACCCAGGTATGGTTCAATTTGGCTATGCAGATATCGTACGTAAAGAGCTACAAAAACGTAAAAATGATGTGAAAATCGAAGTATTTTCTGATGTTGAACCAAACCCATCAACCAATACTGTTTATGCAGGTACCAAAATGATGGTTGATTTCCAACCAGATACAGTGATTGCCTTGGGTGGCGGTTCTGCAATGGACGCGGCGAAAGGCATGTGGATGTTCTATGAACACCCAGATACAGAGTTCTTTGGTGCAAAACAAAAATTCTTAGATATCCGCAAACGGACATATAAAATTGCCAAACCAGAAAAAACACAATTTGTTTGTATCCCAACTACTTCAGGAACTGGTTCAGAAGTTACACCATTTGCCGTTATTACTGATAGTGAAACACACGTGAAATATCCGTTAGCAGACTATGCGTTAACACCAGATGTAGCGATTGTTGATCCACAGTTCGTAATGTCTGTGCCAGCTTCAGTCACTGCAGATACAGGTATGGATGTTTTAACACATGCTATTGAATCTTATGTTTCCGTGATGGCTTCAGATTACACACGTGGTTTAAGTTTACAAGCAATCAAGTTAGTTTTCGATCATTTAGAAAATTCAGTGAAACGTCCAGATATGGAATCTCGCGAAAAAATGCATAATGCATCAACCATGGCAGGGATGGCATTTGCTAATGCATTCTTAGGTATTTGTCACTCTATTGCTCATAAAATTGGTGGGGAATATGGCATTCCACATGGTCGTACAAATGCGATTTTATTACCACATATTATTCGTTACAATGCGAAAGATCCATCAAAACACGCAATGTTCCCTAAATATGATTACTTCCGCGCCGATACTGATTATGCAGACATTGCAAAATTCTTAGGCTTAAAAGGAAATACCACCGCAGAATTAGTAGAAGCTTTAGCAACAGCAGTAGCAGACTTAGGTAAATCAGTCGGAATTGACATGAACTTGAAAGCCCAAGGTGTCTCACAAGAAACATTAGACACAACGGTTGATCGTATGGCAGAACTTGCATATGAAGACCAATGTACAACTGCAAATCCGAAAGAACCATTAATTAGTGAACTAAAACAAATTATCTTAGATGCTTATGTAGGATAAAAGAACTCAAATAAAGAGACCAGAACATTAATGTTCTGGTCTCTTTAACGTTTTGCGAAAACAGTGCTGTCGATACCACGGTTATGACACCAATTAACTAAAACTGGATCGAGGATAAGTACGGTACTCGTTAATTCTTCTGTCGTCTTTTTACCTAAAAGAGTATAAAGCATTTTCACTTCTTCTTGCCATTGCTGTACAAGGGCTAAGGTATTTTCTAAACCATTTTTACTCATAAGGGAAGCTAAGATAGTCCCAGCAACTCCCATGCTTTTGGCACCTAAAGCGAGTCCTTTGACAATATCAAGAGAGTTACGCACACCGCCAGAGCCGAGAATAGTTAGTTTCTTTTGCCAATTTTGTGATTCCAGAAGAGAGATGACCGTTGATTGCCCCCAATCATCTAAGAAAGAAAGTTCTCGTTTCTTCCGCCGGGCATTTTCAATTTGTGTAAAACTCGTTCCGCCTTGGCCGCTCACATCCGCTGCTTGAACGCCGATAGAGGTAAGTTTTTCTAAGGTTTCTTGGCTCATGCCAAAGCCAACCTCTTTGACAATGACAGGCACTTCTACGGCCTGTACGATAGCTTCAATCTTGGTTAGCCAATTAGTAAAATCACGATCTCCTTCAGGCATGACCAATTCTTGGGGCACATTTACATGGATTTGTAAGGCATTCGCTTGAAATAAATCAAGCGCTCGCTTTGCTTCTTCCACACCCAAGCCTGCACCAATATTGGCAAAAATGAGTCCATCTGGGTTTTCTTTTCGCATAATTTGATACGTATCCGCTAAACTAGCATCTTTTAACGCTGCCGAGACAGATCCTGTCGCAACTAAAAGGCCAGTTTCTTTGGCAATAATGCCTAATTGCTGATTAATTTCTTTTGCACGCTGACTACCACCTGTCATTGCATTGACATAAAAAGGTTGGGGAAGCTGAAAAGAAAGAAACGAAGTGGAAATATCCACTTCGTTAACAGCGGATTCAGCAAACGATTGGTGAACAAAACGCACACGATCAAAGTCATTACTTTTTTCTTTGTGGAACGCTTTAGCTAATGATAGATGTTCATCTTTTCGATTCATGCTTCTCCTTACACTCCTTTTGACCATAGGTATAGACGTGAAGTGGCAATGGAGTAATTCCGTCTTTTTCCCAAGCAGTCATTAATGGTAAAATCCCAGATTTTTGGCGGAAAATTACAATCCCACAATCGCCCCCGCCAGCGCCAGAAGATTTCGCAGCTCCTGTATAAGATTCAGCCAAATCACAAAGATTTTTCAAGGCTTCTGTTTCGATTACCACACCAGTCAGTGAAGATAATTCAGCGAGCAATTGGCGATTTTTAGTAATTTGTTTTTGAATAACAGAAATTTTTCCTGTGTTAAAGCCATTAATCATTGTTTCGACACAAAGCCGACTTTTCATTAAGAACTGCTCATAAGCCGCTTGTTTTTCTTCTTTTGATTGATGGACTCGATCAACTAAGTCTGAAGTGGACGCAGGGCTACCTGTCCAACCAATTAGTAAACGTAGTTGTTTCGGTACTTTTAACGGAAAAATCATTAATTCAGGCCAGTCCATTGCTAACAAATCAGTTAATGTTTCAGTGGCTACTTTTTGATTGACCCAATCATGATCGAAGGTTGAAAAGGCAATCCAGCCCCCGTAACAGCTGGCGGCGATATCTCCGCAAGAACCATTTCCTTGAACGGCTAAGTGAGCTAATGCTGATAATTTGAAAATTTCCTCATTTTCCAAACCTAAGTCATAAAAAATATTCAAGGCTTTGACAGTTCCAACGGTTACTGCACCGCTTGAACCAAGACCATATTTTCGTCCATTTGAACTATCTAATTCACTCGTCACTTTTAAATGATAAAATGACAATTCTTTGTTTTGCTCTTGCGCATATTTTTCAGTTAGATGAATCGCCGCTAAAACATAATGAAAAGGATTTTCGCGAATATCTAATAAGAGCTCACCATTTCGGCGTGTCCAACGAATAGGTAAAGAGCTGTATTGTGCAGATTGAATACTGCCTTCATCTGTTGTTTCTTCGACAGTTACAGTTACGAATTGATCCACAGCAACGATAATGGCAGGGTGGCCAGGTTCAACAACGGCATATTCTCCTGCAATAAATAACTTTCCTGGCGTAGTAACTTCAATCATGCTTATTTATCCATTCCTTTCGTTTCAAACAATTCAATTCCGGGACCAGCAAAAGCTGGGACTAACTGCTCTTTTGAAAAATGTTCACTTAAAAATGTTTTTAATGCTTCTAAGTTTTTCTTTTCGACTAAAACCTTGACATTCGGACCTGCATCCATTGTAAAGTAGCAAGGAATTCCTTTGGCCCGTGCTTGGCGAACTAAAGCCATCGCTTGTAAGCTGCCTGGGGACCAGTAAGTAAATGGAGGGACAGCGCCTAAGGTGGTTCCATGCATCCTTAACCCATTGGCTTCAATGACTTCTCCTAAACGAGGGAAGTCTTTTGTTTTAATTGCTTCATGAACTTGGGATAAATCTTTTTCCACATTGTCCAACCAACCTTGATAAAAGCTAGAAGTTTCTACTGTTCGTTTCATTCCATCACGGCTAGAAACATCTTTTTCTCCATCATTAATTAAGATAAAGAGCATGGCCAATTCGTTTTCCCAATTATTGGCTGGAATATTTTCAGCAAACGACGTTTCATCAGAGTGGCCTTTGTTCCATTGAGCAAAACCACCAAAAATACTACGACAAGCAGAACCTGAACCACGTCGCGCTAAACGTGATAAGTCTTTTGCTGAAAGATTTAATCCTAAGGCTACGTTACAGGCCCCTGCTAAAGCAGCTAGACCACTCGCTGAAGAAGCCAAACCAGCTGCAGTAGGCACAAAATTTTGACTTTCTACTTTTGCAAACCAAGTACAATCGGCTTGTTGACGAACAAGGTTCAAAAATTCTTTGACTTTTTTTGTTTGTTTTTCGTTTTGCAAGATACCATCTAAAATAAATACATCTTCTGAATAATGGGCATCAAATGTCACAGTTGTTTCTGTGTAAAAGGCATCTAATGTTAATGATAAACTACTATTCATTGGTAAAATGTATTCTTCATTGGCTTTTCCCCAATATTTAATCAGAGCAATATTTGTATGCGCTCGTGCTTTTCCTGAAAGCATTACTTTTTCACCTCTAATGATTGAATCCATGTAGCAACAGCGCCATTTTCTTCTAAAGTCTGTGCAATGGTTTGTGCGGTCTTTTTATTATCTGTTAAGGCAATCATACAGCCACCGCGACCGCCGCCGGTTAATTTTGCTCCTAGAGCGCCATGTTCTAGAGAGAGAGCCACTAGTCGATCCAGCATATCGTTGCTGACGGTTAATTGCTGGAGTTGCTCTTGCGCTAACGTCATTAGCTGACCTAATTTTTGTTTATCATCTTGTAAAATCGCCTGCTTTGCTTCTTTAGTAAAAGAACCTAATTGTTTCATTGTTTCAGCGATTGCTGTGGGATTATTTTGAGCTAGCTGCGCAATGTCTTTCACTGCTTCACGTGTTTGACCTTTAATTCCCGTATCAGCTACTACTAAGTAGGCATTAGATAAATTCATCGAGAAATGTGTGGGCGGAAATCCTCTAGTAAAAAATAAGGGATCAGCGCCGCTTGTTGCTGCGGCATCGATACCACTAGGATTGCCATGAGCAATTTTCTCACTTAAGGAAACAAGCTCAAACAATTCTTGATATGTATAAGCGTAATCAAAATAATCAAAAAGGCTTCGAACGATGGCCACAGCGGTTGCTGCGCTTGAACCCATTCCTCGTTCAGCGGGAATCGTACTTGTTAAGGTCAAAGTGCCTTTAACTGTATCTTCCTTTAAAAAATGTAAGGTTTGCTGAACAACTTCCTTGATATTTGCTAGCTCTTGGGGCACGTCTTCAAGCAATCCTGTAAAATATGCACAATCAATCTGCATAGTTTTTGCCGGGGTAAAGACGGCTGTGATTTCTGTCGCTTGAAAAGGAAAGGCGATTGCTGGTTCGCCGTAAACAACGGCGTGTTCCCCCATTAAAATGATTTTTCCCGTCGCTTGACCGAGGCCTTGTTTTTTTTTATTCATTCACTGACATTCCTTTTGAGTAGAATCGAGTATAGGACAAAAGACGTTCTTGGATTAGAAGAACGTTTGTCATAATCTCTTCATGATTTATAGGAAATGATTCCAAAAGTTTCTCTTGTTCCAAAAAAAGAGATTGCTTAACCTAAGATAGTTTACCTAAAAAAAAGGCACAAGTAAAATGGTTCCGTTGGTTTTTCCAAAAAATTAATAACAATTTAATAAGAAAGAACCGACAGAACCAGTTATTCGGCTATTTTTTAAAATTTTATTAGGTAATCACCAAACCAAGGGCACTTGCCAAATAAATGGCTTGTTCAGGGGTGACTTTAAGACCTGATAAATAGTTTGGTGAGAAAGTCAAGCGTTCAAAGGTGTTTTGGGAAAAATCCAATCCTTTTAAAGAAGTATTTAGCCAATTACTTTCGGTTAAATCGCAAGCTTCTAGCAGGAGTTTCTTCCAGGTGACCTCGAAAAATTCACTTTCGACTAAACGTGTCTGATTAAAGTGAACAAGATTAAAATTTGCAAAACGAAAAGAAGCATAATCGGCTTTGCAATCTTCAAATAGACAATCTTTTAAATAGCTATCTGCAAAATTCGTTCCTGTCAAATTGCAACGAAGGAAAGTCACTCGATGAAAACTGCCAGACAGCCATTCGACGTTAGAAAAATCGCAAGCTTCAAAACGCACATTACTACAATCAAAAGAAGCAAACTGGCCATTTGCTAATGAAAGATGATCGAAAACAGCATCCCGAAAGACTAAGTTACGAACTTCTTGATTCGGTAAATCAATCTGCTGATACAAATGATTTTCTAAGATTGCCTCATCTTCTAATTGACAGTTCGTTAATAGAGGAAGTTGTTCTGGTAGATTTGGTGGCAAGGGATAAGTTATTTTCATAAAACGCCTCTTTCTTCTTGTTGATTTTCAAAGGTTTCATCAATTGAGTAGGCCCGATTATAGAAACGTAGCGCAGTTGTGAAAACATAAGCGCCGGCAAAACCAAGTAAACTACCTAACACAATCCCGACTAATCGATAGTTTAAAAGATTACTAATGACTTGCTGTCGTGCAAGATTTGATAATAATAAGGACATCGGGGTAATAAAAAAGCTGGCAATCGCATAGTTTCTGTTAATGAATCCTTCAAAAGCTGCATATAGAATACTAATGATACCGATTGTTTGTAAAGGTGTAAAGGGAATCATTAATAAAATTGCAGAAAGCAACAAACCGAGACTCGTGCCTAGAATCCGTTGAACATTTCGCTGCATCACAGAATGTAAATTTTCCCCTTGTAAAATGGCTGCGCAAGTAAACGTCATCCAATAGGCGTTGACTAAATGAAGCGATTGGCTTAAATAAGCCGCTAAAAATAAAATGGCCGCATAATGCAAAGCATCTAATAAAGAAGCGGGATCGATATAAAGTCGTTCTTGAAGAGACATCCGTTTTTGAAAAACGTAGGGGCGCTTGTCGATGAAATGAAGCACAATGCCCATGATAATGCCGGTCACTACTCCTAAAAGAACAAAACTGGCCATGATGGGAATCTTATGTAAAGGAAAATTGTTGCTTGTTCCCATTGCGGTTGACATGATAACTAACAAAGCACCAGGCTTCTCAATGCCATACAATCTAAAAAGTAAGCGTGCAAGAAAAGCGACGATGGCAATTGTAATGGGAATCAACCAAGGTACATGGTGACTTAGCATTCCTAAGCTGTTGCCCAGAACAATAAAAAAGCCAACAATATTCAGTCTGCGCAATAATTGGGGCAAAGGAAGCGGCTGATAATAAATAAACGTATAAATGCCCATCGAGCCAAAGGTCCCAATGAGTAAATTATTGGAAAAATAACCAATTAATAATGGAATTGCCATACAAATTGCGACACCAACTAACCGAAATAATTCGTCATTTGCTTTATCAATAGCAAACAAATCCTTTAAAAACGTAGAATTTTTCATATTTTGTCACTCCTTTACTTCCTAATTTACCATAATGTTTAGAAAACTGACAAAAGAATTGCAATAAAAGACAGGAAGAAAAAGAGTGGTTTCTGATAGGAAGAGAAGAAAAATTAAAAAAAGTTAACATTTTGACTTGCAATTTTAATATGAAAAATGTAAGATATATTCCATAGCAATAAATAATTATTAAATTCTGATTTTTCAGAAAATACAGATTGTATTATTTTAGGAGGCAACACTATGAAATTGAAAAAGTCATTAACATTCGGTGTGATTACATTATTTAGCGTAACAACTTTAGCGGCTTGTGGAGGCGGCGGAACGTCAGATAGCTCAAGCGCGTCTGGTGGCGGTAAGGCAAGTGGCGAACAAGTTTTACGTGTCACAGAACAACAAGAAATGCCAACAGCTGATTTATCACTAGCAACAGACAGAATTAGTTTTATTGCATTAAATAATGTATATGAAGGAATTTATCGTTTAGACAAAGATAACAAAGTCCAACCTGCAGGTGCAGCGGAAAAAGCAGAAGTTTCTGAAGATGGACTAACATACAAAATTAAATTAAATAAAGATGCAAAATGGTCAGACGGTAAACCAGTGACTGCTAATGACTATGTTTACGGATGGCAACGAACAGTTGATCCAGCGACAGCTTCTGAATATGCTTATCTGTATGCCTCTGTAAAAAATGGTGATGCCATTGCTAAAGGGGAAAAAGATAAATCAGAATTAGGAATTAAAGCAGTCAGTGATACAGAATTAGAAATCACTCTAGAAAAAGCAACACCATACTTTGATTACTTATTAGCTTTCCCATCATTCTTCCCGCAACGTCAAGATATTGTGGAAAAATATGGTAAAAATTATGCATCAAACAGCGAAAGTGCTGTCTACAATGGTCCATTCGTCTTAGACGGCTTTGATGGTCCTGGTACAGATACAAAATGGTCATTCAAGAAAAACGATCAATATTGGGATAAAGACACAGTGAAACTGGACTCAGTAGATGTGAATGTCGTGAAAGAATCACCAACTGCGTTGAACTTGTTCCAAGATGGACAAACAGACGATGTCGTTCTTTCTGGTGAATTAGCCCAACAAATGGCCAATGACCCAGCTTTTGTTAGTCAAAAAGAAGCATCAACACAATATATGGAACTAAATCAACGTGATGAAAAATCACCATTTAGAAATGCGAACTTACGTAAAGCAATTTCTTACTCAATCGACCGTAAAGCGTTAGTTGAATCAATCTTAGGGGATGGTTCTATCGAGCCAAACGGTTTAGTACCAGCAGATATGGCAAAAGACCCAAGTGGCGGCAAAGACTTTGCTAAGGAAGCAGGTAGTCAAATTGAATATGATACGAAAAAAGCTAAAGAATACTGGGAAAAAGCGAAAAAAGAATTGGGGATTTCAACCTTAACAATGGATATTCTTTCTTCAGATGCAGATTCTTCTAAGAAAACAGTTGAATTTGTTCAAGGGTCAATTCAAGATGCTTTAGATGGTGTGAAGGTAACGGTTAGTCCGGTTCCATTCTCCGTTCGTTTAGATCGTTCAAACAAAGGCGACTTTGATGCAGTAATCGGTGGTTGGAGTGCTGACTATGCTGATCCAAGTAGTTTCTTAGACTTATTTGCTTCAGATAACTCATATAACCGTGGACGTTATAACAATCCAGAGTTTGACAAGTTCGTGAAAGCTGCAAGTAGTGCAGATGCGACAGATCCTGAAAAACGTTGGGATGATATGTTAAATGCAGAGAAAACGATTATGGGAGACATGGGTGTGGTACCATTATTCCAAAAATCAGAAGCGCATTTACGTGCTGAAAAAGTCAAAGATGTCGCAGTTCATCCTGCTGGCGCAACGTATGACTACAAATGGGCATACATTTCAGAATAACCCGACAAAAGATCGATAGCAAACAAAAAAGGACCTTTGCCATGGAATAAAAGGCAACGGTCCTCTTGCTATCTTGTCTTAGACCAAGTAAAATAGTAGAAAGCCTAAAGACAGAATCAGTAAGATGCCCCCAGTTTTTAGCCAGAAAGAGCGATGTGCATCGCCAATGACTGAAAGCGGGATAAACTCTTTCGGTTCATTTTTCTTTTTAAAACGAAACGCGTTTTTCATTGAGCGCTGAAAGTTATCGAAAAAGCCAGAGGACATAATCCATAAAGCAATGCCGATAATTAAAAAGAAAAGCGAAACGATAAAGAAGGTATCTGATAATGAGGAGGTAGTGATAGGTTCTTTACTTATTAATAAGTAAAGAAAAATGCCGATACTGGAAATAACGGCTGTAATAATTGGCCATTTAAAAGTTTTCATGTGTTCACCCTATCTATTATTGTGGTCTATCTAGTCATTACTTTAACGAAAATAACTGAGGAAGTCAAAAAAATCTCGGAGGTGTCATTATTGAATAGTTTTGGAAAATATTTTCTTAAACGGATCTTTTTCATGATTATCACTTTGTGGTTAATCGCAACGATTACGTTTTTCTTAATGCAATTATTACCAGGTACGCCTTATACCAACCAAGAAAAACTTAGTCCAGAAACAATCGCTATGTTGAATAAACAATCTGGCTTAGATAAACCAGTGATTGTTCAATACGGAATTTACTTAAAGAACCTGGTAACGGGAGACTTTGGTATTTCATTCCAATTTAAAAACCAACCTGTTGCTAAGTTATTAGCTGGTCGAATTGGGCCGTCCCTTCAACTGGGAGGACAAGCGATTATCTTTGGTACGTTAGTCGGTATTTTATTGGGGATTATCGCAGCGATGCGTCAAAATACTTGGGTAGATACGTTGGCAACATTGTTAGCCATTTTAGGTCGTTCTATTCCAAACTTTGTTTTCGCGGTATTATTACAATACATTTTTGCAATGAAATTAAGAATCTTACCAATTGCTATGTGGAATGGTTTTGCATACACAATCTTGCCAACTATTGCCTTGGCAATGAGTCCAATGGCCGATTCGGCTAGGTTTATTCGAACCGAGATGGTAGAGGTCTTGCATAGTGATTATGTCGAATTAGCCAAAGCAAAAGGCTTGAGTCGCTGGCAAGTTGCATTCCGCCATGGGTTAAGAAACAGTTTAATTCCATTGATTACCTTATTAGGACCTTTAGCCGTTGGTTTAATGACAGGTTCTTTAGTAGTAGAAAATATTTTTGCCATCCCTGGAATTGGGGAACAGTTTGTAAAATCAATTATGACAAACGACTATCCAACAATTATGGCAGTAACTATTTTGTATTCAACAATGTTAGTTGTTGTAATTCTGATTGTTGACTTACTTTATGGTTTAATTGATCCAAGAATTCGCGTATCAGGAGGTGCAAAAGGCTAATGGAAACAGTCAATAAAAATAATCTACCACAAGCGATTAAAGATATTCCGGCAGATGAGTTTCAGCCTCTAAACACTTCAACTCTAAAAGAAAGAGAGCGTATTGCCACACCGTCTTTAAGTTTCTTACAAGACTCATGGCGTCGTTTGAAAAAGAATAAAGCTGCAGTTATCTCAATGAGTTTCTTAGCAGTTATTATCTTTATCTCTATTATTACCATTTGGGTTTCACCACATAACCCAACGAAACAAAATGTTTCTTACATTAACTTACCACCACGAATTCCTGGCTTGGAAAGCGTGAATGGTTTAAATGGTAAAACAACAGTTGCTGGTCAATTAGTTGATAAATATGCACAAGCAAACGTTCCAGATAACGTAAACTTTTATCTAGGAACAGATGGTTTAGGTCGTGATGTCCTAAGTCGTTTATTTATGGGAACACGTATTTCCTTATTAATTGCGTTTATCGCGGCGATTCTAGATATTACGATTGGGGTAACGTATGGACTGATTTCCGGGTTAGTCGGCGGTCGTGTCGATACAGTAATGCAACGTATCTTAGAAGTTCTTTCTGGTATTCCTAACTTAGTTGTTATGATCTTGATGCTAACAGTCTTTGATCCAGGGATTGTTTCGATTGTTTTAGCCATGGTTATTACAAACTGGATATCAATGGCCAGGATTGTGCGAGCCCAGACCATGAAACTAAAAGACCAAGAGTTTGTCATGGCAGCAGAAACATTGGGCGAATCTCGTTGGAAAATTGCTATTAAACATATTTTACCGAATATCTCAAGTGTCATTATTGTCCAAATGATGTTCAGTATCCCATCGGCAATTTTCTTTGAAGCGTTCCTAAGTTTTATTGGGTTAGGCTTACGTCCACCAACCGCATCTTTAGGAACCTTGTTAAACGAAGGATACAAAACTTTCCGTTTCCTTCCATATTTAATGTGGATTCCAGCGGCAACACTTTCAGTTATCATGATTTGTTTCAACTTGTTAGCTGATGGTTTACGTGACGCATTTGATCCTAAGATGAAAGAGTAAGAGTGGTGAATGACTATGGAAAAAGTATTAGAAGTTAAAGACTTAAGAATCTCCTTTGATACATTTGCAGGTAAAGTCAACGCCATTCGTGGTGTGAGTTTTGATCTTTATAAAGGTGAAACGTTAGCCATCGTAGGTGAATCAGGGAGTGGTAAATCTGTTACAACCCGCAGTATTATGCGTTTGTTGAGCAGTAATGCCAATATTGATAACGGGGAAATTTTGTTTAAAGGACAAGATATTGTTCATAAAACAGAAAAACAAATGCAAGCCATTCGTGGTAAAGAAATCGCAATGATTTTCCAAGATCCGATGACTTCATTAGACCCAACGATGCCAATTGGCAAACAAGTGGCGGAATCATTAATCAAACATAATAAAGTCTCAAAAAAAGAAGGCTTAGCGCAAGCATTAGAATTACTAAAATTAGTCGGCATTCCTAATGCTGAAAAACGTTTGAAAAACTATCCGCACCAATTTTCTGGTGGACAACGTCAACGGATTGTCATTGCAATTGCTTTAATTTGTTATCCAGAAGTTCTAATTGCAGATGAACCAACTACAGCGTTGGATGTAACCATCCAAGCACAAATTTTAGAGTTATTAAAAGATTTACAAGAAAAAATTAGCACTTCGATTATTTTCATTACCCATGATTTAGGGGTAGTAGCAAACGTGGCTGACCGTGTCGCTGTCATGTACGGTGGACGTCTGGTTGAAGTGGGAACAGCAGAAGAAATTTTCTATAATCCACAACATCCATATACTTGGGGACTTTTAGGGTCAATGCCAACGATGGAAGGAACAGAAGACAAACTTTATGCGATTCCAGGTTCACCTCCAGATTTATTAGATCCACCAACTGGAGATGCCTTCTATCCACGGAATGAGTTTGCTTTAAAAATTGATACAGAAAAAGAACCACCTTATTTTGAAGTATCACCAACCCACAAAGCAGCAACGTGGTTATTAGCACCACAAGCACCAAAAGTTACGCCTCCAGCAGAGATTGTTCGTCGTTGGGCAATTTATGCAGAGCGTCAAAAAAATCCAGGAGGTAGTAATTAATGGCAGAAGAGAAAAAAGTCCTATTAGAAGTCACTGGTTTGAAACAGTATTTCAATGTTGGTCGTAAAGACGAAGTAAAAGCCATTGATGACATTAGTTTTCATATTTTTGAAGGCGAAACCTTTGGATTAGTTGGCGAATCAGGAAGTGGAAAATCAACAACTGGTCGCAGTGTCATTCGTTTATATGATCCAACTGCTGGTGAAATTCTTTTCGATGGAAAAGACATTAGCAAAATTAAATCAAAAGCGGACATGCAAGCATTCCGCCGCGATGTTCAAATGATCTTCCAAGATCCATATGCTTCATTGAATCCAAGAATGAAAGTCAATGATATTATTGCTGAAGGAATCGATGTCAATGGATTAGCTAAAACACCAAAAGAGCGGGAAGAAAAAGTCAATGAACTTTTAAAAACGGTGGGCTTAAATCCAAGTCACAGTACGCGTTATCCTCATGAGTTTTCTGGGGGGCAACGTCAACGGATTGGGATTGCTCGTGCTTTAGCGGTTAATCCACGTTTTATTATCTGTGATGAGCCAATTTCGGCTTTGGATGTGTCGATTCAAGCCCAAGTAGTAAACTTATTACAAGATTTACAAAAAGAACAAGGCTTAACTTACTTGTTTATCGCACATGACTTATCGATGGTAAAACATATCAGTGACCGAATTGGCGTAATGCACAGTGGGAAATTATTGGAAATGGGCACAAGTGATGATGTCTATAATTTCGGTGTTCATCCTTATACAGAAAGTTTACTTTCTGCGATTCCATTACCAGATCCAGACTATGAACGCACACGTAAACGGATCGTTTACCAGCCTGCAGCGGCAGATGGGAAAGATCGTGAGCTCCGTGAAATTCTCAATGGACACTATGTTTATTGTGCTGAAGACGAAGTTGCAATGTACCGTGAAAAAATTGAAGAGAAGAAAAGAAAAGCTGGTTTATAACCAGCTTCTTTTCTAACTATCTTGGTAGGGTGGTTATGAGATGAAGGCTCTGAAAGCTTATAAATACAGACTTTATCCAACCTCAAAACAAGAAGAGTTTATTCAAAAAACATTTTCTTGTGTTCGCTTGGTGTATAATTTAATGTTACAAGACCGGATTGATATCTACAAAGAGATGCGAAAAAATCCTCAACAAACGTTTAAAATGCCAACGCCAGCTAAATATAAGAAACAATACCCTGTCCTCAGAGAAGTTGATAGTTTAGCCTTGGCAAATGCACAAGTTTATTTGGATCGAGCCTTTAAAAATTTTTATCGGGAAAAAGGGATGGGCTTTCCAAAAAAGAAAAAGAAAGAAACGGTGCATTCCTACACTACGAACAATCAACATGGCACGGTCAAAATTTTGGATAATCGTTATTTGAAAGTACCTAAATTGAAATCTTTAATTAAAATGAAGGTACACCGCCAACCGCTGGGGGAGATAAAATCTGTAACTATTTCTATGAGTGCGAGTCACAATTATTATGTTTCCATTTTGTGTGAAGCACCGATTGAAACGAAAACAAAGCAACAAAAAATGGTGGGAATTTGTAGCAGTAGGGAAAAATTTGCGCTGCTTTCGAATGGTGAAAGCTTCGAAAAAAGCTATTGTTCAAAGCATTTAAAGCAAAAACTACGTCAAGAAGAACGAAAATTAAACAAGCGTAAAATGATTGCTTTAGAAAAAGGTGTTGATCTTTCGCAAGCAAAAAATTATCAAAAACAAAAAATAAAAGTCGCAAAAATTCGCGAAAAAATAGCCAACCAACGAACGGATATTTTAAACAAAATTACAACGGAATTGGTTTCAAGTTACGATGTTATTTGTATTGAAAAAGCCCATCACAGTAGTGAGCGGCCACCAAAACATGATCGTTCTGAACTGGCTTGGTCTTTATTTTTAGCTAAACTGTTGTATAAAGCACAATGGTATGGCAAAGAACTCATTTGTATTGAGTCAGAGGAGATAGAAACAGAGTTGTCTTTTTCTGAAAGTACAGAAAATTCAGAGTATCTTAGAAGCCAAAAAATCTTAGAACGTGGCTTGTCTAAACGAGAAACCTTATAAATAGAAGAACTGTAGGGACTACAGGGATCGCCTAGGGGATAGAAAATGTACACCATGTGTTGAACCATTTGTTTCTAGGAAGTCACATTGAGACAGTCCACTAATTATTAATGATCAAAATACGAATTCAAACGAATCTAGTGCTAGATTCGTTTTTTTTGAGGAAATATATTGACAACTAGGATAAACTAAGGTAAACTAGTGAAGTTGAGAAATGAAAGCAGAAGCACCCGCTTCTCGCCTTAGTTGAGTATATCGCTGGGCTAGATAAAGTATTCCTTATTTTTTAAGTAAGGCAGACTGTTGGCGGGTTCTGGATAGGAACCTGTTTTTTTATTGCATTTAGCAAACAAAGCAGACTTCCGTTAGGATTTTCTCTTAAAAATTTTGGAGGTGAATGACCATAGCAAAGGATATGATGGTTAACGACGGCATTCGTGCACGCGAGTTACGTTTGATCGGACAAGATGGTGAACAATTAGGTGTAAAAACCAAAGCAGAAGCATTACAAATCGCTGAATCTGCAAACTTGGATTTAGTACTTGTAGCGCCAGGAGCGAAACCACCAGTTGCGCGAATTATGGATTATGGAAAATTCCGTTTCGAACAACAAAAGAAAGAGCGTGAAGCTCGCAAGAAACAAAAAGTGATCAACGTCAAAGAAGTTCGTTTAAGTCCAACAATTGACGTAAATGACTTCAATACAAAACTTCGTAATGCGCGTAAGTTCTTAGAAAAAGGAGACAAAGTGAAAGCTTCTATCCGTTTCAAAGGCCGTGCCATTACCCATAAAGAGATTGGTCAGAAAGTTCTTGATCGCTTAGCTGAAGAAACTGCGGACATCGCCACAGTGGAACAAAAAGCGAAAATGGACGGACGCAGCATGTTTCTAACGCTGGCACCGAAAAACGACAAGTAAACGAAGAGACCGAGCATTCGGACTTTTGGTAATTTCTACAAGAAGGATATTCGACAGTTGTGACTGTTAGAGTCTTTCACTTGAAGCAAAGATTTTGAGGAGGAAAATTAGTCATGGCAAAACAAAAAACACACCGCGGATTAGCAAAACGTGTAAAACGTACTGGTGGAGGCGGCTTAAAACGTGGCCGTGCCTTTACATCTCACCGTTTCCACGGTAAAACTAAAAAACAACGCCGTCAATTGCGTAAAGCAAGCATGGTTGCAAAAGGCGATTACAAACGTATCCGCCAACAATTAGCAAGAATGAAATAAAACAACTCGGTGACTTTTAGATTACCGTCAAGAGAAACAAGATATTAGGAGGAATTCAACATGGCACGTGTTAAAGGTGGAACAGTAACCCGTAAACGTCGTAAAAAAGTCCTTAAGTTAGCGAAAGGCTACTACGGATCAAAACATACTTTATTTAAATCAGCAAAAGAACAAGTAATGAACTCTTATTACTATGCATTCAGAGACCGTCGTCAAAAGAAACGTGACTTCCGTAAATTATGGATTGCACGTATCAACGCGGCAGCTCGCATGAATGGCTTAAGCTATTCTAAATTAATGCACGGTTTGAAATTGGCAGAGATTGATATCAACCGCAAAATGTTAGCTGACTTAGCCGTTAACGATGCAGCAGCATTTACAGCGTTAGCTGAACAAGCAAAAGACGCTTTAAGCAAATAAGCTTAAATAATCTTTCACACCCTACTCCTTGAGTAGGGTGTTTTTTTAATAACTCCGTTGGTAACTTTCATCTATAAATGAAAAAACTTGTGAGAGCGGAATTTCTTCAGAAAGACTTAACCAATGTTCTTTATTCATATGATAGGCAGGAAAATAGCCAGGTTGGTTCTTTAATAAGGCAATCAATTCAGGCGCAAGTTTAACGGTTAAAATAGTGAGCTGCTTATTCTCGGTAGCGCCGAGCAGTTGTGCATCCAGTGGCATAATTAAAGCAAACCATTTCGCATTTCTAGGATGACGAAAGACGAGATAGTCTGGATGTTTTTTAAAAGGAAAATCGGGCGTTATCTGATAACGTTCTTGGATATAGGCGCTAATAGTTTCTTGAAAAGTCATAGGTTTCTTCCTTTCGTTAAGGCTAGGCATATCTATTTACATCATAGCAAAAATTACATAAAATTACTTCGTTCAAAGGAATGGGAGGAGGGAGCAGATGACATTAATTTCAACAATTTTAGTAACCTTGGTGGCTGTAGAATTTTTCTACATTATGTATTTAGAAACGATTGTACCAACATCTGAGACAACAAGCCGTGTTTTTAAAATGGATAAGCAAGAGTTACAAAGAAAATCAGTGACTACATTGTTTAAAAATCAAGGAATCTATAATGGACTAATCGGTGCAGGACTTATTTATAGTGTCTATTTTGCGCAAGCAACGATGGAGATGACAAAATTTTTATTGATTTATATTATTTTAGTGGCGGCGTACGGTAGCTTAACTAGTGATAAAAAAATCATTTTAACACAAGGCGGTTTAGCTATCGTGGCTTTGATTAGTTTACTTGTTTAGCCATCAGAGTTAATAGAGAGAGACAGTCAAATCGACAGAAAAAACACGGTTGATTTGACTATTTTTTATGGAATTGAGAGAGACAAAATGTGGTATACTTTGTTTATTAGATAGGGAGGAATTAAAAATGCTGAACCAAAAAGAAGTAAAAAAAACTGATTATCCTCAATTAATTTCTCTATGGCGTTCTTCAGTAGAAGCTACCCATTTGTTTTTGAGTCAGGCAGATATTGATAAAATCGAAGTGGTTTTACCTGATTATTTTCAACAAGTTCAATTAAGTATGTGGTTAAATGAAGAACAGAAATGTGTGGGCTTTAGTGGAACAAATCAACAAACGTTGGAAATGTTATTTATTGACCCGGTCTATTTTCGTAAAGGCTATGGTGGAGAAATTATCCAAAAGTTAATAGAGCAAGAATCAATTGTCTTTGTTGATGCCAATAAACAAAATGAAGGGGCTGTGAAGTTCTATCAATCTCAAGGGTTTCAAGTAATTGGTGAATCAAAGGAAGATCCTCAAGGAAATCCGTTTCCTATTTTACATATGAAACGGATATAGAAAAGAGGGAAGAAATCATGCGGGTAATCGTTACTGAATACCAACCAGCCTGGGTGGAACAGTTTGAAGAAGAAGCCCAAGCGTTGAAACAGATTCTAAAGGAAAATTGTCTTAAAGTTGAACATATCGGTAGCACATCTGTGCCTAATTTAGCAGCCAAACCAATTATTGATTTTTTGGTCATTGTTGAAGAAATTGAAAAAGTAGACCTGTTACAATGGGAATTTGAAAGAATCGGTTATGAATATATGGGGGAATTTGGGCTATCAGGACGTCGTTATTTACGAAAAGGCCCGATAAAAAGAACACATCATGTGCATATTTATCAGTTTGACAATACGCAAGAAATTTTGCGCCATCTTGCTTTTCGAAATTATTTACGAGAAAATCCGGCAATTGTTACAACCTATGGTACACTAAAAAAGCAATTGGCCCAAGCACACCCCGATAGCATTGATAAATATATGGATGGCAAAGATGCGTTCATTAAGAAAATAGAAAAAGAAGCGTTGAAGAAATATTGGGAAAAATAAAAAAAGTTGCTAAAGCTAGCAACTTTTTTTTGGTTCTTTTTTGAAAAAATGATAAAGAAGACCACTTAAAAGAACACCTAGAATAATTCCAATCGCTAAATTATGCGTATAGACGATCACACCCACTGTCACGAGTAAAATAACAATTTCAGTAATTTCAAAAGTTCGGAAAAGCTGTAAACTTTCCCAATCAAAGGTGTCGACTGCCACTGTCATCATGATCCCAATCAATGCAGCTGTAGGAATGGCTACCATCACGGATTTAAAAACAAAAATGAATAGAAGGAGGGTAATACCTGAAATCAAAGTAGAAAGCCGTTTTCGTCCTCCAGATTTAACATTAATGACCGCTTGCCCGATCATCGCACAGCCGGCTTGGCCACCCAAAAAGCCGGTAATTATATTAGCGAATCCTTGCGCCTTAACTTCTCGTTGGCTATCACTTTGGCTCGCTGTCATTTTGTCCACAATGGGGATCGTCAATAAAGATTCAATTAACCCGACCATTGCTAAGGCAACAGAGCTAGGTAAAATAATACACAACGTTTCTAAGTTGACGGGTACATTAGGCCAACGGATCGCTGGATGAAACTGACTCATTTCACCAAGATCACCTACCGTTTGCAAATGACCTTTTAAAAAATAGGACAGGATAGTCATGAATAAAATAACAATTAAAGCAGGAGGCACAATTGTAATAAACTTAGGTAATAGATAAATAAGTAAGATACTACAGATAATCATACCGTAGGACCACAGTGTTTGATGAGGCAATTGTTGTACTTGCGCCATGAAAATTAAAATGGCTAACGCATTGACGAATCCGTACATCACTGTCTTGGGAATAAAGCGCATTAATTTATGGATACCTAAATAACCTAAAATAAATTGTAGAAAGCCTGTTAAAATAGTCGCAGCAAGCATGTATGACAAACCGTGTGCTTGAATTAAGCCTGCAAGGACTAAGGCCATTGAACCAGCAGACGCCGAGACCATTGCCGGACGGCCGCCCGTAAAAGTAATCACAAGTAAAGTAACAGCTGAAGCAAACACTGCAGAAAGCGGGTGAACACCAGCAATAATCGCAAACCCGATTACTTCTGGTAAAATGGCGACAGAAGAAACGAGACCGGCAAAGAGATCATTTCGTTCATTGCCTAACCATTCGCTTTTTTTAATACTAAATAACATCGAAAAACTCCTTTAAGTTAATAAAACCTTATTCATAATAGCATGAATAAGCTGAAATAAAAAAGTTTGACGTGTTAACGTCAAACTTTTTTATTAGAACTGTAACAGTGCCAACAACAAAATGGCTAGGACGACTTGAACAGTTCCTACTGATAAACCATAGATTAAGAAACGTTTGCCTTCTTGGAAAAACTTTTTAAAATCGAGTCGTAACCCGATTGCTGCCAAGGCAGTAATTTCAAACCAAGAACTAAAGAAATGAGCAGTCTCACTGATTACGACGGGGAAATGAATCAAACTATTAAAGACACAGGCAATGAAAAAGCCAACTACATACCAAGGTAGGGCACTACTTTTTTTGGTGACTTCTACCAACTCAGCCTCTGATTTTGCCGTCTTACTTTGCTTGAAACGTCCAAATAAATAGACAACTGCTACGAGTAGGACAATCCGCATAATTTTAAAGAGCATCGCAAGTTGAACTGCGTTCTCATTGACCATATTGGCACTGGCGACAACCTGACCAACTGATTGTAAAGTCCCTCCGATTAGTGCGCTACGAGCCAACAAATTGGTACCATAGAGAATCCCACTTAAAATGGGTAAGGTCAACATTAAAACGGTTCCTAATAAGTTTACTAAAGTAATAATTTGGCCTTTTTCTTCCTCGTCTGCTTGAATTGCTGGAGCAATCGAAGCAATAGCAGAAGACCCACAAACGGCATTACCACCAGCCATCAATAAAGACATATTATCAGAAAAAGCCAGTTTTTTACCGATCAAATAGGCAAAAATAATGGTCAGCGACATTTGAATGAGAATAAATGCGACACCTTGTAAGCCAATTTGGGCAATCGTTTGAAAGGTCACGGTGGTTCCCAATAAAACAACAGAAAATTCTAGTAATTTACTTTCGGCTACTTTGGTTCCGCGATTTAAATTGGCACCGCGAACAAAGGTATTTCCCAAAAAGATTCCTAGTAAAATAGCTATCGTTGCGGCGCCTAAGCTAGGTAACCAGATGGCAAGAAACTTGCTAAGGCAGGCGACAAGGAAAGCTGTTAGCAAGCCGGGAAGAATTTGGAATAAAGATTGGATATAATCATTTTCTGAATTTTTCATTGAAAAAATCTCTCTTTCTTGTTCATTACTTCCAGTATAACGAAATTTTTTACATTTGAGAAATAAATAGTTAAAATAATATTTATAATAGAAAGTTATCGAAAGGATACCTATGTTTAAATTATTAAAGACGTTTCAAATTGTATATGAGCAAATGAACTTTTCCAAAGCAGCTACCTGCTTATATATCTCACAACCAGCCGTTTCTAATCAAATCAAACAATTAGAAGAAGAATTAGGCTGTTCATTGTTTTTAAGAAATGGTCGACAAGATGTAGTCCCTACTAGGCAAGCAGAAGTCTTGTATAATCGTTTGCTAAATTTAGCTGATGATTGGCAAGAAACATTAACAGCTCTTCATCAGGCGAGATTACCTAAAGAAACTTGCCGAATTGCTGCGTCTAATACTTTTGCAGTTTATTATTTGCCGCAACTGATGCAGCATTTACAGACACAGTATGCAACAATCAATTTTGTTTTAGAAATGAACAATTCAGAAGAAGTAGTGGAAAAAGTTGAAAAACATCAAGTTGATTTTGGCTTTATCGAAAAACCATTAATTACGAAAGGCGCCTCTCGTGAAGAAATTATTCAGGATCAATTGGTTTTAGCTGGGGACCCTGCCAATCAGAATTGGTTGGTACGTGAAAAGGATTCTGGGGTCTTTCATTATACCCAACAGTATTTAGAAGAAAGTAATCAAAGCCCAACACTCATGACGGTTAAAAATAATGAAATGATTGTTAAAATGTTGGAATTGGGCATGGGGCAATCGTTGCTTTCAAGAAAGGCGATTACTGAAAAAATTCCTTTCCAAACGTTAGGTGAAAAGTATTGGCGTTCCTTTTATTTTTTGACACGGGGACATTTAAAATCCTCCTTGCTTCAAGAAGTAAAACAAGCAATTTATCGATTCTATCAGACGGAAATGAATAAATACTAAAACGTTCTCTTTGTTTATTTATCAATCTTTGACTACACTAAAGAAAACGAAGGAGGGAACCACAATGCCTAAATTTTCACCTTGTTTATGGTTTGACACACAAGCGGAAGAAGCTGCTAACTTCTATACAACAATCTTTGAAAAAGGTGCGATTCTAAGTAAAACGAACTACGTTAATGAGGAGCATCAACCTCATGGAACATCATTAATGACCATTGAATTTACCTTGGCGAACCAAACAATCATTGGTTTAAATGGCGGACCAGAATTTTCCTTTACGCCAGCTAGTTCATTTTTTGTTGAATGTAAAACATTATCACAAACAGAAACGTTGTGGAAAAATTTAACAGCAGACGGACAGATATTGATGCCTTTTGGGGAATATCCTTTTAGTCCTTTATATGGTTGGGTAGTGGACAAATTTGGTGTCTCTTGGCAAGTGTCTTTTTCAGGAAAAGAACAAACAATTGTACCAACCTTTATGTTTGCTAATGAAAGATATGGCGAAGCAGCCAAAGCTCTATCAGAATGGTTGGCGATTTTCGGTCCAGGCGAAATAATTGAAAAAGTTGAATATGAAGATGGGAACATTGCGCAAGCACTTTTCACATTACAGGAGCAACCGTTTCGAGTAATGGATGCACGAGATAAACGTGATTTTGATTTTACCATGGCCTTCTCCATTTATATTGATTGTGAAAATCAGGAGGAAATAGATCGGCTATGGCAACAAGTGACTGCTAAAGGGAAAGAATGGCCGTGTGGCTGGATGGAAGATCAATTTGGGGTCAGTTGGCAAACAGGCAATCCTGAACTGAAACGTTATTTATCTGACTCAAATCCAGCTAGAGCAAATGAAGTGACCAAAAAATTGTACCAAATGAAAAAAATAGATTTAAACCAGTTAAAAGAAGTGTATGACAAATATAATCATTAGAAAAACTGAGGTTGTCTGATCGACTACACTTCGTTACGTTGGTATCAATTCCAATACATGGAACATATTAGAGTTGAAGGACTTGTCTTTTAAGGATCAAGACTTTCAACTCTTAAAAAAGGCTCGATTCTTGCGAGTTCCAAAGAGGCTACTTCTATTTTGTTGTTTACTTAATGGTTAGGACTCTGCCGATTTTTTTATAAGATTATGCTATAATTAAGAGTAGTAAATTATTGAAGGAAAAATGAAAAGTCCAAAATAGGAAGTGGTAAAATGATTGAGTTAATTGTGTTGTTAACAGTTTTTA
Organism: Enterococcus sp. DIV1375a; assembly: GCF_051712205.1. NCBI lineage: Bacteria > Bacillati > Bacillota > Bacilli > Lactobacillales > Enterococcaceae > Enterococcus > Enterococcus sp. DIV1375a. Next base: position 662,240 of record NZ_JBIOOM010000001.1, read on the forward strand.
CTTATGGAACGAACTTTGTTTTATATCTTATTTTGAAAAATAAAAAGTCCATGCCAATTGTCGAAAAAGCTTCTATTGTATTAGGAATTAATATGTCTGTGTTATTATTAGATGGTATTTTTGCTTTCGTTGGCAAATTCATCATGTTATCAGAATGGGAATTATTAGCGCCTATTTTTGAAATAGTGTAAAAATCATCATAAAGTCCTATATCCAAAAAGAATGAAGTTTGTTAGGATAAGAAAGATGAAAATTTAGAAATAAAAGAGGTGGGATTGCATGGCTAAAATCATGATTGTCGAAGATGAAACAACCATTCGAGAATTAATTAGCGAGGAATTACAAAAATGGCAATTTGAAACGATTGGAACAACCGATTTTAATGATGTATTGGATGATTTTCAAGAGGAGAATCCCCAATTAGTTTTGATGGATATTAATTTACCTGTGTACGATGGGTACTATTGGTGTCAAAAAATTCGTGAAGTTTCTAAAGTACCAATTATTTTTATTTCGAGTCGTAGTACCAATATGGATATGATTATGGCGATGAACATGGGCGCGGATGATTTTGTCACAAAACCGTTCCAGATAGATGTTTTAATTGCTAAAATCAATGCTTTGTTGCGTCGCTCTTATAACTATTCCGATACGGATAGTGAAGTGCTTTCACATAATGGCATTACTTTAAATGTGGACAATGGACGAATGGAAATCAGAGGTGAAATGATCGATTTAAGTAAAAATGAATACCGATTACTGTATCTTTTAATGAAAAAGCACGGAAAAATTTTAACACGTGAAAAACTATTGCGCGCTTTATGGGACGATGAACGTTTTGTGGATGACAATACGTTGACGGTAAATATCAATCGTTTACGAAAAAAAATTGAGCAAGCAGGGATTGCTGGCTATATTGAAACCAAAGTGGGCGTCGGTTATATGGTGCCCTAGATAGGAGTAGACAATGACCATTCTAAAGTATTTAAAAGATCGCTGGTTATTACTAATTGGTTGGTTATTTTTTCTGTTCTTAACTTGTTTTATTTTATGGTTGGCTCCTAATGTCCGCTTAGATTGGACAGTGGTTGGCTATATCTTTTTACTGCAAAGTGTTTTTTTATCGCTATTTTTAACAATTGATTATTATTTAAAACGTAAGTGGTGGCTTTCGTTGGCAACGGAAAAAGAGCCGCCTTCTTTACAAGAATATTTGAATACAGCAGAAAAAGAAGAAGAACTACTTGTCCAAACGTATATTAACGGTTTATTGCAAGAGCACCAACAAACCATGCAGCAAGCAATTAACAACCAACAGGACCAAAAAGATTACATTGACTCTTGGGTTCATGAAATCAAAGTCCCCCTAGCGGCTATCACGTTACTGGTACAATCTGTCGAAGATGATATTCCAGAGAAAAAATATTATCTATTGGAAAATGAGTTAGGTAAAATTGATGAATATGTCGAGCAAGTCCTATATTATGCTAGACTGGACAGCTTTTCTCGAGATTATTTACTCCAAGAATATTCTTTAAAAGAAATTGTGCAATCTGTTGTTCGTACGCAAGCAAATTATTTTATCCAAAAAAGATTGCAATTCTCAATTGAAGGGGAAGATGAAGCGGTTTTAACCGACCGAAAATGGGTCATTTTTATTTTCCGCCAATTATTAAGTAATGCAGTCAAGTATACGCCAGAAGGCGGCACGATTACGGTCCTAATTTCCAAAAATAAACAAGGTATTTATTTATCTTTAAAAGATTCTGGGATTGGCATTCCGACACAAGATCAACGACGCATTTTCGATAAAGGATTTACTGGTGAAAACGGGCGAAAAAGCGAACAGCATTCGACTGGTCTTGGCCTGTATTTGGCCCATAGCTTAGCGAAAAAGTTAGGTCATGATTTAACAGTCGAATCGACAGAAGGGCAAGGTACGACGATGACATTGTTTTTCCCTTCCCTCAGTTATTATAATGAAGTGAAATAAAAAGTAGGTCTATCAGCAAATTAAAGAGGTGATAGGCCTTTTTTTATTTATTAAAACTTTCTTGCTAACTTCTCTTACTCTTCTTAGTTGTTTAGAAAACGTTTTTATTGTTAGAATGAAATGAAATAAATTTGTTAGGAGAATATTATGAGTTTACTTATCGCTTTAGTGCCCATGATTGCGTGGGGCAGTATTGGTTTAGTCAGCGGTAAAATTGGTGGAAGCGCCAATCAACAAACGTTAGGTATGACAATCGGCGCATTACTATTTTCAATTGTTGTCTTTTTTGTCATCCAGCCTACGTTGACGACAGCCACATTAATTGTTGGATTTATATCTGGTTTATTCTGGAGTTTGGGACAGAATCAACAATTTCATAGCATGAAATATATGGGCGTTTCAGTTGGCTTACCAATTTCAACTGGGATGCAGTTAGTTGTTAATACCGTTGCAGGGGCTGTTTTTTTCCATGAATGGACAAAAACAAAAGACTTTGTTGTGGGCTTTATCGCTTTGGCCTTTTTAGTTTTTGGGGTGTATTTAACAGCTCGACAAGATGATGACAGTCAACCGAAAACCTCAAACAGTATGTTAGATTTTAATAAAGGGATTCGGGCCTTGATTTTCTCAACAGTTGGGTATGGCGTCTATACCATCATTATTAATGCCACTGGTTTAGATCCGTGGGGAATTATTTTGCCACAAAGTATTGGTATGTTAGTGGGGGCTAGTTTCTTTGCCTTCAAAAAAGTCAAAGTTGATCGTTTTGTTTGGATGAATATGACGACGGGTCTGCTTTGGGGCTTAGGAAATATTTGTATGTTATTAACAATGCGTGAAATTGGCTTAGCTATTAGCTTCTCTTTATCACAAATGGGGATTATTATTTCGACTCTTGGGGGCATCTTCCTTTTAGGCGAAAGAAAATCAAAAAAAGAAATGTTTTATGTTATTTTTGGTTGCATTTTTGTTATTCTAGGTGGTATTCTTTTAGGGTATATGAAAGCGTAAATAGTTTATTTACGCTTATTTTTTTTACGGGGGTAAACACATGTCTATTTTCAGAAAAAAAGAAATCACTGTGCCTGTCAATGACAGTGGTGGGATGAAAAAAAATCTTAAGACGATGGACTTAATTTTTCTAGGAATTGGGGCTGTAGTAGGAACAGGGATTTTTGTTGTGACAGGTGTCGCAGCGGAACGCTATGCAGGTCCAGGGCTCGTCTTATCATTTCTGGTAGCAGCAGCCGCGATTATTTTATCTGGTTTATGCTATGCAGAATTTGCATCACGTATTCCGGTCATTGGTGGGCCGTATGCCTACATGTATGTGGTCTTTGGAGAAATTGTAGCTTGGATGACTGGTTGGATGATTATTTGTGAGTTTTTCTTGGCGGTTTCATCCGTTGCTTCAGGTTGGTCAGGCTATGTTCATGGCTTTTTGGATAGCTTAGGTTTTTCTTTGCCGCAAGCGTTAAGTGGCGCTTATAATCCAACAAATGGTACATATATTGATTTGATTGCCATGTTGGTCGTTGTAGCCGTAACTTTTTGGGTATCTTTAGAAGCGAAAACAGCGTTACGTTTAAATAACTTAATGGTTTTCGTGAAGTTTGGGATTATTTTATTATTTGTTCTCGTGGGAATCTTTTATGTGAAACCAACGAACTGGCAACCATTTATTCCTTATGGTTTTTCAGGCGTTTTCAGTGGTGCTGCTTTAGTTTTCTTTGCCTTTCTAGGGTTTGATGCGGTTAGCATGGCCGCGGAGGAAGTGAAGAATCCGAAAAAAGATATTCCAAAAGGGATTATTGGTTCCATTATTATTTCAACATTGTTATATATTGTTGTTACGTTAGTTTTAACTGGGATTGTTCCATTTACGGATTTAGGGGTCAAGGATCCGGTGGCTTTTGCGATGCGCTTCATTAATCATGGCGCAATCGCGACAATCATTTCAGTTGGTGCTATTTTAACCTTATTAACAGTGACGATTGCGATGATGTACAGTTTAGCCCGTGTGATTTATGCGATTAGTAAAGATGGATTATTGCCGCAGTTTATGAGCAAAATCGATGAGAAGCGGCACACACCTAAGAATGCAACCTATGTAGCTGGATTTTTAGCAATGGTTTTTGCTGGGATTGTTCCAATGGAGATGTTGGCTGAACTTACAAATATCGTGACACTCTTTTATCTGATGTTTCTCGCTTTAGGAATTATCAAATTACGGACAATGAAAGGAGAACCGCAAGCAGGTGAATTTAAAGTACCACTTGTGCCGGTTCTACCATTAATTTCAATCGTGGTTTGCGCGGCTTTGATGTTCCAATTGTCTTTAGCTACTTGGCAAGTATTTGGCATAGCCGTAGTGATTGGTTTGGCTATTTATTTCTTTTATGGACGACACCATAGTATCGTTCGTTTCGAGACAAAAGAATAAAAATGAACGAAAAAAGAGAGGAATACTTGTCAAATAGACAGGTGTTTCTCTCTTTTCTTTCTGGCATTTTCTTCATTTTCAAGAGAAAACCGACAAGAAATATAGTTTAATAATGTCTAATTATGGTATACTGTTTAGGAGTAAATCCTGAGGGTTTAGGAAAATGACTAAAGGAGGTTTTTTCTGTATGTCACAGAAAGAAACATTTTATATTACCACCCCAATTTATTACCCAAGTGGGAAGTTACATATTGGGAATTCATATACAACAATCGCCTGCGATGCAATGGCCCGTTACAAGCGTTTAATGGGTTTTGATGTATTTTATTTAACAGGTGTGGATGAACACGGCCAAAAAATTGAAAAAAAAGCTGCTGAGTTGAATGTGACACCAAAAGAGTACGTTGATAAAATGGCAGCAGATGTTCAAAAATTATGGAAAACATTAGATATCAGCTATGATAAATTTATTCGGACAACGGATGATTATCACATGGCAGCCGTGCAACAAATTTTTGATCGTTTAGTAGAACAAGGAGATATCTACCTTGGAGAATATGAAGGTTGGTATTCAGTTTCTGATGAAGAATTTTTCACTGAAACACAATTAGCTGAAGTATATCGTGACGATGAAGGCAATGTCATTGGTGGGAAAGCACCAAGTGGTCACGAAGTCGAATTAGTTAAAGAAGAATCCTATTTCTTCCGCATGAGTAAATATGCGGATCGCTTGGTACAATATTACGAAGAACATCCAGAATTTATTCAACCAGAATCTCGTAAAAATGAGATGCTAAATAACTTCATCAAACCAGGATTGGAAGATTTAGCCGTTTCAAGAACGACTTTCTCTTGGGGAATTCCATTAAAAAATGATCCAAAACATGTGGTTTACGTATGGATTGATGCGTTATCAAACTATATTACAGCACTAGGTTATGGTTCAGAAGATGATTCATTATTCCAAAAATATTGGCCTGCGAACGTGCAAATGGTTGGGAAAGAAATCGTGCGTTTCCATACGATTTATTGGCCAATTATGTTAATGGCCTTGGATTTACCATTACCGAAAAAAGTCTTTGGACATGGTTGGTTATTGATGAAAGACGGGAAAATGTCTAAATCTAAAGGAAATGTTGTTTACCCTGAAATGTTAGTAGAACGCTACGGTCTAGATGCGTTACGTTACTATTTATTACGAGCAATTCCATTTGGTAGTGATGGCGTCTTTACACCAGAAGATTTCGTTTCTCGCTTAAATTATGATTTAGCTAATGACTTAGGAAACTTGTTGAATCGAACAATTGCGATGATTAATAAATATTGTGATGGCAAAGTACCAGCCTATGCTTCAAAAGTTACCCCATTTGATAGTGAACTATCGACAACTGCGGCTAATGTTATTGGAAAATATCATGAAGCAATGGAAAAAATGGAATTTAATACGGCCATTGCAGAAATCTGGACGCTAGTTTCTCGTGCCAATAAATATATTGATGAAACAGCGCCTTGGGTATTGGCTAAAGAAGAAGAGAAACGCAATGAATTAGAAAGTGTCATGATCCATTTAGCGGAAAGCTTACGAATTGTGGCAATCTTATTGCAACCAGTCATGACAGAAACACCAGGGAAAATTTTCGAACAATTAGGCTTAGATCCAGAAACAATGAACATGGAAAATATTCATTTTGGTGAGTTCCCAACAGACGTAACAGTAACAAGTAAAGGAACACCTATTTTCCCACGTTTAGAAATTGAAACAGAAGTAACGTATATTCAAAAGAAAATGTCCCAAAGCGAAAGTGCTACAGAAGAGGATATTAAATGGAATCCAGAAGAAACAACGTTGGTTTCAACGAAAGAAAAACAAATTAAGTACGATGATTTCGATAAAGTGGAATTAAAAGTTGCCGAAGTTATTGACTGTAAAAAAGTCAAAGGAGCAGATAAATTATTGCAATTCCGTTTAGATGCTGGAGATGAAAACCATCGTCAAATTCTTTCAGGTATTGCTGAATTTTATCCAGATCCAGCTGCGCTAATTGGCAAAAAAGTAGTCATTGTGGCTAACTTAAAACCAAGAAAAATGCGTGGTCAAATTAGCCAAGGAATGATTCTTTCAGCTGAATCACCAGAAGGGAAACTTCAAATTGTTGAAGCACCAAAAGAAATGCCAAATGGTGCAGGAATCGCATAAAAGCATAAGTAGTAAAGATAAAAGGTGAATTGTAACCTTTTATCTTTACTACTTTTTTTGTATACTAGAAGAAAAGTGATTTGATGTGGGGGAAGTTTGATGGCTTATCATAAATTTAAATTTTATGAGCAACGAAAAAATGATCCTAAATGGCGTCCGTATTATTTAGAAGCTATGAGAGTAAGGGAACAAGCACGGCTAACAGTTCAACGTAGAAAAAGAAGGGCAAGAATTAGAACCTTTTTAGTGGTTGCGATACTGGTTATTTTAGTTTTTCTGTTATTGGCTCATTGGACTTATTCACAAACAAATGAACTCTCTTTCTCCAGTTTTATCGACGTCCTAAAATCGAAAATCAACGAATTTTTAAATTAAAAGAATCGAAGAAAAGCCTAGAAAAAATCATTTGCGATTTTTCCTAGGCTTTTCTATTTTAGAGTTTCACTTTTTTAGGTATTCGTTTTTTACCAAAACGGCCTTTCGTTAGGCGACTTGGTAAAATGATCAGTAAGAGTGAAAAAGGGACACTAATAATTTGCCACGTGAGTAAACGGCCTAAGCTATTATTTTTATAGAGCCACTCTAATATAAAATGCAGCCCTAAAATACTTAACAAAGCCAAGCCTGTCAGGAAATAAGGCGTTGATACCCAGTCGGTCGTTTTCAAGAGACTAAAACCTAAAGGAATTAGATAAAAGTAAGCACTTGTTAAAGTAATCCGCCAACTTTTCATAACAGTGCCTAAATTAATTATAAAAAAAAGTAAAGATAGGACTAAAGCAAAAGGTGGAAACAAAGCCACTAACGCCGAATAGATGGTTCCCCAGACGAGCATTAAGGGACCTTTAACAATAGCGGCAATAAGTGTAAACAAGCCAATTAGGAGTAACTGCTGTGTCAGTGAGCCAAAGGTTAGCAAGCCAAATAAAATAAGCAGTAGCCAGTGCCAAATGGTTTGTTTTTGTTGTTTTCGCTCAATAGTTACATTTTTTTGGATAGAGGTTTTTAAAAAATTTTCTAAATCAGGTGATTGTTTCACCTTCTCACGCTCCTCTCAACTTAAGAGACAACAAACGAGTAGGTCTGCTAATTAAAAAGCAGTACCTACTCGTCTATTATAAGTGGTTTTTCTAAAAATAAAATCCGCCTTAAGTCTCAGTTACCGGGCTGCCAAGTAAGGTGTAAACCATTCAGAAAGTGTGCCGGTATAAGGTAAAACGACCCGTTTCATTCCACGAGAAATAGCAGTATACAGGATTTTTTTATCTCGTTTATTGTCGGAATAACGATTAACATTTGGGTTATGAAGAATTACATTATCAAATTCTAGACCTTTTGCCATATCAATTGATAAAACTTGCAGTGACGGATGTTCTTCCAATGAAAGAGAAGCACTAAGTTCTTTTGTTAATTGTTCTTTTTCTGCAAATGTTTTAGTAATAATGGCGGTGCTTTCTTTCGGATCAAAAGTTGCAATGGAAGTGACGATTGCTTTAAGATAGTCAGACGCAGAGTCACAAGGAATAAATGTCGGCTTTTCTCCATCATGCCGGATGGGCACAATGGTTAATTGCTCTGGTTGAGTGCCTAATGTTTGGAAGAGTCGTGTAATTTCTTTACTTGAACGGTAACTGTTTAATAATTGATACGTTCCAACAGAACGGCTAGTTTCGTTAACCAATAAATCATGAGCTTCAGAAAATTCAATGGCTGTATTAAAAATGGCTTGATTTTCATCACCAGCTAAAGTAAAACTAGCTTTAGGGAAAAGTGTCAGCAGTAATAATAATTGGGCTTCTGTATAATCTTGGACTTCATCGACTAGGATAAAAGCCATTTGCTGGTTGGCGAGGTTTTCAATAAATGCATGTTTCACCAAAATAAGGGCCACAATTTCATCGGCTGTGAAAACAGCTGTCTCTTTTTGATACGATTTTTCAGTGAATAAAGAATAAAACGTTTCAAAAAAGGCCCATTGATCTAGCCAAGCATCATTTTTGATAGCGGCAGTGATAGAGCGATATTTTTTCTTCAAACGTTTTAAAGCAAAATCAGCCAGATGTTTTTCATTATCTTCGGTAATCACTGTGCCAAAATAACGAACTTGTTCAGCTTCTGTTAAATCTTGGAATTGATCCAACATTTTTTTAGAATGGGCTTGTTTTAATAGATAACGTGTCCAAAGACTGGTTAATTTTTCTTTTGTGGCTGAAATTCGTTGGCGAATACTCAAGTCAGCTGGTGTTTCTTGATAAAGTTTAAAAATTGTTTCTGAAGTAAATAAGGTCTGCTTTTTAAAAGTTAAAGGACGGAAAAAATGTGGCTGCACAACCGCTTTTTCAGGATTGCTTAAAAGAAACGTTGCAAATTCTTTTGAACGAATAACGTGCTCTTGCTCCGTTGCCTCAGAGCGAGTAATGCGTTCGAAATAGTCCGTTTCTTCTTCCATTGGCCATGCTTCTTTGGTAGTGAAGCGCAAAAATTGTAAAAGAGTCAAATTCAAGGGATTTCGTTCGCCTAAATTCGGTAAAACTTGAGAAATATAATCAATAAATGTTGAATTTGGTGAAAGTAATAAAATATTATCCGCTGTAATTTCTGCTCGATGTTGATAAAGTAAATAAGCAATCCGTTGCATAATCGCAGACGTTTTCCCACTACCAGCAATCCCGTTGACTAGTAGGAGTGGCTGCGTTTCGTCACGAATTATTTGATTTTGTTCTTGTTGAATGGTTGTCGTAATGTCCTTCATATAAGGAGAAGCATCTTCTTCTAAAGAATGCAATAACACATCATCTTGAATCGCAATGGTTGTGTCAAAATAGTTGATTAATTGATCTTTTTCAATAATTAACTGTCTTTTCAAATCAAGTTGTACAGGAATGGTTTGTTGATGTGCCATGTAGGCTGTTTTTCCTAAAACATTGTCATAAAATAACGAAGCAATCGGTGAGCGCCAATCGTGAATGCGCGTTTCTTCTTCTAAAGAAGTAAAATCGTTTACGCCAATATAAAAGTTTTCTGGCTCTTCAGGGCTGTCTTCAAAAGTCACGCCAATTTTGCCAAAATAAGGAACTTGTAATAGGCGTTTCACTTTGTCTAAATTTTTAGCCGTTGCTTCATTTTTTAAGTTCCACTGATCAATTTCACGGTTCTTCATTTCCAACATGGCAAACGTTTCTAGATTATCGGCATAACTATCAAAATTCAGCTTAGAATCGCGACCAAATTCCTCTAGCATATGTTTGCCATCTTTCATTGTGTTCGCCAATTGCTCTTCGTAAACTTTTTTAGCCGCTTGCAGCTCATGATAAACCGTTGTTAAATGCTGTTGTTCATAAATTTTTTCATCGGTCATGGAGATTCCTCCTTTTAATAACATGACTGAATAGTATACGTTACTTTTAGCATAAATGCAAGCGCTGTTTATGAGGAAATGGCGAATCTTGTCGCCTAGTCATTCAGATTTTTCAAGAAATATGATAAAGTAGAGAGGAGATAAAGGAGGCAATCATAATGATTTTTGATACACATACACATTTGAATGCAGAACAATTTAATGATGATATTCCAGAAACGATTGCACATGCCCAAGAATTGGGTGTTACAGAGATGGCCGTGGTCGGTTTTGATGAACCAACGATTGAAAAATCTCTTTTACTTAGTCAGGAATATGCCAATATTTATAGTATCATTGGTTGGCATCCAACAGAAGCGGGTAGCTATACGCCAGAGGTTGAACGACGATTACAAGAACAATTAACGTTGCCAAAAATTGTAGCATTAGGTGAAATCGGTCTTGATTATTACTGGATGGAGGATCCTAAAGAGGTGCAAGAAAAAGTCTTTCGCCGTCAAATTGCGATTGCTCGGGAAATGAATTTACCGTTTAGTGTGCATACGAGAGAGGCATTAGAAGATACCTATCGAATTTTAAAAGATGAAAAAATTTCAGATATTGGTGGAATCATGCATAGTTTCAGTGGCGATGCTGAGTGGATGAAGAAATTTTTAGATTTAGGTTTGCATATTTCTTTTAGTGGCGTCGTAACGTTTAAAAAGGCGTTGGATGTTCAAGAAGCGGCGATGGCGGTACCACTTGAACGAATGTTGGTGGAAACAGATGCACCCTATTTAGCCCCTGTTCCTTATCGTGGTAAACGGAATGAACCAGGCTATACGCGATACGTAGTGGAAAAAATTGCTGAATTACGACAACTAACCTTTGAAGAAGTGGCAGAACAAACGAGAGTCAACGCTCATCGCTTGTTTCGGATAGATAAATGAAAGAAAAAATGAAAGTTGCAGAAATCATTGTCGTTGAAGGAAAAGACGACACACGCCGCATTCAAGAGGTAGTTGCAGCGGATACGATTGAAACGATTGGCTCTGCTATCAATGATGAAATTTTGACACAAATTGAACACGCACAAGAAACGAGAGGCGTGATTATTTTTACAGATCCAGATTATTCGGGCGAAAAAATTCGTAAAACAATAATGGAAGTCGTTCCTGATGCAAAGCATGCTTTTCTATCAAGAAAAGTTGCAGTGCCTAAAAAAAATGGCGGTAGCCTAGGGGTTGAACATGCTAGTGATGAAGCAATTATTGAAGCCTTAAAAAAAGTCGTAACACCTGTTCAAGCTGGTGAGGACTATCAAGAAATTCCTAGACAAACACTAGTTGAATATGGTTTAATAGCGGGAGCAAATGCAAAAAAATACCGTGAATTATTAGGAGATGACCTAAGAATTGGCTATACAAATAGCAAACAGTTAGTCAAACGGTTAAGCATGTTTCGGATTACAGAAGCAGAATTGAAAGAAAGCATGACACGTATTTTAAAAGAACTTGCAAACGAAGAATAACTACATGGAGGAACAAGCGTGACGGACTATAAAGAAATTGCCACACCATCCAGAACCAAAGAAATACTAAAAAAGCATGGATTTTCATTTAAAAAGAGTTTAGGTCAAAATTTTTTGACAGAGCCTAATATTTTAAGAAAAATTGTAGAAACAGCGGGAATTAATCAGCAGACAAATGTTGTCGAAGTCGGGCCTGGAATTGGTGCATTAACAGAGCAATTAGCGATGAACGCGGCACAAGTTGTGGCTTTTGAGATTGATGATCGCTTGATTCCTGTCTTAGCAGATACCTTAAGTCGCTATGATAATGTAACAGTGGTGCATCAAGATGTTTTAAAAGCTGATTTGGTCGAGACAACCAACCAAGTTTTTCAAGAGAAGTATCCGATTAAAGTGGTGGCTAACCTACCTTACTATATTACTACGCCAATTATGATGCATTTTTTAGAATCTTCTTTAGATGTAGCTGAAATGGTTGTGATGATGCAAAAAGAGGTCGCTGATCGAATTGCTGCTAAACCAGGAACGAAAGCTTATGGCTCATTATCAATTGCTGTCCAATATTTTATGGAAGCAAGTGTCGCCTTTATTGTGCCAAAAACAGTTTTTGTGCCGCAGCCCAATGTTGACTCGGCGATTATTAAATTGACGCGCCGTGCTACACCAGCAGTGACAGTGACCAATGAAAAAGAATTTTTCAAATTAACCAAAGCCAGTTTCCAATTAAGACGTAAAACATTGTGGAATAACTTAACGCATTTTTATGGGAAAGATGAACAAACGGTGGCTTGGCTAAAAGAGAGCCTAGCTGAAGCAGAAATTGATCCTTCTAGACGTGGTGAAACATTGTCTTTAGAAGAATTCGCTCGTTTAAGTAATGCTTTAGAAAAAAATAAACCAGTATAAAAAAGAACTTTCTGTTATTTATGAGAAATAACAGAAAGTTCTTTTATGTGTCTTGACACATTGCGGCTGTTCAGCTACACTTGAGAAAAACAAAAGGTGTCATGACACCTTTAGGAGGCAGTTTTAATGAAAACAAACTCAGTAAAACGTTTAACAATTTCAGCACTTTTAATTGCAATGGGGATTATCATTCCAATGGTTATGCCAAGAATTACCATTGGTCCAGCCAGTTTTACGTTAGCAAGTCACGTCCCAGTTTTTATTGCCATGTTTATTTCTCCAGTGGTGGCAATTGCGGTTAGTCTAGGAACAGGTTTTGGTTTTTTCTTATCCGCAACACCGATTATTGCTTTGCGGGCCTTATCTCATTTGATTTTTGCAGTCATTGGCGCAGTGATTTTACAAAAGCATCCAGAAATTTTAATCAATAAAGAGGGGAAATTCACTTTATTAAATGGGAAATTACAGTTGTTTAACGTGGGAATTGGAGTGATTCATTCCGCTGCCGAGCTAGTGGTTGTTTCTGTATTTTACACAATGGGCAACTTGCCAGGAACCTATTATACAGCTGGCTTCATGTATTCTATTTTTCTTTTGATGGGCGTTGGTGGATTAATTCATAGTTTGGTGGATTTCAGTATTGCCTACTTTTTAGCAAGTACCTTAAGTAAACATGTAGATATTCCAACTTTTACAGAAGCGAAACAACCCAAAGTGATAAAGAAGAAGGTTAAATTAGCATAAAGAGAAACAATCGAGGCATCCGTCATTGTGACGGATGCCTCGAGATTTTTTATTTAATGACTTCTTCTGTTTGAGGGTCGAAGAAATGTCCTTTGTTAATATCAAAAGCTAAGTCAATCATTTCACCAGGATGGTGGAAGTCACGAGCATCTACTTTTGAGATAAACTCTGTATCACCAATTTTTGTATAAAGCATGGATTCAGCCCCTAATAATTCAGAAACAACGACTTCAGATTTAATCACCGCATCTTTCATTGCTGTTAAAGCCACTTGTTCGCTATGAATATCTTCTGGACGAATACCGAAAATTAATTCTTTGCCTTCATAACCATGTTCAACAAGCTCTTTGTTTCTTCCTTCAGGAATTGCTAGCTTTAAGCCATGTTGGTTAGAAATAACCCCATTGTTTAAGGTAACTTTGAAGAAATTCATGGCAGGTGAGCCGATGAACCCAGCTACGAACATATTTTTAGGTGTATTGTAAACTTCTTTTGGTGAACCAATTTGTTGAATAAAGCCATCTTTCATAATTACGATTCGGTCAGCCATGGTCATCGCTTCGGTTTGGTCATGTGTCACATAAATTGTCGTAGTTTCTAAACGTTGGTGTAGTTTAGCGATTTCAGCACGCATGGCTACACGTAATTTTGCATCCAAGTTTGATAAAGGTTCATCCATTAAAAAGACTTTGGCATCACGGACAATTGCCCGGCCAAGTGCAACACGTTGGCGTTGTCCACCAGAAAGCGCCGCAGGTTTACGTTGTAAGTACTCTGTTAAGCCCAGAATATCCGCAGCATTTTCCACCCGTTTTTTAATTTCAGCTTTATCATATTTTCTTAGTTTTAAACCAAAAGCCATGTTATCAAAAACAGTCATATGCGGGTAAAGCGCATAGTTTTGGAAAACCATGGCAATATCACGATCTTTCGGTGCAACGTCATTCATGACTTTGTCCCCAATTGATAATTCACCTTCAGTAATATCTTCTAAGCCAGCAATCATGCGCAATGTTGTTGATTTACCGCAACCAGAAGGTCCGACAAAGACGATAAATTCACGGTCTGTAATTTCTAAGTTAAAATCTGTAACAGAATAATGTTCTGCATTGTCATATTTTTTATACACATTTCTAAGCGCCATTTCCACCATTTGATAAGTCACTCTTTTCTTTTTGATTTGTTACTCATAGTTTAAATGAAAACGCTATCTTTCAGCAAGGGAGAGTTGCACAAGAAAAAGAAGACTTTTTCGTCAAGGTGACAAAGGGCAAACACTCTCAGCGGATTTATCGATAAACTTTTGTTATAATATAACAAAGACAGGAGTTGGATAACATGAAAATCGCTTTAATCGCTCATGATCGTAAAAAAACATTAATGATCAAACTAGCAACCGCTTATAAACATATTTTAGAAAAACATGAATTGTATGCAACAGGGACGACAGGCATGAAAGTGATGGAAGCAACTGGCTTACCCGTGCATTGCTTTAAATCGGGGCCATTAGGTGGGGATCAACAGATTGGCGCAATGATATCAGAAGACAACATTGATTTAGTTATTTTTTTAAGAGATCCTCTTTCCGCGCAACCGCATGAACCAGACGTGACGGCTTTGATTCGTCTAAGTGATGTCTATGAAATTCCTTTAGCGACCAATATCGGCAGTGCTGAAATTCTTTTGAGAGGTGTCGAGGCGGGGTTTGCGGACTTCCGTGAGGTCATCCATGAAGGGGATCGTCGACCGTTAGCTTTTTAGAGAACCTTAATGGTTATTTTGACTATTTTGTGGTATATTTTATGAGGACTTTTGTCCAAATAAAATAACAGAGTAGGAGACAAAGCGTTAAGTGCTAAAAGGATGGGATGTTGCCTTTTGGACGAAGAACATAAACAGTGTGTTGCTAGAAAGTAAAGGTTCTTACTTTGCTTATCATCAGAACAACACGTTCAGCTTTTTAATGTTCGCGGTTTTGTTTTCGCATTCGCTGCATGGTTCGTCATGTAGCAGCTCTTAGAGGAGATGCTAAAAATGACAAAGAAAAAATTTGGCACAAAATCCATTGCGTTAATGGGCGTACTCATTGCGGTGGTCGTTGTCTTTTCACGCTTTTTTGCGTATGAAACAACGTTTTTAAAAATCAGTTTCACGTTTATCCCAGAATCATTGATTGGGATGATTTTCGGACCTTTTTGGGCTGGAATCGGCACGGCGGTGGCTGATGTGGTAGGAATGTTGCTTTTTCCAAAGGCAGGCTATTTTCCTGGGTTTACTTTAAATGCCTTTTTGGCTGGTGCTATTTATGGTTATTTCTATTATAAGAAAGAAATGACATGGCAACGAGTGATTTTGGCGACATTGTTGGTCACCGTTTTAATTAATATCATTTTAACTCCTTTGTGGTTAAGTTTAATGTATGGCGTCAATCTAGCAAATTTTGCTTGGTGGGTGCCACGCTTAATTAAAACAGTTATTTTCTTTCCTATTCAAGTAATTGCCACTTATTATTTAGGCAATAAAATTCCCTTTAAACGTTTATTTGGAAAGCCATTATCTGAATTAGATCAATAAATTTAAAATTAAAAGAGTCACTTTTCATCATCCCAGAAAAGTGACTCTTTTTTATTGTGCTTTTTGATTAAACTGTGCTTCGTAAAGGTCACGATAATAACCCTGTTCTTTTTGCAATAATTCGTCATGGGTGCCAATTTCAACTACTTGACCATTGTCCATAACTAGAATTTTTTCAGCACTTTTGATTGTTGCTAAGCGATGGGCAATAACAAAACTGGTCCGGCCAGTCATCATTTGTAAAAAAGCATCCTGAATTTTTTGCTCGGTCAACGTATCAACTGAACTGGTCGCTTCATCTAAAATAAGCATTGGCGGATTACTAATCATCGTGCGTGCAATAGTCATTAATTGTCGTTGTCCTTCAGAAATTTTAACGCCTTGGGAACCAATCTCGGTATCTAGTCCTTGAGGTAAACGCATGACGAAATCAAAAATATGGGCTTTTTTCATGGCTTCTATAATTTCTTCGTCAGAGGCTTCAGGATTTCCGTACGTTAAATTTTCCCGAATGGAGCTATCGAATAGCCAAGTATCTTGGAGAACCATACCAAAACTTTTTCGCAAGCTGTCCCGAGTAATTTGAGTAATGTCGTGAGTATCAACCGTAATTTGACCATGGTCGACCTCGTAAAAGCGCATTAACAAATTCACTAATGTTGATTTACCCGCACCGGTTCGCCCAACAATGGCAATTGTTTCTCCTGGTTCAGCAATTAAATTAAAGTTTTCGATTAAAGGTCGCGTCGGCGTGTAAGAAAAATCAACGTCTTTAAATTCAACACGGCCTCGCGCTTCTTTCAAAACAATTGCGTTCGGGGCATCAGGACGTTCAACTGGTTGATCCATCATATCAAAAGTACGTTCCAATCCAGCTAAGGCTGCTTGGATTTGGTTGGTGATTCCTGAGAGTTCAATAAAAGGTTTAGAAAACTGACTAGAGTAAATGGTGAAACTGGAAATAACACCAACTGTGACTAAAGGATTGCCACTTAAAACTAACAAGCCACCGACTAATCCAATCGATAAGTAAGATAAATGGTCGATAAATCGAGAAAGTGGGTTGGTTAAGGAGGAAGAAAACTGAGCCTTCTGTCCTTTTTCATACAACGTTTGATTCAATGCTTCAAATGTTTCTTGTGTAGCTTGTTCTTGTTGAAAGGCTTTAACAATTTTTTGGTTGCCAACCATTTCTGAAACGAAGCCGGAAATTTCACCAACAATCGTTTGTTGTGCAGCAAAGTTTTTTTGTGAAGCTTTTGCAACAAGCCAGTTTACAATAAAAATAATCGGCGTACTGATAAGAACCACTAATGTGAGCAGGGGACTTAGCCGAATCATAAAGAGCAAAGCAACAACGACGGTGGCCATGCCAGAAAATAATTGGTTGAAGACAGCCGAGCAAGCCATTGAAATATTGTCAATATCGTTGGTAAAGCGACTGACGATATTTCCGTGTGATGTTTGGTCATAATAACTTAACGGTAATTGATTTAAATGGGCAAAGGCGTCTTTTCTCAGCTGTGTGGTCGATAAATAAGACACGCGATTACCGAGACGTTGAATCAGCCATTGACTTAGAACGGTTACGAGTAAAATCCCTGCTAATAAACCTAAAATTTTGATGAGTTGCGCAGCATTGACTTGTCCTTTACCAACCATTGTATCAACGGATTTACCTATATAATAAGTCATGAGGACAGTCGAAAAACCACTGAGAATTCCTAGGATTAAGGCGCCAATAATTTCTTTTGGATAGCGTAGTAAATACGGCTTAAAACGTGAGAAGGCACCAAAATGAATTTTTTTAGTTTGCATGGGTATCCTCCTCCTGTGACGCAACGATTTCTTGATACTCTTTAGAAGAAGTAAGTAATTCTTCGTGGGTGCCAAGGCCAGCGACTTTTCCACTATCTAGGACTAAAATTTGATTCGCCGTAGCAATCGAACTCACGCGTTGTGAAATTAAAATAACGGTTGTCTCTGCTCGTTCTTTTTGTAAAGCACGGCGCAGATTCAAATCTGTTTGATAGTCGAGGGCACTCAAGGAATCATCTAAAATAAGTAAATGTGGTTTCCTAATCAAGGCACGGGCAATAGTCAACCGTTGTCTTTGTCCACCAGAAAAGTTTTTTCCGCCTTCGTTAACAGGCGTGTCTAACCCTTGGTCTAATTGTTCAACAAATTCTTTACATTGGGCGATAGCTAATGCTTCCCAACAGTCTTCATCAGTTGCATTTGGTTTGCCCCATTGTAAGTTTTCTCGAATAGTCCCTGTAAATAAGACGGCAGTTTGTGGAACACTTGCAACTTGTTGGCGTAAAGTAAAGAGCGGCCAATCGCGCACATTTACACCATTAATAAAAAGGTTTCCTGCACTCACATCATAAAATCTGGGAATGAGTTGGGTTAAGGTACTTTTCCCGCTGCCGGTAGGTCCTGTGATGCCGAGAATTGAGCCTTTAGGAATCGTAAAATTGATATTTTCCAAAGCCAAACCGGCCTCTGGTTCATAGCGAAAATCTACATGGTCAAAGGTAATATCACCAAATTGTGGAGATGTTTTTGCTGATTCTGGTGTATCTGTTAACTGGCTTTCTACAGTTAAAACCTCATTGACACGGTTTGCGGAAGCGGCAGCTCGCGTAAAAATTACCACGAGATTAGAAGCAACAATTAAAGCGAGCATCATTTGATTCATATAATTGATCAATGCTAAAACTTCCCCTTGTTGCAGGGAACCGAAAGAAACTTTTAAGCCACTAAAATAAAGTAAAAATAAAATTCCAACATTCATAATCAAAGTGGTTAAAGGCGTTAATAAAGCAGAGACATTCGATACACGAATGTAAATATCGCCTAAATCATCTGAAGCTTTATCAACATGTCGTTGCTCTGTTTCCTTTCTAGCAAACGCACGGATCACACGGACACCGCTTAAATTTTGACTAATTTGACGGTTTAACCGATCCAAATATTCTTGGACTTTTTGATATAAAGGCACAGTCACTTTAATGATAATAAAGAGAATAAGGCTAAAAATTGGTAAAAGTAATAGGAAAAGAAAGCCCATCTGCACATCAATGTAAAAAGCCATGACCACAGAACCAATACTTAAAAAAGGTGTCCGAATGACCAACCGAATAAACATCGCTAAAGCCAATTGAAGCTGGTTGATATCGTTTGTGATCCGAGTGATGAGGGTATCTGTACCAAAACTATTTAATTCTTTGTGTGAAAGCTGATTAATTTTCTTCATTAATTGATTTCTTAGCTCCGTCCCAAAACCTTGCGAAGCGACTGAAGCATAATATTGACAAATCATGACAAAAAATAAACCAACTAACGACATAACAAGCATCCAGAGGGCCATTTCTATGACAGTCTGTCGGTCGTTTTGACGAATACCGACATCGACTAAGTGAGCCATGAATAAGGGCAAGACTAACTCGAAACAAGCTTCTAAAAATTTGAAGACTGGACCGAGGATAATTTGTTTTCGATAATTTTTTGCGTATTTCAATAAACCAAACATAAGATTCCTCCCTTTGCTGCTCTCATTGTAGCCTAATCTTTCAATGAAAGAAAGTTGTTCGCTACATTTTCTCAACTTCTGTTAAAATAGAAGAAAAGCGCAAAGAAGTGGAGTGTGACAGAAACGTGGAAAAAATGAGTCAGGTTATTTTGTTATTTTTTATTTATTCCTTTATCGGCTGGTTATGGGAAACGGTGTATTGTTCATTAAAAGCTAAAAAATTTGTTTATCGAGGATTTTTGGTAGGGCCCTATTGTCCTATTTATGGATTTGGGGTCTTAAGCGTTCTCTATTTTGTGGAACCCTTTGAAAACAATCTCTTGGTATTGTATGTCGGATCGGCTGTTTTAGTGACGATTTTAGAATATGTCACTAGTTATGGCTTGGAAAAACTGTTCCATGCCTCTTGGTGGGATTATCATGATGTACCTTTTAATTTAAACGGTCGCGTGGCTTTACCGGTTTCTCTTTTTTGGGGATTGGGTTGTGTCTTGATTGTCAAAGTTATTCAACCAGAAATCGCCAAAGTTGTCAGTTTTTTACAAGCAACCTTTGGCAACTACTTAGCACTTTGCATAGTGATTGTAATGGGGCTTGACTTAATTTATACGTTGCTGAACATGCAAGGTTTCAAAAAACTTATTACCGAGATGGGCCAAACGTTGGAAACGAACCAACAAGAATTTAAGCAACGGTTGAACACAAAAATGGAAATAGCTACCGCTGATTGGCAGAAGTTAAAAGAACGAACCAAAAAAGAGTATTTCCAAAATCGGTTAAATTTCCAACAACGTCGTTTTATTAACAATTACCCAAAACTAACTTTAAAAAACATTAAAAATTCCAAAGAAGTTCGGCATCTCTTAGAAGATTTGAAGAAAAAGGGCCAATAATTAACAAAAAATATTACAAAATATTTCAATCAATGGTCTAATGGGATAAAAAAAAGAAAAATCGTCAAAAGCTAGTTTTTAAGGCGTCTTAAGAAATTCTTAAAGAATTGAGATAGAAATGGACTAATGAATAAACGCAGGATAAAAAAAGAGTTGCATTTAAATTGTAACAAATTGTAACATGATTGAAATAAAACAAGCCCTCCTGACTAGTATAATGAGTAGGTGTTTTAGATAAGTTAGGAAAGGTGTTGGATTTAGTGAAGGTTAAAAAGTTGATACCATTTTTAACAACAATGATGCTTATCAATTTTGGACTTCCAGTCGCTGCGGCAGCAGAATCACTTGATTCGTTGCAAGAAAAAGAAGCGCAAGCGAAACAATCTGGGGAGTTAATTAGTAAAGAAATCAATTCAGCCTTAGACGATGTAAATGCTAAATATGCGGAAATCGAACGTTTAAAAACGCAAATTTCGAAAGCGGAAGATACGTTGAAAACTTCGAAAGAGGAAATAGAAAAAACAGAAAAAAATATTTCTCGTCGTAAAGAAGCTGTTGGCGATCGTATGAAGGATATTCAATTAAATGGCGACCAACGTACTTGGCAAGCCTTATTAGATGCAGAAAATTTATCAGATTTCTTTAATCGGGCCTACGCCATGACCGTTTTACAAAACTTTGAACGGGAAAAGATTGAAAGCTTAACTAGCGAAAAAGAAAAGTTAGCTGCATTACAAGAAAAAGTTGAAAATACGCAAACAACTTTAAAACAAAATGAAGAGAAATTACAAGTTGAAGCTTCTTCAATGAATAATAAAGTCTCTGAGTTAAAAGAAAAAATGGCGAATAATGAAGAATTATTGGCTCAAATTTCGACAGACAAACAGAAAGAGCAACAACGCTTAGTCAGCGAAAAAGCAGCAGCTGAGGCACAGAAAAAACGTGCGGCAGAAACTGCCAAAGCAGAAGCAGCGAAGAAACAAGCAGCTGCCGACAAACAAGCGCAAGCAGATGCGGCGGCTAAACTAGAAGCCGAAGCTGCTGAAGAGTCAAGCAGTCAAGCATCAAGCTCTTCAACAAGTACGGAAAGCAGTAGCACTGAATCTTCAAGTTCAGCTAGTTCATCCGAATCGTCATCAACGACAGAATCATCGACAGGCGAATCATCAACACCAGGAACTGGCTCTGGTCGTGTGCTTCAGATGGAATCAACTGCTTATTCTTGGCGCGAAGCTGGTGCAAGTAATCTAAGTGCTACTGGTATTGACTTAAGTAAAGAAAGCAATGTAGTTGCAGTCGATCCAAGTGTAATTCCTCTAGGTTCATTAGTGAAAGTCTCTGGTTATGGCTTTGCTATTGCTGGGGATACAGGTGGCGCTATTCAAGGAAATATTATTGATGTTCATTTTGATTCAGTAGACCAATGCCGTCTTTGGGGACGACGTCAGGTTACAGTAGAAATTCAATAATAAATTTGTTATACTAAAGACAAGATAAAAGGAATTGGCTAAGTCAGTAATGATAGTAGCCAGTTCTTTTTTAGTTAAATGTAAAGGAGAATTACAATGATTCGCTCGGCAACAAAAGAAGACGGTAAAGCGATTGCTCGGCTGGTCTTAGTTATTTTAAAAGATATGGAGTTACCAATTTTAGAAGAAGTCTCAGAAGAACAAATGATTGACCTATTAGCAGAGGCAACGGCGTATCCAACCTATCGCTATGGCTATCAACGAATTTTAGTTTATGAACATGCAGGTGAAGTTGCAGGGATTGCTGTCGGCTATCCTGCAGAAGATGAAAAGATTATTGATGAACCTTTAAGAGAAGTCTTTAAAAAACATGGCTTAGCAGAAGATGTTCGGCTATTTATTGAAGAAGAAACCTTGCCTAATGAATGGTATTTAGACACGATCTCTGTGGATGAACGTTTCCGTGGAATGGGAATTGGTTCTAAGTTATTAGATGCTTTACCTGAAGTAGCCAAAGCTAGCGGGAAGCAAGCCTTGGGTCTAAATGTTGATTTTGACAATCCAGGGGCGAGAAAGTTATACGCAAGCAAAGGCTTTAAAGATGTCACAACAATGACTATTAGTGGTCACTTGTACAATCATATGCAAAAAGAAGTGTAAAAATAACGAAGCTAAAGTCAATCACTTTAGCTTCGTTATTTTTCATTAATCCGTTAAAGGATCAAAATCTAATCCAAAATCATCGGAAGTTTTTTGTTTTTTCTTATTATATAACCAGTAGTCAAGGACAGCTGCTATGCAGATGCACAACGGTGCGTCCTCATCATTGGCAACAGTTAAAACAAAATAGTCGCCTGTACAAAGCATGGTTTTATCCATTGACATGATTTTTTTATGGACTTGATAAATTGAATATTGGTGCGCTTTGATATCCCCAACAACTGCCCAGTGAAGGCCTTGAACATAATAGAAATCAGCATTCAAATTGAACAGTTTTCGTAGAGTACCCACTTTTTCAAAACGCTGATATAACTCAAATCGTGTACCAAAAGTCCAAGAAACTTGTTTAATACTGGCTAAAATTTCTCCGTTCATTGCATATAAAGAAAGCGCATCTCCTCGTGTGCCCCAGCGCCCCACCAATAGAAAAAGTGAACGGCCTGCTTGGTCTTTCACGATGGTTCGCGTAACTTTTCCTAACTGTTGTTCTTGAATAAAAAATTCAGACACGACACGATCTCCTTTCTATATATAAATGAGTGCTGTAACTGGTAGTGCTTATTACAAATCTTCTCTTATTGCACGCAGGATGGCTTCGCCAACACCATTTTCTAAATTAGTGGCTGTTTCATATTTAGCATATTCTTTTAATTCCAGTTCGGCGTTGCCCATTGCAAAACTTACCCCAGCCCATTGAATCATGCTGACGTCATTTAAATTATCACCAATAGTCATGACTTGTTCAGCGGGAATCCCACGTTCTTTAGCGACGCGCGCAACCGCAATCCCTTTTTGTGCTAGGCGGTGGTTAATTTCAATATTATTAAGCGCAGAAGAGGTAACAACCAAATCATCTAGTTCTTCTACTTCCATCCCAGCAGGACCTAATACTTTCGGCCCATCCATACTGAAGCCAATAATTTTAAGGACTTCAATCGAATCATCTTTTAAAATGTCGTCTAAACGATCAACATAGGTAATATGCAATAAAGATAGGTGTGCTGAAGCCATGGCGATCGCCACTTTATAAGTTAAATGGGGCATGGATTCTGCAATATGAGCGGCAAAGTTTTCAATTCTTTTTTCTTGATGTTCAGAAAAAA
This sequence comes from Enterococcus sp. DIV1375a, assembly GCF_051712205.1. NCBI lineage: Bacteria > Bacillati > Bacillota > Bacilli > Lactobacillales > Enterococcaceae > Enterococcus > Enterococcus sp. DIV1375a. The sequence goes on from NZ_JBIOOM010000001.1 coordinate 685,685, forward strand.
TACCTTTATTTGTAGAGATTTCATAGTAAACATTGTGTTGACTCAAAATAGTTAGTACTTCTGTTACTGTTTCTTTTTCGATCCCAGCCGTGAAAAGTGAGTGTCCATCTTTGTCGAACACTTGGGCGCCGTTTAAAGTAATCATGGCGCAGTCAATTCCAGCTTCTTCTAACGCGGGTTTCGCTTCGGTATATGCGCGGCCAGTAGCAACCATAAATTCGATTCCTAAACGTTCCGCTTCGCGAATTGCTGAAGCGTTATCATTTGTGATGCTCATTTTTGCATCTAAAAGTGTTCCATCCATATCTGAAGCAATTAATTTAATCATCGATTCTCTACACCTCATTATCTATTTAAAGCTTACCTATAGTTTACCACGTTTTTCCAAGAGAAAGTACCCAGAAATTTCTTGTCAGGTTTGGAGAAATTCGTTATGCTTAGAGAGCGAAGGAGTGAGCATTATGAAAGAAATTATTCACAATAGTTGGCAAACCGTTTTATCTGCTGAATTTGAAAAACCGTATTATCAAGAATTGCGGGAATTTTTGAAAAAAGAATATCAGACACAAACGATTTATCCAGATATGTATCATTTATTTTCAGCGTTAGAACTAACCCCTTTTGAAGAAGTAAAAGTAGTAATTTTGGGACAAGATCCATATCATGGACCCAATCAAGCACACGGACTAAGTTTCTCTGTCCAGCCAGGTGTGAAAGTGCCGCCATCTCTTGCGAATATTTACAAAGAATTACAAGCTGATTTAGGATACCAACCCGTCAACCATGGCTTTTTAGAAAGCTGGGCCAAACAAGGCGTGTTGTTATTAAATACTGTGTTGACCGTTCGGGCAGGTCAAGCCTATTCCCATCGAGGTAAAGGGTGGGAGCAACTGACAGATGTCATTATCGAAAAGTTGAATGAGCGTGAAAAACCCGTTGTTTTCATTTTATGGGGACGTCCAGCTCAAGAAAAAATTAAAATGATTGATACGACTCGGCATGTGATTATCAAATCGCCACATCCAAGTCCATTGTCAGCACATCGTGGTTTTTTTGGCTCACGTCCGTTTTCTCAAGCGAATGCCGCTCTAGAACGTTTAGGGGAAACGCCGATTGATTGGCAACTTCCTGAAACAGTGTAATGTAACAGTGTATGCTGTTATAGTGTAGATGAGTTAGTTTGTGAAAAGTTTATCGGATTATTGGTTTTTTTTGACTAATACAGCTAGAAAAAACTGTTATTTTCTTTGAGAATAGTGTATGATGGATTTTGTAAATATAAAACTGGAGGGTTTATCGTGGAATTATTCGATAGCTTAAAATTTAAAGTCGTACGCCGTAATATCAAAATTGTTTTCCCTGAAGCAACAGATCCTAGAATCTTAGGTGCTGCTGCCCGCTTAAAATCTGATGAATTAGTAGAACCAATCTTAATTGGTGATCCAACAGATATCGCAAATGCTGCTATGGCTCGTGGAATCAACACATCAAACTTTATTATTATCAACCCAAATGATTATGAAAAATGGGATGAAATGGTCGAAGCATTTGTTGAACGCCGTAATGGAAAAGCTACTAAAGAAGATGCTGAAAAAATCTTAAAAGATGTCAACTATTTCGGTACTATGTTAACTTACATGGGTATTGCTGATGGTATGGTTAGTGGTGCTATCCACTCAACAGGTGATACAGTTCGCCCTGCGTTACAAATCATTAAAACAAAACCAGGCGTGAGCCGTACAAGTGGTGCTTTCTTAATGATTCGTGGTCGTGACCAAGAAAGATATTTATTCTCAGACTGCGCGATTAACGTGAACCCAACTGCACAAGAATTAGCTGAAATTGCTGTTGATAGTGCCAAAACAGCTGAATTATTTGACATTGAACCAAAAGTTTCATTGTTAAGTTTTTCAACAAAAGGTTCTGCAAAAGCACCAGAAGTAACAAAAGTTGCTGAAGCTACAAAAATTGCGCAAGAATTAGCACCTGAATATGCGATTGATGGTGAATTACAATTTGATGCTTCTTATGTATCTTCTGTTGCACAATTAAAAGCGCCCAACTCAAAAGTTGCTGGAGAAGCAACAGTCTTTGTATTCCCAGATTTACAATCAGGAAATATTGGCTACAAAATTGCTCAACGTTTAGGTAACTTTGAAGCAATTGGCCCAATCTTACAAGGATTGAACAAACCAGTTTCTGATTTATCACGTGGTGCAAACGAAGAAGATGTTTATAAATTATCAATCATTACAGCTGCTCAAACATTAATGAACGACTAATTAACTATGTCGAAGCATGATAAATAAGCAAAGTAGAAGTTGAGGTTCCCAGGACACTTGGGCCTCAACTTTATTTTTTTGAAGCTGCCACTAGTCAACTTATTGAATTTTCGGTATACTTTCATACATAGATTCTTGCAGATGGGAGGCAAAAAAATGAATATTGTCCTGAACAATCCATTGGAAACAGAAGCAATTGCTAAAATCATTGGACAAAAGGCACAAGCTGGTGATGTAATTGTCCTGACTGGTGATTTAGGGGCCGGTAAGACGACAATGACGAAAGGGATTGCTTTAGGATTAGGCATTTCCCAAATGATTAAAAGTCCCACCTATACGATTATCCGCGAATATCCACAAGGACGACTTCCGTTATACCATATGGATGTTTACCGTGTTGAAGAGGGTGCGGATGAATTAGGGTTAGATGAGTATTTTGAAGGAGATGGGCTATCCGTTGTAGAATGGGGCAGCTTGATTGAAGAAGAATTGCCAGAAGATTATTTAGAAATTATTTTAAATAAAGATTCTCAAGAAGCGGACAAGAGAGTTCTTGAATTCCGCGGAACTGGTCCATTGGCAGAAGAAAGAATAGCAGAGATTCTGAAAACGTGGGAGGCTCGCGAATATGACTGAACAAACATTTTCTATTCGAGAAGCAGTGCCTACTGATGCGGATCAATTACTATCTGTGATGTCAAAAATTGGGAGTGAAACGCCCTATTTGGTGATGGATGAGCGAGGAATGGCCATGTCGACAACAGAATTGGCTGAAAATCTAGCAACACTCTATGAATCGCCAAATAATGTTTTATTGGTGGCATTAGCGGGAGAAGCGATCATTGGCACCGCTTCTGTGTCTGCTTCTTCTAAAAAGCGGATGGAGCATATTGGTGAAATTGGCATTAGTATTTTAAAAGAATACTGGGGCTATGGACTAGGCAGTATCCTAATGGAAGAACTTATTCGCTGGGCGCATGAAAGTCATGTTATTCGTCGCTTGGAATTAACGGTACAGGATCGCAATCAACGAGCGATTCATGTCTATAAAAAATTAGGGTTTGAAACAGAGGCAATTATGCCTCGGGGTGCCAAAACAGACCAAGGTGAATTTTTAGATGTTCATTTAATGCGTTTGCTGATTGATTAATTATTGGTTAATAATTTTAATTTCTTAAATAATCGAACGATAATTGCATGAAAAAACAAAATTTTCGCAATTATCGTTTGTTTCATATTTATTTTTCTGATATTTTTGTTATAATTATAGAAGAATTTAACGAAAAAATGAAAATTTATTTTGGGAAGGAATGTAAGAAATGGCGAAGGCAACGAAAATGAATGTTAACTATCGAGAGTCGATCTTGGATCGTGCGTATCGTTTAGAGCTAATAAAAAAAGATGAGTATGCAAAACATCAAGAAAAATTATCATTATTAAATGAAAAATTGTCTGACGGGGAACCAGCTCAATTTGATGCAAAAGAAGAAACGTTTTGGAAAAAAATTTCGCAAAAAGTTATTTTATAAAAGTAATACATACGAATAAGAGCGTACACATAGAAAGAAGCGTAAGCAGTGTTAAACTGCTTACGCTTCTTTTTTAATGAATAGGAATAACTGTTTCACGCTTAATTAATTTGTGAGGAATAACGAGACGGACACCATTCGTCAATTCTTCATGGATTAATTCATATAATTTTTTCATCGCCATTCGACCTAATTCTGACGTGTCGATGTCAATGCTTGTTAGATAAGGATGTGTCAATGTTGAAAAGATTGAGTTGTTAAAACTAATAATGGATAACGTTTCAGGAACTTGATAACCATAGATTTGCGCAAGTTGCATCGTCCGCAAAGCAAAGATATCATCAATCACCACCAACGCCGTGGCATTATTTTGATGAAGAATGTCATCAAAAGCCATGTAATCTTCAGGTTTTTCTAACGCAACGCTTGGTAAAACAGTTAATCCTTGCATCATCATTGCTTTTTGATAACCAAAGTAACGTTCAAAGTACAAACTTTCATGCGTTGTATTGGTCACAAATAAAATATTTTTATGGCCGTTTTCAATTAAAAATTCCGTCGCTTGTTTCCCTAATAATTGATTATCATTATCCACGTAAACTATTTCCGTTTCATGTTGGTAAGGTTGACCAATTAAAGTAAAGGGAATGTTGTTTTCATATAAGTAATCAATGACGGGGTCCTTACTATCTGAATACACAAGAATAAAACCGTCCACTTGTTTTTGAAGATGCATTCTTTTAACGTTTTCCAATAGTACATCAAAACTTTTGGCAGTTGCAATAGCAGTAGTCATATCATAAAGACGGGCTTCCTCGTTGATGGCTTCCATAATTTCTAAATAAAATGGATTCCCTAACCGTTCTTTCGAATCTAAAGGAGGTAAAATTACGCCAATGGCACTTGAAATTCGTTTACCCAAATTCCGTGCCGTCATATTTGGCACATAGCCTAAGTCATCCATGACTTTTCGCACTTTCTTTTTTGTCGATTCAGAAATACTTGGATGATCGTTAATGACACGCGAAACGGTTGAAGTTGCAACCCCCGCTTTCTTAGCGACATCTTTTACTGTAATTGCCATTTTTGCCACGCCTTTCTTAGTGATTATAGAAGGTTAAATTGATAAACCGTTTGGTAGGTTTGCTTTTTATTAGCTGGTAATAAAATAGAGCCCCACTGAGGATGATGAACAATGTCTGGATACTCTTGTGGTTCAATTGCTAAGCCATAGTTTGAATGCATCGCTTGTCCATTAATAGAAAATGGAGCCTCAAAACCAGTCGTAGAAAATAATACCATACTTTGGTTCGTTGTTGCTATCGTCATTTTTCTTCCAGAAGTAGGTTCTTGTAAGCATAATTGTGGCTGTCTTAAGTCAGAGCCAACTAAGGGGAAAACATCATCTAACCCGGTTGGATAGCGTTGGAGGATTGTTTCGATAGGTGTCAGTTCATTAAAACGTATGGATAGTTCAGAAGCTGGTAAAATCCGTCCAGTAGGCAGCTTATTATCGTCTAATTCTAACATACCTTGACAGTTCAAAGATAGCAAATGTGACAGAATGTCTAACTTTCCATCGCCAGATAAATTAAAGTAGGCGTGGTTTGTAGGATTAAAAAGTGTTTCCTGTTTACTCCGTCCAGTACTGATCATTCGTAAATGATTATCCTCTAGCTGATAAGTGATGGTGGCCTCAATTGGTCCAGGATAGCCAGAAATGGTATCGGTTAAATGAAAAGCAACGCCAATGATATCTTTTTTTTCAAAGGGCTCGACTGTCCAATATTGAAAAGACCACCCCTTTGAGCCACCATGGATATGATGACCGTCGCTATTTTGTTCTAATATTCCATTTTGCCAATGGCCATTACGAATGCGTCCAGCAACTGGTCCAACAGTGGCGCCAAAAAAGCTTTGATCCTTTAATACATCTTGATACGAATCATACGATAAAAGGATATTTTCCCAATGATTATTTTTGTTTGGCATCAAAAGTTGATGGAGGCGCGCGCCATAATTGAGAAGAACGACTTCTAAAAAGTCGTTCTTCAAAGTAATTTTCTTTAAGTTTGTGTTTGGAATATCGGTTACGGTGATACGATTATCCTTCATGATCAAGCCACACTTTTTTTAAGTAATCAAACGTTAAAGCGCTCGTCTCTGGTACGATGGGCAATCCTTCGCCTAACTCTTCTTTGCGGCCAACGCCAACAGGTTGCGCTCCACTAGCAAGAATCGCTTGAATCCCAGCTTTGGCATCTTCAATGCCAAGACATTCTGCTGGTGTCAAATCAATTTCTTTCGCAGCTAAAATGAAAATATCTGGAGCGGGTTTGCCTGCCTGAACGTCTGCTGGATTAGCAATGGCATCAAAAAGGGGCGTCAATTGCATTTTTTCTAAAAGGAAAGGCCCATTTTTACTTGCAGAAGCCAAGGCGATTTTAATATTGGCTTCACGTAATTCCGTTAATAAAGAAAGAATTCCTGGATAGACATCTTCAGGCGTAATTGCTTGGATCATTTCCAAGTAATAATCGTTTTTCCGTTGCGCTAACTGGGCAAATTCTTCAGAAGAAAACGTGCCTTCTTTTTTTCCGTATTTTAACAGTAACTGCAGAGAATCTTCACGGATTACACCTTTCAATTGTTCGTTGAAAACACGGTCAATGGAAATTCCAATTTCGTTCCCTAATTTTTTCCAAGCGTGGTAATGAAATTCTGCTGTATCAGTAATAACGCCATCTAAATCAAACAAAACGCCTTTAAACATGAACTTCTTCCTTTCTGATCGGTAAAACTAATCGATCTTTTAATGTGTATTCTTGATTGTAAACAGTTAATGGAATTGCAGGGCCGTCGAGTAAAGTGAAGGCCACTTGGTCTGCTGCAACTTCAACAAATAGTAAACGATTCCGATAATTAATGTGGAACGAGTAGGCTGTCCATGTCGCTGGTAAAAAGGGTGCAAATTTTAGTTGTTGATGGTCCGTTTTCATTTGGGCAAAACCTTGCACAATCGCTAGCCAACTACCAGTCATTGAGGTAATGTGTAAGCCATCTTCTGTATCATTATTGTAATTATCTAAGTCAAGGCGCGCTGTTCGTTGATACATTTCCACTGCTTTTTCTTCCATACCTAATTCAGCAGCTAACACAGCATGAATGCTTGGTGAAAGAGAAGATTCATGGACAGTCATTGGTTCGTAAAAGTTAAAGTTCCGGCGTTTTTCTTCTAAAGAAAAGGCGTCATTGAAGAAATAAATTCCTTGAAGAACATCGGCTTGTTTAATGAAACAAGACCGCAAAATTTTATCCCATGACCAATGTTGATTTAAAGGTAGCTCACTAAGTGGTAAATCAGAAACAGGCATTAAATCTTTATCTAAGAAAGTGTCATGTTGTACAAAAATGCCTAATTCGTTATCCACTGGGAAGTACATATTTTCTGCAATGTCTGCCCATTTAGCTAATTCGTCGTCTGCAATTTTGAGCGTTGTTTCTTCTTGGAATTTTAAATAAGACTCACGGGTGTAACGTAGAACCCACGCAGCGATTGTATTGGTATACCAGTTATTGTTGATATTATTTTCATATTCATTTGGCCCCGTTACGCCATGAATCATATATTGTTTATGACGTTGGGAGAAGTGGACCCGATCTGCCCAAAAACGAGCGATTGCCACAAGTACTTCTAGACCAGCATCTTTTAGATAGTCTTCGTCTCCTGTATAGTTGACATAATTATAAATCGCATAAGCAATCGCACCATTTCTGTGAATCTCTTCAAAAGTGATTTCCCATTCGTTATGACATTCGACACCAGTAAAAGTAACCATTGGGTAAAGCGCACCCTTTAACCCTTGTTGTTGGGCATTATGAATGGCTTGAGGCAATTGATTGTGGCGATATTTCAGTAGATTTTTAGTAACTTCGGGCTTAGCCAACGCCAAGTAAAGTGGGACAGCATATGCTTCAGTATCCCAATATGTGGCACCACCATATTTTTCGCCAGTAAAGCCTTTTGGTCCGATATTTAAACGATCGTCTTCACCATAGTAGGTTGAGAAAAGTTGGAACAGATTAAAACGGATGCCTTGTTGGGCTTCGTCATCTCCTTCAATAACAACATCAGCTAATTGCCAACGTTTTGCCCAAGCGGCAGCTTGCTCAGCTTTTGCTTCAGGGTACAAGGTAGTCATTTCTGCAAATAATTCGTTTACTCGTGTGATTTGTTGCGTTTCTGGCACATCACGACTGGTAACGACAAGCACTTCTTTTGTGATGGCGGTCGTTTCGCCTTCGTTTAAAGACACCGTCAATTCTGCGGTTAAAGCCAAGGGCTGTTGTGTATATGTAGGCACAACAGCGGCTCCATCGATGAAATGGCGCATGCCTGCAGTCACTGTGAAACGCTCTATTTCAAAGTTGTTAGGAATGGTCTTAGTCGTAACAAAGCCAAGTGTTTCTTGTGTTTCAATAGCTATTTCTTCCCAAAAATGTTCTTCATAATTGCTGTCTTCATTTTGAACATCGCCATCCAATTTTGAGTGAAGAGTGATTGTGCCTGTACCTTCCAGCATTTCAATTGTTAAGTGGATGTAAGCTGCTTCTTTTTTTTCTAAGCTTAAAAAACGTTCAAAAGAGAAGCGCACTTTATTCTTCGGTGTTTGGATGGTGAATTGCCGAGAAAGGACCCCATTTTGCATGTCTAATTCTAAAGAAAAATCTTCGTAAGGTGTAGTGGCTAAATCAATTGTTTGTCCATCAATTTGTAAGTCCATTGCGATGAAATTAATTGCGTTAATCACTTTACCAAAATATTCAGGATAACCATTTTTCCACCAACCAACACGTGTTTTGTCTGGATACCAAACACCTGCTAAATAGGTTCCTTGATGGTGGTCGCCAGAATAGTGTTCTTCAAAATTTCCCCGCATCCCCATATAGCCGTTGCCAATGCTTGTTAATGATTCTTGTAAACGTAAATTTTCTTTATCTAAGTGTGTAGTACGGATTTTCCAAGGATCAATTTGGAATAAACGTTTGATTTGTTTCATGAGAATCCCCCTCAGTGATTTTATTGATAGGTCTATCATAAACGCAACCGATTGCATTAGTCAATAGTCAATACTTAAAAAGTGTAATCTTATGAATAAAAGCTGAAACAAAGGTAGGATAGAAGGAGCTTTATTTGCTTTATTAAAAGACAAAATAAAAAAGGATTAAGTAGTAGGGAGTTGTTTTCCACAATATTTTTGAAATTAAAGCATTTACAAAAAGGAAACAGGAGTATATAATGGCAACATAACGAAACCGATTGCGTAAGGAGTGGCAAGAATGAAAAAAATGTTTAGTTTTGAGTTTTGGCAAAAATTCGGGAAAGCTTTAATGGTCGTTGTGGCAGTAATGCCCGCAGCGGGTTTAATGATTAGTATTGGGAAATCGCTTCCTTTAATCGATCCTAATTTAGGCTTGTTAGTAACAACAGGCGGAGTTCTGGAGAGTATCGGTTGGGCAATTATTGGCAACTTACATTTACTATTTGCGTTAGCAATAGGTGGCAGTTGGGCCAAAGATCGTGCAGGTGGCGCATTTGCAGCGGGGATTTCTTTTGTTTTAATCAACCGTATTACTGGAGCCATTTTTGGTGTAACAAATGAAATGTTGGCAGATGAACAAGCTTTCACGCATACCTTATTTGGCACCAAGATTATGGTGAAGGGATTCTTTACAAGTGTCTTAGAAGCTCCGGCATTAAATATGGGTGTTTTTGTAGGGATTATTGCTGGTTTTGTCGGTGCGATGGCTTACAACAAGTATTACAATTATCGGAAATTACCAGATGCGCTATCATTTTTTAATGGTAAACGGTTTGTCCCATTTGTCGTTATTTTATGGTCAACAATTGTCTCAATTGCATTAGCACTTATTTGGCCAAATATTCAAGCGGGAATTAATAATTTTGGGTTATGGATTGCGCAATCTCAAGACAGTGCACCTATTTTAGCGCCATTCTTATATGGAACGTTGGAACGTTTGTTATTACCTTTTGGGTTACATCATATGTTGACGATTCCAATCAACTATACACAATTAGGTGGAACGTATGAAATTTTATCTGGCGCACAAGCTGGAACCCAAGTCTTTGGTCAAGATCCTTTATGGTTGGCTTGGGCAACAGACTTAGTGAATCTTAAAGGCGCTGGTGATATGAGCAAGTATCAGTTTGTCTTAGAAAATTGGACACCAGCTCGATTCAAAGTAGGCCAAATGATTGGTTCTTCAGGGATTTTAATGGGGATGGCTTTGGCGATGTATCGTAATGTCGATGCAGATAAAAAAGCTAAATATAAATCAATGTATTTTTCTGCTGCTTTAGCTGTTTTCTTAACTGGTGTGACAGAGCCGCTAGAATTCATGTTTATGTTTGCTGCAGTGCCGCTTTATGTGATTTATGCCGTAATCCAAGGTGCTGCTTTTGCAATGGCTGATATTTTACCATTGCGTGTGCATTCGTTTGGAAATATTGAATTGTTAACAAGAACACCGCTAGCAATAAAAGCTGGTTTAGGTGGCGATTTAATCAATTTTGTTTTAATGGTTATCATTTTTGGTGTTGTCACTTATTTCTTAGCGAATTTCTTAATTAAAAAATTTAATTACGCAACACCTGGAAGAAATGGAAACTACGACAATGATAACGGCGAAGAAATCGCATCTGGCGCGGCTGGTTCAGGCGTCGTCGATCAGCAAATCGCGCAAATTGTCTACTTACTTGGTGGTAAACAAAATATCAAAGAAGTTGATGCGTGTATGACACGCTTACGTGTCAGTGTAAAGGATCGAGAAAAAGTCGGTTCGGAAGAGGCGTGGAAACGGGCAGGCGCAATGGGCTTGATTGTGAAAGATAATGGCGTTCAAGCCGTTTATGGACCAAAAGCCGATGTTTTAAAATCCGATATTGAAGATTTACTAGCTTCCGGCGTTGACATTCCAGAACCAGTTATAGCAGAAAGTACAACAGGAGTGCCAACAACGAATTTCTTAGGCAAGAAAAAAGATTTCGTGGCTGTGGCGACAGGGGAAGTTATTCCAATGGCGCAAGTCAATGATCCTGTCTTTTCACAAAAAATGATGGGGGATGGATTTGCAGTTAAGCCTCTAGAAGGAGAGGTGGTGGCACCAATTTCGGGGAAAGTCCTAAGTGTTTTCCCAAGCAAACATGCGATTGGGCTACAAACAGAAGAAGGCATCGAAGTACTTGTCCATATGGGAATTGATACAGTTGAAATGGCAACACCTGCTTTTGAATCTTTTGTTAAAGAAGGACAATCATTGAAAGCTGGGACGAAACTAGCTAAAATGAACTTGGATGTGATTGAACAAGCTGGCAAAGAAACAACGATTATTGTCGCCTTTACAAACAGCGACAAAGTGGAACAAGTAGTTATTAATCAACTAGGAACCACCACTGCGGGAACTGTGATCGGACAGATTGAAATTTAAATGATTAGGTATGAGGTCGGGACAGAACCGTTTAACTCCGAGAAATAAGAAGGAATTTCCGGAAATTGCTTTTTAATTTTTGGATAATTTCGGCTTATTTCCGAAGGAGTTGGTTCTGTTCCCGCCGTTTATCAGGTTTTGCGCGTGAAGCAAAAATCCAAAGTGATTTTTGTCCCACTCACTGACCTAATAACATGTAAGAGAAGGGGAAAAGATGAATCTTTTAACAATCAATACTCATAGCTGGTTAGAAGAAGAACCATTAAAAAAATTAGAGGAGATTGCCAAGGTGATTTTATCTTCTGAAAGTGAAATAATTGCCTTACAAGAAGTGAATCAGAAAGTCGCTTCCAAGAAAGTGCCGTTAGAACAGTTAACTACTTTTTGTCCCATAGCGACCCAAACGCCAATCCATGAAGATAATTTTGCATATCTAATCGTTCAATATCTAGCTGAAAAAGGCCAACACTATTATTGGAGTTGGGAAATGAGCCACATTGGTTATGCTATTTATGAAGAAGGGAACGCACTACTTTCGAAATGTCCGTTGACTAGTGAAGCTCTCCTTATTTCAGAAAGCCAAGAACCAACGAATTATCGAACAAGAAAAATCTTAGTAGCGGAGACAGAGAGTTCAAAAGGTACGCTTACTGTTGTCTCTGGTCACTTTTCTTGGTGGGAAACACCCTGTACAGGTTTTGCCTATGAATGGCTACAACTAGAGAAATACTTAGCGATGGGGCAACAACCGTTAGTCATTTTAGGCGATTTAAACAACCCAGCTGGTACAACTGGCTATCAATTAGTGGAAAATAGTTACTTGCCGATTCAAGATGCATTTGTTGTAGCGGAAGAGACAAGCGGTGAAGCGACAGTAGAGAAAAAAATAGATGGCTGGGAAGAAAATGAAGCAGCCTTGCGGATTGACTACGCATTTGTTCCAAAACAGTGGCACGTACGAAAATATGAAGTAATTTTTGATGGTAGGAAAACACCGATAGTCAGTGATCATTTTGGCTTACTCATTCAACTAAAATAAGAAAAAGCGCTGAATTTTCAGCGCTTTTTCTTATTTACTCGCTCATGTAACTATTCTTCTCAGTCTTGTTTGGCTAATTCTTGATCCCGAAGGATGGTGGCCTCAATCCCTTTGATGACTGTTGAAATAAACGCATTGTTTTCTAATTCGACAATCCCAGCAACCGTGGTTCCACCAGGGGAACTGACTTGGTCGATTAAAGTCCAAGGATTCTCTGTGCTATTTGCCAAAGTTTGAGCGCTGCCTAGTACAGCTTGTGTGGCAATTTCTAAGGCTAACTCTTTGTTCATACCATTTTTAACGGCTGCTCGGGCAATCGAATCAATAAATAAGAAAGCATACGCAGGAGTGCTACCTGCAATAGCAGTAAAAATCGAAAAATACTGTTCCTCTAATTCCCAAGCTTGGCCAACTGCTCGAAACAATGATAAAACAGTCTGGATGTCTTCAGGGGATGCAAAAGCGTTACCACAGACAGCTGCTGCACCTGCGCCAATTAATGCATTCATATTGGGCATCACACGAACAAGACGAAGCGGTTGGGTAGTCTCAAACAGTTGATATAATTCTGCAATAGTCGTACCTGCTGCAATGGAAACAATTAACGGTTGCTTGTCTAAAATTGCTTCTTTTGCTTCAAGTAAAGCTGCTTGAACGAATTGCGGTTTCACCGCTAAAATAACTAAGTCAGCTACTGCAATGGCTTCTTGTGGTGAAGCAACCGCGTGTGCACCAATTTCTTGTGCAAAAGCGGCGGTTTTTTCGACTTGAATATCATAAAAATAAAGGTTTTCTGCGGCAATAAATTGCTTTTTTAGCGCACCTTTGGCAATAGCGGATGCCATATTTCCAGCACCAATAAAACTAATTTTCATAAAAAATTCCTCCTAAAAACTGTTGAATCTCTTTTTTCGTGTTACCATGTATCTAGTATAGAAGGAAACGCCAAAGAAAAAAATAGAGGGAGTAAAGTAAAAAGTGTTGGATTATGAGGTGATTAATTGGCAAGCAAAGAAGAACAATATGCAGCATTTTATCAGTTTTTAGAGACCTTAGATTGTTATTTAACCACTACCAGTGCTCTTGAAAAGGAAGTAGCGCAATTTAAGGAAAATCCGCATCGAGAAATTGCGGGCTTTATGTTGGCATCTTCGGAAACCATTGACGTTCCGAAAGGATTTATTCGGATGCTCTATTGTTTAGAGCAAGATGGCAATGCTTATTTGGATCAACAAAGGTGTTCGTTTTCGGCTGGTCAAGTCATGATTGTCAATGAGGCCACCTCGGTTAGCTATCAGGGGCAAGGAATGTCTATGATTATATTTTATTTTAAAAAGCACTATTTTCTTGATACGCTCTTAAATCAGCTGGCGGAAGAACCAGTCATGTATCGTTTTTTTACAGAAATTGCTAGCAGTGAATTTGAAAACATTCCTCGATATTTCGTTTTTGCCAGCCAGCCAAATTCGGATGTTCATGTCTATTCGCTATTATTGCTGAAACAAATTGTGAAAATGGCCTATTTTAATAATAAAGTGACCAAAGCGGCCTTTGTTTTGCTAGTGGTGGAACTAGGTCAACTGCCTAGAGAAGCTTTAAAGATGCAAGATAATTATTTGTCGAATCATCAACGTGTTGAGGTGATTTTAGCGTATATTGAGCAACAGATTGCGCATGTCACTTTAGCAGAAGTCGCCGCTAAATTTCATTTTCATCCGAATTACTTATCGAATTTTTTAAAAGAAAAAACAAACAAAACGTTTACGGAAATTGTCTTAGCCTACCGAATCCAATTGGCGAAAAACTACTTGAAGCAAACAGATTTATCGATTCAAACAATTGTTGAACGAATCGGCTATCAAGACAAAGCCTTTTTTTATAAACGTTTTAAAGAAGAAATGGGCATGACCCCAAAACAATATCGACAGAAAGAGGGAATGGCAGATGTACGAAGAAGTCTTTGAAGAATTTCAGTTAACTGTAGTAGAATTACCAATCGAATTCGTTGATGATTTGCCTGTCTATCGCGGACACTTAAAAGAATTAACGTTTCTTTCAGCGGAAGCCTCTTCACGAAAAAAACTTTACCAACAGCTTTTACAGGCTTATTTGTTGTATAGAGAAGAGAATCAAGCAGTTGTTGAAGAGGAAGAAATAACCTCCTCATTATTGTCTACAGAACAGTTATTAAAATACTATGATGGTGAAACGTTCGATGGGTTTCAGTTGCCATCAAATGAATAAGAAAGCAGGGGAACAAATGGATACAATGGCAAAAATTAATCAATTTCGTGATGAAAGAAATTGGCGCCCCCACCATAATGAAAAAGATTTGGCGCTCTCAATTTGTTTAGAAGCAGCAGAATTGTTAGAACTTTTTCAATGGAAAACAGCAGAAGAAGGCATCAAACAAGAAGAACGAATCAAAGAAGAATTGGCTGATGTTCTCATTTACTCCTACATGATGGCTGATAATTTAGGGTTTGATTTGGACGAAATTATCGAAGAAAAGTTGAAGAAAAATGCGTTGAAATATCCAGTGCCACACTAAGAAGCTTGTATTTTGATTACACGCCCCAAAGTTTAGAAAAATATCAGTTTGGGGCGTATCAAAATTGATACTTTTTTAGTTTCAACTAGTTGTATTTGATTTAATCTATTGTCTCGAATAAGTAGATGAATCCTATCTGCGAAGTGGGTGTCGTTTATACTCCTAGTCTTAGCCAACGTTTATTATTTACCCTTGCAATAGCCAGCGCGATGACTGTTAGAACTATAATATACAAGATAATCAATAAATTGTGGTCAAAACTAATTGAGTTTTCTGAGCCTTCTAAAAAATTCTGGACGTTTAGATATAATTCGTTTGAAGCATCAAATATTGCAAAAAAACGTAAAAATCCACCAATTGCAACAAAAAGTACTGTTGTAATCCAATAGAGTATGCTAAAACCGATAGATAAAAGAACGTTAGCAGATAAAAAACTGATCAACGCAACAATTAAAATATACTGAATTGAAATCATCGATAATAAAAAAAACATTTGCAGAATTACAGAAAAATCCATAAAAATAAAGGAAACGATAAATAACAGAACTAGAATACTGCCTAGGGTCTCTACCGTAAGTGTCAAAACTTTTTTTATATAAAAAGTAAGGCTATTGGTATTCATCATACGATAAAATAAAATTGTTTTTCCTGAGTACTCTTTATTAATAAAGAAAGAGACTAGAAACGAAAACATTAGAAAGCCAAATTGTGTAAATACAGTATATGTACTAAATAAGTATTCTCGGTAACTTAACCTAGTTACTTTATCGATGCCAATAGGTAGAATCCATCCCATTGCAAAGATTGCAACGATAATTGCAATTAAAATAATCATTATTTTGTTGGAAATCGTTTTTTTTAATTCCAAAATTTCACCCCTCAATATACTTCTGAATAACTTCAGTTTGATTAGTAAAACGAATCATTTTGAAATCTTCAATTAAGTAATAGTTGCCTTTTAAATTTTTTAAATCTGATAAATTGTGTGTGATGTTTAGAATAATTTTTTTAGGATGATTTTTTATATATGCAAGTAGAAATAGATAGATTTCATTAATTGTCTGTTTATCTAAGGCGTTGGTAATTTCATCTAATACAATAATTGATTTATCTTCCAGAAAAAAAGAAAGTAATTTTAGTTTTTGTTTTTGTCCATCACTTAATTGTCCAATTAAGGAAGTTTTAGAAATATTTGTAGCGTGCAAAGAATGAGCCAAGTGTGCGACTGAATCTAAACCAAATCTTTTCTCTAGAAGAATAAATAATTCGCAGACTTTTAAATCGTTAGGGACATTAGAAAAGCTTGAAATAATCGTAACATTTTTACTTATTTCAGAAGGGATTAAACCACTTCGGTTTAACAATAAATCCTTAGCAAATTGTGATTTCCCTACACCGTTTTTCCCTAAGATATGATTAATCACCCCTTTTCTAAATGAAACTTTTGTATGTTCTAAAAGTAATTTATTATTTATTTTCAATGTGTAATCATTTAGTTCTAACAACTTAGTCACCTCACACAAACCAACTAATGACTGTTTCAATGACCAATAACAAACTAATTGCTTGTATTAGCTTTACAATCAAGTGTTTTTTTCTTTTATTTTCTAATTCATCTACACTGAATAACGTGATTAAAACTTTATAACCATCAGAGTTTAACACAGGAACTAGATTCCATATAAACGCATATGAAAAAAATGAATGAACTGTCGAGTACGAGTATTTTATTTTTCAAAAATAAGAGATTGATGACCTGAATAAAGTTAATGGTTAGATGATTTCATTTTGGTTGCCTTTTAGTAAATTAAAGATTATAAAATTCTAATTTTAAGAAGGTATACTAATCGTATCAACTGTTTTGGTAAATGTAAAGGAGATTTTTAGAAAATAACAAGAGAAAGATCACGGGAATATTCAAATAAAATAGAAATGTATGAATAGAAACTTTTTCATTGACTTTCACATGGTGTCAAGGTTTATGATAAGAATATCAATTGAATGAAAAGGAGACTCTATGTATCAAATTGGGCAATTTGCCAAGTTAATGGATATTTCCCCACGGATGCTGCGTCATTATGAAAAAGCAGGAATTTTTGTTCCAAATGAAATTGATAAAAAAACAGGATATCGCTATTATAGCGCACATCAAATTCCTTTATTGAAACAAATTTTACTGTTAAGAGATTCAGGGTTTAAAGTTGAAGAGATGGCGGAAACTTTGAGAAAACTTAAGGATGCTTCTTTTTTGGAAACTATTTTGTTAAGAAAACGAGATCAATCGCGACATTTAATTCAAATGGAGGAGCAAAAGATTAAAAAAATTAATCAACAGTTAGTAGCTTTGAAGGAGGAAAAACAAATGATTAAAGGGACAGAAATCGATTTTATTGTTAGTGATAGCCTTAAGGCGCTTGCCTTATATAAAAAGGTGTTTGAAATAGAGGTAGTAGAAGCAACTGAGTACCCTGTCGGAATGAATGAAGCGGTTTTTCAACTTTATGGCACGAGGTTTCACATGTTAGATGCCAATGAAGAATATGGTTTAAAATCACCAACCCAAGAACATCCCAATACTATCTGGTTTAATATAACAGTAGAAAATATTGAAGAGACACATCAACTGGCAATGGAAAACGGTTGTCAAGAAGTACAGCCTATTACTGAAATGATGGAAGGAGCGCTCAAAAATTCATTGTTTGTTGATCCGTATGGGTACATGTGGATGCTCCACCAAATTTATCAAGAGTTGAGTTTTGATGAGCGGATTGAGATTTTGGAAAACGAGCTGTAAAAATCACTATTCTTGTGTTTGTTTAACTAGTTATCTGAAAAGAACGTAACGCTTATCAACTAAGCGTTACGTTCTTTTTTTTGCGTGTTAACAGAAGTTTAGTTAAAAAGATAAAGATTTGAACGTCTATATTCGGTATACTAACTATTAAGAAAATAAATTTTTAATACAAAAAAATTTATTTAGCTCTGTGGAAAATCAGAGCTAGAATATTCGGTAGGAGTGGAAGGGAGAAAAAATCAGTGTATGGGAAAAATAAAGTAGGGATAAAATTACAAATGAGCGTGGGGGAGTATCGAAAAACAAAAGTAAAAAGTATTATAATGAAGAATTTAGTTTATCTAGCTGTTCTTTTAATAGGGATCTATTTGGGAATGAGTTTCTTAAAACGATTTGAAAGGACTTATTCAGCTCCAACAGACGATGTCGTAGTAAAAATTAATCAAAATCATCTTTTTGTTTCAGATAATGCACAAATTTTGAACGAAGAAGTCATTAATAATGTACAAAAAATTAATCAAGAACTTAGTAAGACGGAAACGAAACCACAACTAATGGTTATCACAGTTGAGCAAGTTCCTGAAAATGAAACGATTGAAAGTTTTACTAATCAAATAGGTAATAAATTAGGTATCGGAAATAAACTTTATAATAATGGAGTGATTTACTTAGTATCTGTCAAAGACAGGCAAGCAAGACTTGAAGTAGGCTATGGGCTTGAAGAGATAATCCCAGATAGTTTAACCGATGAAATAACAGATAGTACCGTGAAAGATTTTTATAAATTAAAGGATTTTAATGCAGGAATACATATTGTCACCACTCGAATTAATGAACTACTTACTACTGATACTATGTCTAAAACGACCTCGCTACCTAAGATTAGTTTTTTGCAGAAAATTTGGTTATATTTATTAGGAATAGGAAGGTCGTTAAAGCCCTGGCTAATTATAGTTTTTATTATTGTTATGTTGTATTTTTTATGGGAATTACGTAATGCGGGAAAAGAACTTAGTGCCCGGTTGGCTCTAGTTGACATGGCAAATCGCTACAAGGAAGATGTAGCTATGTTTTATAATGGCGGTATTTCCTCTAAGGCAATTGTTTTAGGAGAACAATCAGTTGAATTTAAAGCTGCCAAGGCGCGTTTGGAGAAAAATATTTTATATCCTGAAAATTCGAAAAAAGAGATAATAATTCCCGCATACTATGATATGGATTTTGCCTTTGGCGAGGTGACACCAAAGAAATTTATTTATAATTATGTTGCACAGTGGAAAGATTTAAGAAGCTCTTCTATGTGTGCTTGTTTTTGGAAGGTGAATCAACCATGGATCTACTTACCGCGTTTTTGGATAGGTGAAGTATATTGGGAAAAAGTTCCAGAAACGAAACTGCCTGCGTGTCGGATTAGTGGAATTAATGATAACTTAATACCTGCTTACCTAAAAATTATTTTGTTTCCTCTTTCGATTTTATTAAAACATCCTTTTTTGGTATCCGTGACTCTGATTATTTATGTTCAAGTTAGTTTATCAGAGCAGTCGTTTCCTTCGACAGTTTTCACACTAATCACAGAGATTCTGACATTTTTAGAAGACGAAGACTCTTTAGTACCCATGGTTAGTCTGGTCTATTTTTTGATTCCGGTCTTTTTCTTACTTGGTTATATAAAATCAATAGGTGTTGGCTTACAAAATAGATTGCACCTGGATTCTATGATCCGTAGGTTTTTAAAAGATATCCAGCAAGTAAGTTCAGAAAAATCAAAATCATTAAAACAATTAGCAAACGATTTAGACAACCAGCAATATAAAATTGAAAAAAAATTATTGCGGAAAAAAATTAGAGAAAAAAAGATTACCAACAAAAAAGCTTCAAAATCCTTCTATCCGATAAGATTTATTAAGACTACGTATCCTGAATACTATGATATGCGTTTTGCTTATGGAAATGTGTCTATTGCTAAATTTCTAGCAAGTTCACGTTCTGACAGGCAACTAAAAAAGACCAGTATGTATGCGAATCGTCATGATTGGTGGGTTACAAGCAACGAGGGTTCTTCTGATGATGGCTCCGGTGACGGTTTCGGAGGTACTTCAAGTTGGTAGAAAGTTAAACTAGGTTAGGATGAACTTGGGATAACAAAAGCGCCTCTTAGAAACCCTGGTTTCTAAGAGGCGCTTTTGTTATCTTTACGTCACAGGAGGGATTCGAACCCCCGACCGTCCGCTTAGAAGGCGGATGCTCTATCCTGCTGAGCTACTATGACAATAGTTGTAATACAACAAAGCTAATTATAATGGAAGTAGTGTTAGAAAGTCAATCGGAAATTTAAATAACAGAAGAAGTTTTTTTGGAGAGAGAAAGTGAAGAAAATAGAGAGTTTATATTGACGAGGTTTTCTGGTTCTGTTATTATAGTTAGTGTTGTAATTGTGGTCTCCACAGCTACAACCGCACAGAACAAGTTTTTAAGCATGAGTAATCATCACTTGGGATGGCGAGTCTAAGTCTAGAAGAAGGAGGTGCTGTATAGCATGTACGCAATTATCAAAACTGGTGGTAAACAAGTGAAAGTTGAAGTAGGTCAAGCAATCTACGTTGAAAAATTAAACGTTGAGGCTGGCGAGAAAGTTGTTTTTGACGAAGTTATCTTAGTAGGTGGCGAATCTACAAAAGTTGGTGCGCCAACTGTTGCAGGCGCAACTGTTGAAGGAACTGTTGAAAAACACGGCAAACAAAAGAAAGTCGTGACTTTCCAATACAAACCTAAAAAACACTCTCACCGTAAACAAGGTCACCGTCAACCGTATACAAAAGTTATGATCGAAGCAATCAACGCTTAATCTCTCTTGTTGACAGGAAAGAAGGCCTATCAATGATTAAAGGTTCTTTTAAACGAACAGGCTCCGGCCGAATCGTTTCATTCGAATTAACCGGGCATGCTGAAGCAGGTCCTTATGGCAGCGATGTGGTTTGCGCGGCAGTTTCTGCCTTAGCAATTAGCACAGTCAATGGGATTGATGCCTTAGCAGGTTTTGAACCGATTGTGGAAGTTGACGATGTAGAAGGTGGCTACCTTTATGTCGAGATGTTAACAACTGTCAATCAGGAACAAAAAAATATTGCCCAAATTCTATTAGAAAATCTTTTATTAGGTTTACAATCAATAGAGAACGAAAATACTGAATTTATTCAAATAAAAACAATCACTGAGAAATAGGAGGTGCAGACTATGTTATTGACTATGAATTTACAATTATTTGCCCATAAAAAAGGTGGCGGTTCTACATCAAACGGCCGTGACTCTGAATCTAAACGATTAGGCGCTAAAAGTGCTGATGGCCAAACAGTTACAGGTGGTTCAATTTTATACCGTCAACGCGGAACTAAAATTTATCCAGGTGTGAACGTTGGAATCGGTGGCGACGATACGTTATTTGCAAAAGTTGACGGTGTGGTACGTTTCGAACGTAAAGGCCGCGACAAAAAACAAGTATCAGTTTATCCAGTAGCTAACTAATACGATTAAAAAGCTGAATCTGCGGATTCAGCTTTTTTTGTCTTGCATAAAGGGTTAGCCGGAAAATAAAGAAACATCTCAAAATAAAAAAAATCTCACATTGGGTTTAACTGCTTGTCTGACAAGGTTAATTGATGATATATTTAATGTAATAACAAGCATGTTATAAAATAATTGAGTCAAAAGAAAGAAGGGTATTATGCAGAAGAATTTTAGTGTAGTAAAGAAGTACGTGAATTTGATTTTGGATATTGTGTTAGGGATTTTAGGAGTTTTCTTATTAGTATTTATGGCTAGTTATTTAGTTGACCTCGCTACATATCTCATGAAGCCAATGACGCCGGATAATTTTTCAGTTATCATGCAAGAAATTATTTCATTCTTTATGTTATTTGAGTTTATTATGATGATTCTTCGCTATATTCAAGAAGGACACCATATTCCGATTCGTTATTTGATTTTAATTTGTTTAACCGCAATTTTACGTCAATTAATGGTTGCACATGGCGATGGCTTGCAGACTTTATTGTTATCTTTATCAATTCTTTTACTAGTGGTTGTGCTATTTATTCTCGGGTTAAATGGCAGCAAATTTTATACGCTAGGAAAAGCGAAAGTAGAAGAAGATCACGAGCAAGATTTTCATCATTAATCGAACATAATCAAAGACCGTCCAACGTGAGAATTTTTCTCTAACGTGGGGCGGTCTTTTTAATGCATAGTTAAATAGTTAACTCAATCAGTTCAATTGTTGGTAAGACACCAAAGCGTGCGCTGATTTTAGTGGTTCCGATTCCTGGGTGAACAATTAGCGGCGTTTCATCTTCTAAATGATAAAGCCCATGTGTATATTTTTTAGCAAGCTGATTTTTGTAAGTGAAAAAAGGCAAGCGAATCTGTCCGCCGTGACTATGTCCTGCTAAAATGAGGTCAATGTTTTTGTTGACTGCTGAGTCTGCGACATCTGGCTCATGGGTTAGTAGCAGAGTGGGCGTTCCAGTAGGGCGGTTGACTAAAGCTGCAGCTAAGTCGGTTTGTCCATATAACGAATCTTCTAAACCAGCGACGTACAAGGAGATGCGGTGTGAGACAGGCAGTAATTTGCCCGTGTTTTTTAGTACGGTAAAGTCGGCAGCTTCTAAGATTGTTTCGTAAAAATTGGTATCTAACCCGCTATACTCGTGGTTGCCATAAATAGCGAATTTGCCATATGGGGCGTTAATTTTACGGAAAAGTTGACTCACTTCATCCTGAATTTCGATACCGAAACGGGCATAATCATCAAATAAGTCTCCTGTAAAAACGACTATGTCTGGTTGTAATGTATTTGTTTTTTCAACAATCTGTTTTAAGGCCTTCACAGAATAATTCTTTTTTAAATGAATATCAGAGAGTTGAACAATCCGTAAGGTTTTCCCTGATTCTGTTACTTTAATTTGATTTTTGTGTATGACTAAGCATTTAGGTTCAATAAAAAAACTATAGCTTAAAATGCCGATAATAATGAAAAATAGTGCCAGAAATAAATAAACGTTCATAATTTCCTCCTTGAAATCGCTAAATTAGTTTACTACAAAAGTGTTAAGCAAAAAATAAGGAAAGGTAAAATTTTCAGTAAACTTTCTCGATGAAGTTTTTTGGTGATTCATGCTTTTCTGAAGTAAATTTGCTATAATGAAAAATGAGAAAAAAGAAAGAAGGTCGAACCAATGATGGCAAGAGTCGAAAAGCTACGGGAGTTAATGAAAGAAAATAATTTACAAGGATTTTTAGTGACAAGTCCGTATAATTTACGTTATTTAACCAATTTTACTGGGACAACAGGCTTGGCAATGATTACATTAGATAAAGCTTTTTTTGTAACGGATTTTCGTTATACGGAACAAGCTGCGGAACAAGCAACTGGTTTTACTATCGTTAAAAACACAGGACATATTTTTGACGAAGTAGCAGATTTAGCTGAACGTTTGCAATTAGATAATTTAGCTTTTGAAGAAACGCAAGTTAGTTTCGCTGATTATAGCTTATTGGAAGAAATTTTACCATGTGAATTAGTTCCTGTAATGGGTTTGATTGAAGAATTAAGAGAAGTGAAAGATGAAGAAGAAGTAGCGATTATTGAAAAAGCGTGTGCCATCGCGGATCAAGGATTTGCCTTTGTCTTAGAGATGATTAAACCTGGAATGACAGAGATTGAAGTGGCTAATCAATTAGATTTCTTCATGCGGTCAAAAGGAGCCAGTGGTGTTTCTTTTGAGACAATTGTGGCCAGCGGTCTACGTTCAGCGATGCCACATGGCGTTGCTAGCCATAAAGTCATCGAAAAAGGTGAGTTAATCACTTTGGATTTCGGTTGTTATTATGAAGGCTATGTTTCTGATATGACACGGACATTCGCTATTGGTAGTATTCAGCCAAAACTAAAAGAAATTTATGATATTGTTTTAGAAGCACAATTAAAAGTGTTAGCAGAAGCTAAACCTGGGTTGACGGGCATTCAATTAGATGCGATTGCACGGGATCATATTGCTTCCTATGGCTATGGCGATGCGTTTGGTCACAGCACTGGTCATGGCATTGGGTTAGAAATTCATGAAGGACCAAATGTTTCATTCCGAGCAGATAAACAGTTTGTACCAGGGAATGTGATTACGGACGAACCTGGAATTTATTTGCCAGGAATTGGTGGCGTGCGTATTGAGGACGATTTATTAATTACTGCTGAAGGTAATCGTGTATTAACACATGCGCCAAAAGAATTAATCATTTTATAAAGGTTGGGAGAACATGGATATCCAAGAGTATCAGCGGTTTATTAGCGCGTTTTATAAAAAACGTAACTGGTATCAATATGATCCGTTTATTCGTTCCAACTTTTTAACAGAAGAAGTCGGCGAAGTGTGTCGAGCCATTCGGACAATTGAAATTGGCCGTGATCGACCGGATGAAACAGTTTTGGCGGATGAAGAGAATCTGGAAAACTTAACGGAAGAGTTAGGCGATGTGTTGGATAATTTATTTATTTTAGCGGATAAATATGACATCTCTTTAGAAATGATTATGCAAAAGCATCGGACGAAACTAATGGAACGTTATCCTGAAGAATAAAGACGTAAAAATAAGAAAGCCAAAATTACTTGGTCTTTCTTATTTTTACGTCTAAAGGCTTGAATTAGAAATTTATGACAAGAAATTATCTGTTCTTTTAGTCAGAACTTAGCTTTTCTGGTAGCGAAATAGGCTAATTAATGATAAACTAAGAACGAGTATTGATAAGCAAAATTTGGACGTTCTTTCACAACTAACTGAAGAAACCAGTGTTGTTTTAATTTTTAAGAATCATCCGTTGCTTAAAAGAGAATCCTTAAGAGACTTAGTGATTCATCAAATAAATCGTTTATTTAACGATTTTGTGCGTAATAGATAAGGAGGACAACCAAATGTCAGAAGAAAAAAATCTTGTAATCAATGCAAACGATTCTTTAGGAGAAATCGTGATCGCTCCTGAAGTCATTGAAGTAATTATCGGAATCGCTGCTTCAAAAGTAGAGGGCGTTTATGGGATGCGTGGCACGTTCGCCAATAATGTGAATGAATTATTAGGCCGTGCAGCACACGGCAAAGGTGTATATTTACGAACAGAAGAAGAAGGCTTAAAAGTCGATATCTATTGTTACTTGAACTACGGTGTTTCTGTGCCAAAAGTTGCATTAGAAATGCAAGACCGTGTGAAACAACAAGTCTTATTTATGACAGATATTGATTTAGTTGAAGTGAATATTCATGTTGTAGCGGTAGTACCTGAAAAAATCCCTCAACCAGACTTAAATGAATTATTCCCAGAAGATGAAGATGGAGAAGAGAATGAGTAAAACAGAATTAACCCGTCACGAGATTCGTGAAAAAGCGCTCCAAGCCCTTTTTCCTTTAGATTTTAATGCTGATTTAACCAAACAAGATGCCATTGATTATGCATTGGCTTATGATAATCGGGAAATCGTCAGTGAAGATGGCGAAGACCTAGTCCCTACGTATTTAGATTTACTTGTCGGCGGTGTGTGTAGCCGCAAAGCAGAACTAGACGAAGTGATTACGAACCATTTAGGTAATAACTGGTCTATGCAACGCTTAGCAAAAATAGATATTGTTATTTTACGCTTAGCTATTTTTGAAATGCTATACGTTTCAGATGTGCCAAACATTGTGGCATTAAATGAAGCCGTTGAGTTAAGTAAAAAATACAGCGACGATCGTTCACGTAAATTTGTTAATGGTGTGTTATCAAATGTAATGAAAGAAATTGATTCAGAGGCGTAAGCTCTGAATCTTTTTTTACTATCTAACTGGTGTTAAGATACTGGGTTATATGCTAAAATAAATACTATTAAAGAAGTAAAGAAACAATAGAGGGAGCGAAGGAATGAGTACAGTAATTAACGGTCGTGAATTAGCAGATCAAATGCAAGCAGAGATTCAAAAAGATGTAGAAAAGATGACACAACAAGGCATCCAACCAGGATTAGTTGTTTTATTAGTTGGGGAAAATCCTGCCAGCCAAACGTATGTGAGAAATAAAGAACGTGCAGCAGCCAAAATTGGCATTCTGTCAAAGGTCGAAAAACTGCCAGAAACTATTTCAGAAGAAGAATTATTGGCTGAGATTGACAAATATAATCAAGATTCACGCTTTCATGGCATTCTTGTACAACTACCTTTGCCAAAACATATTGATGAAGAAAAGATTTTATTAGCGATTGATCCCAAAAAAGATGTAGATGGGTTCCATCCAATGAATTTAGGCCGTTTGTTTGTAGGCAAACCTGAAATGATTCCTTGCACGCCGTATGGAATTATGAAGATGTTTGAAGCTTATGATATTGATTTAACAGGTAAACGTACGGTGGTTATTGGTCGAAGTAATATTGTTGGCAAGCCAATGGCACAATTATTGTTAATGAAAAATGCGACCGTGACGATTGCCCATTCTAAAACTGAACATTTAGCAGAAGTTGCAAAAGAAGCGGATATTTTAGTTGTAGCAATTGGACGCGGGCATTTTGTCACCAAAGAGTTCGTGAAACCAGGTGCGGTAGTGATTGATGTGGGTATGAATCGCAATCAAGAAGGAAAACTGATTGGTGATGTAGCATTCGATGAAGTTTCTGAAATTGCAAGCTATATCACGCCGGTTCCCAAAGGTGTTGGCCCAATGACGATTACCATGTTAATGTATCAAACAGTCGAGGCAGCAAAAAAACAAAAGTAAGGTGAAAAAATGACGCAACAGTATTTAACAGTAACAGCCTTAACGAAGTATTTAAAACGTAAATTTGATGCAGACCCTTACTTAGGACGTGTCTATTTAACAGGTGAAATTTCGAACTTTCGCTTCCGAGCGAACGCGCATCAGTACTTCAGTTTAAAAGATGATCATGCGAAGATTTCTGCAATTATGTTTAAATCAGCCTTTCAAAAATTGAAGTTTCAACCAAAAGAAGGCATGAAAGTCATGGTGGTGGGGCGGATTTCGCTTTATGAAAACAGCGGCTCCTATCAAATTTATATTGAACATATGGAACCAGATGGTGTAGGTGCACTTTATCAAGCATTGGCAGAATTAAGAGAAAAACTAGGAAAAGAAGGACTTTTTGAAGGGCCTAAACAACAGTTGCCTCGTTATCCCAAACGAATCGCTGTGGTTACAAGTCCTAGTGGTGCTGTTATTCGGGATATCATTACGACAGTTAAAAGACGGTATCCGATTGCACAACTGGTCCTTTTTCCAACCTTGGTCCAAGGCGAGCAGGCGGCGGATGACATTGTGCGGAACATTCAGCGAGCCGATGCGCAAGGCGATTTTGATACGATGATCATCGGCCGTGGCGGTGGTTCAATCGAGGATTTATGGCCATTTAATGAAGAAAAAGTGGCTCGAGCCATTCATGCTGCCACCACACCGATTATTTCATCGGTTGGTCACGAAACAGATGTGACAATTGCCGATATGGTAGCAGATGTTCGTGCAGCAACGCCAACGGCAGCAGCGGAACTAGCGGTACCAGTTTTAAATGAAGAACTATTAAGAATTAGTGAACGGCGTAGTCGTTTAGAACAAAGCTTTTTATATCTCTTGCAACAACGAACAGAACGTTTCCAACGACTACAAAACTCTTATGTGTTTAAGCAACCTGAGCGGCTTTATGAAGGTCAAACGATTAAATTAGATCGAATGACGCAACGTCTTTTCCAAGCAATGACAACAATTCATCACCAAAAACAACGTCAAGCCCAAGGAATTATCGCTCAATTGCAACAACAGACACCAAAGGGACAATTAAGAGAAAGTCAGCAACAATTGGCATTTTTACAACGAAACTTGCAAACACAAATGACACAATTGTTCCTAAACAAACAAAAGCAATTCACGTCTGCTGTTCAACAATTAGACTTACTCAGCCCACTCAAAATTATGGGTCGAGGATATAGTTATACTACAAAAGAGGACCGTGTCGTTAAAACTGTTACCGAGTTACAGCCAGCAGATCAATTAACGATTCATTATGCTGACGGTACAGTTCAAGCAAACGTCGAAACAATAACAGCGAAAAAAGAGGAGTTTTAACATGCCAGCAAAAGAAAAAACGTTTGAAGAATCATTAAATGCCTTAGAAGAAATCGTTCAGCGCTTAGAACGAGGAGATGTTCCTTTGGAAGAAGCCTTAGCTGCCTTTCAAGAGGGCATGGCATTAAGTAAACAATGTCAAGATACATTGGAAAAAGCGGAAAAAACTTTAACGAAAATGATGACAGAAAACAATGAAGAAATTGTTTTTGAAGAGAGCGAGGAAGTGTAATGACGAATTTTAGTCAACAGCATTTACCGTTGGTTGAAAAAGTCATGGTCGATTTTATCGCAGAATATACTGAAAATGAGCGTTTGAAAGAAGCGATGCTCTACTCAATACACGCAGGTGGCAAACGATTACGCCCGCTATTAGTGTTAACAACAGTGGCCGCTTTTCAAAAAGAGATGGAAACACAAGACTATCAAGTGGCTGCCTCTTTAGAGATGATTCATACGTATTCATTAATTCATGATGATTTACCAGCAATGGACGATGATGATTTACGTCGTGGCAAACCAACCAATCATAAAGTGTTTGGTGAAGCGACTGCCATTTTAGCAGGGGACGGCTTATTAACAGGCGCGTTTCAGTTACTTTCTTTGAGCCAATTAGGCTTAAGTGAAAAAGTTTTACTGATGCAACAACTGGCAAAGGCAGCGGGGAATCAAGGCATGGTTGCCGGCCAAATGGGTGATATTGAAGGAGAAAAAGTCAGCTTGACTTTAGAAGAGTTAGCGGCTGTTCATGAAAAGAAAACCGGAGCGCTAATTGAATTCGCCTTAATTGCTGGGGGCGTATTAGCCAATCAAACAGAAGAAGTCATTGGTTTACTGACACAGTTTGCGCATCACTATGGCTTGGCTTTTCAAATTCGTGATGACTTATTAGATGCCACAAGTACAGAAGCAGATTTAGGTAAAAAAGTAGGCCGAGATGAAGCGTTGAATAAAAGTACGTATCCAGCTCTTCTAGGGATTGCTGGCGCGAAAGATGCGCTAACACATCAATTAGCAGAAGGTAGCGCTGTTTTAGAAAAAATCAAAGCAAATGTTCCCAACTTTTCAGAAGAACATTTAGCAAACTTGTTAACTCAGTTACAATTGAGATAGAAAGAAGGCACTTATGAAAAAAGAACGCGTCGATGTCTTGGCGTTTAATCAAGGACTATTTGAAACACGAGAAAAAGCCAAACGTAGTGTGATGGCTGGTTTGGTTTACAATGATAAAAATGAACGTTTAGATAAACCAGGGGAAAAAATTTCTGTGGAGACACCCTTACATACTAAGGGCCAAGTAATGCCTTATGTTTCTCGTGGGGGCTTAAAACTAGAGAAGGCACTAAATGTTTTTGCAATCAACGTTCAAGGCAAAACAATGTTAGATATTGGTTCCTCCACAGGTGGTTTTACCGATGTTGCTTTACAAAATGGGGCTCGTTTGAGTTACGCTTTAGATGTTGGCTATAACCAACTAGCATGGAAAATTCGGCAAGATGAACGCGTGGTGGTAATGGAACGTACCAATTTTCGCTATAGTAAACCTGAAGATTTCACTGAAGGGGTGCCGGATATTGCAACGATTGATGTTTCCTTTATTTCATTACGCTTAATTTTGCCACCTCTTCATGATATTTTGAAAAAAGGCGGTAGTGTGGTGGCGTTAATTAAGCCACAATTCGAAGCTGGCAAAGAGTTTGTTGGGAAAAAAGGAATCGTGCGTGATCCAGAAACCCATCAAATGGTTGTGGAGGAAATTACACGCTTTGCCATGAATAACGGTTATGATGTGAAAAACTTAGATTTTTCACCAATCACTGGTGGCGAAGGAAACATTGAATTTTTGGCACATTTAGTTTCTGTTGAAGGGGAAGGATCCTATCAAGCGCCAGAATCCATTGAAGAAGTTGTCGCGCATGCGCATCAAAAATTAGCGGAATGATGAGAAAAGTTAGAAGAAAGAAGTGGACGCCTATAGGTGAAAGCTTCTTTTTTGTATAAATCTAGTAATTCATCTTTTAAAATGCATAAAAATAAGCTATGATGAGCAAGAGTAAACTGAAAAGGAGAGCGGCGCCATGAGAAAGCAAGATAGACACCGTTTAATTACACGTTTATTGACTGAAAAAAATATTCAAAAGCAAGAAGATTTTGTCAACTACTTACAAGAAAAGGGCGTAGCTGTAACACAAGCAACAATTTCTCGCGACATTAAAGATATGAAACTGATCAAAGTTCCATCTGCAGAAGGGGGTTATCGATATAGCCTTCCATTAGAAACACAAGCTAATACGAGTGCTAAACTTGCAAAGCTTTTAAAAGATGCCTTTGTAGCTGCAGAACAAATGGAAAAATATGTCGTATTACGAACCATTCCTGGCAATGCGGCGGCGTGTGGTAGTTTAATCGAAAAGAATTACCAAGAGAAACTTTTTGCCGTCATCAACGATGATGATAGTGTCCTCATGATTGCACGAACTGAGGAAGCAGCAGAAAAACTTCATAAAGAGCTGTTAAGCTATCTATAAAGAATGAGGTGAACAAGATGTTACAAGAACTTTCCGTGAAAAATTTTGCGATTATCTCTTCGTTACAATTAGAGTTTCAAATGGGTATGACCGTTTTAACGGGAGAAACGGGTGCGGGGAAATCCATCATTATTGATGCAATGGGATTACTCACAGGCGGACGCGGCTCCAGTGACTATATTCGTCAAGGAGCAAATAAATGCACCTTAGAAGGACTTTTTTCAATGCCGAAAAGTCAAGAATTAAAGAAATTATTAGAAGAATTAGGTATTGAAACAGAAGAAGATTCTTTAGTGATTCAACGAGATATTTCCGCTTCTGGTAAAAATGTTTGCCGTGTCAACGGACGGATTGTCAACATTACTAATTTAAAAAGAATTGGGGAATATTTAGTAGATATTCATGGCCAAAACGAACATCAAGAATTGATGCAAAGTGAACGCCATATTGATATGTTAGATGAATTTGGTGGGAAAAAACTTTTAGCAGTCAAAGAAAAATATACACGGGCATATCAAGAGTATCGCGCACTCGAAGCCAAAGTCAGAAAGCGACAAAAAAATGAAAAAGAATTTGCCCAAAGAATGGACATGCTTCATTTTCAAAGTGATGAAATTGCTAGTGCACAGTTAGTCGCTGGCGAAGAAGAACAATTGCTAGAAGAACGCAATAAACTGAACAATTTTCAAAAGATTGCTGATGCACTGACGATTAGTTATGCCGCACTAAATGGTGAAGACGATAGTAGTTTGGATAAAATTGGAACAAGTATGAATGAACTCGCTTCGATTGAATCCCTTGATCCAGAATATAAATCATTGTCAGATACTGTTCAAAATGCTTACTACTTACTACAAGAAGCTAGTGGAGATCTTTCTAGGTTGATTGATGGCTTAGAACTAGATGAAGGCCGCTTGAATGAAGTAGAAAATCGTTTGGAATTAATCCGTCAAATGAAACGTAAATATGGTGATTCGATCGAAACGATTTTATCTTACTATGAAGAAATCACCAAAGAGTTAGCAGAGGCTGATTTTTTGGAAGGTGGTACAGGTGACTTAGAAGCGTTGCTTGCAGAGAAACAACAAGCGGCTCATCAACAAGCGTTAGCTTTACGAAAAGAACGAAAGCGCCTAGCCAAAGAGCTTGAACAACAAATTTTAACCGAATTAAAAGAACTATATTTGGAGCGAACGGAATTTGAAGTCCGCTTTACAGAACTTGAGCATTTACAAGAAAATGGCTTAGACGGAGTAGAATTTTATATTACTACTAACCCAGGGGAACCATTAAAACCGTTAGTTCGGGTGGCTTCTGGCGGAGAACTTTCGCGAGTGATGCTGGCTATGAAAACAATCTTTTCTCAAACGCAAGGGATTACTAGTATTGTTTTTGATGAAGTGGACACAGGAGTCAGTGGTCGAGTAGCACAGGCGATTGCCGATAAAATTTATCAAATTTCAGAAAATTCGCAGGTGTTGTGTATCACGCACTTGCCACAAGTGGCGGCCGTTGCCGATGAACATTATTTTATTGAAAAAGAAATCGTGGCGGGTCGGACAGAAACAAGCGTCCGAATTTTATCTGAAAAAGAGCGAGTAAACGAAATTGCGCGTATGCTCGCAGGAAGTGAAATTACGAAATTAACCATTGAACATGCACAAGAGCTGTTGGCGATGGCGAAAAAATAGCCGCTCTATTTGAGCAAGTAAAAAAACAGCCCCTTCAATTGATAGAAGGGACTGTTTTTTTACTTTTAATGTGTGAAAAAGTTCTCCAGTTTAAAGACTAAGAATTGCTGTTAAAACAGTTGAACCTACAATTGCGATCAGCATTAGCCAAACCACGACTTTCGTGATTTTTGAAAAGCGACTTTGTTCTTTGTCGTTCATAAATGACACGTCCTTTTTAATTTCTGCTAATAGTGTACAACCTTTTCCTGAAAACAGCAACCTAAAGTTATAAGAGATTCTTTTTCTTTAAAATTCGAATACTAATTACGCAGATTAAGGTAGTGATGGCAAAAATAATCCAAAAAGAATATTCATGCTCTGCAAAAGGGAGTTTCACATTCATGCCGTAAATTCCTCCGATGATGGTCGGAATGGTCAGGACAATTGTTAAGGATGTTAAAATTTTCATGACATTATTTAAGTTATTTGAAACGATTGCTGAAAAAGTATTACTAATGTTATCAACTAATTTTAGTTGTATTTTAGTCGTATTCAGTCCTTGTTCTAGTTCAATCAGAATATCCCTTAAAAATGGCAAATGTTTTTCTGGATGATTAAAAATTTCAGCGCTATATAAACGTTTTAATACTTTTAAATTATCCGTTAAAGCTGCTTCGAAATAAACTAGACTTTTTTGAATGTCCATAATCTGATACAATTGACTATTTTCTGTGGCTACTTGGAGCTCTCCTTCAAGTTTGTTGGTTTGTTGGATAAGTGCTTGTAAGTTTTTATTGAAGGAAAGGGCCATCTTCCATGAAAGGGCTAAAATTAAGGCCTTCTCAATAGAAAGATCTTGATGGGTGAACGCCTCTTTTTGAATCCCATGAACGATGTCGTTAGGCCCGTTGCTAACAGTAATTAGTTTGTTATCGATGGTTGCGATTAAAGCAATCGGCACCGTTTCTACTTGCAGATAGCCACTAGGACTGATACTAGCTTTGGGATAACGAAATAAAAGTAACGTAGGCGTTTGTAATTTTTCGTGGCGGAAGCCTTCCACTCGAGCATTTTCTTCATCATCTAAAACGCCGGTAAGATAATCTGTTGGTAAGTGGTATTGATTGACGAGACGCTCGATTTCTTCTTCTGTAGGAGATTCTACCGAAATCCAACTTAGGGCTTCATCGTCTGGTGAACAAGGTTCAAAATAGTCATTTTTCAATAATAAATAATTAATCAAAAGATTCACCCCGAATCAACATTTTTTGTTCTAAATCCATTATAATAGAAGTATGACACAATACGAGAAGAAAAGCTTATAAAAAACATTCAAAAATAAGTGGCCGCGATAGGTGAGGCCTCGTTTTGAAAATGGTTTGATAAGTAATCCGTTTTTTATATGAAAAAGCAAGCAAAAAGGGCTTTTAGCACATATATTTAAACGAAATGAAACATCTGTGTAACGTTGATGAAGTATAGTTATAGCAGGTGGAATGAAAGGATTTGTTGAGAGAATGGTGTCGTTTTCGGCAATAATGTTATTTTGGTATATTTTTCCGGTAATTGTGCTCTTTGCGTGCAATTTTCTCGTGTCCACTTTTTCCCTAACGGAACGTTGGAAAATAAAAGCACCGGATTTGGCCATTCCGTTTTTATTCATAGGGATCCATGAGTTATCCAAAGATAGTTATGATGAATCGATTATGCCGTATTTTGTGATTTCTATTTTGTTATTAGGAGTCGCTGTTGCCCTGTTTCAAGCTTATTATTATGGAGAGATTTTATATAGACGATATTTCAAGATGTTTTGGCGGTTGACGTTTTTACTAACGTTTGTGTTGTATGTGTTGCTTATCTTGCTAAATATCAGTCATTATCTACTGTAATAAAGCGTGGAGACAATAGGGGAAATACGCTGTGGGAAAATGTCCCCCACAACTCCCCACTCCGTGGGGTTTTTTTGTTATTTTGGGGGTTATTTGATAAAAAACATAGTAAAAACCTTGTTATAATAACATTTTTTGTTGGGTGATGCTTGTTACATAAAACCCTGTAAATATTACAGAAATTTTAAATAACAGTTAAAAAATAGAAGTTTTTAGATTTATAGTGGTAGAAAGTGGTGGGATGTGGTAGACTTGTTCTATCAAGTGGAAAAGCGGGTGTATTGGCTATGCTTATGGGTGAATACCAACATAATATCGATGCCAAAGGCCGCCTAATCGTTCCATCAAAGTTTCGTGAGGAACTTGGTGAAAAATTTGTGGTAACGAGAGGGATGGATGGCTGTTTATTTGGTTATCCTTTAAATGAATGGTCACAACTTGAAGCAAAACTTCAAGAAATGCCCTTAGCTAAGAAAGATGCACGTACCTTTGTACGATTCTTTTATTCCGCTGCAACAGAATGTGAGATTGATAAGCAAGGTCGTATCAATATTCCGGCGAATTTACGAACACATGCCAGTTTAGAAAAAGGCTGTGTTGTTATTGGCGTCTCTAACCGAATTGAAATTTGGAGTGACGAACGTTGGCATGCATTCTCTGATGAAGCTGAAGAAAACTTTGATGAATTAGCAGAAACAATGATTGATTTTGGATTTTAGGAATGAGGCAAATGATGACTGAAGAATTTCGCCATTACACCGTTCTTTTAAAAGAAACAGTGGATGGATTACAAGTGAAGCCGGATGGCGTATACGTAGATTGCACACTCGGTGGTGCCGGACATAGTGAATACTTACTGACACAATTGAATGAGCACGGTCATTTATATGCCTTTGATCAAGACCAAAAAGCGTTGGCACATGCTAAGACTCGTTTGCAGAAATATGTAGACAAAGGTCAAGTGACCTTCATCAAATCAAATTTTAGAAATATTAAAGAAGAATTGGCAGAACACGGGGTGTTCCATGTTGATGGGATTCTATACGATTTAGGTGTTTCTTCACCACAATTAGATGAAGCAGAACGTGGTTTTAGCTATCATCAAGACGCGCCCTTAGATATGCGCATGGATCAAGACGCACCCTTGACGGCTCGCGAAGTGGTGAATACGTATAGCTATAGTGAGTTAGTAAAAATTTTCTTTCGTTATGGGGAAGAGAAATTTTCGAAACAGATTGCTCGAGAAATTGAACGTGTTCGTGAAAAGCAACCAATTGAAACAACAGGTGAACTCGTTGAGATTATTAAGACGGCGATTCCAGCTCCAGCAAGACGCAAAGGTGGACATCCTGCAAAACGAATTTTCCAAGCAATTCGCATTGCCGTTAATGATGAATTAGGGGCAGTTGAAGAGTCGCTAGAACAAGCAATTGATTTGCTAGCGAAAAATGGCAGAATCAGTGTGATTACGTTCCATTCGTTAGAAGATCGTATTGTTAAAACAATGTTTAAAGAATACAGTACGGTACAAGATTTGCCACCAGGCATTCCAGTGGTACCAGAAGAATTTCAACCAGAATTAAAAGTAATTACCAGAAAACCAATTTTACCAAGTGACAGTGAGTTATCTGAGAATAATCGTTCACGAAGTGCGAAGTTACGCATTGCCGAAAAAATAAAATCTAGATAGAGAGAGGGGTAGACACATGGCTGAATTGAAGAAAGTAAATGATTTCCATTATGAAGCACCAGAAATGGATCAGCCAATTGTGGCAACAGAGCAAGACAGAAAAATGCAAGAGGAAACACTACCTGTCCCCACTCTATTACCCAAAAAGAAACTAAAAAATGTCTCTTTACTAGAAAAATTAATCGGTGTTGTATTAGTTTGTGCAACGATTGGTATTGCAATTGCGACAATTCAAGTAAGAACGACAATTGTCCAAACCATGAACGATATTACAGAAACACAAGCAGTCATTAAAGAAAAGGAAGATAACGCTTTGAAATTGGAACAAGAAAGAAGCGAACTTTCTAAATCAGATCGAATCAAAGATGTCGCTAAAAAACAAGGACTAGAAAATAACGGCGACAATGTTAGGACTGTTAAATAATGAGTAAAAGACATAAATTTAAACAATTCATGAAAAAGAAAAACTTAAATCCGATGAACAATCGTAAAAAAGTAGGCATCATTTTATTCGCTACGAGTATTGGATTGTTCTTTTTATTTGCCTTTAGAACGACATACATTGTGGCAACAGGCAAAGTAGCCGGTGTATCACTAAAGGAAAAAACAGCTTCTCTATATGAAGGAAGCCAAGTGGTAAAAGCTAAGCGAGGATCAATTTTAGATCGATATGGTAATCCAATTGCAGAAGATGCTACTTCCTATTCGTTATATGTCGTATTATCAAAAAAATATACGGGACAAAATAATGAAAAGCTATATGCGGAGAAAAAAGACTTCGATGATATTGCTGAAATTTTAGCGAAATATACCAAACTAGACAAAAAAACAGCATTGAAATACTTGAATAATGGGATCCATGAAGATGGGTCAACACAATATCAAGTGGAATTTGGTACGGGTGGTCAAAACATCACCTTGGAAACACGCCAAAAAATTGAAGCAGATTTGAAAAAGAAAAAAATTTCAGGTGTTTATTTCAATGAACATCCAGCCAGATTATATCCCAATGGTCAGTTTGCTTCTCACTTTATTGGCTATACAAAAGCAGCCAATCCAGATGATGATAAAGAAGGCTTAGTAGGCGCAATGGGACTAGAACAGACCTATAATGATATTTTAAGTGGAACCGATGGCCGTGTGTATTTTGAAAAAGATATTTATGGCAATGCCTTACCAGGAACTGTGGCGGAAGAGAAAAAAGCAGTGGATGGTCAAGATATTTACACGACGCTAGATAGTCGCTTGCAAAATACCTTAGAAGATTTAATGACGCAAGTTAATGAAAAATATGAACCAGTTTCTATGACTGCCATGTTAATGGAAGCAAAAACAGGCGAAATTGTTGCCATGTCTCAACGGCCAACATTTAATCCTGAAACGAAACAAGGGTTAGACGATAATGGCACGTGGCAGAACCTATTAGTTGAAAGTCCTTATGAACCAGGCTCAACAATCAAATTATTTACAACAGCTGCTTCTATGGAACAAGGACAGTTTAATCCTAATGAATTATTCAATCGTGTTGGTGGAATTCAGGTTGGGGATGTAACTGTGAATGACCATGACTACACTCGGTTGAACGGCAAAGAATATTTGAATTATCGTCAAGCCATTTCTTGGTCTAGTAATATTGGTATGGTAAAACTAGAACAAAAAATGGGTGATGAAAAATGGATGGAGTATTTGAAAAAATTTGGTTTTGGTACGAGCACGCATTCAGGTTTAAGTGGTGAATCTGCTGGTAAATTGCCAGGAACAAACTTTGTAGATAGAGCAATGTCGGCATTTGGTCAAGCAATTACGGTTACTAATTTCCAAATGATGAAAGGTTTCTCAGCTATTGCAAATGACGGTTCAATGTTGCAACCTCATTACATCAGCAAAATTGTTGACAAAAATACAGGAAAAGAAACGATTACGGAACCACAAATCGTAGGAACCCCAATCAAAGCGCAAACAGCTCAACAGATTCGTACGTACATGATTGATACTGTTGAAGACCCGACTTACGGGATTGCGTATGATATTTATAAAGTGCCAGGCTATCATGTTGCTGCCAAAACAGGAACTGCCCAGATTTCAGATGGTAAAGGGTACGTTGATGGAGCAAGTCAAGTCTTGTCTTCTGTAGTGGAAATGGTCCCAGCGGATAATCCTGAATATGTTTTGTATATTACACTGAGACAAGCAAAATCAGGTTCGCCTTCAGAAGCAATGGCGGCAATTGCAAACCCATTAATGAAATTAGCGTTAGACATTAAAGAGACAGATCCGGAAACAACGAAAGTAGCTTCTGATAAAGTCACAGTTGCTGATTATAAAAACATGACACCAGCGGAAGCGTTGGCCAATGCCAAAGTGAACGGGGTGGATCCTGTGATTATCGGTGATGGTGAAAAAATCAAGAAACAATCAACACCGTCTGGTCAAACATTAATGCCTAATCAGAAATTGATTTTGATTACAAATGGAACGAACTATATGCCTGATTTAACCGGCTGGTCGAAGAGCGATGTTACCAAGTTTGGTGATCTATTAGGTTTGACTGTCGAGTTTAAAGGTGAAGGCTATGTGACGAAACAAAGTATCGCTGCTGAAACTGAAATTACGGAGAAAAAATTAACCGTGACTTTAGAAGGCACAGAATAATAACGTAGAATAATTAGGAGAGATAACATGGAGTGGACACAGATTTTTATTCCCATAGTGGTGAGTTTTGCCATTACAGTGAGCGTAATGCCACTATTCATTGGCTATTTTCAAATGAAAAAACAAGGGCAGGTTACTCGTGAAGATGGCCCAACTTGGCATAGC
Source organism: Enterococcus sp. DIV1375a (assembly GCF_051712205.1). Classification (NCBI taxonomy): domain Bacteria; kingdom Bacillati; phylum Bacillota; class Bacilli; order Lactobacillales; family Enterococcaceae; genus Enterococcus; species Enterococcus sp. DIV1375a. The sequence continues at coordinate 724,133 of NZ_JBIOOM010000001.1, forward strand.
GTGAAAACAGGTACCCCTACAATGGGGGGAGTCGTTTTCCTTGTAGCCAGCTTGATTACTTCATTAGCAATGGGGTTGTTTTTCCACCAATTTACGCCGTCTCTACTAATTATTCTATTTATTTTAGTATTATACGGTTTGCTAGGTTATTTAGATGATTTCATTAAAGTCTTTAAAAAACGGAACATGGGCTTGAATTCTCGTCAAAAATTAATTGGTCAAATTTTTGGTGGGTTGGTTTTCTACTTTGTTTATCGAAGTGAAGGCTTTTCAGACACCTTAGATTTGTTTGGAGTAGCAGAAGTTCCGTTAGGTATTTTTTATGGTGTGTTTATTATTTTTTGGTTAGTCGGTTTTTCTAATGCCGTGAATTTGACAGATGGGATTGATGGCTTAGTTGCTGGTTTAGGAACAATTTCATTTGGTACTTATGCAATTATTGCCTGGAAACAACAACAATTTGATGTTGTGATTATCTGCCTAAGTGTAATTGGTGGGCTGATTGGCTTTTTCCCTTATAATAGAAAACCAGCAAAAATCTTCATGGGTGATGTTGGTTCATTAGCATTAGGTGGATTGTTAGCAGCAATTTCAATTATTTTGCATCAAGAATGGACGCTACTTTTAATTGGACTTGTCTACGTTTGTGAAACAGCAAGTGTTATTTTACAAGTTGCTTCATTTAAATTATTTGGTCGACGGATTTTTAAAATGTCACCAATTCATCACCATTTTGAAATGTGTGGTTGGTCTGAATGGAAAATTGATTTTGTCTTTTGGTCTGTCGGTTTAATCTGTTCAGGAATCACATTATGGATTCTTTTCTAATCTATCAAAGGGGAAATTGACAATGAAAAAAATAACAACCTATCAAAACAAAAAAGTGTTGGTTTTAGGACTAGCTAAAAGTGGTGTCAGCGCAGCGAAACTCTTACATGAGTTAGGTGCGCTCGTTACCGTTAATGACGCAAAACAATTTGATCAAAACCCTGACGCCCAAGATTTATTAACCTTGGGTATTCGTGTTGTTACAGGGGGGCATCCAATTGAATTGTTGGATGAAGAATTTGAACTAATCGTTAAAAATCCTGGTATTCCTTATACAAATCCACTTGTGGCAGAAGCACTAACTCGGAAAATTCCTATCATAACTGAGGTGGAATTAGCAGGTCAAATTGCCGAATGTCCAATTGTCGGCATTACGGGCACCAATGGCAAAACAACCACGACCACGATGATTGGTTTATTGCTAAACGCTGACAGAACGGCTGGTGAGGCACGTTTGGCGGGAAATATTGGTTTTCCAGCGAGTACGGTGGCTCAAGAAGCAACAGCCAAGGATGATCTTGTGATGGAACTTTCTAGTTTTCAGTTAATGGGAATTGAGACGTTTCACCCACAAATTGCAGTAATTACAAATATTTTTGAGGCACACTTGGATTATCATGGTTCGCGGAAAGAATATGTTGCTGCAAAATGGGCTATTCAAAAAAACATGACCGCAGATGACACCTTGATTTTAAATTGGAATCAAGTAGAGCTTCAAACGTTAGCCAAAACCACAGCTGCCAACGTATTGCCTTTTTCAACGAAAGAAGCAGTAGAAGGGGCTTATCTTTTAGATGGGAAATTATATTTTAATGAAGAATATATTATGCCCGCCGATGAGTTAGGTATTCCTGGCAGTCACAATATTGAAAATGCACTCGCAGCGATTTGTGTAGCTAAATTAAAAAATGTATCGAATGCTCAGATTAGACAAACTTTGACAAACTTTTCAGGCGTTCCCCATCGAACGCAATTTGTTGGCGAAGTTCAGCAAAGACGTTTTTATAACGATTCAAAAGCAACCAATATTTTAGCTACAGAGATGGCGTTAAGTGGGTTTGACAACCAAAAGCTACTTTTACTTGCGGGTGGCTTGGATCGCGGTAACTCATTTGATGAATTGGTTCCTGCCCTGTTGGGACTCAAAGCAATTGTTTTGTTTGGAGAAACTAAAGAAAAATTGGCGGAAGCTGCTAAAAAAGCGAACATTGAAACAATTTTATTTGCTGAAAATGTTCAAACGGCGGTTACCATTGCCTTTGATTATTCGGAAAAAGATGATACTATTTTACTATCACCTGCTTGCGCAAGTTGGGATCAATACCCGAATTTTGAAGTACGCGGGGAAGCCTTTATGCAAGCTGTTCAACAATTAAAAGAAAGTGAAATGTGAGAAAATGAAGATACTAGTAACTGGTGGTGGCACAGGTGGGCATATCTATCCTGCGTTATCCTTCGTCGAACACGTCAAAAAAGAAGCACCTGCAACAGAATTCTTGTATGTGGGAACAGAAAATGGTTTAGAAAGTCAAATTGTGCCAAAGGCGAAAATTCCATTTAAAACGATTAAAATTCAAGGATTCAAGCGTTCGCTGAGTCCTCAAAATTTTAAAACAATTTATTTATTTTTAACAAGCATTAATAAAGCAAAAAAAATTATTCGTGAATTTCAACCAGATGTGGTCATTGGTACAGGTGGTTATGTTTCTGGTGCAGTAGTTTATGCGGCCCACCAATTGAAAATACCGACAATTATTCATGAACAAAATAGTATCCCCGGAATGACAAATAAATTTTTAAGTCGTTATGTGGATAAAATTGCGATTTGTTTTCCAGATGTCGCTAGTTTTTTCCCGAAAGAAAAAACAATTTTAACAGGGAACCCGCGGGGACAAGAAGTCGTAACGGTGAAAAAGTCAGCTATTTTATCAGAGTTTGGCTTGGATCCAGCAAAGAAAACGGTGGTTTTATTTGGCGGAAGTCGTGGCGCCTTGAAAATCAATCAAGCGTTTGAACAGGCCTTTCCTTTGTTTGAAGAGAGAGAGTATCAAGTTTTATACGCTTCAGGAGAAAGATATTATCAGGAACTTCAAGAAAGTCTAAAGCTTTCTGAAAAGAAATTGACAAACATAAGTGTGCAACCGTATATTGATAAAATGGTTGAAGTGATGGCTAATACCGATTTAATGGTGGGACGTGCAGGAGCAACCTCAATTGCGGAGTTCACCGCATTAGGATTACCAGCAATTTTAATTCCGAGTCCTTACGTCACGAATGATCATCAAACGAAAAACGCGCAAAGCTTAGTAAAAGTTGGTGCTGTTGAAATGATTCCAGATGCAGAATTGACCGGCGCTCGTTTAGTTGCGGCAATTGATGATATTTTATTAAACAATGAAAAAAGACAACAGATGGCAACGGCGTCCAAAGGGGAAGGCATCCCAGATGCAAGTGATCGTTTGTATCAAGTTGTGAAAACATTAGTCTGAGATAGGAGGTGTGGAAGATTAGTAACGAGAACGATATATTCAAAAAAAGAAAACCATTACCTCCAAAAAAATCGGAAGAGTCTCAACCTGAACTGACACCTTGGCAAAAACAAAACCAAGAATATTTGAAGAAGCAAGCGGAAGAAGCTGCTTCAAAAGGTGAAAACGAACAAGCAGAAGTCACCATCACTTTACAAGAACAAAGTCAAGAAGAGCCTCAACAACATCTTCCACAAGAAACAGTGGAAGAAGAGGAGCATTTTGCAGATCGTTTACCGAACGTTAAGAAAACACGGAACAAGCGCTTATACAGGCGTTTAGCCTTTATTTTAACTTGTTTAGGGACAGCCATTTTAGTGGCATTGTATTTTGTTTCGCCTCTTAGTCGATTGAGTGAAGTAACAGTTTCAGGTAACAAAAGTGTGGAGAGCCAAGCGATTATTCAGCAGTCAAAACTTGAAACGGGTAGTGGCTTATGGGAGCAGTATTCAAATAGAAATTATTTTTCTGCAAATATTCAGAAAAAGTTTCCAATTATAAAAAAGGCGAACATTAAGTTAAATGGTATTAATTCATTTAAAATTGATATTCAAGAGTATCAAATTGTCGCTCTTGCTGCGACTAAAGGCGGCTATCATCCGATTTTAGAGAATGGTAAAACTTTGGCGGAAACCACCAAGGCTGCTGAAAGTGGCAAACCAATTTTTGAGAATTTCAAAGAGGATAAATTAATCCCTGAATTAATGGCCTCTTACAACAAATTACCTCAAGAAATTAAACAAGGAATTTCAGAAATTAAATATGCACCATCAAAAACCAATAAAGACTTGATTAATGTCTATATGAATGATGGAAATCGAGTGATTGTTAATATTTCTGATTTAAGTGAAAAAATGGCTTATTATTCACAAGTAGCCGAGCAAATGGACAAACCTGGAATCGTTGATATGGAAGTCGGCATTTTTTCTTATCCGTATGAAAAAGAAAGTGAAGAAACGGGCAGTGAAGTTTCCGAAGATTCAGCGGTTGAAAATCAAGAAGTTGTGGACCCAAATGCAGGCGCAGCAACGGATGAAGCGAATAACGGTACGCCGACAAATGGAGAAAATCAAGAAGTGCAACAAGCAGAATAAGTTTTTTACAAAAATGTTTCAAAAATTAACGAACAAATTCGTATAATCTGCTTTCTAAAACCCCCATTTTTATGGTAAAATTGGAAGAAGTGAATAATACTAAAAAAGAGATAGTTAAACGGACGCCTTTGTCCGCTTAGATATTGGAATTAATAGGAGGAGGAATTCCGTTCATGGCAAAAACAGGAATGTATGTAGGCCTCGATATTGGTACAACTTCTGTCAAAGTAGTTGTCGCTGAATATATTGAAGGTCAAATGAACATCATCGGCGTTGGAAATGCAAAATCAGACGGTTTGAATCGAGGGATTGTCGTCGATATTGATCAAACAGTTCAAGCAATCCAACGGGCCGTTCGACAAGCCGAAGAAAAAGCCGGCATTCAAATTAAAAGCGTAAATGTTGGATTACCAGCGAATTTATTAGAAGTAGAAAGCTGTCAAGGAATGATAGCTGTTAGCAGTGAATCAAAAGAAATTACAGATGAGGATGTGCGCAACGTCGCATCTGCAGCTTTGGTTCGTTCAACTCCTCCTGAACGTCAAATTGTTGCAATCTTACCGCAAGACTTTACCGTCGACGGCTTTGAAGGCATCAAAGACCCACGTGGAATGCTTGGCGTTCGCATGGAGATGTTTGGCGTTGTCTATACTGGACCAAAAACAATCATCCATAACATCCGTAAATGTGTTGAAAAAGCTGGCTTAGGAATTAACGAATTAGTGATTACACCGCTTGCTTTAACGGAAACAATTTTAACAGATGGCGAAAAAGACTTTGGAACAATTGTCATTGATATGGGTGGCGGTCAAACAACGACATCTGTTATCCACGACAAACAATTGAAATTTACTCATGTTAACCAAGAAGGCGGCGAGTTCATCACGAAAGATATCTCAATCGTATTGAATACTTCTTTTAACAACGCCGAAGCCTTAAAAATTAATTATGGGGATGCTTATCCAGAAAGAACTTCAGCAAACGAAGAGTTTCCTGTTGATGTTATCGGTAAGTCAGAGCCTGTAAGAGTGGACGAACGTTACCTTTCAGAAATTATTGAAGCGCGTGTGGAACAAATTTTGAGAAAATCAAAAGAAGTTCTGGATGAAATTGATGCGTTTGAATTACCTGGAGGCGTTGTGTTAACTGGTGGCGCCGCTAGTATGCCAGGTATTGTCGATTTGGCGCAAGAAATTTTTGAAGCCAACGTAAAACTATACGTACCAAATCACATGGGCTTACGTAACCCAGTCTTTGCTAATGTCATTAGCATTGTGGAATATTCAGCGCAACTAAACGATATTTATCACATTGCCAAATATGCAATCCCTGGTGAAAAATCGAAACCAGCACAATCAGTCGCTGTCCAACAAGAAGTTCGCTATGACACATATGCTGAACAGCCTCAAGAAGAATACGAAGAATTCAACGAACGTGAGTCTGGTGAAAAAGTGACAGGCAAAATCAAAGACTTCTTCTCGAACATTTTCGACTAATCACACAAACAGGAGGATACGATATCATGGAATTTTCATTAGACAATAACATTAACAACGGTGCAGTCATTAAAGTTATCGGTGTAGGTGGCGGCGGCGGAAACGCTGTAAACCGTATGATCGAAGAAAACGTTAAAGGTGTGGAATTTATCACAGCCAATACAGACGTTCAAGCATTAAAACATTCAAAAGCAGAAACAGTGATTCAATTAGGCCCTAAATACACTCGTGGTTTAGGTGCTGGTTCACAACCTGAAGTTGGCCAAAAAGCTGCAGAAGAAAGTGAACAAGTGATTTCAGAATCATTACAAGGCGCGGATATGATTTTCATTACTGCTGGTATGGGTGGCGGAACTGGTACAGGTGCTGCGCCAGTAGTTGCAAAAATCGCTAAAGAATTAGGCGCTTTAACAGTTGGTGTAGTAACTCGTCCATTTAGTTTTGAAGGTCCAAAGCGTGGTCGTTTTGCCGCTGAAGGAATTGCCTTATTAAAAGAAAACGTTGATACACTATTAATTATCTCAAACAACCGCTTATTAGAAGTCGTTGACAAGAAAACGCCAATGCTTGAAGCATTTAGAGAAGCTGATAATGTATTACGTCAAGGTGTTCAAGGGATTTCAGATTTAATCACTGCACCAGGTTACGTAAACTTGGACTTTGCTGACGTGAAAACAGTGATGGAAAACCAAGGAACAGCTTTAATGGGAATTGGTGTAGCGAGCGGCGAAGAACGCGTAATTGAAGCAACGAAAAAAGCTATTTCTTCACCATTGTTAGAAACATCAATCGATGGTGCGGAACAAGTCTTATTAAACATTACTGGTGGCTTAGATATGACCTTGTTTGAAGCGCAAGATGCTTCAGATATCGTTACAAATGCTGCTTCAGGTGATGTGAACATCATCCTAGGTACATCAATCAACGAAGATTTAGGCGACGAAATTCGTGTAACAGTAATCGCTACAGGTATTGATGAATCAAAAAAGGATAGAAAACCGCACCGTCAAACAAGACAAGCGGTTCAACCAATGCAACAAACAACTCAATCTGTGGAAATGGATCAACCAAAATCACAAGAAGAAGCAAGTGCTTTTGGCGATTGGGATATTCGCAGAGAACAAAATACACGTCCAAAAGTTGATGAATCTTCATTAGAACAAGTAGACAAAAAAGAATTTGACACATTCCACCGTGAAGAACCAAATCACAATGATGACGAATTAAGTACGCCACCATTTTTCCGCAGAAAACGATAAGGAGCATCGATTAGAAATGATAGCTGAAAACTTAACAAATATTAATAATCAACTTCAGCTAGCATGCAAAAGCTCACAGCGCTCTGTTGCTGATGTGACAATGATTGGCGTCACTAAATCAGTAGGAATTGAGGAAGCAGCAGAGCTTGTTCAGCTTGGTGTCCAGAATTTAGCTGAAAACCGAGTAGATAAGTTACTAGAAAAGAAAGCTGGATTGGAAAAATTTAATGATATTCAGTGGCATTTAATTGGTAATTTACAACGTAGGAAGGTAAAATTAATTATTAATGAGATAGATTATTTTCATGCATTAGATAGTCTGAGTCTGGCCAAAGAAATTCAAAAAAGAGCAACGAAAGTTATTCGTTGTTTTGTTGAAGTGAATATAACTGGGGAAGAAAGCAAGCACGGCTTTCGTAAAGAAGACGTCTTACCTTTCATTCAAGAACTTGCTGATTTGGACAAAATTCAAATCGTCGGTCTAATGACTATGGCACCTTTTGGGGCAAGTGAAGAAGTATTACATGCAACATTTAGAGAATTAAAAGAGCTGCAAATGACCGTAAATGAGAAACATTTATCTTTTGCTCCTTGTACAGAACTTAGCATGGGAATGAGTAACGATTTCCCAATCGCAGTTGAAGAAGGTGCAACTTTTATACGAATCGGAACAGCGTTATTCAGAGATGCGTAAAGGAGAGGAATTTATGTCAATTTTTAACAAGGATGCGTTATCGAGCTTTTTTGGCTTATCTGGCGAAGAAGATGATTATTATGATAACTACGAAGAATATGAAGAGCGCAAAGCAGTTAATGAACCACCGCGTCGTGCAGCTCGGCCTAAACCACAACGCCCTGTTCAACAACAGGAAAGTTACAGTCAGCCAGCTTATACACAACAAAGTGAGCCTGTAGTTGAAAAACCTTCTGCACGCTATCGTTCTGCTGAAGCGCATCAAGAAAGAGACACACAACAAGCGGCTTACACAGAGAAAAAAGTGGTTTCTATGCGTAGTTCTAATCAATCAGCGACTACGAATACAAGACGAGCACAAGAAAGCACCGCCAATGCAAAAACACATAAAATTACTATTATTGAACCACGTGTGTATTCAGAAGCAATGAGCATTGCGAAACATTTATTTGCTGAAGAAGCTGTGCTAGTTAATTTTACATTAGTAGAAGAAGACCAAGCACGACGCATCGTTGATTTCTTAACTGGTACTGTGTATGCTTTAGACGGAGATATTCAGCGCGTTGGCAATGAAATCTTCTTATGCACACCAGCGAATATGGAAATTGATAGTGCGACAGCACAATCTTTAGCCAACAAACAGTTCTTTGATTTCTAAGCCTTAGGGAGGTGTTATTATCGCAACACTGATTACTCTATTATACAAAGGCGTTCAAATCTATTCAGGATTACTAGTGATTTACGCGCTACTTTCATGGTTTCCAGGAGCATATGATTCTGCTTTCGGGCGTTTGCTCTCTAGAATTTGTGAACCATACTTAAGTTTGTTTGACCGTTTGAATTTAAGGATTGGAATGGTTGGATTTAACGTAATGGTAGGGATTATTGTCCTTAACCTAGCAGCGGGTGGCTTAGCAGTCATTTTACGAGCTATTGTTTATTAATAACTTTTAGAAAGGATGATTTATCTATGAACGCAAATGTGTATCAACATTTCCGCAAAGATGAACATCCTTTTATTGACACTGTCGGGGATTGGCTAGAGCAAGTGGAGATGCAATACGCGCCTTATTTGACAGACTTTCTTGATCCTAGACAGGCGTATATTTTGGAAACGTTGATTCGACAAAACAGTGATTTATCGTTTACTTTTTATGGTGGTTATGAGCAAGCAGAACGAAAACGCTGCTTGATTTATCCAGCGTATTACATACCAGAAGAGACAGATTTTGGTGTTGTATTATTTGAAATTATTTATCCATCTAAATTTGCGACATTATCTCATGGGAAAATTTTAGGCACCTTGATGAATGTTGGGGTTCGTAGGGAAGCCTTTGGAGATATTATTTCCGATGGTGATAAGTGGCAGGTTTTTATAGCACAAGAAGTAGCTGCCTTCGTTGTTAACCAAGTCGACAAAATTGGTAAAATTACTGTTCGCTTAGAAGAGCGGGATTATACACAAATTTTGATACCGAAGGATGGTTGGCAAGAAGAGCGAACGACTATGAGCTCTTTGCGGCTGGATAGTGTGATTTCCGCCGTATTTAATATTTCAAGGCAGCGATCAAAACAATTGATCGAATCTGGTAAAGTAAAAGTCAATTGGACAGAAACGACACGACCAGATTTTGCCTTAGACTTATTAGATATTGTTTCGATACGAGGATTTGGGCGCCTTCAGATTCAAGAATTAGAAGGAAAAACAAAGAAAGAAAAATTTCGTGTCCTCTTAGGGGTATTGAGAAAATAATCTCGAACTTTTGTTTAAGAAAACCATTTTGGCTGTTCATTCAGACGAAGTTGTGTATAATAAAAAAAGTAAGATATTTGCTATTTCAGGATTAGTATGAGAATGTGTTCATAAGGGGTTTTACAAAAATAATCCAAAGAGGTGAAGGAATATGGCATTAACTCCATTAGATATTCAAAACAAAGACTTCTCAACAAAAATGAGAGGCTATAACCAAGACGATGTAGATGACTTTTTAGATCAAGTCACACGTGATTATGAAGATGCATTACAAAAAAATCGTGAACTTGAGAAATCATTAAAACACGCAGAAGAAAAATTACAATACTTCAATGAATTGAAAGATGCATTGAACCAATCAATTATTGTTGCACAAGATACCGCTGATAAAGTGAAATCAAGTGCCAATAAAGAATCAGAAATGATTATCACTTCGGCAGATAACCAAGCCAAAGAAACCTTGGTAGAAGCTGAACGTAAATCAAATGCAATGATTGCAGATGCTGAAGCGAAATCAACACAAATCTTAGCAGAAGCAATTGAACGTGCTCGCCAATTAGCTGGGGAAACAGAGGACTTGAAGAAGAAAACACGTGTCTTCCATCAACGCTTAAGCTTAATGCTTGAAACTCAATTAGAGCAAGTGAAGAGTGAAGAGTGGGAAGAGATTTTAAAGCCTTTTTCTAGTTATGTCGGAGACAAACATACAGCAGTTAAGGAAATTCTTGATGAACAAGACCTTGACAACGAAAATGAAACTGTTGTAAACTCTGAAGAGAACACAGATGCTGTAGTAGAAAAAAAGCCTGTAATTGAAGTCACTGAAGAAACAATTGAAGAAGAATCAAAATAGATAGAACAGAACGTTTAATGTTTATTCTTAGCAGCGAGTCAATGATAGTGAAAGTTTGACAGACACTGGCATTAAACAGATCCTCTATCCTAGATGCAGTTCTGAACACTTGAGTAGGAATTGCCGGATAATTACCGTTATCAATTTCAGAGAAAGTAGGGGCAACTCTACTTTGAATTTGGGTGGTAACACGAGTACTTCGTCCCTTGGGATGGAGTACTCTTTTTTTATCTACTTTTATCAGCTATCGTTCATCTTTAGTATGAACTAACACAATTAAATCGATAAAATGAAAGCGAGGCAAATGCATATGAAAATGAAAGAAACATTGCAATTAGGAAAAACAGCTTTTCCAATGCGTGGGAACTTGCCAAACCGTGAAGCAGAATGGCAAAAAGACTGGGAAGAAAAAGGCTTATATGAACAACGTCAAAAATTAAACGAAGGAAAACCAACCTTTGTTTTACATGATGGCCCTCCGTATGCAAACGGAAATATTCATTTAGGACATTCTTTGAATAAAATCAGTAAAGATATTATTATTCGTTCAAAATCAATGTCTGGTTTCCGTTCTCCTTATGTGCCTGGTTGGGATACTCATGGTTTACCAATTGAGCAAGTGTTAACCAATAAAGGGGTTAAACGTAAAGAAATGACTGTCGCTGAGTATCGCGAAAAATGTAAAGAGTATGCCTTATCACAAGTCGATAAACAACGTAACGATTTTAAACGTTTAGGTGTGTCAGGCGATTGGGAACATCCATACATTACGTTAGATCCAGAGTATGAAGCAGCAGAAATTCGTGTTTTTGGTAAGATGGCAGAAAAAGGCTATATTTATAAAGGCTTAAAACCAATTTATTGGTCTCCTTCAAGTGAATCTTCTTTAGCAGAAGCAGAAATTGAATACAAAGATGTAAAATCACCTTCTATTTACGTAGCTTTTAATGTGGCCGATGGTAAAGGTCTTTTAGATAACGAGACAGCCTTCGTCATCTGGACGACAACCCCTTGGACATTACCAGCCAACTTAGGTATTTCAGTTAATCCTGATTTTACGTATGTTGAAGTGAAGGCAGACGGTCGTAAATTTGTAATTGCTAAAGATTTATTAGCAACAGTTAAAGAAGCGGTTGGTTGGGAAGAAGTAGAAGTCTTGCGAGAATTTTCTGGTGAAAAATTAGATCGTATGACAGCTCAACATCCATTCTATGATCGAACATCACTTGTTATGCTAGGCGACCACGTGACGCTAGATGCTGGGACTGGCTTAGTTCATACCGCACCAGGGCATGGTGAAGATGACTATATCGTTAGCCGTAAATATGATTTGCCTGTTATTTCTCCTGTTGACAGTCGTGGGGTCTTTACAGATGAAGCACCTGGTTTTGAAGGAATTTTCTATGACAAAGCGAATCCAATGATTACTGAGTTATTAGAAGAAAAAGGCGCGTTATTAAAATTAGATTTCTTTACGCATAGTTATCCACATGATTGGCGTACCAAAAAACCAGTTATCTACCGTGCAACGCCACAATGGTTTGCTTCAATCTCTAAATTCCGTCAAGATATTTTAGATGAAGTTGAGAAAGTTGAATGGCTAATTCCTTGGGGAAAAACACGTTTATATAATATGATTCGTGACCGTGGTGATTGGGTAATCTCTCGCCAAAGAGCGTGGGGTGTACCATTACCGATCTTCTATGCTGAAAACGGGGAAGCCATCATTACGCCAGAAACAATTGAACATGTAGCGAATTTATTTGCAGAACATGGATCAAATATCTGGTTTATGCGTGAAGCAAAAGAGTTACTACCAGCAGGCTTTACACATCCAGGTTCACCAAATGGCGAGTTTACCAAAGAAACAGATATCATGGACGTTTGGTTTGACTCAGGTTCTTCACATGAAGGAGTTTTACGAGAAAGAGAAGAGTTAACTTTCCCAGCAGATATGTATTTAGAAGGTTCTGACCAATATCGTGGTTGGTTTAACTCAAGTATTACAACAAGTGTTGCTATCAATGGGGTAGCGCCTTATAAATCAATCATTTCTCAAGGGATGGTTCTCGATGGTGAAGGCCGTAAGATGAGTAAATCGTTAGGCAATACTATCTTACCTGAAAAAGTTATCAATCAAATGGGTGCAGATATCTTACGCTTGTGGGTAAGTAGTGTTGACGCGGAAGCCGATGTGCGTGTCTCAATGGATATCTTAAACCAAGTATCTGAAGTGTACCGGAAAATCCGTAATACTATGCGTTTCTTGTTAGCGAATACGAGTGATTTTAATCCAGCTGAGCATACTGTAGCTTATGCTGATTTACGTTCTGTAGATAAATACATGACGGTTCGTTTAAATCAAGTCATTCAAGAAATCCGTGAAAATGGTTATGAAAAATATAATTTCATGCATATTTATCGGACAGTTATGAACTTCTTAACTGTAGATTTATCTTCTTTCTATTTAGACTTTGCGAAAGATGTCGTTTATATTGAAGCAGAAAATGATTATCAACGTCGTTGTATGCAGACTGTTTTCTATCAAACATTGGTTTCGTTAACAAAATTATTGACACCAATTATTCCACATACAGCGGAAGAAATTTGGAGTTTCTTACAAGAAGAAGAAGAGTATGTGCAATTAGCTGAATTCCCAGGTTACGAAACGTTTACTAATGAAGAAGAATTAATGGATACATGGGCAGCCTTTATGGATTTCCGTGACAATGTCTTAAAAGCGTTGGAAGAAGCTCGTCATTCTAAATTAATCGGTAAATCGTTAGAAGCCAAAGTGACCGTTTATCCAAATGAACAAATTCGTCAATTAATGACAGCTGTTGATGCAGATATTGCTCAATTACTAATTGTTTCCGACTTTGAAGTATCAAAAGAAGTAGCACCTAGTGAAGCTGTTCAATTTGAAGACATGGCTATTTTAGTTGAAAAAGCAGAAGGCGAAACGTGTGACCGTTGTCGTTCCGTTCGTCAAGATGTCGGCTCAGATGAAAAATTACCAACACTTTGTGGCCGTTGTGCACACATTGTTGAAGAAAATTATCCAGAAGCGGTTGCTGAAGGATTCGAATAAACAAGAAAAAAGATCCGCTAGTCGTTAACTAGCGGATCTTTTTTGGCTTATTTATTGATCAAGTTGACCGCGGTCACGGTACCAGTTATCTGGTTGCCATTCCCAAGTAAAGCCATCTTTTTCTAATAAGTCGAAGGCAGCTTGCGGGCCCATTGTGCCAGCGGCATAATTAGGGAAAGAAACGTCTGTTTTATCCCAAGCATGTCGAATAATGTCAACAATGCGCCAAGATTGGGCAACTTCGTCCCAATGAGAGAAGTTTGTACTATCGCCATTTAGGCAGTCTAATAGAAGTTTTTCATACGCTTCTGGACTATTTTCAGTCATTTCAGCACTTTGACGGAAATCAAGTTTCACTGGAGTTGTATTGAACCCTTGACCGATTTCTTTTCCATTTAAGGTTAATGAAAATCCTTCAGTTGGTTGGATATAGATAGTTAAAACATTCGGTGGTAAATCGGTTTTATCGCATTCTTCACACGTATCATCTTTGAAGACATTAATAGGTACTTGTTTAAAGACGATGTTAATGCGTGTGCCTTTTTCAGTTAATCGTTTACCTGTGCGAACATAGAAAGGGACGCCAGACCAACGGAAATTATCAATTAAAAATTTACCAGCAACAAAAGTTTCAGTGGATGAAGTTTCTGCCACATTTGGTTCATCACGATAGGCTGCAAATGTTTGATCAGCTAGCTGACCTTCGCCGTATTGGCCACGCACGAAATTTTGAAGGGCTTCTTCTTCAGAATAAAGGCGGATGGCACGTAAAGCTTTTACTTTTTCAGTCCGAATTTCTTTTTCAGAAAAAGCAACAGGAGGCTCCATAGAAAGCAATGCAACGACTTGTAAAATATGATTTTGAACCATATCTTTTAGTGCGCCACTGTGGTCATAATAGCCGCCACGATCCTCGACACCTAAGCTTTCAGCGAAGGTGATTTGGACATTATCAATGTAACGATTGTTCCATTGTGATTCAAAAATATTATTGGCAAAACGAATGGCTGAAATATTTTGGATCATTTCTTTGCCTAAGTAGTGGTCAATTCGGAAAATATCTTGTTCAGGAAATGCAGCACGAATTTCTTCATTTAATTCGTAGGCAGATTCATAATCAGAACCAAATGGCTTTTCGATAATTAGACGATCAAAGCCTTCTTCCGAAATAATATGTTGTGATTTCAAGTGATTAACAATGGTTCCAAAGAATTGAGGGGCCATAGCTAAATAGTAAACATGATTGCCTTCTAAGTGGTATTGTTCATTTAGGCGATCAGATAATTCTTTTAAGGTATTATAATGTTCCGTATCATTCACATTATGTGATTGGTAATAGAAATGACTAGAAAATTCAGTCGCCTCTTCGGCCGTGGGATTTAAGTCTTGAATGGTTTCACGAACGATTTCACGATAGTATTCGTCTGTCCATTCCCGACGTGCGGTACCAATCACCGCAAAACGCTCAGCTAATAATCCTTTTTTATATAAGCGGAACAGGGAAGGATACAATTTGCGTTTGGCAAGATCACCTGTCCCCCCGAAAATAGTAAATAATGCTACTTTTTCATTCATTAGTTTTCCTCACTTTCTCTAATCAACGGCTCAACAAAAATTGTGTTTGCTGCTTTAAAGCTGACGGATAATTCTTTGTTTTCATTATAAATGGTGATTGGTCCTTCATATGCAGCAATTTCTTTAATCGTATATTCTTCTTGAATATTTAAATCAATGGAAACTAAATAATCCAGTAATTCTTTTTCGTCTAAGACACGTGCAATCCGAATTTTTGTGCCAACAGGGTAGTCTGTTAACGTTTGGCGTTTCTCCTCATGAATGGGTTGATTATCTTCGGGAATAACACCACCGTGTGGACAAAATTCTGGATGATTTAAATAATCCGCTAAACGGTTCACAAGCGTCTGTGAAGTGACATGTTCTAAAACTTCTGCCTCTTCGTGCACATCATTCCAAGTGTAATTTAAGTGCTCTACTAAAAAGACTTCCCAGATTCGGTGTTTGCGAATTAACGTACTCGCTTTTTTTAAGCCTTTTTCAGTTAATTGTACCCCTTGATAAGGAGAATGCTCAACCAAATCTTCTTTTACTAACTTTGAAATCATCTCACTAACCGAAGCTGCCGAAACATCGAGTCCAGAAACAATTTGTTTATTATTCACTTTAACTTCGTCGCCACCTAATTCAAAAATTAATTTTAAATAGTCTTCGCGATTTGGTGTCATAGGGGCTCATCCTTTCAAAAAAACATCATCCTAAGTTTATCAGAAAAAGGCGCATTTGACTATTTAATAATATTCAAGTTGTAAGAAAACTTTCTGAATGCTTTTGCAAGGGATGTAAAAAAATAAATCACCCACCGCACATACTTCATTTTATGTGTCGTGGGTGATTTATTAATTGTAAATGGCCCGTTCTAGTGTGTAGGTTTCATCGTCGGCTTCATCGTAAAGCGTTGCAGGGACACCATTTTCACATTGAATGATTAAATGGTAACCTAACTTGTCTAAGATAACTAAGCGTTTAGGGGTTAATTCAACAAGCAAGGCATGCGTTTGTTTGCCATCAATGAAAACATTGAAAGATGAGGTGATTTCCAAGGTGTGTTGCGTGGCTTTCTTCACGTCTACAAACCACCAATGCCCAGTATAGTTGTGTTGAAGCTCCTGTGGGGAAGGGAGCTGTTTATTTTTTTTCCAGAGGATAGAGCCTGCTAATCCAGTAAGTAAAGATGCACCAACCAAGAAAGTCCAATGTTTTTTCAAAGAAATTCCTCCTAACCTTCATTTTCATTTATTCGTCTTCGTTACCTTTATTATATAGAACTTGTCTAAAATATTCGACTAAATCGCTGAGAATTGACAAATATTTAATGATTGACACAAGATAGTAAAATTGTTGGTTTTGGTCTATACTTTTCCTTGTTTTTTTATGGTATAGTGTGTAAGAAAGGAAGTCTGTGTATGAAGTACCCGAATGTCCAACTTGCTTATTTTATCGAACGACCCAATCGGTTTATTGCACACTGTCGTTTAATGGAAACGAATGAAGAAGTGGTCACACATGTCAAAAATACTGGCAGAGGGAAAGAAGTTTTTTTACCAGGTGCTGTTGTGGCGCTTAGTTATCAACCATCGCCTAAAAGAAAAACAGATTACGATTTGATTGCAGTAAAAAAAGGTTCTTTTTGGATTAATATTGATAGCCAAGTACCGAATACATTAGTCAATGAAGCGTTAAAAAATGGTCAAATTGTGCTTCCTGGTTTAGTTGGTACGATCCAAACTGTTAAACGTGAGCAACGATTCGCACATTCAAAATTTGATTTTCTAGTGGAAACGGATGCGGACGAACAAGCTTTTGTCGAAGTGAAAGGCATGACTTTAGAAAATAAAGGCATCGGTGCTTTTCCTGACGCGCCAACACTTCGTGGCTTGAAGCATGTCACTGAACTAATGGCTGCAACTAAAGCTGGTTACCGCTGTTACGTTTTGTTTGTGGTCCAATTTGAAGAAATTAAGCAAGCAACGATTCACCAAGAGATGCAACCTGCCTTTGCTGAAAATCTGGGTGCTGCAATTGATCAAGGTGTGCAAGTCCTTGCTTACAATTGCCACGTAACACCAGCAACGATTGAACTTAAGTCACAGGTAACCTTTGATTTATTACAGGCATTTGATGATCCTAATAAATAACTTGAAGAACTCCTAGCGCTTTAAGGCAGGGTAATTACGTGACTTTTGTACGAGAGATTACTATTATAAAGAGAGTAAATAAACAAAAAATGGAGGTTTTTGATTATGATACATTTAGGCGTAATTGGTACCAATTGGATTAGTCATCAATTTGTTGCAGCAGCTTTAGAAACGGGTGCGTATGATTTAACGGCTGTTTATTCTCGGAAACTAGCAACGGCACAAGAATTTGGTTCTCGCTATGGGGATGTGGAATATGCAATTGATTTAGAGACGTTTTTTGGTATTGCACATATGGATACGGTTTATATTGCCTCACCAAATTCATTACATTTTGAACAAGCGAAACAAGCAATTTTAGCGAAAAAAAATGTAATTGTTGAAAAACCAGCTTTTTCAACACCTGATGAGATGGCAGAAATTATTGAATTAGCGAATAAAAATCGTGTGTATTTCTTTGAAGCGGCCCGTAATATTCATGAGCAAAGTTTCCAAAAAATTGCTGAATTATTGCCATTAAAAAACCAAATTTTAGGTGCGAATTTTACGTATATGAAATATTCTTCTCGCTATGATCAAGTATTAGAAGGCAAAGAGCCAAATATTTTTTCTCCTCATTTTTCTGGGGGAGCCTTAGCGGATTTAGGCGTTTATTTAGTTTATGCAGCCTTGGGCTGGTTTGGCGTACCAAACGAAAGCCATTATTTTGCTAGTAAAATTGCGACAGGTGTCGATGGCTTAGGAACAATTATTTTACGATATGATCAGTTTGACGTGACGTTAAACACTGGGAAAATTAGTGATTCTTTTGCGCCATCCGAAATTTACTTTGAAAACGGGACCTTGATTTTAGATAGTGTCAATGCTATTTCTTCGGCTGAGTACCATGATCGCGCACATGAAGAACGTGATGTCTTAGATATTCAAGTAGCCGATAATCCAATGATTGAAGAAGCCCGTGATTTTGCAGCAGTTTTAAATAACCCAACAGATAAGTATTGGGGCACCAAGTATGAAGAATGGGTTGAGCTTGCTCGAAATGTCAATAAAGTAGTCACTGATTTACGTCATAGTGCCGGCATTATTTTTGATGCTGATAAATAAGAATTAAGCGATAGGAAAGGAACAATATGAGATTTTTAGAACAACTTCCAGAGGCTTGGCAAGAACAGTGGCAAGCTTCTGGCTTTAACGAACCATCAACAATTCAAGAAAAAAGTTTTACGCCCCTTCGCGAAGGAGAAAATGTTTTAGGAATTTCGCCGACAGGAACTGGAAAAACACTTGCTTACATGCTGCCTTTACTCTTAACTGTTGAAAAAGGACAGGGAAATCAATTGTTGATTATTGCTCCGTCTCAAGAATTAGCTATGCAAATTGCTGAAGTTGCTCGGACTTGGGCTAAGCCACTTCAATTAACGGTTCAAACGTTAATCGGTGGGGCAAATGTTTCACGCCAGATTGACAAGTTAAAAAAACGTCCCGAAGTGTTAATCGGAACACCAGGTCGGATTTTAGAGTTAATGAAGAACAAAAAAGTCAAAGCTCAGTTGGTAAAAACAATTGTAATGGATGAAGTTGATCAACTTTTCCAAGAGGAAGAGCTAAGTTTAACCAAGCAAATTTTGACACACACACCAACCGAATACCAACTTGTTTTTTATTCAGCGACTGCTGATCGTGTCGTGAATCAAGCGCAATCTTTAAGCCAAAAATTACAGGTGATTGATGTGACGGAAGAAGATACTTCAGCAGGTCAAGTCGCCCACTACTTTATTCGGTTAGCACCAAGAAAAAAAGCTGATTACTTACGTCGTTTGGCCCATACAGAAGCATTCAGAAGCATGGTCTTTTTCAATCAAGTTGCTGATTTAGGTGCAGCAGAAGAAAAATTAGTTTATGAGAATGTGCCGGCTATTGGTCTGGCTTCAGATCAAAGTAAACAGTTGCGTAAATTGGCGATCGATCAATTTAAAGCAGAACGAGTGAAGTTGTTACTAACCACGGATATTGCGGCACGGGGCTTAGATTTCACAGGGGTCCCTTACGTCGTAAACGTAGATGTTCCTTTAACCGAAGAGAGCTATATTCATCGTTCTGGTCGCGTTGGCCGGATGGGTGCACAAGGGGCAGTGATTACGTTTATCAACGATGGCACCAAAAGAGATTATCAACGTTTGATGAAACAATTGGCCATTCCCTATCAGGAAATCTTTTTATATGATGGTGCACTTCATGAACAGCCAAAAGCCAAAGATGAACTAGAAAAAAAGAACGTAGTCAAAGGTACGTATTCAGAAAAAAAGAGTACGAAAGAAAGAAAACCAGAAACAGTAAATTCTGTTGTCAAAGAACCACAAGAAACACGCAAAAAGAAGAAAAACAAAAAGAAAAACACGAAAAACAAAGGAGCTCGTAAAGCGAAGAAATAACGCTTTACGAGCTTCAAGCAGAACGTTGTATCGAGGAGGATTCCATGAAATCTCGGAAGGAAGAAATCTTAGCGTTACTTCAAAAAAATGAAACTGGCTTAACGGCAGGAGCGGTAGCAGAACAGTTAATGATTGATCGCAGTAATGCCAGCCGTTATTTAAATGAATTATTCAAAGAAAAGAAAATTACTAGAAGTACTGGACGTCCTGTTATCTATTCAGTGCCAACAATCAATGAAGGAGAACAAGTCCATGTAGATGAGTCCACCTCTGTTAGTTTTGACACATTAGTAGGTGCCAATGATTCTTTAAAAGTGAGTATTCAGCAGGCCAAGGCGGCTATTTTATATCCACCAAGAGGTTTGCATACGATTATCTTTGGGAAAACAGGAACAGGGAAATCTCTTTTTGCTGAATGTATGTACCGTTTTGCCATTGATTCAAAAACCTTAGATGAAGATGCCCCTTTTGTCTCTTTTAATTGTGCTGATTATGCACAAAACCCACAATTATTATTTGGTCATATCTTTGGCGTAAAAAAAGGTGCCTATACTGGTGCGAATGAAGATAGTCCAGGCTTAATGGCAAAAGCAGATGGCGGGATTCTCTTTTTAGATGAAATTCATCGCTTACCGCCAGAAGGTCAAGAAATGCTCTTTACGTTTATTGATAAAGGCGTGTACCGTCCATTAGGAGAAAGTGGCCAAACCTATGAAGCCTCTGTTCAAATTATTGGTGCGACAACGGAATCCTCAGAAAACTTTTTAACCACTTTTAATCGGCGGATTCCGATGTCGATTACATTACCATCTTTAGACGCACGGACGCTAGATGAGCGTTATGCCATTATTTCGTTATTTATTCAGCAAGAGGCAACACGTTTGGGCCAACAAATTGATATCGAACGCGAAGCAGTTTTGGCGTTCATGTTATACGATGCAGAAGGAAATATTGGTCAGGTGAAGCGGGACTTAAAATTAGTTTGTGCTAAGTCATTTCTTTATTATCGGACGCACAATTTAGAACATTTGGTTATCCGTAAACGGGATTTGTCGTTACCTGTCCAAAAAGGATTATTAAAAATTAAAGAAGTACCTGAGCGCTTGGATCAATTTGTCGACAGTAAAAGTAATTATTTATCTTTCCAACCAGGTACCAACAAAATTGTTTGGTCGCAAGATCCAGCTAGAGACATGCAAGTTTACAATGAAATCGAAGAAAAAGTCGCTGACTTGTCTGAAGCTGACTTAGAAAATGTTGATTTAGAAGAATTGATTTCTAAAGATATGAATGCGTATTTTAAAAATTATGTCGAAGAATTAACCCAACATTCTTTACATAAGGAGTTATTACCAGAAGCTATTTGGGACTTAACGAATCGTCTTTATGATATCGCAGAAGAGCGTTTGGAACACACGTACAACGAAACTGCGCGCTTTGCCTTTGCGCTTCATTTACAAAGTACGATTGAACGTGTCAAAGAAGGTCATGTGATTGTCCATCCTGATTTAAATAATGTCCGTAAAAACATGAAAAAAGAATTTCAAGTAGCCTTAGATTTATCTTCTATTATTGAAGAAGAGAACAACATAGAGATTCCTTTCGATGAAATTGGCTTTATTAGTATGTTTTTATCTATTAATGTCGGTAAAGAAGAAAGAACTCCAGAAAATAATGTTGGTGTGTTCGTCTTAATGCATGGGGATTCTACTGCCTCAAGTATGTTGAAAACCGCCCAAGAACTTTTAGGAACGTCAATCGGAACAGCGATGAATATGCCGTTAACGATGGAAGTTCAAACAATGTATGAACAATTACGAAACCAAGTAATTACGCAAAAAGAATCGTTAAATAATGGGATTTTATTACTGACTGATATGGGTTCATTAAATTCGTTTGGAAATATGTTGTTTGAAGAAACAGGTATCCGAACAAAGGCGATTACAATGACGAGCACAATGATTGTCTTAGAAGCTATTCGAATGGCAAGCGTGGGACGAAGTTTAGAGGACATTTACCAAAATATTCAACTTTCTTTTGAAAGCGTTGTGAGAGAACAATTTCGCTCTAGTCTGCAAAAACGTCAAAACGTAAAAAAAGCAGTAATCGTGACGTGCTTTACAGGAGAAGGGGTTGCCGCAAAACTATACCAACGAATCTTACCAGTTATTGATGAAACAAAAGTGGAACTGATTCAAATGCAATTTATTGAACGAGAAACATTTAAAAAGCATATCGACAACTTGATGGAAGAATATGAAATTAAGGCCATTGCGGGAACTGTGGATGTTGAATATCAAAATATTCCTTTCTTTTCCGTCTATGATATTTTTGATGATGAAAAATTAAATGTACTGAAACGGATTGCTAGTGATGAAGTGGCGATTGATACAATTGTTCATTCACTAAGTGGCGTCATTACTTCTGTGGACTCCTTACAAAAATTAATTCTCATGTTACAAAAAACAGTTCATCAAATACAAACAGACATGCATATTATTGTTGAACCAGGGGTGGATGCCGGAATCATGATTCATTTGGCTTTTCTGGTAGATGCTTTAATTAAAGGAGAAGAAGCAAGAACTTTTCCAAACTTAGCGGAATATGTTAAAACACATCGTTTAGAAATCGATGTCGTACGCACGAATTTTATGTTAATTGAACGGGCGTATCGTGTGACGATTCCAGAAGCGGAAGTTGCGCATGTTACCCAAATGTTTTTAGAAAATGAAATTAAAAGTAAACAATAATAAATAAAAAAACATCAAGAAATGAGAAAACGCTCTCTTTTTTCTTGATGTTTTCTTTTTGTAAGTTACACACAATTTCATGTGTGTAAGCGTTTTCTTTTAGTGTGTGCACGCTTTTTTTGATGGTGAAAGCTGTTATATCAGCATTTTAATAAGGAAAAAACTTGGCACAATTATTGCTATAAATAAAGTGTATAACGTCATAACTTTTAAGGAGATGAAGAAAAAATGGCAAAAAAAACAATTATGTTAGTTTGTTCCGCAGGAATGAGCACAAGTTTATTAGTAACAAAAATGCAAAAAGCAGCAGAAGATCGTGGCATGGAAGCAGACATCTTTGCAGTATCGGCTTCTGAAGCAGATACAAACTTGGAAAATAAAGAGGTGAATGTTTTACTTTTAGGTCCACAAGTTCGTTTCATGAAAGGGCAATTTGAACAAAAATTACAGCCAAAAGGGATTCCTTTAGATGTAATTAACATGGCAGACTATGGCATGATGAATGGCGAAAAAGTTTTAGATCAAGCAATCTCATTAATGGGATAAGGAATTAAAACGTTCAAGAAAAGTGAATAGCAAATAAGGATAGTGCATGTTACCAAAGGTTTTATTTTGTACGCTCGATTCATTCGTTTAATGAGGCTACTGCCTTTTTAATAAATATAAATGGATACAGGAGGAATAAAAATGAACGGATTAATGGCATGGATGGAAAAATATATCTTACCAACTGCCGCAAAAATTGGTGCACAGAAACATCTGGTGGCACTAAGGGATGCTTTTATTGGTACATTACCTGCGACAATGGCTGGATCAGTCGCCGTAATGATTAACGCAATTATTCGAGATCTTCCCCAAGAGTTTGTCTCAACTTATGCGGCAAGTTTGGAAGCAGACAAAGGTATTTTTGCAGTATTGAATGTCATCATTGGGATTAATGGTTTTGTTTGGAATGGTACATTGGCTATCGCTGGTTTGATTTTCGCTTTTTCTTGGGGCTATAACTTAGCGAAAGCATACAATGTGAATGAGCTAGCTGGTGGGATTGTCAGTTTAGCTACCTTAATTTCAGGTGTTGCTTTTGCACCAAATAACACAGCTGAATTAGCTGTGAAAGTGCCAGAAAAGATTGCCAACGCAATTAATGGGGCAGAAATTGGTGCGTCAATTGCTAATAATCAATTGACTGTCAATCCATGGGGTTGGTTAAATCTCAACCATCTAAATGGTAACGCTTTCTTTACAGTGATGATTATGGGCGCTTTATCAACCATTATTTTTTGTAAATTAATGCAAGCGGATTTAACAATAAAAATGCCTGATTCTGTTCCGCCAGCAGTTTCAAAAGCGTTTGCGGCAATTTTACCAGCAACAATCGCATTGTATGTCGTAGCAATTATTAACTTTACGGTGTCAAAACTTTCAGGCGGTCAATTATTAATTGACTTAATTCAAAAATATATCGCGGAACCGTTCCTTGGGTTATCACAAGGACTAGGCGCTGTGTTAATCGTAACAGTTTTTGTTCAAATTTTCTGGTTCTTTGGTATTCACGGGCCAAACGTTTTGGCACCAGTTCTTGAAGGCATTTGGGGACAAGCACAATTAATCAATATTGATATTTTCCAAAAAGGTTATGAAGGAAAAACAGGAACAGCTGCGGTTTTAGCCGCTATTGACGACGGTAAAGCCTACATGTGGGTCCGTGGTTCGTTTGATGCTTTCGCTTGGTTTGGTGGTTCAGGCGGTACAATCGTCCTAATTATTGCAATCTTGTTATTCTCCAAACGAGCAGATTATTTAACAGTCGGTAAATTATCATTAGGACCTGGGATCTTTAATATCAATGAACCGATTATGTTTGGTTTACCAGTTGTTCTGAATCCAATTATGTTTATTCCATTTGTAATTGCGCCATTAGTTGCTACTACAATTGGCTGGGTTGCAACGTATCTTGGGCTAGTCGCACCAGTTTCTCAACAAGTCGCATGGGTGACACCGCCGTTGCTATTATCTTTCTTAGCGACAGGTGCCGACTGGCGCGCACCAATCGTAGCGTTGGTATGTATGGTAGTCACTTTCTTGATTTGGACACCGTTTGTTATCGCTGCTAACAAAATGGATCCTGCATTAGGCGAAAGTGAGCAATAGGCAATAAAAACAGTAATTACTTGTATAGAAAGGAGCGAGCGGCATGATTTCGATTGCAAGTGCAATGAAGCAAGAGGAAATTATTACTTTACTAGAGGCATATCAAGGGGAAAATGAAACATTTACTTTTAAAGAAAAGAATGGTATTAAGTTATTTTTTGAAGTTGAAGGAGACCCTGAAACTGCTGCACAAGTTGCAAAACAGCTGATTAAGGAACAACCTTGGGGTGGCGTTTTATACTTCCAAGCAACGGTAGTCTAAAAAGATAGGATGGATGAAAATGATTAGAAATGGATTATTTTTATGTAGTATTGGCTTCTTGATTGTTTTGTATTCGTTGAATCCCAGCTCCTTAAACTATGATTTATTAAGTCTGACAACGGGGATTTTTTTCATTGGACTTGGTGGTTACCTGTTTTTTAAAGGAAAAAAAGTTGCTGAAGAAGAGGCGACAAAGGATGAGGTGAAACGGTAATGGAAATTACGAAAACATTAACTATTTCAGCAGATGAATTTTACACGCAATTAATGAATTCTGTTATTTTTGATATCCGTAAGCAAACAGGCAAAACTCTTACAAGAAAGCAGTTACGTAAGTTTGAATATATCAAAGAATATAGTAAAAATAGTCGCGCGAAAATAGTTATTGAAGAAGCTGTAGAAAATAAGACCTATCAATTTCGAACATCCACAACTAAAAATGATTTCTCGGTGCGGTATGAGCTCCAGCCAATTGATGAAAAAAGCTGTGAACTGCGTTATACAGAAACAATGGTTTCTTATGGGACGTTACAAAAACTGAATGACGCAGTATTAGGTATCTTTTTAAGTTATTTTAAAAAGAAACAGTTTTATAAAATGCTTAAAATGATGGAAACTGCTTAAAGGGAAAAAGTGGCTTTTGTCCAGTTGATTCTCTTCAGCTTTAGAAAGTGAGCGATGAGTCGTTTCGGCTTATCGCTCACTTTCTTTTGTTGCCCTATTATTTTGGAAACGCACACAAAAAAGCTGTGTGTAATCGTTTTATTTTTAGTGTGTACACGCTTTCTATGTTGAAAAACGTTGTCATATCAATGTTTTCAATGTGTTAAAACTTGGCACGCTTCTTGCTTATATAAAGGTGTAAAGTAAAACAAAGAGAATTTAGGAGATGAAGGAAAATGGCAAAAAAAACAATTATGTTAGTTTGTTCCGCAGGAATGAGCACAAGTTTATTAGTAACAAAAATGCAAAAAGCAGCAGAAGATCGTGGCATGGAAGCAGACATCTTTGCAGTATCGGCTTCTGAAGCAGATACAAACTTGGAAAATAAAGAGGTGAATGTTTTACTTTTAGGTCCACAAGTTCGTTTCATGAAAGGGCAATTTGAACAAAAATTACAACCAAAAGGGATTCCTTTAGATGTCATTAACATGGCGGACTATGGCATGATGAATGGCGAAAAAGTTTTAGATCAAGCAATTTCATTAATGGGATCATCAAACTAGAGCAGAAAATGGGGTAGAGGTAATGGACGGACAACAGAACTTAGAAGCAATCATGGGTTTAATCATGTATGGCGGAAATGCTAAAAGCGATGCAATGGAAGCGATTGCCGCAGCAAAATCGGGGGATTTTGAATTAGCAGACAAAAAAATTGCAGATGCAGAAGAATCACTTGTACATGCACATCATTCGCAAACAGGAATGTTAACAGAAGAAGCAAAAGGCAATAACATGCAAGTAACATTGTTAACAGTGCACAGTCAAGATCATTTAATGACTGCGATTGCATTTACAGATTTAGCAAAAGAAATTATCGATCTTTATCGCCGTATTGATAACGAGTAATCTCGTTGTCAATGCGTCTTATAAGAAAAAAGCGCTTGAGAAAGCGTTAATTAGGAGGAATAACAATGGACGGATTTGTTCAATGGATGGAGAAACACTTTATGCCGAAAGCGTCAGTAATCGCAGCGCAACGGCACTTGGTAGCAATTCGTGACGCGTTTGTCGTAACGATGCCATTAATGATTTTAGGGGCTTTGGCGGTATTAATTAATAATATTCCAATTCCAGGATATGAGGACTTTTTAAACAAAATTTTCCCAATGATGTATAACGATGCACCAATTTGGAAAAGCTTTGGTGGTAACATTTGGAACGGTACATTCGCAATCTTTGCCGTTTTAGTAGCCTTTTTAGTAGCACACAATTTAGTTAAATCTTATGGAAAAGACGGCATTGCAGCCGGTACAGTTTCTGTAGCTTCATTCTTCGCAGTTGGCGGCTTAGAAGGCATGGGCGCAACTGGATTATTTATTGCTTTGATTATTGCACTTATTTCAGGAGAACTATTCCAACGTTTATCTGGCAATCCTAAATTAGTTATCAAAATGCCTGATGGTGTACCACCAGCAGTAGCAAAATCATTTGCGGCATTATTACCAGCAATGATTACAATCAGTTTATTTAGTTTAATTACATCAATTCTATTTGCTTTAGGAATTGACAATATCGTTATTTCATTCTATGAAGCAGTTCAACAACCATTTATGGGACTTGCAAACAGCTACCCATCAGCATTATTGTTAGCTTTCATTACACCATTCTTATGGTTCTTTGGTTTACATGGTGCCAACATGGTTGACCCATTAATGCAAACAATCAACGTACCAGCGATTGATGCGAACATTAAAGCTTTAGAAGCAGGTAAAGCAATTCCTTATATTGTAAACAAACCTTTCTTTGATTCATTTGTAAACTTAGGTGGAACAGGGGCAACATTAGGTCTGTTAATTGCTATCTTTATCGTTGGTCGTCGTAACAAACCATACAAAGTCATTACAAACTTAAGTTTAGCACCAGGACTATTTAATATTAATGAACCAGTTATGTTCGGTTTACCAATTGTTTTAAACCCAATTATGTTTATCCCATTCATTTTAGTCCCAATGGTTCTTGTAACTGTTGCGTATGTGGCGACAGCAACTGGTTTAGTACCAGCTGCAACCTTTATGCCACCTTGGGTAACACCACCAATTATTGGCGGATTTTTAGCAACGAAGAGTATCGCCGGCGGAGTTTTAGCAGCTGTTAACTTATTGATTTCTATTTTGATCTACATGCCTTTCGTAAAAGTAGCAACAGATCAATACTTGAAACAAGAAGCAGCCGCAGAAGCAGCTGAGTAAAAAATCGAAGGATTGAATCGTCCGGACTCTTACGGAGGGTTCAATCCTTTTTTTAATGATTAAATCGTAAAGGAGCAAATAACATGAAATATCAATTTCCAGAAAATTTTTGGTGGGGTTCTGCAGCCAGCGGTCCTCAAACAGAAGGCGTTTTTGAAGGTGATGGTAAAGGTCAAAACATTTGGGATTTTTGGTATCAAGAAGCGCCAGAAAAATTCTTTCAACAAGTCGGTCCAGATAAGACCTCACAATTTTATAAAAAATACCAAGAAGATATTCAGTTAATGAAAGAAACGGGACATAACTCTTTTCGAACATCCATTCAATGGAGCCGTTTAATTCCAGATCCTACAACAGGAAAAGTCAATCAAACAGCAGTTGATTTTTATAATCAAGTGATTGATGATTTATTAGAACACGGGATTGAGCCCTTTATGAACTTGTATCATTTTGATATGCCGATGGTACTTCAAGAAAAAGGCGGTTGGGAAAGCCGTGAAGTGGTTGATTTGTATGTTGACTTTGCCAAAACCTGTTTTGAATTGTTTGGCGATCGCGTGAAAAAATGGTTTACGCACAATGAACCAATTGTACCAGTTGAAGGTGGTTATCTCTATGGCTGGCATTATCCTGATAAAGTGAATCTAAAAGAAGGGATTCAAGTACTCTATCATGAAGCTTTAGCTAGTGCCAAAGCGATTGCCGTCTATCATTCTATGAACTTATCAGGTGAAATTGGCATTATTTTAAACTTAACGCCGACTTATCCTCGTGATGAGCACAACGAAGCCGATGTAAATGCGGCTAAATTTGTCGATGGTTTCTTTAACCGTTCGTTTTTAGACCCGGCTGTTAAAGGTCATTTTCCAGAAGATATGGTTGCTTGGGCGAAAGCAAATGACTTATTGCCAGAAACAACGCCAGAAGATTTAGCAATAATTGCTGAAAATACTGTGGACTTATTAGGAGTAAACTACTATCAACCACGTCGTGCCAAAGCAAAAGAAACACCTGTTGAAACACGACCAGAAGGCTTACTTCCAGAAGATTTTTATGATGTCTACGATATGCCTGGCAAAAAAATGAATCCTTACCGTGGCTGGGAAATCTACGAAAAAGGTATTTATGATACATTAATGAATTTAAAAGAAAATTATGGCAACATTCGCTGCTACATTTCAGAAAATGGCATGGGCGTAGAAGGAGAAGAACGCTTTGTCAATGAACAAGGAGTCATTGAAGATGATTATCGGATTGAATTCGTGCAGGATCACTTGAAATGGGTGCATCAAGCGATTCAAGAAGGTAGTAATGTTCAAGGATATCATATGTGGACGTGTATGGATAACTGGTCTTGGCTTAATGCCTATAAAAATCGTTATGGCTTCATCGCTGTGGATTTAGATGATGATGCGAAACGGACCATTAAGAAAAGCGGTCGTTGGTTCAAAGAAATGACAGCAAATAACGGCTTTTAGAAAGAGAACCATTTCTGTGATAAAATGAATTGATACAATGTGCGAGGAGGAAAGAAAATGACAACTAAAAGAGTCAAAAAAATGGGCAAAGAAGAAATGAAAGAGATGTTTGATCTTGTTATCTATGCTTTTAATCAGGAACCCACGGCGGAACGCCAAGAACGTTTTGAAAAATTGTTGTCACATACGCAAAGCTATGGCTTCCTAATTGATGAGCAATTAACAAGTCAAGTGATGGCGACACCTTTTCAAGTGAATTTCCATGGTGTCGGCTATCCCATGGCTGGGATTGGCTATGTGGCTTCTTATCCAGAATATCGTGGTGAAGGCGGCATCTCTGCTATTATGAAAGAAATGTTGGCTGATTTAGCGAAACAAAAGGTTGCCCTTTCTTACTTAGCACCGTTTTCATATCCATTTTATCGTCAATATGGCTATGAACAAACATTTGAACAAGCGGAGTATACAATTAAAACGGAAGATTGGCCACGTGTTAAACGAGTTCCAGGTACCATTAAACGAGTTTCTTGGGCTGACGGTAAAGAGGTCATTAAAGACGTATACCTTGAAAATCAAAGAGCGCACTCTGGTGGTGTGATCCGTGAAACTTGGTGGCTGGATTATACGCTGAATCGTGCAAGTAAACCAAATAATCAAGCGATTTATTATTCGTCAGAAGGGAAAGCGGAAGGCTATGTGATTTATCGGATAGCTGCTGGCACCTTTGAAATCGTAGAATGGAACTATTTAACTAATACAGCTTTTAAAGCTTTAGCTGGGTTTATTGGCTCACATAGTGGTTCCGTTCAATCGTTCCATTGGATTAATGGTTTTGCTGGAAAAGATTTAAATGATTTAATGCCAACGCCAGCAGCTTCTGTAAAAATTTTACCTTACATGATGGCACGAATCGTTGAGTTACAAACATTTCTGGAAAAGTATCCATTTCAATCAGGAAAAAAAGAAACGTATTCTTTAGAGATTGAAGATTCCTATGGGCCATGGAATGAAGGCATTTGGACAATCACAATTGACGAACAAGGAAAAGCAACAGTGACTAAAGGTGCTGCGGAAAAAGAAGGGACTGCTGCTTTGAAAGCAGATATCCAAACGTGGACGCAACTATTCTTGGGCTATCGTTCAGCAGAAACGTTATCTTTTTATGAACGCTTGCAAGGAGACGCAACGACAGTTCAACGTTTAGGCCAACGTTTAGTCAAAGGCATGCCAATTTTAGAAGATTATTTTTAAAAGTGTGTTTATTCGCAAAAAATGACAGAACCTACTATAATAAAAATGTAAAAAGAATTATTTTAGAAAGGTGATGGGGACAATGGCGAAAACGAAACAAGAAAAAGTTGCACGCAATAATAAAATTGGGCAATATATAGCTATTGCGACAGGACTTTATTATTTAGGAAAAATGATTCTTGATCGGCGGCAAAAAAAATAATAGATAAAAGAACGACGTGTTTCACTGAAAGAAAGTATCTCGCATAATTGTTTATGCGAGATACTTTCTTTTTGTCTATTGACAGATGTAGTGAAGACTTCTAAAATTAAAACAGATTGTTCTCGTAGCTCAGTAGGATAGAGCAACCGCCTCCTAAGCGGTAGGTCGCTGGTTCAATTCCAGTCGGGAATGTAAAAAGGCAAGTAAATTTAAGGGGGAAGACAGATGGCGATTACTATAAATATTTATTATAGTGGGACAAATGGAGGTGCAAGAGAATTTGCCAAAGAAATGATTGCCAGCGGAATTGTAGAGGCAATTCGTGCAGAAAAAGGGAATAGTCGCTATGAATACTTTTTTCCAATGGACGATGAAGAAACAGTTCTGCTGATTGATAGTTGGACAGATCAGGAAGCATTAGACAAACACCACGCTTCTCCAATGATGACCCGTATTACGGAACTTAGAGAAAAATATGATTTGCATATGAAAGTAGAAAGATATGTATCAGATGTAACAGACCCCTTGACAAAAGATG
Source organism: Enterococcus sp. DIV1375a (assembly GCF_051712205.1). NCBI lineage: Bacteria > Bacillati > Bacillota > Bacilli > Lactobacillales > Enterococcaceae > Enterococcus > Enterococcus sp. DIV1375a. The sequence continues at coordinate 755,418 of NZ_JBIOOM010000001.1, forward strand.
CCGCGTTTATAAGAAAATAACTAGAGTGCAATCATTGATCTTAAAATTTAGTGCTAGGAACATCAGCCGTTTCGACTGATGTTCCTAGCACTTTTTATCTTGTAAGGATGAATCATTTGTTACACACGTTAAATTAAAGAAGGACCATTTGCTCTTCAGTCATAGCCGGTTCGGTTAAAATTTTGGCTTGGGCAGCTGCGAGTTTCGCAATAGGTACCCGATAAGGTGAGCAAGAGATGTAGTTTAGGCCAAGTGTTTGGAAAAACGTGATGGATTGCGGATCACCACCGACTTCTCCACATACGCCAATACTCATGTTTGGTTTAGTACGACGCGCTTTCTCTACAGCTAATTGAATCAGTTGACCAACACCTGTTTGATCTAGTGATTGAAACGGATCTTGGGTAATGATTTTCTTTTCCCGATACGTATTAATGAATTTACCGATATCATCACGAGAAAAACCATAGGTCATTTGTGTTAAATCATTTGTTCCAAAGCTGAAAAAGTCTGCTTCTTCTGCTAACTGATCCGCAATCAGACAAGCTCTAGGTAGTTCAATCATTGTCCCAATTTCGTAAGGGAAAGGAGTCATTTTATGTTCTTCAAAGAGACCATCAATCGTTTCTTTTAAAATGCGTTTGAGATAGAGAAGTTCTTCTTTTTCGGCGATTAGAGGAATCATCACTTCTGGATAAACAGTAATTCCTTCTTTGACTAATCGAATGGCACTAGTAAATAAGGCTGTAACTTGCATTTTGTATATTTGTGGTTGGGTCACACCTAAACGACAACCACGATGACCCAACATTGGATTGGTTTCTTGTAACCGTTCAATTTGTTTGGCGATGGTCACTGGGAACCGTTGTAGTTGCTTCGCCAATAATTGAATATCATTCTTTTCATGAGGTAAAAACTCATGCATCGGCGGATCCAGCAAGCGGACCACCATGGGCTTGTCTTGAACTACTTTCAGCATTTGATAAAAGTCTTCCTGTTGAAAATGAAGAAGTTGCTCCAACGCATAGGTTGCTTCCTTTTCAGACTCTGCTAAAATCAGGCGACGCATTTCCAAGACACGCTCTTCACCGAAAAACATATGCTCTGTTCGCGCTAAACCAATCCCCGCTGCGCCAAAACGGATAGCAGTCTCTAAATCTTGTGTAGTTTCTGCATTGGCACGAACAGTTAAATCAGCATACGCATCTGCCCAAGACAAGAGCTCTTGAAGGTCATCGTTATTATCAGCAGAAATTGTAGGAATTTCGCCAAGATAAATTTCCCCCGTTGAGCCATCGACGGAAATGATTGTTCCTTCTAAGATGACTTGTGGCCCGCAGTGTAGTTGTTTGGTTTCTTCATTGACGGTTAAACTTTCACAACCAGTCACACAGCAAGTTCCCATTCCTCGTGCGACCACAGCGGCATGAGAAGTCATTCCGCCACGACTGGTCACAATTGCTTCGCTTACAACCATGCCTTCAATATCTTCTGGTGAAGTTTCTTGACGAACAAGAATGACTTTCTTTCCTAGATTGGTCAGTTCTTTGGCTTTTTCTGCTGTAAAAACAATTTGGCCACTTGCTGCACCAGGACTAGCAGGAAGTCCCATAGCTAAACGTTCCATGTGTTGTCGTTTCTCTTGATCAAACACGGGATGAATTAATTGATCAATCGTATCAGGTGTCACACGCAACAGTGCTTCTTGTTTAGTAATGCGATTTTCTTTGGCTAAGTCTAAAGCAATTTTAACCGTAGCTGCGGCGGTTCGTTTCCCGTTTCTTGTTTGTAAAATATATAATTTTTCATTTTCAATGGTAAATTCAATATCTTGCATGTCACGATAATGATATTCTAAAAGTTCTGCGTAATGGCGAAAATCTTGATAAACTTTTGGCATAGTCAAACGTAAACGACGAATGGGTTCTGGCGTCCGAATACCAGCCACTACATCTTCTCCTTGCGCGTTCAAAAGAAACTCTCCAAACAGTTGATTTTCCCCTGTGACCGGATTTCTAGTGAAAACAACGCCAGTGCCACTGTCTAGTCCACGATTGCCGAAAACCATTTCTTGAATGTTGACAGCTGTACCTAAATCATGTGCAATATGATGTAAGTTTCGATAAACCACCGCACGTTGATTATTCCATGAATCAAAAACAGCTTTGATTGCTTCAAAAAGTTGTGCGACAGGGTCTTGCGGGAAGACCACCTGATGTTGTTCAAAAACTTCTTGGTAGCGGACAATCAAGGCAAAATGATCTTCTTCTTGAAAAGCGGTAATTTTTTTGTTTAACTCTTGTTCCAAGCGCTCTTTTTGTTGGTCAAATAATTCTTTGGGAATGTGATAGACGACGTCTCCAAACATTTGAATAAGTCGGCGATAACAATCAAAAGCAAAACCAGGAGAGGTTAAGGTCGCAAATTTTTTCACACGTTGATCATTTAAACCTAAATTTAAAATAGTATCCATCATACCAGGCATCGAGAAGGCAGCACCGCTGCGAACGGAAACTAAGAGAATCTCATTGTCTGCGGTAAAAGATTTGCCTGTTTCAGTTTCTAGATTTTTAACCGCTTTCAAAATTTCTGATTGTAAGTGTTCTTCAAAGAAAGTAGCATCTGCCAAATAGTCCATACAGCAACGGGTTGTAATCGTGAATCCTTGCGGAATCGGCAAACCTAAGCGTGTCATTTCTGCCAAGTTCGCCCCTTTACCACCAAGAGTCTCTTTACCTTCATTGTGTGTTTCGTTAAAAGAATAAATAAACTTTTTCATGCGTGACCTCCGTTTAATATGTGTCTTATATGTTCAATAAACATCATAATAGACGGAAATAAGTTTGTCAATAGAAAAAATTTCTTATCAATATGTTGAAAAAACAATAAATATGTGTATAATTGTAAGCGAATGCACAATTTGTTTAAGAGGAATTGAGGAGGAAATGATGAAATTAAGTAAACGACAAGAGCAAATTATCGCTGTTGTAAAAGAGCATCAGCCAGTTAGTGGTGAACGCATTTCGGACATACTAGCCGTTTCACGTGCGACATTGCGTTCTGATTTGTCTTTTTTAACACTTTCAGGAATTTTAAAAGCAAGTCCGAAAGTTGGGTATACTTACGAAAGTGATAATATGGAGGCTTTTTTCTTTTTTGATGTTTTTCAAACAAAAGTTCAGGAGATCATGAGTCCACCATTGATGGTTGCCCAAGACACCTCAATTCGAGATGCGATTACCAACTTATTTATGTATGATGTCGGTTCTCTTTATGTCATGGATGAAGCAAAAGAATTATTAGGGGTTTTGTCACGAAAAGATTTATTACGGGCCTCTTTAAATACAAATATTGATGGCACACCTGTTGCTGTTTGTATGACAAGAGTGCCACATGTGAAAACCTGCACACCAGAATTTACTATTCTTGAAGCTGCTGACACTTTGCAAAAATACGAAGTGGATTCTTTGCCAGTCGTTGAAAAAGAAAATCCTAAAAAAGTTATTGGAAAAATTACGAAAACGAAAATTTTAACCTATATTACGCAACAAGCGAAAGAAGCCGCACAAAACAGATAAGGGAGCTTAATTATGAAAAAAGAGATCATTGTTTATACTATTTCCGATTCACTTGGAGAAACATCACAAAAATTGTTAGCTGCAGCAAGCGCACAATATCCAGATATTTCTTTTCTTAATCGATACAATTTTTCTTTTGTCACAACAGAAGAAGAATTATTGGAGATTTTAAAAGATGCCTTAAAAGATAAAGCCTTAGTTGTCAGTACATTAGTCAGTAAACAACTAATCACAGCGGCGAAAGAATTTAGTGAACGAACAGGGTTGTTATATTTAGATTTAATGGCGCCATTTTTTGAATTAATTCAAGCGAAAGCCGGAGTAGATCCTATTGAAGAGCCTGGACGACGCCACCAACTAGATCGTGCTTACTTTGATAAAATCTCAGCGATTGAATTTGCTGTAAAATATGATGATGGCAAAAATCCTCAAGGGTTTCTTGATTCTGATATATTGTTGTTAGGCGTTTCGCGGACCTCAAAAACGCCAGTCAGTATGTATTTAGCAAATCAAGGCTACCGCGTTTCTAACTTACCATTAATTCCAGAAGTTCCATTGCCGCCAATTTTGGAAGAAATGGATCCACAAAAAATGATTGGTTTAGTTTGTTCGCCAGAAACATTAGGACAGATTCGTAGCAGTCGGTTGGCTTCCTTAGGTTTAGGTAATGAGACCAGTTATACCAATGTTGAACGGATTGAACAAGAATTAGCTTATGCCGAAGAAATTTTTGCGAAGTATGGCATCCCAGTGATTGATGTAACCGCAAAATCTGTCGAAGAAACAGCCTTTTTAATTAAAGAAAAACTAGATGAAAGAAATTAAAAAGCTTGGCAACCTCACTAAATTTCAGTGAAGTTGCCAAGCTTTTTATACTTAATTGGGCTTCTTTTTGTTAGTCAATATTTTTTTGATCGACAATGAGTAAAGCGATCATCACGTAGACAATCCAACTACTTTTAGAATAAAGTGTATAGCGGGGTTGCCATTTGCTAGCAAATTTTTCCTTGTATTCGCGTAATCCTTGGAAGGAGTAGATTTCTGAACCAAATTCATAAATTAACGCAGCAATCCGTTCTTGAATAAAACTTTTTCTTGATTGACCAACGTTGGCTAACGGAGCCATCCCTAAATTGAAATAATGAATATTTTCTGTTTTCATATATTCAAATAAATGAATAAATAGGAAATCCATACTTCCAGAAGGGGCTTTTTCTTTATGGTGACGCATCAAGTCGATGGTACCAACTTCATTTGTGTAACTAGGAATGATATTAGCGAAAGAGACCATTTCTCCTTCAGCATTTCGGACAACAGCAATTGGGTTTCTTTGAAGATACGCTTCATCGAAAAATCCTAGTGAAAAGCCTTTTTCTTTTCGATTGTCTAACCAACTATCCGAAATAGCTTTTAATTCGTGCATTTGTTCGGCACTAAAAGGAGGTTGGAGTACGTCAAATGAATAGCCGGCTTTGGTAATTTTATTAAACACTGCGCGGGTACCTTTGAATTTTTTCCCAGACATCGTAAATGTTTCTAGATTAACTAAGGCCTCTTCGCCCATTTTGATAAATTCGTAGCCGTATTCGTGTAGTAACATCACGCTGTCCTCATTTGTTTCGTAAAAGACGGGTACATAGCCGAAACGATCTGTTTCTTTAAGGAATGCATCAATCGCCGCAGGAAAATCTTCTTTGTTCCCAGAAGGGTTGCCCATCACAACGCATTTATTATTAATGGTGTTGAATTGTAAAAAGACAGTCGGTTCTTCTTTGGGATATAAGAAAACCTGTTTATCATGAAGAAAGACAAGTTCACTGTCAATATTCCCGCCATAAGTTGTTAAGATATTATGCAAGATACTATCTTCTGGAAACTCACCCACTTGGTGTTTTTTCCCTTGGAGGTAGCGAACAAATAGAAAGTTAAAACTCATAACTAAGAGGATAGCGATAAATCCTGACAACCAGATCCGTTCGGAAGGGAACAAGAAAAATTCCACAAAATGATGACGATGGTGTGGGAAGTTCGGTAAATTATAAACACCAATTACCAGGTATAACAAGGTCAACAAGCCAAAGATAAACCCATCAATCGTCATCCACTCCCAAGAGTAAACCAGTTGTTCACGGTACAATTCTGATTTTGAAAAAATAACGATAAATAATAAAATAGCTAAATAGAAAATGGAAAACATACTAAAGTCAACAACAAATGAATACAAGATAGCACCAATTAATAAAATAATCGTTGGATAATAGGCTCTTTTAACACGATCAGCAATCCCACGTCCCATAATTAATAATGCAAAGCCTAAAACAATACTCGGAATTTGAATAATAATATGAGAACGGAAGGGGTTAATATCTCTTAACCAATGCACTTGAGTGAAGGCTTCTGGAATAGTGGCTAGGAGCACCATCATGATTCCTGAAAAATAAAGTAAAACCACTTCCAGCTTGTGGGCAATTTCCAAAGTAATTTGTTTTAGCAATTGACGATAGTGAGTATCCAACTTTTGGCTTAAGTGTTTTGTAAAGAACAAACAGCCAATTAAGAAAGGGATAATATAATAGAATAAACGATAGAGCAATAACCACAAAACAATAATTTCACGATCGACACCTAAGTTGCTTAGTCCTAAAATCATCATGACATCAAAACTACCTAAAGCCCCTGGGATCATCGAAGCAATCCCAATAATCGAAGCTGCTACATATAAAGGAACAATATCAATTAAAGGAATCGGCACGTCCAATAAGTAACCAATACTAATAAAGGTAATTAAAACACCTGTCCATTCTAAAAACGAAGAAACAACTAAAGATAAGCGATTTTTTGCATCGAGGTTACCAAAGGAACTATTTTTTTGGAAATGTAAAATAAGATAAAGTAACGGGAAATAAAGACCGCCACCTAATAACCAAATCCAATATTGCTGTAAATAAGCCATCTTTGGATCAAACTGAACAAGGAAAAAGCAAAGAATACTATAAATAGATAGACCGGATAACACAAAAAGTAAAATATGGGTTAACGCAGGTAAAATTTTCTTTTCCTCTGTTTTATTTCCATAAAATTCAGAACGAAGTCCCATGCTGACCAAACCACCGAATCCACCAATATTATTGATGGTATTGACAATCCAGCTAGATTCAAGGAGTTCCCGTTTTGAGACTTTCAAGTTTAAAATGCGATTTAATGTTAAGTCATAATTTAGCATCGGAGTAACGGAAACTAAACCGATAACCATCATCAATAACAATTTCCATAGCGGAATCTCATCAAAAATCTGTTTTAACTGTTCAAATGAGATCGTTTTACCAATTGATAAAAGTTGGGCAACAACAATAATTGAGACCGCAATAACAAACAGTGTTTTTAGTAATCCTGTATGCGTTTTGATCCAATGAATAATTTGTTTCATTTAGACACCTTCATTTCCTTTAAGAATTTTTCGATTGTTTTATTAAAAATATCTGGTGAGTTTTTGGCAAATAAATGACCCTGTTTATTTACCAAGACCAATTTGCCAGCAGGAATGGCATCAGCAATCGCCCGTGAATGGGAAAGCGCAATTAAATCTCGACTGCCAGTAATAACAAGAGTAGGACAGGGGATGTGTTCTAAATCTTGTTTTGTCAGTCCAGTATCTTCAAATAACAGAGCCACGATAGGGAGCCGTGCGCGCAATTTTTTTGAAAAAAAGGCGCCAATACGACAAAACCAATATTGAAAATAAGTGGCAATCGTTACATATTTTTTCAGACCAGACATGGTGACATTTCCAGAATTTAAGACGAGTTTGTTGACGAAATCAGGATATAAATGGGTAAAAACCATGGCAATATTTGCTCCGTCACTAAAGCCCAATAAATTAATTTTTGTTAAGTGTTCTTGTTGAATAATACCAGCTAAATCTTCTGCCAAAAGCGGAAAAGTTAATTGACTTTGTGTATTGGTGGAACGTCCATGTCCGCGGGTATCCACCGCAATAACTTGATACTCCTTGGAGAAATAAGAAATTTGATAATTAAAAAAAGTATGATCATTGCCATTACCATGAAGTAACACAAGGGGGTAATTTGTTTCTTTGCCAAAAATTTGATAAAAAATTTGACTGCCATCTATTGTTTGAAAATATTTTTCTATTGCCATTCTCCGTCACCTATCTCATCTATAATCAATCGAGTCCTCTCTCATTATAGAGTCTTTTGTCTTTTTTTTGTAATAAAAAACAGAAAATTTTCCGAACAGTTTTGTAAGGTGTTGTAATATAGTGTGATATAGTAGAAGATAGCCACCTAAAAATTAGACTAGAGGAGGGAAAGTTGATGTCTTTAATCGTTTTAATTGGTGCCCAAGCTGTCGGGAAAATGACCGTTGGCAAGGCTTTAGAAAAGCAGTTAGATGCTAAATTACTATTTAATCATCAAACCATTGACTTATTTGCAAACTATCTTGGGTATACGGAACGTGCATTTCAATTGTCTGATTCCGTTAGAAAGGAACTTTTTCATGCCTTTGTAGAAAATCCAGCCACAAATACAACAAAAAACATTATTTTTACAGTGGTGATTGCTTTTGATCAAGAACAGGATTTTCAATTTTTAGAAGAAATATCAGAAATTTTTCTTAATAAACATGAGGCCGTTTATTTCGTCGAACTCGTCTCTTCAACATCAATCCGCCTAGAACGAAATGTTCATCCAGAGCGGCTAGAGGCAAAACCTTCAAAACGCGATGTCGACTTTTCTCGAAAAGAATTACTCAATACCTTTAAAGAACATCGATTAGTAAGCCACGAAGGTGAACTAGAAAGTACATTTCCAAATGTAAAAATAACGAAAATAAATAATTCAAACATGACACCAGAAGAAGTAGCAACGAAGATAATTACTACTTTTGGTTTGACATAATGTGAAAGGAACATCGGAATCAATGAAAAAGTTTTTTAAATATCTCGGTAGCTTGATGGTCCTTCTTCTAAGCATAGCTTTAATTTTGATAGGATATTTAACCTTCCGAGAGTTTCGACCACGAGCGGTTGAACCAGTTGCTATAAATAAACAATTTTCAGAGCAAACCATCGAAAAAAAGCAATCCATTTCTTTAGTCACGTATAACATAGGCTATGCCGGCCTAGGACAAACAGAAGATTTTTTTATGGACGGTGGCAAAACTGTCCAACCAGTTAATAAGGCAATGGTCCAACAGAATTTAACAGGCATTGAAGGAACCTTAAAAGAATTACCAGCGATGATTTACTTATTTCAAGAAGTTGATCGTCGCTCGCAACGTTCTTATGAAGTCAATCAAGAGGAAGAATTACAAAAACAGCTACAGCTGAACAGCGCATTTGCTTATAATTTTAAGGTAGATTATGTGCCCATTCCTTGGCCGCCGATTGGACGAGTAGAAAGTGGTTTATTAACATTATCAAATGAAAAAATAACAGAGGCCAAACGTATTGCTTTACCCAATCCCTTTCGTTGGCCCGTTAGCATTAGTAACTTAAAACGAGCGCTTCTAGAAACGCGCTTTCCAATTAAAGGCACAGACAAAGAATTAGTGGTTTTTAACTTACATTTGGAAGCCTATGACAATGGGGAAGGGAAGATTGCTCAAAGCAAAAAGTTAGCTGACGTATTATCCCAAGAATACGCTAAAGGAAACTATGTAATTGCTGGAGGTGACTTTAATCAAGTTTTCAAAGGCAGTCATCGATATCCTGACCTAGGTGAAGCTGGTTGGGCACCAGGAGAAATTGATCCAGCAGACTTACCTAAACATTTTTCACTTGCTTATGATGACCAACAACCGACTGTGCGGGTGCTTAATAAGCCTTACACTGGCTCTTATGAAACATCCCAAGTGTATGTAATTGATGGTTTTATTGTTTCTGATAATGTGGCTGTTCATAGCGTGAAAACAAAGGACGAACAATTTAAATATACAGATCACCAACCTGTGAAGATGGAAGTGGGGTTGAAATAGAAAAAGTACAAACGGTGCTTGTTGCTTGCACCGTTTGTACTTTTTATTTTACAGATAGCCTTTAGTAATAGAGTGAGTGGAATTTAACATATTTGCTGGGGTTCCTGTAAAAAGAAGCTGTCCGCCATTTTCTCCACCTTCGGGACCTAGTTCAATCAACCAGTCGGCACTTTTAATCACATCAATGTGATGTTCTAATAAAATCAAGCTGTTTCCTTCTTCTACCATTCGATTGAAAAGTTGAAGACTTTGTTGGATATCAATTAAGTGTAAGCCATCTGTAGGTTCATCCATTAAATAGATAGCTTTTTTTTGGTGAAGTGTGTCTGCTAATTTTACCCTTTGCAATTCGCCACCAGATAATGTTGAGAGCGATTGATTGAGTTTAAGGTAGCCTAAGCCAACTTCCAGTAAATTTTTTAATGAAAGAGCAAAAGGCTGGTCTTTGAAAAAATCATAGCCATCTTTAACGCTTAAAGCTAGTACTTCAACGATATTTTTTCCGTTATACAGATAATGAAGCACCTCTTCTTTGTAACGCGTTCCGTGACAGGTTTCGCAAATACTAGTAACATCCTCCATAAAAGACATATCGGAGACAATTATGCCTTTCCCCTTGCAAGTAGGACAGGCGCCTTTGGAATTATAGCTAAATAAAGCTGGACTAACATGATTTTCTTCCGCAAACAGTTTGCGGACCTTATCAAAAATATTAAGATAGGTCATAGGTGTGGATCGTAAATTTGCGGTAATGCTTTTTTGTGAAAGATGAATAATTTCTTGGTTATCAGCCTGGGCTTTTTGATAAATTTCTTCCGCTAATGATGATTTACCTGAACCAGCGACCCCACAAATAACAGTCAAAACTCCTAACGGAACTTCGACAGATAGATTGTTTAAATTATGCAGTGTCGCATGTTCGATTGTTAAAGACTTCCTTGCTTTTCTTGGTTGGACGTTTAAAAGGAGCGGCTCTTGAAGCGCTTGACTAGTCAAGGTTTTGGAGGCTAAAAATGCGTCATACGTTCCTGAAAACTGGACATGGCCACCATTTTCGCCTGCGAAAGGTCCTATATCGATGATAAAATCAGCTTCTCTAATTAATTGTGGATTATGTTCCACGAGAACCACGGTGTTTCCTTTATTTTTTAAATTGAGCAATGCACGACTGATCCGTTCGATGTCCTTTGGATGTAAGCCAGCACTTGGTTCATCTAAAATATACATAATATCATTTAAGGCGCTGTTTACATACTTAGCAATTTTAATCCGCTGTGCTTCACCACCAGAAAGTGTTTCAGTTGCTCGTCCTAATGTGAGGTAGGAGAGACCGATATTAATTAATGCTTCTAGACGTACAAGTAGCTCTTCTTGAATAGTTTTTATTAAGGATAGGTCCATTGAACGAATAAAAGAATGTAATTCAGTGAGTGGCATGTCAACAGCATCAGCAATACTTTTCTGATTAATTTTGCAGCTACGAACACGTTCATTGACTCTACTTCCTAAACAATCAGGACATCTTTTTACGGTAACAAAGTGATTAAGGTATTTTTGATGACGTTTGCCTTCGTCTGTATGCAATATGCTACGTTGCATGCGCGGGACGATTCCTTCATACAAAGCTGTATGAGGCCACTCTTTGGGTGGATTAGCTAGTTTTTGTTGTGGAGCATATAAAAATAATGCTAACTCTTCAGGAGAATAGTCCTTGATTTTTTTATCCAAATCAAATAGACCACTATGGGCATAACGCTTCCACCGCCAGTTGCCAACTGTAAATGTGGGGAAATCGATAGGCCCTTCGTTTAATGATTTGTCATAATCAACTAGCTGATGAAGATTGATTTCGGTAATCTTTCCTAAGCCGTCGCATGTTGGACATTTTCCATCTGGATGATTAAACGAAAAAGTATCTGAATAACCAACAAATGGAGAACCTGCTCGTGAAAACAGCAAACGTAAAAACGTATAAATATCTGTGTACGTTCCCACTGTCGAACGAGAATTACCTGCTACTTTTTTCTGGTCAATGACAATTGCAACAGGAAGATTCTCGATTTTTTCAACTTCTGGACGACCATATTTGGGTAAGTAATTTTGAACAAACGAACTAAATGTATCATTTAGTTCACGACGTGATTCAGCGGCTAATGTGTCAAATACTAAGGAGGACTTTCCTGAACCCGAAAGTCCAGTAACAACAGTTAGTTGCTTTTTAGGGATATTGACAGAGATATTCTTCAAATTATTTTGTGTTGCGTGCTTAATTTCAATCCATTCCATTAAAAAACCTCCGTTTCTATTCTATTTTAGCATATAAAAAGAACCTAGCCTAAAAGTTGAACATGGGAATTTTCAAGAGAACTTTACTTTTTAATCGCTTTCATTTATGCTATAAGTAATACAGATTTTTTAACTGTATTAATAGATAAAGGATGTGACTTATGAAGAAGTCGATTTTGTTCAAAATGTTAGGGATTATTTTATTAATTAGCCAAACACTGGTAGGGGTACCAATGTTGGCACAAGAAAGTATACTAGAAACAACCGTTCAAACAGAGACGGAATCAGTAACAACAGAAACCAGTCAGACTGTAGCTAACTTGGAATCTGAAACTACTAGCCAAACGGTGATGCAGGAAAAAGAATCCTCTTCGGCAATCGCCGAAAGCAGTAGCCGAAATGTGGTTGCAGTAACCACTGAAACCACAAATGAGATACAAAATAGTGATACAGATGGAAAAGCTGTTTCTGCAGAGAGTGTTTTTTCAGAAACAGATTATAAACAAGCAACTGCACTGGAGTTAGCAACTTTAGTAAGAGAAAAAAAGGTGACGAGCGAAGAACTAGTAAAAATTGCGTTGGCCATCACTAAACGTGAAAATCCTACATTAAATGCGGTCATTACTTTACGAGAAGAAGCGGCTTTGACAGAAGCAAAAGCTTTACAAGATACAGGTCAACCATTTCTAGGTGTGCCGCTCTTACTAAAAGGGTTAGGACAATCCTTGAAAGGTGAAAGCAACACGAACGGTTTTGGTTTTCTCCGAGATCAAGTAGCTGGTGGGACATCGACCTTTGTCAAAGCACTACAAAATGCCGGATTCATAATCATTGGTCAAACGAATTATCCAGAATTAGGTTGGAAGAATATTTCAGATTCAAAGTTATATGGCGTTTCCGTCAATCCATGGAATCCTAACCATTATTCAGGTGGTTCTTCAGGCGGAGCGGGTGCTAGTGTCGCCGCGGCATTTGTTCCCATTGCTTCTGGAAGTGATGCTGGTGGCTCTATCCGCATCCCTGCTTCTTGGACAGGCACCGTAGGCTTGAAACCTTCTAGAGGAGTAATCATTGGCAATTCTAATAGTGCAAAAGGTCAAACTGTTCACTTTGGTTTAAGTCGAACCGTGGCGGATACAAATGCATTATTTGAAACCTTATTAACCAAAAAAGATCTTCCTGCGGGACATTTAAGTCAAGCGCAACCCATTGCTTATACAACAGAATCCCCTGCCGGAACGCCTGTAAGTGCCGAAGCAAAAGAGGCGGTCGCTGAAGCTGTTGCTTTTTTAAAAGACCAAGGGTACACATTGGTTGAAGTGAAGCACCCTGTTGATGGGGAACGTTTAATGAAAAATTATTATACTGTAGCTGCTGGCTCAGCAGGAATTGCCGATTTTATGGCGCGGCAGAAATTGAAAAGACCGCTTGAACGAAATGATGTAGAACTGTTAACATGGGCGCTTTTTCAAACAGGAAAAAATATAACGAGTGAAGAGACAACTGCGGCTTGGACAGATATTGCTTTACAAGCACAAGCGATGGACGAATTTTATCAACAGTATCCTATCTTATTAACACCAACGACAGCTGCCACGGCACCTAGTATTGATAATCCGTTACTAAAACCAGAACATGCAGCACAGATGGAAAAAATTGATCAATTGTCACCAGCAGAACAAAAACAATTGATTTATGACCAATGGCTGACGGCGTTCACATATACACCGTTTACACAACAAGCAAATTTATTTGGACATCCAGCATTAAGTGTACCAACTTACGTTTCAAAAGAAGGACTGCCTTTGGGGATTCAATTTAATAGTGCATTAAATGAAGACCGAACGTTGCTACAATTAGGTGCTTTATTTGAAAATAACCACAAGATAAATCAACCACATGTAGAAGAACCAGACAAAGGCAAAGAACCAGATACAAGTGGCGAACCAGATAAAGATAAAGGACCAGATATAAGTGGCGAACCAGAAAAAGACAAAGAGCCAGATGCAAGTGGCGAAGCAGACAAAGACAAAGAGCCAGATGCAAGTGGCGAAGCAGACAAAGACAAAGAGCCAGATGCAAGCGGCGAGCCAGACAAAGACAAAGAGCCAAATGCAAGCGGCGAACCAGACAAAGACAAAGACTCAGAGGCAAGTGGCGAAGCAGACAAAGACAAAGAGCCAGATGCAAGTGGCGAAGCAGACAAAGACAAAGAGCCAGATGCAAGTGGCGAAGCAGACAAAGACAAAGAACCAGATGCAAGTGGCAAACCAGAAAAAGACAAAGACTCAGATGCAAGTGGCAAACCAGAAAAAGACAAAGAAACAAAAACAAGTGAAGAACCAATCGAAGGAAAAAACCAAAACCCAGACAAAGCTGGAAAAACTACTAGTGAGTCATCCTTAGATAATTCGCTGAATTCATCAGCAAATCAGGGAACCAAATCAACAGAAAGTACGCATGCTTTTTCTAATAAAAGTATGATTGGGAAACAAGAACAGCTTCCCAAAAAAGTATTACCAAAAGCAGGTGCAGAAGTACCTAGTACTTTCTGGATTGTTTTAGGAGGAGCTTTCTTAGTAACGAGTGGAACGATTTATATAAGGAAAACTAGAAAATGATAACCAGTGAAGGCTGGAGACAATTTATCCCCAATTGTCTCCAGCCTTTTTTCTTTGGTATACTAAAACCAATAGGGAAATGGAGGCGAAAGTAATGAGGGCGTTTGAGAAGATTACAGCGTTTCAGCAATGGCAAAAAGTTGAAGCTATTCACCGTGGTTGGTCAACTGATTTAAAGTTTAAAGTTACCAAAAATCAAGAAACCTTTTTATTGCGAATTTTTCAACAAGAAGAGTTATTAGCCAAACAACAAGAATATCAATTTATCAAAAAAGTAGCGGCGTTAGGATTTCCCAGTTCTAAACCTTTTTTATGTGCACCTATTCCTGAAAGTGAACAAGGATACATGTTATTAACGTATCTAGAAGGTGAAGACTTAAGCGATGTTTTACCCGCTCTTTCTCCTAAAAGACAACTGAACTTAGGCGTAGAGGCAGGCCGCTATTTAAACAAAATCCATAAGCTTTTGTTGCCTGAAAGGATTAGTCAAAGAGAGATTGCGCGAAATTTATACGAAAAAAAGCAGAGCCAACTAAATAAGTATAAGAAATCTCAATTTTGTATGCCGTACCAGCAGCCAATAATTTCATATTTAGAAAAACAATTACCGTTATTGCAACAACGGCCTGTAGTTTATCAGCATGGAGATTTCCATGTGGGAAATTTTATTTACTTGCCAACTAGGCAGGTCGGTGTGATTGATTTTAATCGATGGGATTTTGGGGATCCTTATGAAGAATTTTACAAGTTACAATTTTTTTCAAGAAATGTTTCGCCATTGTTTGCTTATGGTCAATTACAAGGTTATTTTGCTGGGAAAGTTCCTACCTTATTTTGGCAGTTTCAAAAGCTTTATACTTTTCACGCAGGACTCTATTCTTTAGTTTGGGCACTGAGCTTTGGTGAAAAAGAAATCAGGACTATGGAACAGCAATACCAACAATTACTAGAGGACTATAATTGTGGAGAATTACTAGTTCCCAAATGGTTTTCAACTATCCAAAGAAAGGGATTGAGATTTTAGGTTTATTTCGATAGAATAAAAATAAAAACAGGAGTTTAAGGAATGAAACTAAACGGGATTATTATGATAGCGATTGTTGGAAGCGTTTTATCTAGCTGTGGTTGGCAAAAATCGAAAGAGGAATCACAGAAAGTACAAACCGTACAAACAAACAATGTAAATACTGAAGAAACAAGAGCAATTTCAGCAACCGAAGTTAGTCAAACCACGGCGTTGGAATTAGAGCAAACAACGCAAACACAAGAATTAATTGAATTAGTTACAGAAGAAGGGACGATTTGGAATCAGCAAAAAGCAAAACAGTTAGGACAATACATGGAAACCTGGGGTCAAGAACGCAATCAGAACTATCAAGCGTACCAACCAGGTCACTCTGTAGCTTTTTACACGATTCAAGTGCCTGATGATTTATTGAGTTATGAACCTAAAATACAACCAGCTATTGGGAACAATCCCATTTGGTTAAATTGGTCAGAAACAGGCAGCGAAGGGGGTTATTGTCTGGTGGCAGTATACTCTGACAGTGCGACACAAGTTGCCCAGAAGCATGTCTATTTATTTACTTTAGTGAATGGTGAAGCCAAAGTTTATGTGAGTAAAGAACAGCCAGTAGAGGAGCAACCTTATTTGTTTTTAAAAGAAACAAGCAATACAGAACTGAAAGAACAATTCACAAACCTTGTGAATAATCTTTAATTTTTTATTTAATCAAAAGGAAAAGAAAATTTATCATTGACAAAGTATCCGCTTTCATTTTATTCTGTAGCTACCCCTTGGGAAAGGGCAAAAGGAAGTTTTGAAAGGGATGGAAAAAATGAAGGAAACAAGTTTAGTAATTATTAAGCCAGATGGCGTTGAACGAAAGTTAGTTGGCAAAATCATTCAACGTTTTGAAGATAAAGGTATTGACTTATTGCACCTTAAATTCGAACGACTAACAGTAGAAACAGTGAAGGAACATTATGAGCATTTAAAAGATGAACTATTTTTCCCTGAATTATTAGCCTATATGACAAGTGGCCCAGTGGTTGTGATGGTCGTTGTAGGGGACAATGTGGTTAAAAAAGTGCGTAAATTAGTTGGAGCAACGAATCCGTTAGATGCTGAAAGTGGCACCTTACGAGCGGATTATGGGTTGTCTGTCACCAAAAATTTAATCCATGCTTCTGATTCTGTTCAATCAGCAAAAATTGAGATGCAACGGTTCTTTGGTTAATCATCAAAAAAGAAGCAATCCTTTATTTTTTATAAAGGATTGTTTCTTTTTTATTAATTGTCAGAATATTCCGCTTAAATGGTTGACATCTGGAGGTAGAAGAGTAGTATAGACTACATACTAAATACTAAATGACCGCGTGTGCTTCAGGAGGATAAAATGATAACAAGTGATGAATTGACAGAAAACCTTAGTCCGTTTGAATTAAGTCTATTTTTAGAGAAGAAATTACATGAAGAAAATCATAATTTAGAAACATTGTTAAATGCAGGGCGAGGCAATCCTAATTGGACGGCGCCAACACCAAGGGAAGCCTTTTTTTTATTAGGTCAATTTGCTACAAAAGAAACGTTAAGAGAGGGGAGCGAACAAACGGCTGGTATGATTCAGCCAAGTTTTGGTAGAACGCAACGCTTCTTAAACTTTTTAGCAGAAAATCATAGCAAAGGGGCAACCTTCTTACAAGAAATTTGGACAGCAGAGCATAACTATTTTGGGATGGATAAGGAAATGTGGTTAGATGCCATGTTAGACTATGTGATTGGGGATAATTATCCGAATCCTGTTCGTTGCTTGAAGGCGTGTGAACAACCGATTAAAGCATATTTAAATCAAGAATTATTTTCCAGCGAAGCACAACCGTTTGATATTTTTGCCGTTGAAGGTGGTACAGCAGGGATTTGTTACTTGTTTGATACGTTGGCAAATAATTATTTACTAGAAAAAGGTGATCGTATTGCGTTGTTATTACCAACGTTTGCTCCTTATCTAGAAATTCCAGAACTACCACGTTATGATTTTGACGTGGTTAAAATCAAAGCAGAGCAAATGATTATTGATGGAAAAACGACGTATCAATACTCAAACAAGGAAATTGATAAACTAAAAGACCCGTCCATCAAAGCGGTTTTTGTCGTAAATCCCAGCAATCCAACTGCTAATGCTATGGGAAAACCTACCATTGAACAAATCAAACAAATCGTTGCAGTGGATAACCCTAAGCTAATGATTTTAACAGATGACGTTTACGGAACCTTTGTGCCAGCTTTCCGTTCATTATTTACGGAGTTACCTTACAATACAGCTTGTATCTATTCTTATTCTAAATACTTTGGCGCTACCGGTTGGCGTGTGGGGACTATTGCGGTCAGTCAAGAGAACATCTTTGATCAATTATTAAAAGAATTGCCAGTGGCTCGAAAAATGGAATTACAGGCACGTTATGCTACATTGAATGCAGACACAAGCCAAATTAACTTTATCAGCCGCTTAGTCGCAGACAGCCGCGATATTGCGTTGAACCATGCAGCGGGACTTTCTTCTATTCAGCAAGCAATGATGGCTTTATTTAGTTTGTATGCTTTGTTAAAAGACGGTCAAGCATATAAAGACGAAGTGATGGATATTTGTCATACGCGTGAAAAGCTCTTGTTCCGCACCTTAGGCATTGAAGAGCCTTTAGCAAGTTTAAATACAGCCTATTATTGTGAAATTAACTTTAGAGATTGGACAGAAAAACGTTATGGCCCAGAATTTTCAAGTTATTTAACGAAATCGTGGACGATCACAAAAGTATTAACTTCGTTAGCAGAAAAAGAAAAATTAATGCTTTTAAAAGCGGATGCTTTCGGGAGTGACAAATGGTCAGTTCGAATTTCTTTAGCCAATTTAGCTACTAACCAATATAGTGAAGTTGGTAAACGAATGATTCGCCTATCTGAACACATTAAAGAAGAGTGGTTGCGCCAAAAGCGCCAAGCAATTAAATAAAAAAACGCTAAGTCTCTTAAGCTGCAGGAGACTTAGCGTTTTTGTTTATTATTTATTCATTTTTCCGTCAGTTTTGGTTTATAAATGTTTGCTACACTGGAGATAAGAGGAAATTAAGCGTTTATAAAAAGGAGAGAAGTGAATGAAACATATTAAAGGAATGTTGGTTTTTATCGGATTATTTATTTTGGTTGGTTGTGCGCCAGATCAAGAGCCAACGAAACAAACAACAAGTGGTCCGCAAGAGACAAAGCAAGTGAAGCAAGTTACCGTCACCAATCAAACGACTTCTGCGGTGGAAAAACAAGCGCCGACTAAAAATGACGAACTGATTGCTAATCAATTGACTTTTGATTCTCATGAATACACGTACGAAGTGGTTACAGGGGCCACACAAACGACATTTGGGACAACCCCACCAGCAAAATATACACCAGAAGAAAAAAAGGAAAAAATGTTTTGGTCCAATCAACCGCCTTTGGGATTAATGACGGGTAACTATTATAAAAATGAAGGTGTATTTACTGGCGGAAATTACGGCATTGTAGAGATTATTACGGAACCTGAAACGCAACGGATTCTGAATGTTGAGTTTACAGAGTTTGCTAGTGATCCTTATTACGATACACGATATTCGGGTGTCAACAAACGCCTGTCGGATTATCCTGAATTTCAAGCAAGCAACACGCGCACAGACGATACGTTAGTCACCGTTGTTAATGGTATTACTTATGTAGAAAAACAAATGCGTGACGAAAATCGTGTCACAGGTAATTTTTATACGGTACGTGGTTCATCAACTTCTGCGCGTGAAGGATTAATGCCTTTAGCAGCAGAGATGGACACTTGGCTAAAAGAGCCATCGAAAGAAACGTATATCGGTTACGCAGAAGATTTAGGCAATGGCCTAATCGCTCGACTTCAAGTGATAACAGAAGAGCAGAAAATAAAACATTTCAGCTATGATGAATACTTTTCAGATGAACAGGAAAAAATCACAGAAACAGCTCTGCGGCCTTTTTATCGTCAATCGAAATATTATTCACCAGGATACAATAAACAAACCAACAATTCTTTTATTCATTTTGTAGATACACTAACAAAGGCCATTACGACACAACAAACTTTATCCGTTAACGAAGAACAAGAGCTAAAGCATCCGTCTTTTACTACTTATCAAAGATTGGCTGAAAAAATCAGCACGTTTCAAAATTCATTGAAGGAATAAAAAAAACGAAAGTAGGGCATAAGTCGTTTCGACTTATGCCCTACTTTCGTAATCTTAAGATTATCAGCTAAACCAAAGCAAGTTCTTTTTAAAGAAATACTTTTATCTTAGCCTTTTATAGATCTAAATAATTTTCTAAATAATCTGCTAAACCATCTTGATCATTTGTTTTTTCAGTGACATCGTTGGCTACGGATTTAATTTTATCCGTGGCATTGTTCATAGCAACACCCCAACCAGCATAACTTAACATTTCTTCGTCATTATGTTCATCGCCAAAAGCAATGATATCAGCTGGTTTGACAGATAAAAAGTTCGCCACTTGATCAACGCCATGGGCTTTTTGAATTCCTTTTGCGACCATTTCTAAAATAGGCATTGGACCGCCCCAAGTGCGGACATCAATATAATCACCATATTGTTTTGTCAATGTATCAGCAACTTTTTCAGCTTGGTTTGGTGTGGTCCGAACCATCATTGAGGTAGGATTTGTTCGTAAATTTTTAGCAGTAAGTAAATTATCTAAGGTTGCTTTGGAAGCAAAAAATTTCGGATCGAACCCATCTAACGTATCGATATAAAATGTTTCTTTGTTTTCAGCAGCAACAAAATCTAATTGTAATTCTTTTTTCTGTGCCAAAATATCAAAGACTAGGTCACGTTCAATATTGGCTTCGCTTTCCAAGTCCCATTTTTTCTCTGGAATGTGGACTAAAGCGCCGTTAAAGTTAACCATAGGGGTCGTTAGGCCAAGTTGTTGGTAAAATTGATGACTCATTCTATAGGGACGACCAGTGGCAATACTGACGTAATGACCGTTGTCAATCGCTTTTTTTAGTGTTTGTTCGGTTTTTGGACTGATTAAAGACTGTGCATTTAATGTTGTGCCGTCTAAATCAATAGCAATTAATTTTTTCAAGTAAAAATTCCTCCTAAATGCCTTTTACTCAGTCTAGCATAAAACCGAAGATTATCAAGGGGAGAAGCATGTTCATTTATAAGGTTTAAAAAAAAGCTTAAGAAGTATGCTACACTAAAATAAACCGTTTGAAAAAGGAGCGCAGAGCATCTTGAAAAATTCTAGAAATTATTTACGAGTGATCACCTTAATCTATTGTATCTATATGTGGTTATTTGCTACGCATTTTCATTTTATGGCGTTGAACGTGTTGTTAGCCTATATTCCAATTGAACTTAGTTATCTTTTAAACGCAGAAAAACGTAAAAGGGATTGGTTGATAGGTTTTGCTTGGTTAATTTTTTATCCTAATGCGCCGTACCTATTTACGGATTTTTTTCATTTAGAAACGCTATCTATTTATCGAGGCTTTAATACGATTTTTGCAAACCAAATTGGTGATTGGTGGGCGTTTGTTTGCTTAACTAGCGGGATTGTTATATATGGACTTTTAGGGATGAAAACAGTAACAACTGTTAGTCAGAAATTGCAAAGTTATTGTGACTATAGAACAATTGTAGTCTTTCAAGCCAGCCTTCATTTCTTGTCTGCTTTGGCGATTTATGTTGGACGTTTTGATCGATTACACAGTGTCTATCTTTTTATGAGTCCAATTGAAACAGTGAAAATTATCTTTTTTGACTGGTCCCTTCAAAAATTAATGTTTATTTTATTAATGATGTTTCTACAGATGCTGTTGTTTGGGCTAATCCAATTATTAGGAAAAGAAGAAGCAATGTAAAGCTTTTTCTTTTTTTTATATCTGCAAAACACGAACGTTATATAGAAAAGTATATATAATAGTTAATATTTTGTTGTAAAAATATAGCGATTCTCTTATAATCAAAGAGTAATTATTCGAAAACATGGATTTTAAGGGAGAGAAGTGCAATTATGAATACGTTTTTCAAATTAAAGGAAAACAAGACAACGGTATCAACTGAAATAATGGCGGGGGTTACGACCTTTTTTGCAATGAGTTATATTTTATTTGTTAATCCGTCCATTCTTTCAGAAACAGGGATGCCTTTTCAGGCTGTTTTTTTAGCGACCATTATTGCTTCAATCATCGGTACATTAATTATGGGGCTGTTTGCTAATGTACCTTACGCTCAAGCACCGGGAATGGGACTCAATGCTTTCTTCACGTTTACGGTCGTTTTTGGGATGGGGTATACTTGGCAACAAGCATTAGCAATGGTTTTTATTTGTGGTTTGATTAATATTTTGATTACAGTGACAAAAATTCGCAAAATGATTATTAAAGCAATTCCAGAGAGTTTACAACATGCTATTGGTGGTGGGATTGGAATTTTTGTCGCTTATGTAGGGTTGAAAAATGCTGGCTTATTAAGTTTCACAGTACAAGCAGAACCTCAAAATGGTGTTGTGAATGGTTCGAGTATCGTGCCCGCTTTAGGAAATTTTGATAATCCAGCTATTATTTTGGCGGTAATTGGGTTAGTTTTAACAACGATTTTAGTTGTCACTAATGTTCGTGGGGCTATTTTAATTGGCATTGTGGTTACTACGTTAGTCGCAATTCCAATGGGGGTGGTAGACACTGCTTCGGTTGATTGGCATGCTAATTCGTTGGGCAATTCATTTAAAGAATTAGGTACAACTTTTGGCGCTGCTTTTGGTGCTGAGGGCTTACAGTCATTGTTTAGCGATTCTTCAAAAATTCCTCAAGTTTTAATGACCATTATTGCCTTCAGTTTATCAGATACGTTTGATACAATTGGAACATTTATCGGTACGGGACGTCGAACAGGAATTTTCTCTAAAGAAGATGAATTAGCTTTAGAAGATAGTAAGGGCTTCAGCACTAAAATGGACAAAGCTCTATTTGCAGATGCTATTGCAACATCTATCGGTGCGATTTTTGGTACATCGAATACGACAACTTATGTAGAAAGTGCAGCAGGAATCGGTGCGGGTGGTCGAACAGGTTTGACATCGGTAGTGGTAGCAATTCTATTTGCCCTAAGTAGTCTTTTTTCACCACTTATTGCTATTGTACCAGCACAAGCTACGGCTCCAGCGTTAATTTTAGTGGGAATTATGATGTTAGCTTCTTTCAAAGACATCAATTGGACGGATTTAGAAGATGCGATTCCAGCATTTTTTGCTTCAATTTTCATGGGATTATGTTATAGCATCTCTTATGGGATTGCTGCTGGGTTCATCTTTTATGCAGTGGTGAAAGTAGTCAAAGGAAAAGCCAAAGAAGTTTCACCAATTATTTGGGTCATTGATGCGTTATTTATCTTAAACTTTGTAATCTTAGCTATTTTATAGTAAACAGAAGTGAGGCTAAGATAACAGCGGTTAGCTTTGAAGGTGTTGCATTTATTCAGCTATTTATCTTAAGCCCAAGTGTTAAGAAGTCTGGCAGATTGGTCGTTTTGACCGGTCTGCCAGACTTTTTTTTAAAAGAATTTTCTTTTGAGAGATTCACTCTTTTAGAGTATAGTGGTAGGTGAAGAGGTGATAAGGTGGATAAAAGTATGAAAATAAAATGGAAGCAGAATTTATTAGTCGCATGGATTGGTTGCTTTTTTACAGGGGCGAGTATTAGCTTAGTTATGCCGTTTATTCCAGTATATGTTGAACAATTAGGGACGCCTAAGAGCCAAGTAGAGTTGTTTTCTGGATTGGCAATTTCTGTCACGGCATTTGCTGCTGCGATTGTTGCGCCGATTTGGGGAAATTTAGCTGATCGAAAAGGTCGGAAAATTATGATGATTCGGGCTGCAGCAGGAATGACGATTACAATGGGGGCGTTAGCATTTGTCCCTAATGTTTACTGGCTGTTGATTATGCGTTTTATGAACGGGATTTTATCCGGCTATATTCCTAACGCAACAGCGATGATTGCGTCGCAGGCGCCAAAAGAGAAAAATGGCTGGGCTCTAGGAACATTATCAACAGGTGCAATTGCTGGGACGTTAATTGCGCCATCGATTGGCGGTGCGTTGGCACAGTGGTTTGGAATGGAAAATGTCTTTATTATTACCGGCGTTATTTTATTCATTACAACGTTGTTGACTATCTTTTTAGTTAAAGAAGATTTTCAACCAGTTGAGAAAAAGGATTTATTAACGACGAAAGAAATTTTTAGTAAGATGGATCATGTTTCAGTATTGATTGGTTTGTTTGTGACTACGTTAATTTTACAATTAGGAATTACAAGTATCAGCCCAATCTTAACGCTATATATTCGATCTTTAAGTGGCGATACAGAGAATGTATTATTTGTTAGTGGTTTGATTGTTTCGATTGCCGGCGTTTCAGCAATTATTTCTTCTCCAACTTTGGGAAAAATTGGGGACCGCATTGGGAACCAAAAAGTTTTATTAGGCGGATTAATTCTTTCTTTTATTTGTTACATTCCCATGGCGTTTGTGCAAACACCTTTTCAGTTAGGTGTTTTACGATTCCTTTTAGGTTTTTCAACAGGTGCTTTAATGCCATCAATCAATACGTTAATTAGTAAAATAACGCCAACAGAGGGCGTAAGTAGAGTTTATAGTTACAATCAGATGTGTAGTAATTTCGGTCAAGTTTTAGGACCGATGGTAGGGTCGACAGTTGCCCATGGTTTTGGCTATTCTTCTGTTTTTCTGGTAACCGCTTGTTTCGTTTTAGGAAACATTGGGCTGTCCTTCTTTAATTTCCGAAAAGTTTTAAATAAAAAGCTCTAAACAGTTGAAAAGATAAAAAAACCAGTTACAATAACTTTAGTAACTGGTTTTTTCTTATTTAACAGGTTTGGTTTCTTTCGGTACTGCAAAGTGTGCAATTAATAAAATAATAACGGCTGTTGCCAACGATAGAATCGTTGTCATTTTAAAGTCGTATGAACCACCAGATAATGCACCGCCGATATATCCAACGACTTGGCCTAATGCGAAGGTCCAGAAAAATACAACAAGATAACGCATATGAGCACCTCTTTTCTAGCTCTTAGTTTAGCATATTTTCTTTAAAAGTAAAGAATCCGCGATAGGAAAATAAGAGAAGAGGCAAAAAATAGCAAGGATTCAAAAAGGAGCTGTCCAATGTCATTTCCACAATTACATACCGTTACTTCCTATTCGCTTTTATCTAGTACGGTTAGGATTCGTTCCTATGTAAAACAAGCGAAAGCGTTAGGTTATCAAACATTAGCGATTACCGATATCAATGTCTTGCATGGGGCGGTTGAATTTTATGAAGCATGCCAAGAAGCGGGAATTCAACCAATTATCGGTTTAAGATTAGAATATACCCCAGCAGAAAAAGAAGGGCATTCCGAGTTGCTTTTATTTGCTAAAAATTTAAAAGGGTATCAGCAATTAATGCAACTATCTAGCAGCAAAATGACGACAGAGGGTCCCTTTTACTTAGCGGAACATCAATCCTTATTAAGTGATTTATTTGCCGTGACTTTGTCAGCTAAAGGAGAAGTCGCCCAAACATTTTTTGAAGATGAACAACAAGCGGTTCACGCTTTCCAACAACTTGCTTCATATTTTGATCCCCAGTCGTTATTTGTTGAACATTCTTTTTCAATGAATCAACAACGCAATCCAGCGCTCTTTTCTTTTTACCAAAGAGAACAATTACCTGGCGTGGCTTTGCAAGAGGTACGTCATTTAACAAGGGAAGAAGGCTTTGCCGTAACTGTTCTTGAGAGCATCAAAGAAAATAATCAATTGAATATTACAAGCCAAACACCGGAAATAGAAGGTCTGAATTACTTGCGTGAAGCAGAGACGACGATGGAACAAATGCTTCAAATAGCTGGTGCAGAAGTGGTCCAGAATACGATTCAGCTAGCTGAAAATTGCCGAGTTGACATTCCTTTACATCAAAAATTATTACCGCATTTTCCTGTGCCTGATAATCAAACGGCTGGTTCTTATTTACGCACATTGTGTTTAGAAAAATTACCAGAAAGAGTGCCTCATCTAAATGAAGTTTACCAAAAACGATTAGAAAAAGAGTTAACCATCATTCACAATATGGGTTTTGATGATTACTTTTTAATCGTTTGGGATGTGATGGACTTCTGTCATAACAATCAAATTGTTACAGGCGCTGGCCGAGGTTCAGCTGCAGGCTCTTTAGTGTCCTATGTGCTATCAATTACAGATGTAGATCCAATCAAATATGATTTGCTTTTTGAACGTTTTTTGAATCCAGAACGCTACACGATGCCCGATATTGATTTAGATATTCCTGATAATCGGCGGGAGGAAGTTTTAGCTTATGTCAGTCAAAAATATGGTCATTATCACATGGCGCAAATTGCCACGTTTGGTACGATGGCTGCGAAAATGGTTTTACGGGACGTTGCACGTGTTTTCGGGTTGTCCCAGAGTGAAGCGAATCGTTGGTCGGCAGCTGTCCCCAACAAGCTAAAAATTACGTTAGAAGAAGCATACCAAGAGTCAAAACGGATGCAAGAATTGGTCAATTTTTCACCAAATAATCAATTGCTCTATAAAACAGCTGTTCAGCTAGAAGGATTGCCTCGCCATGTTTCTACGCACGCAGCAGGTGTGGTAATTAGTGATGAAAATCTTTTGAATTTGGTTCCGTTACAACCAGGATCGAATGAAATTTTATTGACCCAATTTACTATGAATGATGTTGAAAAAATTGGTCTTCTGAAAATGGATTTCTTGGGCTTAAGAAATTTATCCATCATTGATGATACCCTCACAGCTGTTAAACGCGTCTATAATCAAACCATTCGTTTGAATCAGATTCCATTAGATGACGAAACAACGCTGGCTTTATTTAGAAAAGGGGAAACAAGTGGCGTTTTCCAGTTTGAATCTGCTGGAATTCGGAATGTATTAAGAAAATTAGGGCCAACTAGCATTGAAGATATTGCTGCTGTCAATGCCCTGTATCGTCCTGGTCCGATGCAAAATATTGAGGTTTTCATCCGCCGGAAAAAAGGCTTGGAACAAATTAGTTATCCAGAGCCTAGTCTCGCCCCCATTTTGGAAAATACTTACGGAATTATTGTTTACCAAGAGCAGATTATGCAAGTTGCTGCGAAAATGGCTGGCTTCTCTTTAGGGCAAGCTGACATTTTACGTCGGGCCATTAGTAAAAAGAAAAAAGATGTGCTAGATGAAGAACGGAATCATTTTGTTAATGGTGCGTTACAACAAGGCTATCCCCAAGAAACAGCTAACCAAGTGTACGATTATATTGAGCGCTTTGCTAATTATGGCTTTAACCGCTCGCATGCATTTGCCTATTCCTTTATTGGTTTTCAAATGGCTTACTTGAAGGTTCATTATCCGAGTGCTTTTTATGTCGCATTGTTGCATTCTGTTCGTCATAATCCAACAAAAATTAAAGAATATATTGGCGAAGCTAGAAAAAACAAGCAGACGATTTTGCAGCCGTCAATTAACCAAAGTCACTACAGCTTTTACCTAAATCAGCAACAGCAAATTTTATTTGGTTTTAGTTCTTTAAAAGGAATCCGCCGAGACTTCATTCAAAATATTTTAAATGAACGCCGAGAAAATGGACCGTACAAAACGTTCGATGAGTTTCTTTTGCGAATTGACCGTAAGTGGTTGAAAGTTGAAAATATCGAACCATTGATTGCCATCGGTGCATTTGACGAAATTGCGCCTAATCGCCGTCAATTAGCGGTAGGTTTAGAGAGTAATATCCAAAGTATTCTTCTCAGCGGTGGTAGTATGGATTTGTTAGAAACGTTGAAGCCAAAGGAAGAAGAAATTGCCGATTATCCGCTAGAAGAGCGACTAGAACAAGAAGAACAATATTTAGGAGTCTATTTATCAGGACATCCGACAGAAGAGTTCAAAAAAACACGCTTAGCCAAGCAAACGCAACTTGTTCATGAACTTGTTGAAAATCAGCCCACGAAATTATTGATTTATGTCAAAAACATTCGGACGATTCGGACCAAAAAGGGAGAACAAATGGCCTTTGTTGATGGGGATGATACAACAGGAAGTATTTCACTAACGTTGTTCCCAACCGTTTTTCGCCAGTTAAGACAGAGTGTCGAGAAAGGGCAAGTTTATTATGTGGAAGGAAAAGTGGAACGCAGTACGTACAATCAAGAATTGCAAATATTGGTTCAACGAATAGAAAAAGCGCAACAAGTAGAAACATCAATTAGTGACGAAACGTGTTTTATCAGAATTACAAAAGATGTCGAACAAACGGACGTTTTTCAGAAAATGAAAGAGGTACTCAGTCGTCACGCTGGACACATTCCAGTGATTGTCTATTTTGAAAAAACAGGTAAGAAAATAGTATTAAATGAAGAAAATTGGGTCGCTCATACAAGCGCTAGTCAGCAACAATTAGCTTACGTTTTAGGCGAGCAAAACGTCATTTTCAAATGATTTACGGTAAAAAATACTAGTTGTTTTCAACTTTTTTCATTTTTTTCTTCTTAACTCAAGACATTTTGGTTCTTTAATGGTAAAATGAATGACGTAATATTTTTGTATATCAATTTTTGCGAAAAGGTTTCTTTTGGCAGTTGAAAGTATATTATATGAGGTGAAATAGCGAATGAAACGCATTGGTATTTTAACCAGCGGGGGAGATGCCCCTGGAATGAACGCTGCAATTCGTGCAGTCGTACGCAAAAGTATTTTTGATGGAATCGAAGTTTACGGTATTAACTATGGATTTGCCGGTTTAGTCGCAGGCGACATCCGTCGTTTAGATGTTGCTGACGTTGGCGATAAGATTCAACGTGGTGGAACATTCTTGTACTCTGCTCGTTATCCTGAATTTGCTACTGAAGAAGGGCAATTAAAAGGAATCGAACAATTGAAAAAATTCGGTATTGAAGGCTTAGTTGTTATTGGTGGAGACGGTTCTTATCATGGCGCAATGGCTTTGACAAAACGTGGTTTCCCGGCTGTTGGAATTCCTGGAACGATTGATAATGATATTCCTGGAACAGATTTCACAATCGGTTTTGATACAGCGATTAACACTGTTTTGGAATCAATTGACCGAATTCGTGATACAGCGACTTCTCATGTTCGTACATTCGTTATCGAAGTAATGGGACGTAACGCTGGTGATATCGCATTGTGGTCAGGCGTGGCAGGCGGAGCAGATGAAATCATTATTCCTGAACATGATTTTGATATGAAAAACGTTGCCAAACGTATTCAAGAAGGCCGCGACCGCGGGAAAAAACATTGCTTAATCATTTTAGCAGAAGGCGTAATGGGCGGAAATGAATTTGCTGATAAACTTTCTGAATACGGTGATTTCCATACGCGTGTATCAATTTTAGGACACGTGGTTCGTGGGGGCTCGCCAAGTGCTCGTGACCGTGTATTAGCAAGTAAATTTGGGTCATATGCTGTTGAACTTCTAAAAGAAGGCAAAGGCGGTTTATGTATCGGTATGTTAGATAACCAAGTAGTTGCAGCTGATATTATTGACACGTTAGAAAACAATAAACACAAACCAGATTTATCTCTTTATGAGTTAAATCATGAAATTTCTTTTTAATCTTGTATATTAGCTAATCTTATTAGCTTTGTATAAACAAATTTGGAATAGGAGCGTTTTAGTAATGAAAAAAACGAAAATCGTATGTACGATTGGACCAGCTAGTGAATCCGTTGATATGCTAGTAAACTTAATTAATGCAGGTATGAATGTTTGCCGTTTGAACTTTTCACATGGTGACTACGAAGAGCATGGTGCTCGTATTAAAAACATTCGTGAAGCTGTAAAAATTACAGGGAAACGCGTAGCGATCTTACTAGATACAAAAGGTCCTGAAATCCGCACAAATGACATGGAAAATGGCGCAATCACAATGAAAATTGGTGACTCAGTACGTATTTCTATGACAGAAGTTTTAGGAACAAATGAAAAATTCTCAATCACTTATCCAGAATTAATCAATGATGTAAACGTAGGTTCACACATTCTTTTAGATGATGGTTTAATCGATTTAGAAGTAACTGATATCGACCGTGATGCAAACGAAATCGTAACAGTTGTTAAAAACGAAGGCGTCTTGAAAAACAAAAAAGGCGTTAACGTACCAGGCGTTTCTGTAAACTTACCAGGGATCACTGAAAAAGATGCTAACGATATCCGTTTCGGAATTGGTCAAGGAATTGACTTTATCGCAGCTAGCTTCGTTCGTCGTGCTTCTGACGTTTTAGAAATCACTAAAATTTTAGAAGAAGAAAACGCAACACACATCCAAATCATTCCTAAAATCGAAAACCAAGAAGGTATCGATAATATCGATGAAATCTTAAAAGTTTCTGATGGTTTAATGGTTGCTCGTGGTGACATGGGTGTTGAAATTCCAACAGAAGATGTTCCAGTTGTCCAAAAAGCTTTAATTAAAAAATGTAATGCTTTAGGTAAACCAGTTATCACTGCAACACAAATGTTAGATTCAATGCAACGTAACCCACGTCCAACACGTGCGGAAGCAAATGACGTAGCAAACGCAATCTACGATGGAACAGATGCAGTAATGTTATCAGGCGAAACTGCAGCAGGGGATTACCCATTAGAAGCTGTTCAAACAATGGCTCGTATTGCAGTTCGTACAGAAGAAACATTAGTTAACCAAGATTCATTCGCATTGAAATTATATAGCAAAACAGATATGACTGAAGCAATCGGACAATCTGTTGGCCATACAGCACGTAACTTGAGTATCCAAACAATCGTTGCGGCAACAGAATCAGGCCATACAGCACGTATGATCTCTAAATACCGTCCAAAAGCACATATCGTTGCAATTACGTTCTCAGAACAAAAAGCACGTAGCTTATCATTATCATGGGGTGTTTACGCAACAGTTGCTGACAAACCATCAAGCACAGATGAAATGTTTAATTTAGCTTCAAAAGTATCACAAGAAGAAGGTTATGCTTCAGAAGGTGATTTAATCATTATCACTGCTGGTGTTCCAGTTGGCGAAAAAGGCACAACAAACTTAATGAAAATTCAAATGATCGGTTCTAAATTAGTTCAAGGTCAAGGTGTCGGCGAAGAAGCAATTATTGCAAAAGCCGTTGTGGCAGGAACTGCTGAAGAAGCAGTTGCTAAAGCGACTGAAGGGGCTATTTTAGTTACAAAAACAACAGATAAAGAATACATGCCTGCAATTGAAAAAGCATCAGCATTAGTTGTTGAAGAAGGTGGTTTAACTTCTCATGCAGCTGTTGTAGCGATTGCACAAAATATTCCAGTTATCGTAGGTGCTGCAGATGCAACATCATTAATTAATAATGACGAAGTGATTACTGTTGATCCTCGTCGTGGTATTGTTTACCGCGGAGCAACAACAGCTATCTAAGTCTAATTAATTCAATCATTTGATTTTAAGCAATATGTACTCGGACGCAAAGCTGGGACAAACCGATTCGTCAGTTTGTCTCAGCTTTTTTTACAAGGAAGACAGTAGTATGAAATGTTCAGAAACACGTATTCAGTAAATAAAGAGTTGGGCGCAAATAGTAAAATTATGTCTGAGTTTTAAATTATTTATGTTATTTCACACAAAAATTTTGTTATTTAATTAAATAAGCGCTAAGTTATCTTCAACAGAAAAACAATTATAAAAAAAACGAAAGAAAAACAGGAAATAAGAAAGGGCTGTCAAGAAAATTTCATTGACAAAGCTTTCATACCCCTGTATAATAGCTTTTGTTGCTTAGGAGTGATAATTATGAAGTGGTCTTTGTTAGAATTAAATAAATACAAAGAAGAGCCGCTAGTGTTTTCAGAAACATTGCATCTTAAAGAAGAGCTTCTTCAACGAGATGATACCTTGTTGGATGTAAGTCCAATCAAAGTAGAAGGCTTATTAGCAGTCAATAAATCAGAATATTTACTTCATTACACTATTCAGGTAACTGTAACCGTTCCTTCATCCCGTTCTTTAGAACCTGTGGCTTTGCCAATGCAAATCACGGTCGATGAAGTCTTTATGACAAAAGAACAAATGGATACAAGAGATGAACGATTTGCAGCTGAAGAGATTATTTTATTGGACAAGCCAACAATTGATTTAGATGAATCTGTCGAAGACAACATTCTATTGTCCATTCCAATTCAAGTGCTTACAGAAGAAGAACAAAACAGTCAAGAAATGCCAAGTGGCAATGACTGGGAAGTGATTTCAGAAGAAGCATATTTGGAAAGTAAGCAGAAAGCAGCAGAACAAACAGTGGATCCTCGTCTGGCTAAACTATCAGAATTACTCAGCGATAATGCTGAAGAGGAAGATAACAGCTAGGTTGGAATATATTGTGTATGTAAATACACGCATCTTTACAAGGAGGTGGAACAACAATGGCAGTACCAGCTAGAAGAACTTCTAAAGCGAAAAAAGCAAAACGTCGCACACACTACAAATTAACAATCAAAGGCTTAAATGCATGCTCAAACTGTGGTGAAATGAAAAAAAGCCATCACGTATGTCCAGCATGTGGTCACTACGATGGAAAAGACGTAATGTCTAAAGAAGCATAAGCATAAAAACATTTTTTGAAATGTTGAATCCCCTAGGCTAACCATGGAGCCTAGGGGATTTGTATTTTTTTAAGAAAATATGAAGAAATTGGAAATTTATTGGCACTATATTGTTTTCATATGAAAGATAGTGCGTTATAATAGTGAGGATTATAAGAGAATGCTCATAGAATTTTCGTTGATTATAATATAGGAGGTCATAAAATGACAAAACAACAATTTGGCGTAGTCGGCATGGCTGTCATGGGGAAAAATCTTGCTTTAAACATTGAAAGCAGAGGCTATACAGTTGCGCTGTATAACCGTACAGGATCAAAAACAACAGAAGTGGTTGAAGAACATCCTGACAAAAACTTTCAAGCAACATACTCAATTGAGGAATTTGTGAATGCAATTGAAAAACCTCGTCGAATTATGTTGATGGTTAAAGCTGGACCTGCAACAGATGCGACAATCCAAGAATTGTTACCACACCTTGATAAAGGCGACATCTTAATTGATGG
Source organism: Enterococcus sp. DIV1375a (assembly GCF_051712205.1). Taxonomy (NCBI): domain Bacteria; kingdom Bacillati; phylum Bacillota; class Bacilli; order Lactobacillales; family Enterococcaceae; genus Enterococcus; species Enterococcus sp. DIV1375a. The sequence goes on from NZ_JBIOOM010000001.1 coordinate 788,128, forward strand.
CGGTAATACGTTCTTCAAAGACACAATGCGACGTAATGAAGAACTAGCAAACTCAGGAATTAACTTTATTGGTACTGGCGTTTCTGGCGGAGAAGAAGGAGCCTTGAAAGGACCATCTATCATGCCTGGCGGACAAAAAGAAGCGTATGAGTTAGTTGCGCCAATTCTTGAAAAAATTTCAGCTAAAGCAGAAGACGGTGAACCATGTGTGACTTACATTGGCCCAAATGGTGCTGGACATTATGTAAAAATGGTTCATAATGGGATTGAATATGGGGACATGCAATTAATTGCTGAATCCTACGACTTAATGAAACAAATCTTAGGTTTATCTGTTGATGAAATGGCAGAGATTTTCAAAGAATGGAACGAAGGCGAATTAGACAGTTACCTTATCGAGATCACGGCTGACATTTTGACACGTAAAGATGATGAAGGAACCGACCAACCAATCGTTGATGTTATTCTTGATGCAGCAGGCAACAAAGGAACAGGTAAATGGACAAGCCAAAGTGCGTTAGATCTTGGCGTACCATTACCATTAATTACAGAATCAGTATTTGCACGTTTCATTTCGGCTTACAAAGAAGAACGCGTAAAAGCAAGTGGCATTTTATCAAAACCTGCAGCCTTTAACTTTGCAGGCGATAAAAAAGAATTGATTGAAAAAATTCGCGAAGCATTATACTTTAGTAAATTAATGAGTTATGCGCAAGGGTTTGCACAACTCCGTGCAGCTTCTGAAGAATACGGATGGGATTTACCATTTGGTGAAATTGCAAAAATCTGGCGAGCAGGTTGCATTATCCGTGCACAATTCTTACAAAAAATTACCGATGCATATGAAAAAAATCCAGCACTTGAAAACTTGTTGTTAGATGAATACTTCGTAGAAATTACGAAAAAATATCAACAAGCCGTTCGTGAAGTTGTTGCGATTGCTGTTCAAGCAGGTGTTCCTGTACCAACATTCTCATCTGCAATTGCTTATTACGATTCTTATCGTTCAGATCGCTTACCAGCGAATTTAATTCAAGCACAACGTGATTACTTCGGTGCTCATACGTACGAACGCACAGACAAAGAAGGAATCTACCATTACAGCTGGTACAACGAAGAATAAACACGCTGGAGACCATGAGTGTGGCTCACCATGCTCATGGTTTTACTGTGGCTTAAAAAAGAACCAGACAGATTGAGTAGTAATTCTCTAATAAGTAGTAAGGAATAAAAAGGTTGAGCTTGAGTATAGCTTTTAAAGAGAAAGGACAATTAATCAAATGAGCAACATTTTAATTATTGAAGATGAAAAGAACTTAGCGAGATTCGTTGAGCTTGAATTAAAACATGAGGGGTATACGACAGAAGTACACTACAATGGTCGTACAGGATTGGAAGCCGCTCTTAACAACGAATGGGATGCTATCCTTCTTGATTTGATGTTACCAGAATTGAATGGATTAGAAGTATGTCGCCGTGTTCGCCAAGTGAAAAATACACCAATTATTATGATGACTGCGCGTGATTCAGTAATTGACCGTGTTTCTGGTTTAGACCATGGAGCGGATGATTATATTGTTAAACCATTTGCAATTGAAGAATTGTTAGCTCGTTTACGTGCGTTACTTCGTCGTATTGATATTGAGGGCGATAAAAACGTTGCAAAACAAACAACGATTACATATCGTGACTTAACAATTGAAAAAGAAAATCGTGTCGTTCGTCGTAATTCTGAAATGATTGAATTAACAAAACGCGAATACGAATTACTATTAACGCTAATGGAAAACGTGAATGTTGTCTTGGCACGTGATGTGTTACTAAATAAAGTTTGGGGCTATGAAACAGAAGTAGAAACAAACGTTGTGGATGTGTATATCCGCTACTTACGAAATAAAATTGACGTACCTGGAGAAGAAAGCTACATCCAAACTGTCCGTGGAACTGGCTACGTTATGCGTTCGTGAGAACTAATTAATGAAAAGAACGATTAAAAAAGAACTGGAAGGCCCATCTTTAACTATAAAGTGGGCTTTCGCAAGTTCTTTCTTTATATTTGTAGTTTTTACCATTTTTGCGGTGATTACCTATAAGTCTTCTGTTAGTCTTATTGTTGCCAAAGAAAAGGAAAATGTCGAAGCAACGATTGCAGAAGTAACAAATCGATTAGCTAATGCCAATGAAAATTTAACGGTAACAGACGTTTTTGACTATTTAAAAACGCCGAGTGAAAGAGATGAAAACTACTATAATAAGCATACAGCAGTAGAAGGTTCGTTTATGGAAATGGACAGTTTCATATCTGAACTAGGACAACCAGAACTTTATTTATCTGTGTATGACACAAACCAAAAACTAGTTTTTAAAACACAAAATGAATATGATAAGTTATTACAATTGGATCGACAATTACCTGTTGTTCGAACCGTTTTTGATAAAACCGGTTTTTATTCCGTGGAACCTATTTTTTCAAAAGAAACACGAGAAAAGATTGGCTATATTCAAGCGTTTTATGAACTTTCTTCTTTTTATGAAATTCGTAATCATTTATTATTAACACTTGTAGTTTTAGAAGTGATTTCTCTGATTGTAAGTAGTGTCTTAGGCTTTATCCTCTCTTCTTATTTCTTAAAACCATTAAAAGTATTGAGAGACACGATGGATACAATCCGCAAAGACCCGCAATCAGATGTCCACATGCCGGAGATTAATACGAGAGATGAGTTAGCAGATATCTCGGAAATCTTTAATGAAATGTTAGATCGTATGAGACGCTATATCGAACAACAAGAGCAGTTTGTTGAAGATGTTTCCCATGAATTAAGAACGCCCGTTGCGATTATGGAAGGCCATTTAAACCTTTTAAATCGTTGGGGGAAAGACGATCCTGAAATTTTAGATGAATCATTAAAGGCCAGTTTACAAGAAATTAGTCGTATGAAGAGTTTGGTCCAAGAAATGCTTGACCTTTCACGCGCTGAACAAGTGGACACCCAATATGCAAATGAACGAACAGATGCTAAACAAGTAGTCTACCAAGTATTTAATAACTTCCAATTGGTTTATCCTGAGTTTCATATCACATTAGATGACGATTTACCAACCGAAGTTGAACTGAAAATCTATCGTAATCACTTTGAACAATTGCTAATTATTCTATTAGATAATGCGATTAAATATTCAACAGATCGAAAAGAAGTGCATATTTCCATTTCTCGAACGATGAATGAATTTGAAATAGCTGTGCAAGATTTTGGTGAAGGAATCACTGAAGAAGACTTGGAGAAAATATTTGATCGATTCTATCGAGTAGATAAAGCCCGTGCAAGAAATAAAGGCGGTAATGGCTTAGGACTATCAATTGCAAAACAATTAGTCGAAAACTATAAAGGACGTATTGATGCAGAAAGCGTATTGCATCAAGGAACGATCTTTAGAATTTTTATTCCAATCGCTGGAATAAAAGAAGAGAGCAACGTACAATAAAGTACGTTGCTTTTTTTACGAATGATTAACGAACATTTAAGTAAGAGAAAAGGGATTATAAGATAAAGAAACGAATGTTTTCTTTGCAGAAAATATTCATCGTTCGAAATTGAAAAAAATGTTATTTTTCTGCAAAATAATAGTTGCGTTTTAGAAAAATCCTTGGTATATTAATATCTGTTCTGACAAACAGTTCGTTAAGAAAAAAGTTTTAAAAAGTTAAAAATTTTTCTTGACGAAAAGATAAATAACATGTTAGAATAACAAAGTCGTTAAAGAGATTGCTTTTAAATCAATCGTTTGATCAAAAAAACTTGTTATAAAATAACAAAAAAGTTTTAAAAAGTTGTTGACAAACAACTGAGATAATGATAAGATATAGAAGTTGTCACAACAGACGACAACGACCGAGCGAAACAACTTAAAAAAACTTTTTCAAAAAAGTTCTTGACATTCAAATGAAAGTTTGTTATGATATAAAAGTTGCTGCGAGGTAACGTAGACCTTTGAAAACTGAACAAAGAATAGACGAACCAAATGTGTAGGGCGTCTTGATTCAATTCAAGACAACAAACATTTTTAACAAGCAAGCAATATGCTAGCAAACAAATTGAGCTTAACAATCGAAAGATTGTTCTAACTTTTATTATGAGAGTTTGATCCTGGCTCAGGACGAACGCTGGCGGCGTGCCTAATACATGCAAGTCGAACGCTTCTTTCCTCCCGAGTGCTTGCACTCAATTGGAAAGAGGAGTGGCGGACGGGTGAGTAACACGTGGGTAACCTACCCATCAGAGGGGGATAACACTTGGAAACAGGTGCTAATACCGCATAACAGTTTATGCCGCATGGCATAAGAGTGAAAGGCGCTTTCGGGTGTCGCTGATGGATGGACCCGCGGTGCATTAGCTAGTTGGTGAGGTAACGGCTCACCAAGGCCACGATGCATAGCCGACCTGAGAGGGTGATCGGCCACACTGGGACTGAGACACGGCCCAGACTCCTACGGGAGGCAGCAGTAGGGAATCTTCGGCAATGGACGAAAGTCTGACCGAGCAACGCCGCGTGAGTGAAGAAGGTTTTCGGATCGTAAAACTCTGTTGTTAGAGAAGAACAAGGACGTTAGTAACTGAACGTCCCCTGACGGTATCTAACCAGAAAGCCACGGCTAACTACGTGCCAGCAGCCGCGGTAATACGTAGGTGGCAAGCGTTGTCCGGATTTATTGGGCGTAAAGCGAGCGCAGGCGGTTTCTTAAGTCTGATGTGAAAGCCCCCGGCTCAACCGGGGAGGGTCATTGGAAACTGGGAGACTTGAGTGCAGAAGAGGAGAGTGGAATTCCATGTGTAGCGGTGAAATGCGTAGATATATGGAGGAACACCAGTGGCGAAGGCGGCTCTCTGGTCTGTAACTGACGCTGAGGCTCGAAAGCGTGGGGAGCAAACAGGATTAGATACCCTGGTAGTCCACGCCGTAAACGATGAGTGCTAAGTGTTGGAGGGTTTCCGCCCTTCAGTGCTGCAGCAAACGCATTAAGCACTCCGCCTGGGGAGTACGACCGCAAGGTTGAAACTCAAAGGAATTGACGGGGGCCCGCACAAGCGGTGGAGCATGTGGTTTAATTCGAAGCAACGCGAAGAACCTTACCAGGTCTTGACATCCTTTGACCACTCTAGAGATAGAGCTTTCCCTTCGGGGACAAAGTGACAGGTGGTGCATGGTTGTCGTCAGCTCGTGTCGTGAGATGTTGGGTTAAGTCCCGCAACGAGCGCAACCCTTATTGTTAGTTGCCATCATTTAGTTGGGCACTCTAGCGAGACTGCCGGTGACAAACCGGAGGAAGGTGGGGATGACGTCAAATCATCATGCCCCTTATGACCTGGGCTACACACGTGCTACAATGGGAAGTACAACGAGTCGCTAGACCGCGAGGTCATGCAAATCTCTTAAAGCTTCTCTCAGTTCGGATTGCAGGCTGCAACTCGCCTGCATGAAGCCGGAATCGCTAGTAATCGCGGATCAGCACGCCGCGGTGAATACGTTCCCGGGCCTTGTACACACCGCCCGTCACACCACGAGAGTTTGTAACACCCGAAGTCGGTGAGGTAACCTTTTTGGAGCCAGCCGCCTAAGGTGGGATAGATGATTGGGGTGAAGTCGTAACAAGGTAGCCGTATCGGAAGGTGCGGCTGGATCACCTCCTTTCTAAGGAATATTACGGAAATACACATTTCGTCTTTACTTTGTTCAGTTTTGAGAGGTCTACTCTCAATCAAATAAATTCGGGGCCTTAGCTCAGCTGGGAGAGCGCCTGCTTTGCACGCAGGAGGTCAGCGGTTCGATCCCGCTAGGCTCCATTGATAGCTTTTGCTATCAGATTCGTTCATTGAAAACTGGATATTGAAGTAAAAAGAATCAAAACAAACCGAGAACACCGCGTTGAATGAGTTTTTTAATAAGTTCAATTGCTTATTTATTGATTAACCTTCTATCGCTAGAAGAAGTGATCAAGACCCAACCGTAAGGTTGATAAGGTTAAGTGAATAAGGGCGCACGGTGGATGCCTTGGCACTAGGAGCCGATGAAGGACGGGACTAACACCGATATGCTTTGGGGAGCTGTAAGTAAGCTATGATCCAGAGATTTCCGAATGGGGGAACCCAATATCTTTTATAGGATATTACTTTTCAGTGAATACATAGCTGATTAGAGGTAGACGCAGAGAACTGAAACATCTTAGTACCTGCAGGAAGAGAAAGAAAATTCGATTCCCTGAGTAGCGGCGAGCGAAACGGGAAGAGCCCAAACCAACAAGCTTGCTTGTTGGGGTTGTAGGACTCCAATATGGTAGTCTGTTAGTATAGTTGAAGGATTTGGAAAATTCCGCTAAAGAGGGTGAAAGCCCCGTAGACGAAATGCTGACAACACCTAGGAGGATCCTGAGTACGGCGGAACACGAGAAATTCCGTCGGAATCCGCGGGGACCATCCCGCAAGGCTAAATACTCCCTAGTGACCGATAGTGAACCAGTACCGTGAGGGAAAGGTGAAAAGCACCCCGGAAGGGGAGTGAAATAGATCCTGAAACCGTGTGCCTACAACAAGTCAAAGCTCGTTAATGAGTGATGGCGTGCCTTTTGTAGAATGAACCGGCGAGTTACGATTGCATGCGAGGTTAAGTCGAAGAGACGGAGCCGCAGCGAAAGCGAGTCTGAATAGGGCGAATGAGTATGTAGTCGTAGACCCGAAACCATGTGATCTACCCATGTCCAGGTTGAAGGTGCGGTAAAACGCACTGGAGGACCGAACCCACGTACGTTGAAAAGTGCGGGGATGAGGTGTGGGTAGCGGAGAAATTCCAAACGAACTTGGAGATAGCTGGTTCTCT